>CAYFUG010000001.1:0-94619 GCA_964346295.1 uncultured Bdellovibrionales bacterium
AGAACCATCTCACTCATCATAGCCTCTTCTAGTCCTGATACCTTAGCAATTCCATCTCCTACCTCCACCACCGTACCTACCTTACGGGCCTCCGGAGTCAAATCCGCTCCCTGAATTTGCTTTTTAAGCTGCTCAATAATGTAATTTTTGCTCATAGTTAATATAATAAAGTTAAATTTTACTTTCTAAAGAATCACAGCGCTCAGTAATTACTTCCCGGCCGTAGCCTCCTGTAAATCCAAATTCCAAAAACAGGAAAGGCTACAAATAATAAGATCAGCGTTCCTAAAAAAAGATAGTCCTTTATTTTTTCCTTAGGTTCCTTTGAAAAATTATTTCCTTCTATGTAAATTTTTCTTTGCGGATCATCCTCTCGAGACAAACTCTTAGACCAGCTTCCATAATTCTGAGAAATGCTTCTGTCCTTAACAGAATAGCTTATTTCAGGGTTCATGTCTTTAATCGATTTCCACTCGCTCCTGCTATAAACAATCAACTGCTCACCATCTTTATCGTAAAGAAAATTCTCTTGGCAAAAATTCTCAATTAGTAGCTCTACACCAGAGCAAACTGGCTCCACGGAAACCTTCAAACAAGGCAACTCTGGCTTCAATTTAACCTCAGAATAAAAGTCCTCCTTTTGAAAACAACCCGCATAAACAAAATTAAAACAAAGAGCGATAGCTACAAGAACCAACAACAATGCAAAGCTTTTCTTCATAATAAAGAACTTAGCTTGCCTTAATTACCTCACTTAATTTCCTCACTCTTCCTTGTACGCTAGCATCCAAAACATTACCCTTCCAGCGCAAAATAAATCCCCCTTTTAGGCTAGGATTTACCCGGTTTTTTAAGATAACTTTTTCCTCTTCTACTCTCTCCCTGATTACTAGCAAGCCCTTGACTTGAGCAAGATCTTCTCCTACCAGCTCTTGGGCGCTCTCTATTACCACTTCTAAAAATCCTTGTTTTTTAAGTTCTAGGCGCTCCAGATCTCGTTCAATCTCCTCTAGTTTGTCTTGATCTCGATTCTTTTTAATGACATGGACCAATTCAGCCAACTGTCCCTCGCTCAAGCCAGACGCTCCTGCCTCTTGAGAAAGCTGCCAAATTAGCTGAGCGTATTGTTGAGAACTAATTTTCATAAATTATTACATAGTAGATTTTACAGTTTTTTCAATCAACTCCTTATCTTTTTGAGCATCCAACTTCTCTTCCAAAATTTTTTCGGTAGCAGCCAAAACTAACTGACCAATCTCTGTTTTCGCTTCTTGCAACATTTTATCCTTCTCGGCCTGAATTTGCTCTTTGGCCTTTTCCGTCGCCTGAAGAGCTTTGTCTTGAGTTTCGGCCATAATCTCTGCTTTAGATTTCTCCGCTTGACTGTAAGCTTCTTCTAATATTTTACGCGCTTCCTTTTTCACTAGTAACAGCTTTTCCTCTTTTTCCTTTTCTGCTTCCTCTAACTGCCGCTGCGCTTTCTGAGCATTTTTAAGGCCCTTCTCTATTTTTCCGGTTCGCTCATTCATAGCCTTCAACAAGGGCTTGTACGCAAATTTATACAACACCGCCACCACAATCGCGAAATTAACAACTTGAGCTAGTAATAGCTTCCAATCAATGTGAAAAGTTTCGATTAATCCTTCCATGATGAATAATAAAAGTTTTATACAAGTTAGCTTCTCCTGGTCGAATTACAAGGACGACTACAGTAAAATGTCCTGGCGACCAAAGTAGCTCTCTTAGCTAGATCTCGGAAAAGTATAATTCCGAGACCTGCGCTAAAAAAACTAGCTGATGCTGAATGCAATCACCAAAGCATAGATCGCAATCGCCTCCGCAAAGGCCGCTGCCAAAAGCATTGGGGTCAAAATCTTGCTCGCGCATTCTGGGTTCCGGCCAATGGACTCCATGGCCTTAGAGCCAATCTTTCCAATCGCAATCGCTGGCGCAATTCCTCCCGCTGCGATCGCAATCGCCTTAGCCATCATAGTGAGATCCAAGGCGGCTTGAACTGCTTGGGTTTCTTCCATAAAATTGGAGGCTTGTTTCTTTGTAAATTACTAGATCGACTTTATTGTATAAATTTATTTAGAGTCGGTTTTACAAAAAAATAGCCCTTAAAAAATTAATTAATAACTATTGAAACTATTCTAATTCAGAAATCACAACCGAACTACTCAGAATTAATCTGGATTTTTCCAGAAAAATTTTAACAATTCCTCTCTTCTAATAGCCAGAAAGCTGAGCTAACACTTCCTAATGCGCCTCCTCTGCGGTAGCCATCGTCATAAAAACTAGAATCAGCACCGCGAAAACCAAAGCCTGAATAAAACCTACCAGAATTTCTAAAAATAAAAAAGGAATGGGAACAAAGAAAGCAATCAAGGCCATCATAGAAGCCAGTAATACCTCACCAGCAAATACATTCCCAAATAAACGAAAAGACAAAGAAGCTACCTTAGCCACCTCTCCTACAACTTCAATCAATCCCACAAAAGCTTTAATCGGATTAACTAAGATCACGCTTTTGTCTTGAGAAAACTTCTTGGGAATTTCCAAAAAAGCCTCCAGGTTAATAAAACGATTAATGTAACTCCAGGTACCCACCGCTAACACTCCCATTACATGAGTGAAAAACACCGTCACTGCCGCCAAAGCCAAGGTGGTATTAAGGTCAGCTGTTCCTCCTCGGAAAAAAGGCACAAAGACTGGATGACCATCGTGCTCCTGGATAGCTCCAATGGTACCGATTCCTGGAAAAATTCCCAGCCAATTATTAATCAAGATAAACAAAAATAGGCCTAGCACGACAGGCAAGAATTTTTCGCTTTTTTTGCGGTCCCCCGTGATAGAATCAGAGAATTGTAAAGCTCCTTCTAGGATCATCTCCATGAAATTCTGAATTCCTCGGGGTACTTTACGGACTTTATTTCCCGCCCAAACAAAAAACAAAGAGAGGAATACCACCACTAGCACACTATTAATTAAAGAATTAGTCACGGTTAACTCTCCCAGCTGAAAAACCGGCTCCGCGAAAAGAGTAATCTCATGAGTAATTTCTTCCGTCCCTTCTTCCTGAGGATGACTAGCTGCTTCCGAATGCTCTCCTTCTATCACCTCCAGAGGAACCTCCTTCTCTTTAGTTTGGTGACCTTGATTGTCTAAATTTTCCTGAGAATCAGTATCGTGCTGAACAATATTTGTCATTAGACTAAAAAATTATTTAAGATTCAAACTGACACCAAAATAAAATCACTGACTGTTTTTTTTCTTGCTACTGTTAATGTCATCACTATCGTCTTTATCTTTCGATTTGGCAAAATCCTCTTCTTCTCTTTTTCTGATTTCCTGTGATTGATTTTTTTGAAGCCGCTTAGCTTCTTGAGCTTCATCTTCTATCTTTTTTATAAAATCAGAACTCTCTTGAATAATTTTCCACATTGAGATAAAAAAAGCAAACAGGGTTAATCCCAAAAGCAACCAGGGTTCGGTTTGATATCTCTGATCTAGCCATCTTCCGGCTAACAAAGCTAGGATGAGTGGAGCTACAACCCAACCACTTACTCGATAAAACAAGCTCAAGCCTTGGACCCATTGCCCATTACTAGACTCTTGTTTTTCATCATTAACCGGCTCCTGACCGTTTTCAGATTGGTTTTCTCTTTCCTGACCTAATGAAGAACTTCGTTTTTTATAATTGCTCATCTCAAGGGCTCTTCCTAGTTATTACTTACCTTTCTAGAATAAATTTTCCGGAGCGGAAAGTCAACCTCCGCCAACTGGCTATTTTTAAAAATCCTAAAATTTCCATAAAAATAAGGGCATACCGCCGGCATGCCCTTATAACGCTTTCTTTAAAAGTAACTACATATTTTTCAAGATTTCTTCTGCCTCTTCTTTTTCGTCAGCTGGTAATTCTTTGATCTCAAAGAAAGTGGTTCCTTTAACATACTCCCCTTCTCTTACAATAGTATTTACTCCAGTAACCGCATTCAAGGTCTTAAATATCTTGCTTATCGCCAATGCCTGCTCTTCCATTTCCTGTGCTGAGGGAGTTAGAGCTGCTTCTAGAGGAGAAACTGGTGTCATTGAACCAGAAAGAGAATTCTCCTCGCTTTCCTCCGCAACGGTAGCCTGCTGCTCATAGTGTCTCTGGGATTCATAATAAACATACTCCACGACATTCCATAAACCATAAGGCCGAATGTAGCCCTTACTGTATCCTTCATTAACTCCTAGCCGCTGAACAGCCTTTTGAAAGTTTTCATTTTGAACAAGCTTCTCCTCTTTATCAGAAGAAAACTCTTCCATCAACTTTCCGACAGTGGCGTAATTAGAAGCTAAAATCATCTTCCCTTCCCAAAAACCGAAGTCGAAGGAAAAGTCGAAAGGCAGCATCCCCTCACTCATATCTTTAAGAGGCAATTTGTAAGAATAAATCTTTCCCAAAGCAGTCTCAGTTTCCTGAAGTCTGGTATTAGTTATCAAGTCAATCATTTTTTGTTGCTTAGCGATCATTTGATCACAACTCTCAGGAGAATAAAATGATTGACGAGAATAAAGGCCATTATTAGGAGCAGAAGAACTACTGCTGCACATCATTTTCACTCTATCCAATCCAGACTGAGATTGCTCTAAGTAAACCGCCTTACCTACTTCAATTAAGTTACTGAAGACCTGAACCATCCTCTCTTTGTCCTCTACTTCCACCAGCAAAGCTCCTTCCGGGGCCTCTTGAGATTTTGTATACATTACCCCTGCCAATTCTCCGTTAAATTGATCAATTAAGTCTGTCTCGAAGTCAAATTTAATCGTCGCAGCTGCTTCATTCCGAATTTCATTTAATTTATCCCGACCTTCATCTGTTAGATAATTCTTTTTAATACTGTAGTAAAGTTCTTTGATATTGGCATAGCTGAAATAGACATCGGCAAATTTTCCATTAAGCCGAGAAGGCAGAATCTCCACTGTTCCCTCCTTGAAAGGATAATTGCTAACGGAATCAGCAATTATTTGGTTAGAAGCCAATTGACGAATTACAATCCCGTCCTGCTCTACTCTTATCACAAAGGACCCGATCATTTCAGTGGGATGATTAAAGTAATCGGGAGGGTTATACCCACCTGGCTTAGGCAAGCTACTTCCCGGCTCCAAGGAGCTCATTAAGCGTTCCAAGTCAATATTGAAATAAACAGAAATCAGATACTCTTCCTCCTCGCCCAGCACCTCGCTCATGGCTGCTTGAAATTTTTGATCCTCTCCTAAGCTCTGCTTTCCTTCCGTTAAAAGATCCAATTCTTCAGCCAAAGGATTTAACGAATTAAAATCAAATTTGTTTTTTGATTGACGATATTCAATCGACTCTTTAATGTAATCCTCCTTAGTAGCCATAATCCAATTTCCCCCCAACACTGCATGGTAAGTATTTTGAGTATTCAAAAAAGAAAGCTTTTCGTCCTCGTCTTGAGGAGTACTCACTTTTACATAAGTATACCCTAGATACTCCTTTTCTTTAACTTCAATGTCATCATCAGTTTTAGCTTTTAGTTTTTCTATTACTTCCTTGGCTTTCTCCAAATTCTTAATCCGAGATCCCATCACAAAATCCATTGGCTCTAACTCCTCATCTTCAGCAGACCCGCTCCCGGGATTTGGGAAATAATAGTCCTCAGCCTGAGCCAAAGTTTTTTCCGACAAACCACCTCCTAAACCTGGACCCCTTGGGGATGATTGGTTGGTGATTCCTGGAAAAGATTCTTTTATGCGCACTACCTTCTTTTGGATATTGCGACTTACCACCTCAATATTAGGAATTAAAACATACGCCTCGTTTTTCAAAACCTCTTTGATATCAGATTGATAATCCAAATTCGCCTCTTGTAGTTTTTCCTGTATAAATTCCGCTGGACTCTTCCCTTCCCCCGCTTCGTCTAGATCTTTTTTTAAGAGATCATATCCCGGAAACTTCTTGAGATTCTCGTTTAATAATTGATACTGGTTCGCTTCAATATCAGTGTTAATCTTAAGAGCCACATTTACATCTCCTGGTAGAACTTCTTCAATCGCCACTTCCTTAAAGTTCTTTTCGTAAAACATTGCTCCCCAGGCTGCTCCTACCAACAAGCCTACTGCCAACAAAAATATTCCAGAAAAAAGCAACGCCTTCTTTAATCCACTCTTGGATTTTTGGGGCTTAGGATTAGTGGTTCCTCCCGTAAAATCCGGTGACTGCGGGGGCTGCTGAGATTGAAGAGGTTGATTCTGGCTAGCCATAGCTTGGTTATTAACTCCATTATTAAAATTACTAGCCGAAGAGCCAGCGTTATTGCCGCCGCTAGAAGCATCACTTAAATTAACCACTGGCCCTGGTTGGTTTTCAGACAAAGAAGGGCCAGAAAAGCTAGAGACGGTATGAGCCTCTTCGTTGAATAAAGGCTGGGGGGACTGCTGAGAATTTCCATCACCAAAAGACTCCTCCGTCTTACTTTTTGGCTGAGGTGCGGGCTGCGATGAAGGTGGAGATTGCGATTGTTCATTAATATTCGATTGAGAACCACCATTCTCACCAAAAACCGAGGCTCCTTCCTCTCTCAGCTTAACTTCTTGCATTTAATTACTAACTTTAATTTTTATTTTTAGATAAGAATATTGGAATCAGTATACCACAACCTCCCATCTAGGCAAACCTAGCTTTCTGATTTTCTTACTTGGAAACCTTTTTTTTCTAATCTTTGAATAATTCTTTTCATCAAACCCTCCGCTTCTGCCCCTTCTAAGGTGCGCTCCGGATGAGCCAATTCTAGTCGAAGGGCCAAAGACTTTCTCTTGGTCTGAGGATCAAAATAAGTGTCAAAAAGTTCCCAATTTTTCAAGAATTCTTCTCCTTCACTCTCAATAATTCTCGTTACCTGAACAAGAGAAGTTAGGGGGTCAATATAAAGAGAGATGTCCCGGAGAACTCCCGGGAACTTATCCAGAGGACGAAAGATAGCAACTCCTTTTTGGCTAAAGAAAAGCTTCCCTAAATCCAGCTCAAAAAAGACCATTCGGCCAGTTTTGATCCCGTAATTTTGAGCCAGTTTAGGATCAACAACAACTACTCGACCCAAAGATTCTGACAGTTTTTTGGCAGAAAATTGCAGATTTATTTTTGCCTCTAACAAGCTTACGCCGGCAATTTTGTCAGGAACTTCTTGCCACTCCAACTTACCCTTCAAACCACCTTCTAGGAAGCTTTCTAATTTACCTTTTAGCTGATGGAAGATAGCCTCTTCTTTTAGATTTCTATCAAATAAGGCACCCGCCACTAAAACCGCTTCCTGTCTTTTATTAAGATCTTTTGAATTATTTAAACTAACAGGAAAAACTTTCCCTATTTCAAATAAGGAAATCCGCTCTAAGTTTTTACTATTCAAGGCGATGTTCTTAATCAATCCCGGCAGAAGAGTTTTTCTTAGTAAAGTTCCTTCTTGACTAAGCGGATTTTCCAATTCCCAATGCTCACCGGAAACCCTCCAAATTGCTTGGTCTTCTCTGGAGTAAAAAGAATAGTTCATCATTTCATTTAGTCCCAGTGCCGCTAAGTTATCCCGCGCCTGCCACTCAAATTCTCGCAATTGATTGCGCCGAGGAGCTTCTACTTTAGTTGGTAACGCTCTAGGTTCAATTTTTTCGTAACCCTCAATTCGCCCGATCTCTTCGTAAAGATCAGCTTCTCCCTCTATATCCAAACGCCAAAAAGGCACCCTCCAGACCATCTCTCTCTGGATTGCCTCTTTTGAAGAGAGATTAGAGGGATTGCCTTGGCCCTGAGTCCCTCCTTTGGAAAGAGGGCTAGGGGGACTGATTTCGACCTTACTACCCTTTTCGACCTTCTCAAAGCCTAGATTAGTAAAAATCTGTTCTACCTTTTTTGGATCCACCGAGCGGCCTAACAGTTTCTCACAGCGAATAAAGTCAAAGATCAATTCTTGAGTTTTAGGCTTATAATAATCAGCCCGAGCTGTCTCCTCTAATTTAGCATCAGCATACTTCTCCAGTAATTCCACGGCTCGCCAAAAAGCTCGCTCCGCCAGTACCGGACTAATTTCTTTTTCAAACCGATGTTGAGATTGAGTTAAAAGCTTATGCCGCTGCCGAGTCTTGCGAATGTAAAAACCACTGAAGTTAGCCGCTTCTAACACTAGCTTATTAGTCTTAAGATTGATTCCTGAATGTAATCCACCCTTAATGCCCGCTAGTGCCAAGGGTTTTTGAGAATCGGCAATTACTAAGTCATCATTAGTAAGTTCTAAAATAGTGCCGTCTAAAAGCTCCAGGCCTTCTCGCTCCTGAGCATCTCGGACTTTAATTTCAACTTTACCCGTCTTAGGGTCGACTAATTTTTCCCAGTCGAAAGCGTGTAAGGGACTGCCTACTTCCAGCATTACGAAATTAGTAATATCCACTACATTGTTAATCGGTTCCAAGCCACTGGCAATCAACCGATTTTGCATCCAACCAGGCGAGGGTTTGATTTTAGCTCCAGTCAACACTCCACCCAGGTAGCGAGGACACTTTTGCTTGTTTTCGATAGTAACCTTTAAACTACCTCCTTTAAATTTTTCAAAATCAGCCGCGGATTTGGGGTCTCCCAGTTCGAACTTGCGACCTTCCATGGTAGCGATTTCCCGCACCATCCCCTGGTAACTCAAGCAATCGTGGGCCCGGTTAGGCAGAATATCAAACTCCACTACGGTATCCATTAAGCCCAGGGCCTCCGTCAGCGACTGACCAACTTTCAACTTACTATTCAGAATCATGATTCCCGCCGCATCCTTGCCTAGGCCCAGCTCATCTTCGCTACACAGCATTCCTTGTGATTCTACTCCTCGGATTTTGCTTTTCGTAATTTTGAGGTTAAACTTGGGCACTGTGGCTCCCACCAAGGCCACCGGCACTTTTTGCCCAACTTTAATATTGAGCGCTCCGCAAACAATTTGTAACGGTTCTGAAGCATCGGAACTAGCTCCTACTTTTACTCGAGCCACCCGCAGTTTGTCCGCATTAGGATGCTCTTCAATGGCCTCAATCTCCCCCACCACAAAGTTCTCCCAGCGCCCCGCTAAGTTCTCCGCTCCCTCAAATTCAAAGCCTCGCAGACCAATCATTTTAGCCAACTCTTCTGAATTCTTTTTAGTTTTACTGAGCTCCTGGAGCCAATTGTAAGAATATTTCATGAGAAAATAATTTTAAATTTCTAATCTTGCTCCTTTTGTCGTTGATACCACCAAGCCTTCTCTCTCTCGCATTCCTCTTTTTCAGCATCTTCATCATCACCTACCTGAACGGACTCTGCAGTGCGAACTTCATTAGCAAGTTTATCGTCAGAACCCTTGGGAGAATCTCCCGCTACTTTCCTGACTGCATCTCTAGTCGCCGCAGGGTCAACACTCTCTCCAGCAATATCAAACAAAAGATCTCCTCCAGCCCGAGCCTTTTTAGTAAACCCTGGAGCAACTCCCGCCCCAAAAACAAAACTTCCAACCAAAGGAAAGAGTACTGCCCTTAGTATTTTTGATTTAGCCATCTTCGCTATTAAATTACCTCTGTTGGCCCTCCTTCGATCTGGACTAGGAAATTCCTTAGGTTTCATAATAAAATAAAATTAAAAAAATATTCTAACTTTACTGAAAAGGCTCGTTTAGACTCGGATCTTCCTTTAAAAAATCATCCGCTTCTTTTTTAGTTTCCTCCCAAATCCTATTTGTCTAAGTAGCATTCAATTTTTAAATTTTTCCATCAACTCAACATTATTCACACCTAAAATAAAATATGGATTTTGAGAATCAGCTCTTTTCATTACCACCCAATACGGTTTATCTAAAATGAAATTTTTTGGCTTTTCTGGTTTCATCTCTCCTCTCGTTATCACAATTACTGCTTCATTTTCAACTCTTGCACCTTTTTCATCCATATCAAATTTGATATTTTCAAACATTTGAGCAATATAATATGCTTCAAAACCTTTGTTGGATAAATATTTTCCTATTAATTCAATATAATCTCTCTTAAGACCAAGATGCAATTTTGGAGCTCTAAAAAGATCAGATTCCCCAATAGTTGCAAGATGACCTTTATTCTTTTGATTTATTTCCTCAATGACATTTTGCGGATTTTCCATATCATATCCTTTTGCCAAAATTAGCTGATCATTCTCATCCCTCAGTTGCAAGCTGACAATAAACTTATCGTCATTTTCGTATTTTAGAATTTTCACATTTTCTCTTTGATCTTCATTATCTGCAATAAAACCTGTTACTTTTTGCCCGTTAAATAAAACATCATCTTTTTTAAACTCTGTTTTATATTCTACTTCTTTAAGAAAATAAGCATAAGAAATAATATCGCTTGGACTCAAATCCATTTTCAAATCACCAAAACTTTTTGATGGGAATTTCTTTTTTGATTCACGATTAATTTCATCAACAGTGCTTTGTCCATAGCCACTTTTTACATAATAACTCTCTTCATCTAAATCACTTTTAGAAAATGGGGCATTATTTAATTTTGATACCATTTCTAAGGCCACTTTATCTTGCGTATTTAATTGAATATCCTCTTTAATGATATTCTCAGCCAGTTCTGTCCAAGCTAAATTCATAGCTCCGCCCCAAACATAATTTCCTTTATAATCGCTCCCAAGATAGTTTCCAGAAATATTACTTTTTGTGTCTTGAATGACATGCGGCTGGCTTGGAGTTTTCTGATTAAAGCAACCTGTTAATAAAGTTAGGAATACGAAAACTAGAAAAAAGTGTGACCTTTTCATGTTTTTATGTTTTGAATAATTAATCCACTAATAAAGACGCATAACTATTTTCTATTTCCCAAAAGTCCGGCTCCGATTCTGAAAGTCTGCAATCGCCTCTTCAAACTCTGCTGGTCCAAAGTCTGGAAATTTCTTCGGCGTAAAATAATACTGAGAATTCTGAGTCTGCCACATCAAAAAACCGGCGCTGTTATGAGGATCACCTTCCACCCCCGTCCGGATAATCAAATCCACCGGCGGCAAAGAACCGGTTAAAAGCTGTTCCTGAAAACGCTCCGCTGTCACCTTAAACTCCTCGCCTTTTTCCGCAGCCTTTTTCACCAACCGCTCGGCTGCCACTAATACATCATCATCTCCGTTGTAGGCCAATAGGAAATTCAAAAAATGTCGGGAATGACTCTTGGTTTTCTCGATTCCCTCTTTGAGAGTTTTAATCAGCTTGCCCGGAAATTGCTCCCGCCAGCGCCCCAGTACTTTAATCTTCACTTCATTATCAAAAATATCGCTACTCTGGAGCAATTTCTTAAAATACTCTTCATAAATACTCAGTAACTCGCGTTTTTCTTCCAGGGGCCGCTTAGTAAGATTGTCCTTGGAGGACCCCCACAGAGTCAATTGCTTAATACCCATTTCCAAGGCCTTTCGAGTGATCTCCTCGATGCGCTTGGCCCCTTCCCGGTGGCCTAGCCAAGGCTTCAAGCCTCGCTCTCGAGCCCAGTGCCGATTACGATCGGGAATAATCGCCACATGCAACTCGTTATTATTTTTAGCTTTTTTAGTACTCACAGCTTAGATAATTTAAACGATATTAATTTTTGAAATTAACCTAAAATCTTCTACTGACTGTCATTCCGGAATTTCCGAAGGAAATATCCGGAATCTAGGATCATTTAGAGCTACGGCGAAACGAGTAACGAAGATTTTATTTACCCCGTCCTAGGCGGTGGCCTGCCCCTGCTGTTTGCGGCAACACCAAGATTATCCAAAAATGAAAGCCTGGAGCCTAATGGTGGCGTTTTACGATAAACTGCGCGATCCCCTCCAAAAAGCCCTTGGCCTCCTGGGATTGCAAATCTAATCTACCCAGTGCCTCTAGCGATTCATCGATTAAGTCCTGGCATTTCTTGTTAGCATAATCCAAAGCTCCAGTCTCCGTCACTAATTGTCGAAACTCCTCAATTTCTACTTGAGTCAAATCAGTCTTACCCAACAAAGCTTTAACTCGAGTCTTTTGCTTTCGATTGCCTTTCTCTAGCGCCTTCACCACTAAAATAGTTTGTTTGCCTTCAATTATATCAGATCCTACCGGTTTGCCTAGTTTTTTCTCGTCCCCGAACACTCCCAAAATATCATCCCTGATCTGAAAAGCAATTCCCAAGGGAATCGCATAAGCCGAAAGACTCTCTACAAAACGCTCATCCGCTCCGGCCAAAACCGCCCCTAACTGCAACGGCCCCTCAAAAGTATAACGGGCAGTTTTACCCTCATACATTCGCATAATCTCCTCTTCAGTGGCCCTCCCTTGAGCTTCTAAAACCACATCCACCATTTCTCCTGGAATAGTCACATAAACAATTTCCTGGAGCTTATTTAAAGCCTTCAAAATCACTTCCGGAGGAAAGTCCATATTAAAAAGCACTTCGTTGCCCATCATCATTGCCAGGTCTCCTGCTACAATCGCCATAGAGTTACCAAAGTGCTCTTGATCAGCACTCGGAAAAAATCTTTTGGCCATCTTCTTGTAAGTAACATGAACCGTTTCTCCTCCGTGACGCTTATCATCCCGATCAATGATATCGTCATGGATTAATAAGAAAGAATGGATCAACTCAATGGAAATTGAGGCTTTAACAATCCCTTCATTTTTCTCTCCTTTGGCTGCCAAATACCCGTAATAAACAAGCGCCGGACGTAAGCGTTTTCCTCCAGAAAGAACAAACTTTTTTATTATCTTTAAGGTCTGAGTTGCTAGAGGATCAACTTGCTTGGACTGCTTGATCTTCTCTTCAAAAAATTCCTCTAGATATGGCTGTAACCTTCTTTGATAATCTTTCAGTAAATCGATCGCCTGCATGAAAATTTAATTAAAACTTAAATCTCCCTTAATCACTCGAACGAATCTTTGCCTTTGTTTTGCAGAGACATTCCGCCGGATATCTCTACTTATAAATACGGCAAGGAGTTTCACGCTCCTAGAGACGCAACATGTCGCGTCTCTACCCTTCGGTACGATTAGAATGCCGCCAAACACTACAGTCTACAAACTAAAAACTACCCACTAAAAACTAATTTAGTCTCCAATTAGTTGCAAGGCAATCTGCCGCTTCCGAGATTCGTCCAATTCCAAAGCAAAAATCCTCTGCCAAGCTCCCAGCTGAAGTCGCCTTTCTACAATATTCAAAAACACCGAAGAAGGCAAGAAGATACTCTTACAGTGACTATGCCCATTAATCGGCTCATTAGGATGCATATTAATCGTGCGTATCTCAAAGTTGTCGTGCATGTACTTCATAGTCCGAGGTGCTACTCGTTCCAAAGTCTTCTGGAGATCACCTAAGAGCAAAGGCTCCGCCTCCTGAACAATCACCGCCATTGTAGTGTGCAGCGACTGAATATTGACCATTCCGTTTTTCACGCCTTCCCGTTTGATAACCCTGGCTACTTTATCAGTAATGTCGATAAAATCCAAAGAGGCTTTGGTGCTCAGCTTGAAAACATGATTAATAATCTTCATAATTTTATTTTTAGGGATTACGCACTTCAACTTTAAACTTTCAGCAGCTTAGTCCGGGAATTACGAATTTTTGAGGAAACTTCTAGACGCAACCCCTGCCTACCGGCAGGGAAGATTGGTGTGAGCCATACTGATTAATACGGTGAATACTAACCGCAGCTTACAACAACGGAATTTTCCAAAGACATAATTCTTAATTTTTTAATAGTAGTTTTCTAATTATCTTTTAACGCACCTCTTTTTGTCAAGATACTTTTCCTAAACTAGCCCTGAGCTTCTAAAATCAACTCGGAAAATTCTTTAGCTCGAAGACCGGAGATGCTATCTTCCTATTTTAAGCCCCTAATCTGATAATGACACATTGGGCAATTGGTGGTTAGAATTTTGGCTTCCGTAACTTGTGCCTGCCTCACTCGATCCACGCCAATCCGCTGACTGAGATCGGAATTATTGCTTCCCACCCCACCTCCGGCTCCACAGCAAAAACTGTCTTTTTGATTCGCCTCCATTTCCACTATCTCAAACCCCAATTTCTGAAGAATTTTCCGCGGAAGCTTGTAAGCTCCCTGCTGCCGACCCGAATGACAGGGATCATGGTAGGTTGTTTTTTGAGCCGCTTTTTGATTATCGGGATGCTTCTTTTGGAGGGTCTTGTCTAACACCTCGATCACCAACTTCACCTCAATTTGCCAATCTTGACCTAATGCCTTGGGATAATTCTGCCTAAAAACCAGTGAACAACCCGGACAATTAGTGATAATCCTACTCACCCCTCGTTCTTTAAAAAGTTTTAGATTTTTTTTGCTAATTGTTGAAGGGTCTTTGTGGCTCCGGCATTTTTCACCGGCGAACCACAACAAAACTCTTCGTCTTTAAGCGTTATAAATTCAATCCCTTCTAAATTAAGTATTTTTTGATAATTATCGGCCAGTTCTATCCCGGCAAACTTGGTTAGACAGCCTGGATAATAAAGGGTGTTGCCGGCAAATATTTTTTGAAAAAGTTTCATTGGAATTTCATTTTAATTAAACTTAATCCTCTAAATTTAGTGTTGAAGTTAGTTAACTTAGTAATCCTTGCCTAATAAAGCTTTTTTTGATAAAATTTATCAAATTTATCCGCTAACAATCCCTCGCTTCTTTTCCTAAGCAAAAATCGAGCCCGAAAACTTCCCTTGGAGAAACTTATCAGTCTAAAAGTTCAAGTTTAACATAACACCAATTGAATGAAATTTCAAAGAATTTCCCGAAGAATTTCCTCCTTGAATCTGAAACGCTTTTTGTTTTGTTCGATAATTCTTCTTCTCCCGTTTAACGCTCGCTATGTTTTTAATTTTCAACAGTTAGCCGATCTTCAAGGCTTTAGAGAACCTTTTACTATCTCTTTTTTTGCCTTTGACTTTTTTATTATCTTACTGCTAATTCTTTACGCCAAAGACCATCTCCCTCAACTAATAAAAAATCTTCCTTGGAAAAAACTATTTTCCCCTCCTGATAAAGCTTTCGGAGAAGAACACTTCAAGGCTTTTAAAGAAATTTTCTCTCGGACTCATTTTTTGCAAATCACCTTACTACTATTAGCTAGTTGCCAAGTCGCCCTCTCTGGATCCCTGGCTTTCTGTAACGCCCTCCGCCTATCCCTAGTAGTAGCTTTCTATTTTGTTGCCAAAAAATTATACCGTCATAACGGTGCACTTCTAACCTGTTCAGTACATGCTTTTTTTCTTTCGGGAATCCTCCAGAGCGGTCTGGCTATCATTCAATTTGCCCAGCAGCGCTCTTTGGGATTAAAGATGTTGGGAGAGAGCGTTCTTAGCCCCCATCTGTACGATGTGGCCAAATTTGAATTCGCCGGAGAAAAATTCTTAAGGTCTTATGGCACTTTTCCTCATCCTAATGTGCTAGGAGCCTTTTTGGTATTAGCTTTGAGTTGCGGAATTTGGCTCACGATTAACCCTTCTCGGCGCTTAGGTCCCTTCAAATCCGGCCTGGTTTTAATACTAGGATTCTTCCCACTCTTGACTGGCTTAATCTTTACCTATTCTCGTAGTGCTTGGTTAATAGCCGGCCTACTTTTAATCTTCTCTGTCATCTTTCACTGGCAGAAACTACTCCATTTTTTCAGTAAATTATTTAGCTATCTAAAAATTCCTCTAATTTTCCAAAGCGCGGTGGGAATTACTTTATTTTTTGGAGGTCTTTTTCTGATTTACAATCTTTTACTACCTAGAATGTGCCTCCAAAATTGCCCCCGAGACAACTCTTTCGATCTTCGAGTTACCTATAATCAAGTAGCTACTGGCATAATCACGCGCTACCCTTTACTGGGAATTGGTCCAGGCAATTTTACTCTCTATCTCCAAGAAAAAGCAACCGCCTACTCTTTGAAACCCTGGGAGGTACAGCCTGTTCATAATTTTTACCTCTTGGTAGCTAGTGAAACTGGCCTCTTGGGCCTGGGAGTGTTTTCGTTTGTGATGCTACGTTTCTTATTTTTACAAAAAAGAGCTCGTGATTTTGGCTACAATCCGCTCCTGATGGTGTTCTTAGCATTTTTATTACTAGGTTTAGTTGATCATTATTTTTGGACTTTAACCCAAGGACAGCTCTTGTTTGCCTTTTCTTTAGCCTTCTTTACCTCCTTGGGAGGAAAGCAAGAAATTATCTCCCCCTCCAGATCTCAGCCATTTAAAAAATCCGCCGACTGACCCTGTCATCCCTGGAAGACTTGTGATAATTTTCTCCTTCTATTAAAATAACAATCACTGAGCTAGTTTGAATTTACAAAAATTAGAAATTAACTTTAATCCCTCTCTCAGCAAAACTCCATCCACAATGAAATTAATTGTCAACATTCCTGCCTACAACGAAGATCAGCAGCTAGCCAAAACTATCCAGCGCATCCGTGACAGCTTTCGAGATGATTTTTATTCTCAGCGCCTAGGTACCAAAATAACTGAAAAACTAATCCAAGTAGTAGACGACGGCTCCACTGATCGCACCGCGGAAATTGCTCGAGAAAATGCTGATCTAGTGGTTTCCTACAAGCCCAATCGTCGACTGGCCTATTCTTTTAAGCGGGCCGTAGAAAACTCCCTCCTCAATCAAGCAGACTTAATGGTCAATATTGATGCCGACGGTCAGTTTAATCCCGGTGACATTCCCGAACTTCTCACTCCTATCTTAGAAGGCAAAAGTGATATGGTAGTTGCCAGTCGTTTTGGAAAATTCCGCGCTAAAAATATTCCTTTTCTTAAAGATTCCTTAAACCGCTTAGCGGCTCGCATTATCGGCTTCTTCTTGAATTACCCGATTGATGACCTCACTTGCGGTTTCCGGGCTCACAATCAAGAGACTCTTTTGCGTCTTAATTTAACCAATACCACTTTTACTTACACTCAAGAGACCATCATTGATGCTATTGGTAAAAATCTTAAAATCAAATGGATTCCCGTCAAAGTAGAGTATTTTGCTGATCGCAAAAGTCGAGTAGTGAAATCAATTTGGCGATTTGTTAATGATAGTTCTAAAATTATTCTCAAGGCCATCCGCGATGTGCGGCCCTTGAAATTTTTTGGTCTTCCGGGGCTCTTTTTGATTGGCATTGGCCTAATTGACTTAACTTATTTTTTTATTAACTATATCCAAGAATTAAAGATCAAGCCTTACCAAAACCACATTATCTTCTCCTCCGTTTTAATGGCTATCGGCATTCAGCTTTTGGTGTTTGCTTTGATTGCCGATATGATTAAGTCTAATCGCCAACTAACCGAAGATCTCCTTTACCGAGAAAAAAAGAGAATTCTAAAAAGTGCCGACAAGCCACGCTCACACCTCAGAAATGATTGAATATTTTTAGACCAAATTAATTCCCAGAAAATTTACAAGGCAAAATTGCAACTCGAAGTTTAAAATCGATCTAACTATTAATTAAGTAGCACTAATTAAAAACTTTTATGCTACCGGAAGAATTTTGTGAAAAATACAAAATTAATCTCGATCTAAAAGAAAAATGCCTTTGCCAAAAAGCAATAAACGAGATGAAGTCCGCTGTTGATAAAATTCATGACGAAACCCATATTCACAGAATCTTAGATTGCCTTGATGAATTCTTACAAACAAAGGAATTTTTAAAATATGAAGACAATATTGATCTAAAAGTTTTGTACATTAGTATACTTTGGCATGATGTTTGGAAGGCTAAAAGAGACCCCGCTAATGGACTAATTTATCTTTTTGAAATGTTTTGGGATGGAATGGGCTCTTACCTCAATTTCATCAAAGAAGCAAAGAAAGCGAAACTTGACCGCAATCTTACAAAAAAAATCCAGTATATCATCAGAAAGCACTCAGCGGTTCAATTTCTTCCATTCAAAAATCTGGAATCAAAAATTATAACCGCTTTAGATGTACTGGATATGATAGATTTTAGTAGATTAAAAATTGTAGAAGATAAATACTTAAATCATCGTGAAATCAGAGGAACTACTTTAAATTTAGCTAAAATAGGAATGATTTTTTGTGTAGAAAGAAGAGCAAGTAAAAACTTATTTTTAGAATTCTTCAATGAAAAACTTACTAGAGACAATAAGATTTTTGTAAAGCGTGCCTGGAGAGAAATTAAGGAATATGAAATCATGTGGAATTTAAAAAAAAATGGAAAAAAGAAAGAATTTGAAGCCTATCGTGAAAAACTTAAAAAAGAACTGGGATTTTGATTGTGTATAGTTAACTCATTTTAAATATTCACATTTTTCTCATTTTGTTCAATCCCTCTAACTTCCCTTCATAAAGAGAGAAACTGGAGACGATCCTTCTGGAAAGTTTGAGGAATTTTTAACTGATTTAACTATAAATACCAATTCGATTCCAGTCCAATCTCGGGCGGCTATCAATTAGCCCGTAACCCCGAGGACTCAAAACTAACACCCAGAAAACCAGGGCCTAGAGACCCAGTAAACCCATCACCCATGAAAATAATCTTTATCTCCCACTCCTACTACCCCATCCTCGGCGGCATTGAAAATCAAAACCGAGATCTCGCCGAAGGCCTTTCCCAGCTTACTAAGGTTAAAATTATTCCTAACCGCAAAGGTAAATACTGGCTGCCGATTTTTATTCCCTGGACTTTTTTTAAGACTTTCTTTTTACTAATGCGCTACGACGCCGTTTTGTTGGGTAGTGGAGTCCTAGCCCCCCTGGGAAGAATACTGAAGTTTTTTCATCCTCGTAAAAAATTCTTCTGTGTTATTCACGGCCTGGACATTACTTATGCCCAAAAAAAGGGCATTTTGCCCTGCTTTTATCGTTGGATCAACCTTCCGGCACTAAGAAAAATGGATCGCCTCTTTGCCGTAGGTAATGCCACCCTGGCCGAAGCCAAAAAAGCCGGCCTCACTAAAGACAATCCCCGTCGTTGTGTTTTTATTCCTAATGGCGTCAATGTTCATAGCTTTATCGAGAAACACACTCGCAAGGAGCTTACTCAGTTACTCGGAAAAAACACCGAGGATCGAATTGTGATTTTGCGCCTAGCTCGTTTTGTTCCCCACAAAGGCACCAGCTGGTTTATTAGAAAAGTTGTGCCCCACCTCGCTCCGAATGTAATTTTTGTCGCTACCGGTCACCGGGTCGACAAAAACACTGCCGGCGACCAAGACGACTTTCTCAATTGCGAACAGGCTGTTTTAGAAAAAAACCTCTCTGATCGAGTAGTACTTCTGCCTTCCTTGCCTCAAAAAGATTTACTGGTGCTGCTTAATACAGTGGATATCATGGTCTCCCCTAATATTAAGGTGCCCGGATCCATGGAGGGTTTTGGCATTAACGCAATTGAAGCCGGGGCTTGCGGCCGAGTGCTACTAGCTTCTGACTTAGAAGGCTTGGCCGATGCGGTAAAAAACGGTGAAAACGGCATTCTAGTAGAACCGGAAAACGCCGAGCAGTGGATTCGTAAAATCCAGGCGGTGATTGAAGCCAGAGAGGAATTCCGCCAGCGATTTGGCAAAAGAGCTCAAAAATATGTGCAAAGGCATTTCTCCTGGACTAATATTTGCCACCGTTACTTGGAGGAGATGAGGAAGGTTGGAAGGAACGAGAAGAAAAGCTCCAAAGACAATAAAAAGGGTAACAATTCTTAGTATACCCAACTCATGGAACAACTGAAAAATAATCCTGCTGATGTGCCCAGGCAATGTCAATCTTGTGGCAAAGTAACTACCAATGGAAGTCACAAATTTTGTGCTAAATGCGGTGAAAAACTTGGGGAATCCGAAATTTCCAGGGCAGAAAAAGAGAATATTTGCGAGTTCTGTGGAAGAACCAAAGCTGACAAAAATCACGCTTATTGTAAATATTGCGGGGCCTCTTTTGAGAATAAAAGAGCTGGTCACTCCCTAAAAGAGCTTCGAGTATTAGGCGAATATACCCTACAGGCAACTTTTGAAGAAGCAGCCATTCAAGAACTTCAGCAGCTCGATACTATACTTAGAGAAGGTGACTTATCAAAATTTATGCCCTCCACACCAGAAGTAGGAGTCTACCAAGGTCACAAAATGACAGCTAATGGCCAAGTTTACGAATCTAGCGAAAACTTTCAAGCTCTCGAGATGACTAGCTCCGATGGAAAAAGAACCATTCTGGTTTTTACTCCTAAAAAATTTCCTTTAACTCAAAGGCTCTATCTTCTCTTGGTTCGAAGATCTCATGATTTTTTTAAACACTCTTTAGGATCGAATGGCTTTGATTACTATGCCGTTCCCAAGGAGGCCAGAGAAGCTAATATCGGAGTCAAGAAGAATCACCAGCTTGTCCGGAGTGAGTTATCCAATTTAGAAGAAAAACTCCGGAGGGTTTTTAGGGTACAGGCAGAATCTCAAGTAAAAAAACAGAAGCGGAAATTGCTTGCCTGAATTAAATGTGATAACTTTAGAATTAATTAATCCTAAAAATTAACTCAAAAAACATGAACGAAGGAGAATTCGGTGCCCCCCCCAGAAAGCCAAAGAGTGAAAAAGCTCCTGAAATGTCTCAAGAAGGAGGAGGTGTTATAAAAAAAGTAATGGAAGCACTGGAAATTGATCCCGAATCAATAACTTTGACTCCAGATGAACATGAGGCTTTGCGACAAATAACAGACGAAACAAAAAGAGGGCCAATAGACACCGACGGAATTGCAGAAATTTTAAGAAAGGCTAGGGACCGTAGCTAGTAGCATCAAAATACTTCAAAAAGCCGCATCACCTTCGTTCAGGCAGCGCGGCTTTTTCTTTTCTCCTTTCCTCAGGCCCACTCTGATCACCTCCAAAATTGAAAATAAGAGATCAAAGCTGCGGTGGTCAGAAGAACCAGAAAGGCGAAGGCGGAAACTAGGCACCAAATCCGCCTCGTCCTGCCCAGAGAATGCCTTCTGGCCTTTCCCCAAGCCCAGGCAACGGTCGCAGCAAGAAAGAAAACGAAGCCCTCCATCAAGCTGTCCTTGATAAATCCGAAAACCACAAAAAGGACAGCAGCAGCAGCAAACAGCCTGTCCGTGGAGGCTTTTTCTTGATCATCTCTCACGCCAGAGACATCAGAACTCATCTGACCTTCCTTCCTCCCTTTTTTGGGGATTTTAAAGTTTATTTTCTCTATTGTTGTCATTTTTTGACATTTTTGTCAACCTTTTTAGCCTTGGATTGTTACTTTTGTCAATATTGAAAAATTGACCTTTTTTCTGTATTCTAAGTACTGATTACTCAATCATCCTTAACACTCCAGGGGCACTTGGAAAATAGTTTTAATTTTACCTACAATCCCTTAAAATAAATTGTATCCGATGCTGTTAACTATCCTTACCAAGCTCATTCTCTCGCTGCTAATTGTTCTTGTAATTCCAGGTTTTTTTTTACTACTCGCCCTTTTTGGTCATTACGCTAGAAAAATCTCCTCCCTGGAAAAACTAGTTTACTCTTTTGCCCTCAGCCTCACTGCCACCAATCTTTTAATGCTATTACTAGGTTTTTTTGATATTCCCCTTACTCGCCTTTCTTTGTTAGGAGCTTTTTTAGCTTTCTCTTTGGGGTGTGGAGGTTATTATTACTGGAAAAAATCCCAAGTAAGCTCCTCCCGAAAGCAAACAACAAAGCTTTCCTCCCCTCCTCCCTCTACTATTTTCTCCTCTTTAAGTAAATTCTCCTATCGCCAAATTGTTCTTTTTGGCATCTTACTGCTCCTTTTGGTTTCTTTGCGTGGTTTTTATTTAAGTCGAGGAATTATTCCTCAAACTACCGACCTAGGCCACCATGTTTACTGGACTAAATTAATCACTCAAACCGGAGAGTTGCCTAACTACGGCATGCCGGATTTCATTATTGGAGAACACCTCCCGATGGCCGCGGTCGGAATTCTTTCTGGTATTGACTTCATAAGCGCTTTTCCAGTACTAGTACTCTTCTGGATTAATATCTTCTCTTTACTAGCAACTGCCGTTTTAGTTTTTGAAATTGTCCAAAGCCTCACCTCTCGTTACTCTCTTTGGCCTAAACGAGGCTTCTTCTTGGCTCTGCTGATCGGAGGAGTCTTTTACGCTATTTCCTCCCCTCAAGCCAAATTTGTCTCGGGAGGCGTAGTAGGAAATGTTACTGGTAATTTATTTATTCCCTTGATCTTCCTCCTACTACTGAAGATTTGGAAAACCCGAAGAGCTCCCTGGGCCAGTCTGTTAATTCTTTCCGGGGCCACTCTGGCTTACACTCATCACCTCTCTTCTTTTATTTTCCTTTATTCCCTCCTGGGAATAATTATCACCTCTTCAGCCACTATTTTACTGGCCCACAGAGGTAGCTTAAAAAAATTCTGGGAGACCCTGAAAAAATTCTTAGCCCCTTTTTTCGCCCCTTCAAATCTCTTGCTTTTACTAGGTTTCTTTTTGATGCTCTTTTTTATCTGGACCCCTTCTTATTTAAATCCCGAGGCAGTGGACACTGCAGTGGGCACTCCTATTAAATCTACTCGGACCGGTTTTAGTCTAAGCCAAATCATGCTCAGTGTAGGAGCTTGGAACTTTTTTTACGGAGGCCTAGGAGGAATCCTGCTAACTCTCTTGGGAGTAAAATGGCTTACTAAAAGAAAGGCAGCCTCCTTAGATTTAACTTCAGATCCTTCAGCTACTAGTAAAAATAACTCTTCTTTCTTGTTACGAGCTCTATTTGCTCTGGCTGTAATTTTAGGCTGGGCGGGAGCAGTCTTTTTAATGAGTAACCAGCCAGATCTCACTAAAGTAGACATTCCCTCTCGGAGAATTGTTAGCTATTTCACTTATCCCTTGATTGTGCTAAGTTCCGTAATGATTTTATTGATCTTAGAAAAAACTCGAGGAACTCTTTCTCGTCCTTTGTGGTTTTTGGTTTTTTCTGTTCTTTTGATGACTGGATTACTTTCTGGTTTGGGTGATTTATCAGAATCCGCTCGGAGCAAAGAACCCAAAGAAAATCAACAAGTGATGCAGACTTACCGGGCCGCTCAGTACCTGAAAGAGCGATTGGACGACGAGGTAATCCTAAAAGACCATAACTACCTAGAAGGCGACAGCTGGATGAAAATATTCTTTATGCGGGATTACGAGTTTCCACTTTCTAGAGGCCTCTTAAAACGCTATGAGGATCCACTTAATCCTCGAGAAACCTGCACTCGAGACATGATCAGCATTCCCGAAAGCGAGGAAGCGAAAGCCTGCTTTGCCGAAACTGGAGTGGAATATATTGTCCTAAAAAAAGGCTACGATACCGCTAACTTTGAAAATTCTCCTAATTTTTCCCCGGTTTACGTTTCCAATTCGGTGATGATTTTTAAGAGAAATTAAGACCTTAATCATAAGTCTCTCAAATAATATGCTGCCCAAATATCAATCGTTGCTCAGTAAAAGATATTACCCAACTTTAATAGTCCTGGCTCTTCTGGTTCTTTTTTCGGTGGGGCTATTTTGGTATGGAGAGGAAACTATGCACGCCGCTCGTCAGGGCTACACTGTTTTGGCTTTCGAAAACCCATCCAGCAAAGACCTTCCCTGTTCAGATAAAATCAAGCCCTCCTCTTTGAACTTGGATTTCTTTATTCACAACCAAGAAAAAGAAACTTATGACTATCAAATTGTAGTTAACTTGGACGGAGAGGAGATAGCCCGCTGGAGGGAAACTGTCCCTACGGGAGCTCGAGAAATGATTAAATTTAACAAGCTAGCTCTTCCAAAGGTTAGCCAACAGATCGCCCAGGAGATTTACGCCAACACTCCTTGCTCGACGAAAAGAACTTTGACCTTCAAAGTCTCCTGGGATCAAGGCAAAAAACAAGAAACTCTTAGCAAAAAAATTAATTTTCAATGAAAAAAATTCTTTTTTTTACTCGCCCCTTGGCCCCACCCTGGGACGAAGCCTCTAAAAACTTAGCTCACGACATCGCCCTTCATTCTCAAAAGGAGGACTTTGATTATCAGCTTCTCACCACTCCAAGCTATGCCAGTAAGCTCAAGCGGCGTTTTTCTCGAATTTCTCCCTTAGCGATTTATTCTTACCCGCAATTTTCTGCCACCGAGAAGATTAGGCTTTTGCGGTGGTTTTTTACCAAACCCCTGAAGGCAAACTTGATTCACTTTTTATTTACCCCCCGCAATTTAACCTCTGATTTAATTAAACGCCGCTTAAGAAAATTTGCTGGACCAACTGTTCAAACTATTGCTACCTTGAGCCCAACCTATTTTTCTAATCCTCGACTACTGAAAAAAGTCCTATTTGCTAAACTAATCGTAACTCAGTCCCACCACACCCAAAAAAAAATACAACAGGCCGGAATTGAAAACACTGAAACTATCTATCCCGGTATCGACTTGGAAAAATTTTCTCCCGCCCCGGTCAATAAAAAATTAGCTCAAAAATTAGGGATCGACCCAGGAAAAGACTTGGTGCTGCTTTACGCCGGGGAATACACTCGCCTAGGAGGAGACTTGGAAGATGTTATAGAAGCTTTCAAGTTAATCAAACAAGAAGAGGCGAAAGATCAATTCAGTAAGAAAACCAAATTGATCGTTGCCTGCCGCATCAAATCGGCTGCCGATCGTACCAAAGAAAAAGAACTTCGAGAGATGATTGAAAAAAGCTCTCAAAGAAGTTACACTAAAGACATCATTCTTCCTGGTCATTGCACCAACATGCCCGGCATTTACAATCTGAGTGGCATTCATCTCTTCCCGGCTCGCAAAATGGAAGGCAAGTTTGACATTCCTTATGTGGTTATTGAAGCGATGGCTTGCGGCAAACCCGTTATTGTTTCTGACCTGTCTATCTTGCAAGAATTTGTCACCGATAAAGAAAACGGCCTCATTACTCCCCAAGGAAAGCCCGAAAGGTTAGCTGAAAAAATCACCACTCTGGTTAAAAATGAGAGTTTGAGAGAAAAATTGGGCCAAAATGCCTATCAATACGCCCAAGAGAATTTTAATATTAAGAAAACAGCCAAAAAATATGAAGAAGTTTACCAAAAACTTCTTTCAAAATAACTCGACTCAATGCCCATTTCATGCCTATCAAACCCAAAAAAGTCTCCGCTCATCAATTCGTACTGGAGCCCCCTCAAAAACCCAAAAAGGATGAACAGCAAGTCCCGGTCCAACTGAATGTTAGCGAAGATCTCCTACCCAACCAACCTACCTTGGAACAGCTAAAAAAAGTAGCCGCTGATCCTCATGCTTTCCAGCAAGTGGCCGCCTTGACAGATGTTCATCCCAAAAAGGGCCGCCGCAACCCCACCGGCACCGCTGTTGCCACTCAAGGCGCCTTTCTACCTCAATTGGTCGATAGCGCTCCCAATTGCGGGATGCGGATGATTAAAACTCCCTTTGGCGAAGGCGATCTCACCAAAGATCAGCTTCACCGACTTTTTGAGGAGCTGGTGGAAGTCGTACCTACCAAGCGCTACATCGGCACTCCCCTGTCTCACAAGACTATCTTAGATGTTTCTCGTCGGGGAGCCGCGGCCATCTTAGACTCTTACCGGAGAAAGGCTAATCAAGTCAATAATATTCAACAACAAGGCAATGCCTTCGAGGGGGAAAAGATCACTAACCAAGATCTTTTTGGCGCTATTCCTCGTCTCTTTTTTAGAATCGCTCAACTAAGGCTAGGAATCCTAGGGGCGGCTGGTAATCACTTTTTAGACTTGATGAAGATTGAAGACATTCTGGACGAAAAAGTGGCCAACAAGTTTGACCTCAAAAAGGGTCAATATGTTTTTCTTTTGCACACCGGCAGCGGGATGTTCGGTCAGTACTGTAGTTATTTCTATATGCCCAAAAAGAAGGAGCACCTCAGTCAAAAGCTAATTACCGAAAGTGCTCGCTTTACTTTCTTGAATGATAAAATCGCCTGGCATCGACAACTAGAAGAGGAGCTTCCTTACTATCAAGACCAAGAAGAATTTTACGCTATCGACGAAAACAGTGAACTGGCTCGAAATTTTATGATTGCCCACCGCGCCGCCGCTAATCACGGAGTGGCTAACCGTACTTTACTGCAAATTCACATCGAAAACGCCATGGAGCGGGTCTTGAAAAAGAAATTAAAAAACCTGCCCTTGGTTTACGATATGACTCATATTTCTATTCGCAAAGAAAGACACTTCGAGAAAGATGTCTGGGTCCATCGCAATGGCACTGTCCGAGCCTACGGACCAGAGCGAATGAAGGGCGCTAAACCCTACGAAGAGACCGGCGAGCCCATTTTTGCCCCCTCCTCCATGAGCACTCCCGCTTACTTAGGAGTAGGAACCGATGAAAATCAAGACACCTTTTTTAGCGCCTCCCACGGTACCGGCAAGTCTAAGGCTAAAACCTCGGAAGTCCCGGAAAGTAAATCTGCTCTCCATGCTAAAATGAAGGACCGCGGCATCCGGCTCTACAACGCTCAATCTCGGGGAATCTTAGAACAAGACGCCTCTCACTACAAGGACATTGAGGAAGGCATTGAGGGAATGCGAGAAAATAAAATTATGAAGCCGGTAGTCAAAATGAAACCGGTAGCGGTATTGATGTATTAGGGAAATTAACTACAATAAGCTTCTTCCAAAAAAAATTAACCAAAA
Source organism: uncultured Bdellovibrionales bacterium (assembly GCA_964346295.1). GTDB lineage: Bacteria > Patescibacteriota > Minisyncoccia > Moranbacterales > DUUL01 > CAYFUG01. The sequence continues at coordinate 26,657 of CAYFUG010000001.1, forward strand.
AAATAATGCGCCCCGATGGACCTTTTAAATTTAACCTTACGAAACCCGAAAGTAACCGAGCCTTTAAGGATGAGGAGTTGAGAAGAAAATTTGAAGCAGCAGAAAACAAAAGAGATGCGAAAAAAAGAGCCACTCAAGAAGCAGCCGCTCCTCTTAAACCTACCGAACAAGAAACCGTTGAGCAAGGAACGCATCCAGCAGCAGAAGGCTTTGACCCATCAAGCTTTGATTTTCTAACCGATCCTAGTGCAAATAGAAAACTCGCAATAGAAATCAAAAAAATATTTGAACAAGCAGGAATCAGTCAAAGATTAGAAGTTGCAGCAAAAAGTATCGATTACAGAAGATGGGAGAGGGAAAAAGGCAGCATAGACTACCCAACAGAATTAGGAAAAAGAATTGCTGTAGCAAAAAAAGATGCTTATGATGGAAGCAAAGGATTAAGTGAGGCCCTTTGGGAAGCCGAAGATGCTATAGCAAAACTTGAAGCAATCGCAAAAGAATATCCTGCTGGTTCGAATTAAGCTATTCGAATCTAGCTTTTTACGAGCAGAGGCATGCCATGGCGTGCCTCTTTTTATGAACCATTTTCCAGCCCCCGCTTTGATTTTAATCTCGTTTTAGGTTAAAATAAAACTCGTAATTGCATTTAAAAATAAACTAAAATGCTAACTCCAAAATCAAGATTGGCTCTTACTTCCTCACTCCTGTTTTTAGGCACTTTTTTGATACTAACTCTTCTGGCCGGAACAATCAGCTCCACCCCTGTCCAAGCCGCCCCCATTGACTACAGTTATGAAAACCCTATTCAGGTTAATAGCTTCAGTGGATGGCTGAGCAATCTCCTTGCTAATATCCAAGGAGTAGTAGGCTGGATTGCTGTTATCTTAATTGCCATCGGCGGCCTGGTTTATATCACCTCCGGCGGCTCTCAAGGTCAAGTCACCCTGGGTAAAACCATTATTACTTGGGCCTTGGTCGGCTTTGCCTTGGTAGTAGCTGCCCCCTCTCTTTTAAAAGAAGTTTATGCCATTGCTAAGGGAGACGCTGCTATTTCTGGCATTACTGACCAAAGAAGTGTTTTGGACATGCTAACAGGTATTCTTAATTTTATTTTGCTGCTCATTGGAAGCCTCAGTCTAATCAGCTTTACCCTAGGTGGCTTTTTTTATGTTACTGCTGCTGGAGACTATTCTCGGCAAAACAAGGCCAAAGACATTATTGTCTACTCCATTATTGCCTTAGTAGTTTCTGGGTCCGGCATTATCGTCGTTAAGCAAGTCTTTAATGTTCTCTCCGCCGGAGGGGGCTCCTAAGTTAAGATAAAAATTCAATGAAAAGTAAAGTTATTTTAATCCCTCATAATGGAGTAAAGCCATTAAACAATCTCGCTGGAACCAGATCGCTAATTAGATGCAAAAAGGCTCTGGAAGTCCTCAAGGAAAAAGATTTTGATTACATCATAACCTCAGGAGGCCTTGGACACAGACAATCAGTCCAAACAATTCCAGTAGCAGACTTAATGAAAAACTGGCTAGTAAAAAAAGGCATCTCTCAAAAAAATAACCTAGCTTCTTTCTCCCGACAGAATCTTCTTCGTAAACAGCTTAGGAATTTCAAATGAATCAATATTTAGCCCTAACAATAGTAACCATCACCGAGGCCACCATTGGCGTTTTTGTCAAATTGGTGGGCGATAATGTTCCGATTTTATCTTTAAATTTTTATCGGGTATTTTTTGCCGCGCTACTTTTGGCTGCGGCCATGCCTTTCTTCAATCGTTCTTTTTGGAAGTTCCCCAAAAGGAATTTCAAGGATACGTTTATCATCGGGGCACTTATTGCCACTCAAATTTGCATTTTCAATATCGCCATGACTTTGGCACCGATTGCTAATGTAGTAATTTTCTGGAGCATTTCTCCTTTTTTCGCCTTTATTTTTTCTCGAATCTTTCTTAAAGAACCAACCAAAAAAGAACATGTCTTTATTTTCTTGATTGCCATCTTGGGAGTCGCTATTGCTGAACCCATTAGTAACAACAGTGCCCACACCCTAGGTAATCTCATTTCCCTGGGTAGTGGAGTCGTTTATGCCGCCCTAGTAACCTACATGCGGCATGAAGGCAAAACCGAAGAAAACAGTGACATCTTTTGGTCGATCACCTTTGCTGCCCTCATCCTCTTGCCAGGATTACTAATTTCTGGACCTGGAAAACTCTTTAAACTATTAGATTACTCTGCCCTCCCTTTCGATGTCCCGGTAATTGCCTGGGTGATTGCCTTGGGAGTTTTTTCCACTGGCTTGGCCTACCTTTTTATCTCGGTAGCTATCAAAAAAATTAGCGCCAACATTTATTCCCTGGTTGATACAGTAGTCTCCCCAATTATAGCAGCCTTCTTTGGATTTTTAGCCTTCGGAGAAGTTCCCTCTTCTAATATGGTTTACGGAGGAATTCTCCTAATAATCTCTGGTTTCTGGCTTACTCAACATATGCGTAAAAAATCCATCGAACCGGTAACTGTTAATAAGTAACTGGGGCTCATACCATCGTTAGTTAAATTCTATGCTTATTATAGGCTTAAATCAAAAACTTTGAGTAAGAGCCTACTTGAAAAATCCAAGGAAGAAAGATGCGAGCGAGAGAATATGAAATTGAAGATAATTCCTCTTGTCTGAGTAGTTTAGATTTTTATCTGCAATCTTGTGAATCCTTGGAGCAATATTTAGCTAAAGAATCAAGCTGCGAGTCAGGAATTATCTTCAATTTCATATTCTGGAGCGAGATCATCAATTCCAAAATCATTATTGACTTCAAAAAAATCCTTTTTTCAATGAAAATAATAACCATCTCCGGCCTAGACGGCTCCGGCAAAACCACCCAAGCAGACCTCCTAGAAAAACACTGGCAACAAACCGGCCGGCGAGTTTTATGTTTTCACTCCGCTCAATTCTCCATTGCTAACCGTCTTTTGATCAAGAAGGAAAAACGAGGCTCCGGTCAATCTCCCGCTGTCAGTAGAGCCAGTTGGCCTAAAATTTTCCTGCGCAAAATCGCCCTCTTGATTGACATCCTGCACTTTCGAATCCGCCTGTCTCTTTGGAGGCGCCGATTTGACTTTCTACTTGCTGACCGCTATTTTTTTGATCAACTGCTCAACATTGCCTTTTTAGAAAATAAACGCAATCTAGAAGAGTTTTCACCCCTAGAAGAAATCCTCACTCGCTTAATACCTCGCCCTAGTTATTGCTTTTTTATCGAACTGAATCCCCAAGAAATTCTTAAACGCAGCCGTGGGGTAGAGCAAGGCCTAGAGTACCTAAAAAAGAAAGCCCCTCTCTACCAATCCCTGACCCAACACCCTTTTTTCATTAAGATTGACGGGAGCCAAGACAAACAGGCTATTTTTGAAAAGATTTTAGATAAGATTAAATAACTCCCTACTCCTTCTAGTTCTTAGAGCCTGTTTCAAAAATCGCTTTCGCAATGAAATTTTTAAATTTTTAGCAAAAGATTAGTCCTTCAGATTTTGAGTGAATCTTAGAGGGCAACCGAGTATCAAAGCGAGCCGCGCTAAAAGAAAAATACTGCAAGTAAGACGCCAGGGCTTCGACAGCGAAATTCGCCAAAACATTAAGACTCCCAACCAATGTCTTTAATTCGAGCCTCACTATTCCTAACTCTAGCAGAGTTATTTTTTAATTTCAGCGGTTATATCACCCGCTCGGCTTTAACGCGCATTTTAGGCCCAGAAGATTATGGACGATATGGAATTATCATCACCTTCTCTACTTTAGTAGTGGTTTTAATTGGCCGAGGAATACCAATTGCCATGAGTAAACAACTAAGCGAGGTGATAACTAGTCGCCCTCAATTAGTGCTTCCAATTAAAGTCACTGCCGCTAAAATCCAAGTGGTCTTGATATTGGCCGCCAGCTTAATCTACTGGCTTTTGTCTCCGGTTTTTGCTTGGGCCCTTAACGATTCCTCACTCACCCCCCTCTTTAGACTTTCTACTCTCACTATTCCCACCTTTGCAGCTGCCAGCTTTTATATTTACTACTTCAACGGCCTCCAGCAATTTGGAAGATCCTCCCTTACTAAACTTTCCCGAGGAATTTTCAAAATCGGCTTGGTAGTTAGCCTAGGGATGCTATTTTCTATTAGTGGCGCTGTATGGGGTCACGCTCTCACTCCTTTGGCAGTATTTATTTTTGCCTGGTTAATTGACACCTCCAATTCAAAATTCCGGACTGCCAGCAACAAATCTTCGACTAAAACTGAATCTTCCCCTCAAGAAGTTGACTGGAAAAGTCTTTTGGGGTTTGCTTGGCCAGTGATTCTATTTATGATTTTTTACGAATTGATGATCTCAATTGATCTTTACATGGTTAAGGCTATCTTGGGGAGTGACTCCCAAGCCGGATTCTACGATGTCGCTCTCACCATCAGCCGAATTCCCTATCACGGGTTCTACTTCCTGACAATTATCCTGCTCCCGAAAATTTCTCAAATTTTAAGCAACAAAAAAACCCAAGAAGCTCAAAGGATTGTCCAAAAAGCCTTTCGATTTTTACTAATGATTCTGATCCCCGGAGTTGCCCTACTTTCAATTTTCGCTTCTTCTGCCATTACTCTCTTTTCTGGAAATGATTATTTGGAAGCGACGGGAGCTCTTCAAATTATTGCCTTTGGAATGGGATTCCTGACTATTTTCTATATCCTGGCCTTCGTACTAAAAGGAGCTGGGGAAAATCACATTTCAATGAGAATTGCTTTTATGGGAGGACTGGTGAACAGTCTCTTAAATTTTTTCTTAATTCAAAAGTGGGGCTTGCCCGGCGCGGCCATTGCCACCTCGCTAACCTCCTTCTTGGTGATGATCTTAGCTATCTACTTTACTAAAAGAAAAATAGGATCCTTTCTCCCTGGTGTAGATTTAGTGAAATATTTATTGGCTACAGGAGTGATTTCTTTACTGGCTTTAAATCTCCCTCCGGGAAAATTTATTTTTTTAATTTGGTCAATCTTGCTAATGGGATTATATCTTACTCTACTTTGGATACTGCGGGCAATTAATCTGGAAGATGGACGGTATCTGAAGAATAACTTCCTAAAAAGAAAACCTTGACTTGGAATTTTAAAAAAAAATTGCTATAGTAAATTTAATAAACTCTTGTCTTTAAAAAGATAAACAAACATCAATGAAAATTTCCGTCGATCATGAAAAATGCGTGGGATGTGGCCGCTGTACCGAGGTTTGTCCTGCTGTTTTCCGCCTAGAAGAATCAGGAGAAAATGCCGGAAAATCTCACATTTACGGAGAAGAAACCCCAGAAAATATTGACTGCGCTAAATCTGCTGCTGACCAGTGTCCGGTGGGAGCTATTTGGGTTGATGAGTAAAAATCAGCTCTTGGTGCGCACACTCTCCTTTCTCTGTTCTCAAGAGAAAAAATACTCCACTAAATTTTGTTTAGTGGAGTATTTTATTGATTCTCTTCTTGAAAAAATCAACTAGAACAGCCAATTTTCTTGCAAGAGCGCCAAAATTTTCACTTCGCATTGCTTCCTATTCTAAAAAGCCTGGAACATTGGCGCCAGAGTAAACCCTAGCATGCCAATCACCGCCAAGACAGAAATAATAATCCAGACTATTTTCATTTTCTTTCGCGTTCTTCTAAGCATATATTTGATAAGATTAATCTTGATTTAGAAACTTCTTAAAAATTCGACTGACCAAACTACTGACTAACTAGCCTCTTCCATCATCTGCGCGATTTTAACCAGCTCCAAAGGCTTCAAGCTCGCACTTCCTACCAATGCCCCATCCATACCGGATCTGAGACAAATTTCTTCTACATTTTGAGAATCCACGCTGCCTCCGTAAATAACCGCAGCTTGTTCTGCCAGTCGAGGACCATAAGTCTTAGAGAGAAATTTTTGAATCACTAGCCGAGCGCTCATAATATCATTTTGATCTGGCAAACGAGCTGGTCCATTAGCGCTAATCGCCCAAATCGGCTCATAGCAAAAAATGATTCTTCGCACTCGGATAGCCTCTAGTTCCCCCAGGTATCCTTTTAGCTGATTACTGACCATCTCAAAAGTTTTTCCCTCCTCTTTTTCTTGAGCGCTTTCCCCCACACAAACAATCGGGATCAGACTTTCTTTGAGAGCAGCTTGTAATTTTTGAGCAATCATTTTAGCATCTTCTCCAAAATAACGCTTCCTCTCACTGTGACCCAGAATTACGTAGCGAGCGCCCCAGCTATATAAAGCTCGAGGGCTGGTTTCCCCAGTAAAAGCTCCTTTGCTTTCCCAGAAACAATTTTGCCCCCCCGTCTCCACTCGAGAATCTTGAAGAGACTTACTAAACTCCTCCAGGTGTAGATCGGGCGCGCAAAGTACAAACTTCACTTCAGACAATTTTTTTCCGTCTAACTCTAGGGATTTATTAAAACCCTCAATCCAACGCTTCCTCTCGTAAGGAGAATTAAAATTCATTTTGAAATTTGCCGCAACAATCTTTTCTTTTTTAAACATTTATTTATTCAATTCACAGATTAATTACAGCCACAACCGTTAGCTCCTCCAATGGAAACATGCACATGATTACCCTCTCCCCAAACATAGGCCTTCGAATTACATTGAATTGCTGCATAATTAATTATATCTCCATATTGCTCCTCAGCCATATCCACCGCATAGGATTTTCCTACGCATTTAGTTCCTCCGTAATGGCAAGACCCCTTCTTGTGAGCACAGCCGCTAGAATAGTTACTAACAATGCATTTATTCATCCCGTAATTATCAGAGATTGAGCTAATCACCTTGGCCTGCTTGGGTAGTTTGTCGCTCATACACACGATAAAGGAAATCAGCTCTTCAGCGGCATCTCCCTTAGTGATCTGGGCTCTAATCCCAGATTGATATTCATAGCTATCGATTCCCTTGCTAGTGTCTGGAGTCGGCCAATCTGATTGATATTCGCTTGGAGGAGCCGGAAAATGACCCATGTATTTACCACCATTCCAACTTCCCGCGTTGCCATCACCAGTTGTCCCCGGAGGAATGTTATTAGTGATTCCTCCTTCGTAGCCATCAAAAACGCTATTGGCATCACAGGTGAACTGAAACCAGCCTTCTCCTTTTTTAAAAGATCCGATTTTGTCTTGATCCACCGAGATAAAAACCAAGAGAGTGTAGACTATCAGCCAACTCAACATAGAAATTCCAAAACCCGTCAAAGTTTTGGTTAAAATCCCCTTTGCCGTTGATTTAAGACCAGGGTTTACTCCGGAAAACATATACATCAAACCCGCGACCGTAACAAAAACAATAGAGACGATGATCAAGAGCGCAAAAGCTAGGTCAAAGAGGTTTTTAAGTAGGATAAGGAGATGACAGAGAGTGCAAGAAGCAGCTTCATTGTAAGGAGTTCTGCCGTCATCACACTCTCTTCCGCAAGGAACTAGCGATTTATTAAAAGTAAAGGGACTGCCGGAGATTCCTTCGCTAGGCTGAGTACCTTGGCAATACCCCCCGCTTCCACCGTATTGCTCGCTTAATCGCTCTTGAAATTCCCGCGCAGCTTGTTCGGCTTCAGCCGCCGCCCTCTCAGCTTCTTCATCAGACGCCTCTTGTGCCCTCCAAAACTTCTCGGAGACAAGCTTCTCAACAAATTTCTCCTGACTCAAATTCTCTTTTTTGTATATTTCAGAAACCGAAAGCTCATACTCTCTACCCAACTCGTAAGTAGAGTAGAGATCATAGTAATTTCGATCAGTAGAAAATCTGGAAAATAAATCATTTTCGTCGTAACAATGCAAGCAGTCTCTCTTTTCCCAGCTTCCATACCCCTTCTCAATTCCACTGCCTCTGGGGTTATAAGCATGAGGGAATTTCTTAGTTAATTTAACTTTAACTTTGCCATCAGAAGCATCTTCTGTTGCTTCTCCAATAAAATAATTGACTAGGTAGTGCTTACCTCTCTCTATTTCATACTCTTTGAAGGGGAAATAAAACTTTTCACCCCTGCTTATTTCACTAGCAACCTCCGGACCGCTTTCTAGTTCAACTTGAATACCTGTGTTTCCCTGAAGATAATGGTTGACTACTGCTTGAATTATATGCACTTCTCCTGAAACCAAAGAGCTCTTCTGAGCTCGGTGCTCCTCTCCTTCTTCATATTCACCAGAAGAAAACCAACTTCCCTCAAAATCCTCTTCTCCATAACAGTACCTTCTGACATTAATCGCACAATTCCAGGTACTATCGTCAACTCCTTGATTGTTGGCCTCTGGAGAATAAGAAAAAATATATCGCTTGGTTGGCTCAATTAAGACATAGTCAGCACCATTAGACTGCACTATCGCTCTATGCAAATAGACTTTAGTCCTCACGCAACCTTTTTCTCCAGCAACCCCACAAATTCTTACTCCTTCTTCTTTTTTCTCAAAAAACCAAACTTCATCTCCAACAGTCAATTTATCAGCCGCCTGAGAAAAACTAAACAAACTAGACCAGAAAGCTACTAAGAAAAATATTCCTAACGACCAACGATTTATTTTAGCTAATTTCATTTTTGTTTTCATTTTCATTTTATATAAGAACGGAAATTAAAAAGCTAATTCTCGACTCGGCATTCCACCTCCACCTCCGGACAATGAAAAATTATCCTTCCCTGCTGATCGGTACGAAAAAGTTCTACTTCCTTTTCCTTTAGGCGTTCCAAAACCTCCTCATGAGGATGGCCGTAACGGTTATCTTTACCAGCGCTAATAATTGCTATCTTAGGAGTAACTTTAGTCAAAAAAATTTCACTAGTAGAACTCTTGGATCCATGGTGGCCTACCTTCAGAAAATCCACATCCACACTGGATTGATCTAGAATTAAATCTTTTTCAGCGTCTTTTTCGGCGTCACCAACAAAAAGAAAGGAGTTTTGGCCGTAATCAAGCCGGAAGACTACCGAATTCTCATTGCGATCATCTTCAGTAGTGACCAAATAATCCGGTGCAAAAAATTCCATTCTCAGATCCTCTTCAATGCTCAAAACCGACCCCTCTCCCACCACCTCTTGTGATACGGAAAACTTCTCCAACTCCGCTTGTAATTGTTGATAAATCTCAGTTTCCGATCCTTGGCCACTACTCATAAACAACTTCACTTGATAATTACCCAAGAGTTGCACCAATCCCCCTAGATGATCCTCGTCCGGATGAGTTAAAATCACTACTTCAATCTGTTTATCACCCGGCGGCATAACCTCCCCCAATTCGGAAAGAAGTCTTCTTCCGTTAGGGCCACCATCGACAAGAATTTGATACTCTCCTTGGTAGTTAATTAAAGTAGCGTCTCCTTGACCCACATCCAAAAAGCTAACTCGCAAACTAGCTTCCTCCCTTTGTTCCGCTGAAACTCGCCAATCTAAAGCCAGCACTGCCACTAATACAATATCCAGAACTAATAAAAACCTTCGGTACCTATTCATTTTAATTCCTCACTAGCGCATTAACTTAACCGCTCCTTCTATTATTCGCCTACTAATTAGGCAAATAGCAAGACAAAAAAATCCTAGAACTTCCCTAACTCTAACATGAAAATCCTAGTAAATAAATCGTAGTGCCCCTCTCTTCTTGCTTTACTTAATTTTAATATCTCGTAAAATTTCTTCCCCCTCTTTGCCAAGCCGAATTCCCTGAACTCGAATACTCTCTTCCTCCACTTGAAAAACAGTATAAATATTACCCTTAAGAGCTCGATCATACTTACGAGAGTTGCCTACATTGCCACTTAAGACAAAATCCACTCCTGAGACAATTTTGTGGTCAAAAGCGTTTTCATGTCCAGAGATCACCAAATCGACCTGATTCACCTGAAATATCTCCACTAATTGAGAAGAAAGATTACCCAAGCAACTCAAATCATGGCACTCTTTAGCTGATTTCTTGAAAAAAGTCACTGGAGGAATATGACTAACAACAATTTTGTTAGCCTTACGAGTATCAGACAAATCCTTCTCTAGCCATTCCAGTTGTTCTTTGTCAACAGCTTCCTTGGCAGGACCCCCGGTAAACAAAACAGTAAAGTGCGTATTGCCATAGTCAAAGGAGTAATAAAGAGGACTTTCCTTGCTTAAAAAAACCTCTCCCCAGCTTTCAAGACAATCCTCCCCGCACTCAATATCGTGGTTGCCAACCGCTATGTAATAATCCTGGTAGTATTTTTCAATTATCTCCTTCGCCCCTTCGATTCTAGCTTGATTCTCTTCTAAAGTAGCGGCTCCCGTGGTAATAACATCTCCTGTAAATAAGGCAAACTCCGGCTTACGGTGACTAGTCGCTTGCAAGACAACTTCTAGCTCTTCATTGTAGCCGGGCGGATCATAGGCCTCAGAATCTCCGATTCCCACGAAAGTGAACCTGGATATTTTTTCTTCTGGGCGCTTGGTTTCTAGTAAGGATTTTATCGGCAAACTTCTTTCGGAGGCCAGAATCTTAACATCTTCCGCTTCTAAAAAACGATTACCTTCCTTAATATTAGCGCTCTTTTTATCAGAACTGCCCTTCTTAGAGTTAGAGTCTGCTATAACTGGACGGTTAAATTGACCGGCTAGGTCACTCCAGAGATTGCTTAAGCCCAGCGCTCGAGGAGAATTTTTCTTTTCTAGCCAAGCATAAGAAACTAGCAAGCCAAAGATTGCTAGCAAAAAAATCACAAAAAAAATCAGATTTACTTTTTTTATTATTTTTAAAGACATTTTTTCCCTATCCCCTCAAAAAATGGTCGTTACTTTACTAATAAGTTCATAAAATTATTCACAAAAACCACGAATCAATTAAGTAGTCGTTTAATTACTAAAATAACTCCGCTAAACTCCTGACTTTAATCTCCTTTTGGCATCCCCTTGGCATCCTTATTTAAAACCGTTTCTTCCTAATCGATCACCTAAAAATAATCCCACTAAAAAAACTACTACTATCTCTAAATTATTCAAAATAGCTTCTACAAACTTATCCTGAGCAGTTCCATCTTTAGAAATTACAACCACCAAAACCACGCAAATAGCCGCTAATACGACCAGAGAAAAAATTAGCAGTGCATACTTAAAAACCAATTTGATTATTAGGTTATGACGGTTTTCGTTTTGCTCCAAATCGGCCTCGGAAAAAATTCTTTCTAATTGGTCTTCGGGATTGGCCAGGGGCCGAAACTGCTTACGCTTTTTTTTGTTATCAGGCGAATTCGACATAAGGAACAGTGTAATTGAGATTTCTTAAACGCAAAACCACCATTAAAAGAGAAACCCGAAACTCCGCGGCAATCTCTCTGAGGACCTCCTCTTCTAATACAACATCCTTTCGATGTCCTTCTTTTCCCAAAAAATCCTCCACCACCTCTCCTGGCATCAATAACTCCGCCGCCAATTCATCTGCCTCTTTTTCTAACTTTCCCGGATTCTCTCGTTTACTTTTTCTAGCAATTCCATCTTTATTAGCCTCAATTAAATCTCGATGCAATATATAATGAGCTAATTCGTGAGCAACAGAAAAGCGCTGCCGAGTGACAGGATGAAAGGGGTTAACATAAATTTCGTATCGCTCTTTTTCTTTGTTAAATAGTATTTTGGCGTTGAAGTCACTAGAAAAGCTTTTCAAAAGAGATACAATACTCTTCTTGTAGTAAACATCAATCCCTAAATTTTGAGCAAATTTAATAATGTCCAGGCCTCCCCGTTCTTTAAATTCTCGCAGCACCTTTTGGATAATCTTTTTTTTATTCATTTCATTGCCTTATATTTTAGCCTTATATTTTGCCTTATATTTTGCCTTCTGCTTTTAGAAATTAGCTTTCCTTACGGTTCTATTTTATTACACTTTCTACTTAAAATCAAATCGGTTCCGAGTATCCTTAATGACTAATCTCCACGAAAAATACCAATAAAACAAACAAGGCAAGTCAAATGAAGTGATGAAAGCTTAATGTAAGACAACCTAACTCTTGCTGTTGACCTTATTCTTAATTTTAAATCAAAAGACCCTTGAAGCTGAAGCGGTTTCCCTAAAGATAATTTTCTTTCTACTATTTCTTTTTTAAAGATACTAACAAGGCTACTTTTCCTTAATAATCACTTGAATTTCACTAGAGGCAATCTTGCCGAAATTAACCTTGACTACCCACTCTCCGGTTTCCTTAAAGGGCCTCTCTATTGCCACTCCTATCTCTCCTTTCAATTCCTCTCCAAATTGATCTTTAAGTTGTTGCCTAATTTTCTGAGAAATTTGCCCTTTATCCACTGACCCGAACAATTTTCCATCCTTGGCTTTTTCTTCAAAGATAATTTTTTGATCTTTAATTTTATCAACTAATTTTTGAACTTTCTCTTTCTGCTGCTTTTTAGCTTGCTCTTCTTCTTTCTGAGAAATTTTGGCCATTTGAATATTCTTTCTGGTAGCTGGCGCCACTAAATTCCTAGGAATTAAAAAGTTTCGAGCATGGCCATTCGCTACCCTTTTTACCTCCCCCTTCTTCCCAATTCCTTTAACATCTTGATTGAGTACTACTTGCATAAATTTAAATTAATAATTATTAAATTCAACCATTTGCCTCCTAGCATACAAAATTTCACCTAAAACCGCAAGATAAAGAAATAAAAAAGCAGCTCTCTCGAAAGAAAGCTGCTTTAAGTGATTGATCGATTTTCTAAGGACTTTACTGATTTACTGCAAGCACGCCGCGGGATTGCTAGCTCCATTGCAAATTGCACAAGAGCCCGCTTTATTACCGTGGTATTGGCAAGCAACTCGGGTTTGATAACCATTTAACTCTCCTCCATACAACCAAACATGTCCTTTGTAAGCGGCGCCGGAGTGATTAACGCTATAGATCCTTAGATTAGTATACCCATCTGGTATGCTAATGGTAGCTGGTAGAGTCGGGCAAATTCTTTGGCCGTTGGTAATATCCCTATAACTACTTCCAGCATAGGCATTCTCACTAAGATGACAATCCATAATAGGACCCATAGCACTTTTTACAGTTTGTAGGGCACTAGTTACTCGAGCTCTTTCTCTTTGGTTACCAATTCCTACAATTACAGCTGCGGCTAGGATTCCAATGATAGCCATTACTAAGAGTAGTTCGATCAGGGTAAAACCTTTTTGGTTTTTTTTGAGATGTTTCATTTTTTACTTTTTTATCTTCTTGCGCTTTGGTCTGGGTGGTTATTATTTAAGACCACTCCGGAAGAAGAGTTGTTTAGTTTTAGTTGGATAAATTAAATGGTAGGTTAATTTTAGCAAAAATTTTACTAGCAGGCAAGAGCTAAGAAAAAATCGGCCTTAAAAACAAAAACTATCCGCATAGATTTTAAGCCCTGGACCTCCAATTTAACTAAAATAACCCTATTTTATCGCCTCCAAAACTTCATTAGTAACGAGTTAGTTACCACGCTCACCGAAGAAAAGGCCACTGCTAGAGCCGCTAAAGCTGGCTTGAGTAAAAATCCAAAAAAGGATACAGGAGACCGGCTGCCACCGGAATACCGATAGTATTATAAAAGAAAGCCTAAAACAGATTCTGCTTGATCTTCTTTAGAGTATACTGAGAAATTTCAATCGCCTCCCGAACATCTTCCAGGTTACTCTTCACTAAAACAATTTCTCCGGTTTCCAAAGCCACATCGGTACCGCTTCCTAAGGCAATTCCCGGGTCTGCTTGGGCTAAAGCCGGAGTATCGTTCACTCCGTCACCTACCATCGCCACCACATAGCCCTGTTTTTGCAATTCTTTAATTTTCTCTGATTTATCCCGAGACAGTACCTCCGCTAAAACTTCTGCTACTCCCAGCTTTTCACCCAGTGCCTCCCCTACTCCTTTTTTGTCACCCGTAATTAAGAAAACTTTTTTGTTTTGCGCTTGCAATTTTTTAACCACTGCCTCCGCATTGGATTTAAGTTGGTCCATAATTGCCAATACTCCCACTGCCTTACCTCGAGCCACCAACAAAGGCGCCTGCCCTTGCTGGGTCATTTTTTCAATTTCTTTTTTTATTTCCGAAGGAATTTCTACCTGCTCTTTTTTAAAAAACGCTCGTTACCTAGTAGTAATTTTTAGCTTAATGGAAAAAATGTAATGCTATTTTCTTGAATTTTCTATTATTAAAAACGGCCTTTCTCTGGCTGCTTTTAATAATAAACTCACTACATCACCAAATAGATACCCAACTAGATCGTCCGGTAGTCCTAATCTAAAACAGCTCTTTACTCCTCCTTCTTTACAGCATCAAACCTGAGAATCAAATCTTTCTTAAGAATATCCTCATGAGTAAACTCACCTTCCTCTGTTTTTACTACTACTTTAATCGGCACATCTCCCACTCCCGACTGTTTCTGAATCTTGAGGCGATAATTCTCCTCCTTAAAGCGCTCCGGCAATTCGTAAGTGATTTCCGCCTCAGTTTGATCATTAATCAAAACATGTGCGATAAAGCCAAAGTAATCCTTATTGTAATCCTCCTGAAGATTAGGATAGCTTACCATTTTGCGATCCAAAAGATTAGACCCCCGGGGAACGTACATCCGCAAATAAGTATGATAATCACTAGTGCGCCAATCCCCGTGAGTGGCCGTATGAGTGTAAGTATAATCTAATTTAGCGAGAGGTTTTTCGGCCGTTAAATCTACGGTGTAAAGAATTTCACGCTCCATATAATGGTCCGACTTCAAGGCTCCCATATTAGCATCTATCAGCATCAAATAATCACCCTCCCACTGCTCATCTACTTTGCCTCCCCAATTCACCTCCTCTACTAAGGCCTGGAGTTCGGGCTCTTTAAAGTGAATCATCACATCCTTGTTTCGCAATTCTTCTAGGGTAAAATCGGCAATTTTTTTAATATTCCCTAACTTAAAAAGCTCCTCTACGATTATCGGGGCCAGTTTCTTGATTATCCACTTGCGGTTTTGAGTATCCAAATTTTCATTAAAAAGGTAGGGTTTTTCTACTTGCTCTTCTAACTTAGACACCGCATTTTCGCTGTTATACTCTCCTATTCCCGAGACAGTGATCGGACCGGTCAAACCCAGTACTCCATTCAGTACTTTGGCATTCACCGCGATCACCCCATCAAAATTGCTATTACCCCCCGAAAGACGATAAAAATATTTAGCCTTCTCCACATTCCGAGGAAAATCCGCTGAGAAGTTAGAGTCTCGAAATTTCCATTTTTTGATCTGCATCATTCGCTCAAAGGGATAGGGCGGGGTTATTTTAGCCTCAATTCGTTGGTCCAATAGATTAGCATCTTCTACAAACAAGGAGGTCACTTCTCCGTTTTTTACCTTCACCACAGCGTATTGTCCTAAAAATCCTCCCCCCGGCCGCAATTCCATATTATTTTGCAACATCAATAAATAGCGCCGCTCCACATCATCTTTTTTCATAAAAACCTGGGCCAATTGATCAATCACTTCCACTTCTTTTTTGGTATTTTCTTCCATCGGCAAAAATTTCACTACCTCGGTCATGGCAGAAAATACTTTTACTGCCACTACTTTCTTATCAATCATCCCCTGCTTGTTCATCCAAAATAACACTCCTCCCCCCAAGATAGATAGCACTATCAACACCAAAAAGATTCGAAAGGATTTCCCTCGTCTTTTTTTTCTGTTAGCGGCAAAGCGGCCTTGGGGCTAGAAGATCTCAAATTAGAGCTAGAATTAGAAAAATTACTAGGATTACTTCGCAAGTTGCGATTGGTAAAAATTCTTTGCTTATTCATGAAAATGAGCTTGGTTTTAGTTTTCCTCTGGGAGCACTGTTTAATAATCAATTTTGCACTCAACAATTACTAACAAACAGAAAAGAAAGGTTGCGGATAATTTTTTGGTGCGTAAAATTGGCTAATAAAAAATAATTTCCTCGTAATAAAAACCACGAGGGAAGATTGCTCCTAGAAAGATTCCGTCTATTTTTAAGCTTACTTAAGCAATATACCAAAAAATCAAACCTTTGTCCAAATAGCTATCCGAGTTATCCACATCTCTATAAAACTCTGCCTTCTAATGAGCCTTGCCTGGCTTATACCGAACGAATTAATCCCAAATACTTAAATGCTTCAAAAGGTAGTTTCTCGTAGTTCTTTTTCAATTTCTTTTTCCCACTGTTTATATTGCTTCCGACTCATTAAGCCGTTAGTAGCACCCAACTGAGTAATCACCCTCCGACTAGCAAGCATGGCCCATAGCATGGCACGCCTCAAGTCTGCCTTTTCTGAAAAACTAGTCAAAAATCCACTCACAAAGGCATCTCCCGCTCCTACTGTATCCGCTACTTTATTTTTATCCTGAATACTCGGCAAGTAAAAAGTCCACTCTTCGTTACTAGCGTAAGCTCCGGACGCTCCATCGGTGATTACAATATTAGCCACCTCCCATTCGAGGAACTGCTTTAATAATTTAGGCATCTCGTCTTCTACTTGCCCTTTGACTCTTTGAATAATTTCTAAAGCTTCATCTCGATTAACAAATAAAATATCCACTTCTGCCAAAAACTTAACCAGTGCCTCCGATCCCTTTTCGATTTGGAAGCTAGAAGGATTCCAAGCAATCCCGGCTTTTTTATCTTTAGAGAATTCAATCACCTTTTCCATGTCTTCCTCCCAGCCCTCCTTTTGAGAGCCAATGTAAATCCAATCCACCTTTTCTCGAAACTTTTCTATTGCCTTGGCAACGTCAAAGCCCTCCACCGAATCTCCGGTTCGCAAAATTACATGATCATTGTGAGCTAAATCAGCAATTACTACGGATATCTGACTGTTCTGAGATCCTCCTTGCTGCATATAATTCTTTTTAAGCTTCCTGGCTCCAATTTGCTTGAGAATCCACTTTCCGGTTCCTCTTCGACAAGTCCGGGCCCAGATAAAGGCCCGGGTTCCTCCCTTAGTTAAACCACTCGCCACATTTACTGCGCTCCCTCCCACTTCTTCTCGATATCCCTCTGCGTAAACCTTAGCCCCGAATTCTAATCCCATCAATTTCTTAGCCGTTAAATCCTCCGAGTTATCGATAATGGTAGTACGCCCTAGAGATAAAAACACATCCTTAGTAGCCGAACCCAGACAAATAATTTTTTTCATGATTGGTTATTTTAATTTTGTAACTATCACAACTTAAATTCTAACGAACCCAACATCTTCTCGAAGCTTTCCCAGTCAACCTTATCAGCCGGAGCCTTAGCGAAAAATGTTAGCTGGTAATTACCTATAATTGTCCAGTACATAATGGTCTCCGGAGGATTTCTTTTAATAAACTCATTACTGCCCAAAACGATCTTTTCAAAGCCAGAATTCTCGCTCTGATTCTCAGTGAAAATCTCATAGAGCTTGTCAACCGATTTTTTTTCTTCTAATAATTTAACTCTAAACTCTACTATTTCAAAGCCATTAACAACAGAAAGATCGTCAGAAAGATCGTCGATTAAATAACGAGCGAAAGTTTTGCCTGGCTCCTGGGGGTAATTATTGATCCTTTTTATCAAATATCTTTTTTGCCCATCCATAAAGACAAACTCATCATCCACTCCAAATTCTAGATCTCTTCTCCTTGAGTTGTAAGAGATGTCACCTCCCTGATTAACACTCTCATTAACCTCAGATAGCCCGATACTCTCATCTTCGCCGCACTGTTCAATACTCATTTCCCTGGAATCAGGAGAGTCTTCTAAATAAACCTTTGGTATTTTTTTAGAATCTACTTCGGTAGGATATCTCTCAAGTATAAGCTCCTCATCAACAGACAATTTTTCCATGGTTTCTCCTCCTCCCATATTCCGAGATAAGCCTGTCTCGAGCTCTAAGAGCTTAGAAGGTCCACTACTGTAAGTCATAAATAGATACTTTTCGTCAATATTAAAAAGCGAATCCACTTCTGAAATGGGTCCCTTACTAGCCAATTGATAACTTTCCTTGGTTACCTGATCTAAGCTCTGCTTGATAATAAAATGATCTTTTCCTCTCATTACCAAATCATCTTCATTATCAATTTCAATTCCGTACTCCTCGGCCTTTACCGGACAATAAATCTCTTTTCCTATTAAAGCAAAACTCTTGCAAGGCGCCAAATTATCCAACTTAACTATCCTAGGACTACAAGAGTGAATATTTTCAGCCTTAAAAAATTTACTCCCTTTTTCTAGAATCGTAAAAATCAAAGTATCCTCATCTAGCAAGGCAAAGTTTTGATCTACTAGAATTGTATACTCACTATTTTCCACTCCATCTATTTTATCCACAACCACTCTGCGACCTCCATTTTTAGGATCAAAAACCACTAAAACATCATGCTTAGAAGCCTCTGCCTCTTTTTGTTTATCAATAAAGCCATTAAACCTATAGCCACAAACGAAACTCGTCCCAGAAATATCCCATTTGCATAAGTCCGGACAAACCTTAATTCCGTCGAAAGTCTCCATAAAACAAAGCTCTGTCTTCTGAGATGGATTATCCACTGACAATAATTCTTCGCAATCACCATATCGACCATAATCCTCACAACTTACAAAGTATTTTCCATTGGGAGAAATGTAACCAATGTTTTCTTTTCCAGAAGAAAACAATTTCTGCTTCTTGTTTCCATAAAGCCCACTTATCAAAATTTCCCCGCTCTCTTCATCCTCGCCCGGGTAAATAAAGCGGGCAACTGACTCCAAGGGCTTTTTAGTCTCATAAGCTTGCTGGAATTGAAGTCCTTGTTTAACTGCCGTTGTTCCAAGAAAAACAATCGCGATTATTATCAAAGCGACTAACGAAGCGGCAACCACAGAAGAAGACACTAGTACTCTTTTAAATTTTTTCTTATTCCTAGTAATTAAGCCCCGCTTCTCCAAGATACTAACAACAACAAAAATAACCATGAGAGAACTCAAAAGAGGGAAAAAAGGAAAAAATAAAAATTCACCAGCAAAAGAAAACTTTAATCCGGTAACCAACATTACAAAGACAATCAGAGAATAAGGAATGCTTAAAACAAGAGCTTCCCACGGATCTTGGCCAAACATCAAAAAGTCAATAAATTTATAAATTAAAAAAACAGAAAAAGAGAGTGTCAGCAGCAAAACATAAATCAAAACAGTAAGCAAAATTCGCCCCTTTAAAGAGCTCTTCTCTGGGCTTTGTTGGGAACCTTCAGTTCTTGAACTGCTTTGACTAAGATTTTCTTTTTCTTCTTGCTCACTAAAATTTACTTGGTTTTCCATTTTTTTATTTTTTCCTGAATTTATAATAGCATTCACAATTAACGCTTTATCTCCAGCGAACCCAGCATTTTCTCGAAACTCTCCCAGTCCACCTTGTTGGATGGGTGCTTAATCAAAAAACTAACTTGATATTTACCTGTTCTAATCAAATAAAAGGAAGTGTCTCTCTTAACATACTCATTGCCACCCAAAGTCAACTTACTATAATCAAAGTCAGTCCCATCTTCTTGTTGCTTGTTCAGCAAGTATCGGTAAAACTCCTCCGTGGAAGATTCCTCTTCTAAAAGATTAACTCTAACCTCTGCCATCTCAAAACCATTCACCACTGCCAGATCTTCAATTTGATAGAAGGCCAAAAACTCTTGATTCGCTCCTTGTTTTTTAAAAAGCCTTTTTATCGAATACCTCTCTTGACCATCCAAAAAAATCAACCCGTCATCCACTCCAAACTTCAGATCTTCCGGGCCAGAAGCCTGGGGATCGCTCGCCTCTCTTTCCGAGTTATAAGGGATGTTCTCTCCTTGGTTAATGCCCTCATCAAGTTCGGACGAACCGGCATTCCTACCTTCCCTGCACTGTTCAATTTTTAGCCCCCTGGAATCAGAAGAGCTCTTTAAATAAGGTCGAGGAGTTTTCTTTTTATCCTCACTATTCTTAAATATAATCCCCTCATCCTCTTCCATGTAATCCTCCTCCCATTCAAATCCTCCTCCCAGATCCCTTACTAAACCACTCTCCGTTTCTATTATCTTGTAAGATCCTCCGTAGCGAGAAAGAGCGAAAATATACTTACCATCAACGCCAACAAGAACCTCTGTCTCTGGGATTGGTGCCTTATTGATAACTTCAAAATCTTCTCTAGAGGCCTGATTCAAGCTTTGCCTAATAATAAAATGCTCGTAGCCCTTCACTTCAAAATTATCCTCGTCGTTAATCTCAATTCCCTGCTCTTCGGCTCTCACAACACAATAAATGCCCTCTCTTTCCAACACAAAACTCTCGCAGTCAGCCAAATTTTCCAATTCCGTTACCTTGGGCCTACAAGAGTAAATGTCATCTAATTTCAAAAAACCTCCCATTGCCTTATTAATAATCAGAGAATCTTCGTCCAAAAAATCAAACCCCTTCACCTCGCCTGCAATACCAGCTCTCCCAAGGATTTCTATTTGCCTTCCCGTTTTAGGGTTGAATAAAAGTAACCCGTTTTTAATACTGCAAACTAAACTATTACTACCAGAGTCCCAGTCACAAAACTGGGGACATTTTTCAGTTTCACCGGAAGCTCCTTTTTGGCATAAATCAATTTTCTTAGAAGGATCCTCAGCTACATGCAATCCTTGACAATCCCCATACCTTCCATGGCCCTCATCACAACTTACAAAATATTTTCCGTTAGGAGAAATATAGCCGATATTTTCTTCTCCGGAAGAAAATAACTTCTCTTTACTCTCTTCATAGATTCCACTTACCAAAATATCCCCACTCTCCTCGTTTACTCCAGGATAGATAAAGCGACTTTCAGATTCCACCGGCTCTCTGGTTTCGTAAGTTTCCTGGTAATAATCCTTCTCTTGCGATATGCCGAAAGACTGATTAAACTGAATAATCTTATCAAAAATAAACACTACCGCACATAAAAAAAGCGGCACTGCCAAAATCCTATTAAATCTTTCCCGATTTTTAGTTATAATATGCGACTGCTCTAAAACGCTAACAATAAAAAAGATCATTGCCAGAGCTCCCAGTAGAAAAGCAAAAGGAAACAAATCAAAAATCGCCGCCCCTCCCCCAAATATCGGAACCACTCCTAGAACACCAATTAAAAAGACAGTTTGGACTATCTCACCAAAATCAGTCCGGAGCAAACCCCTATCCGGATCAAAATTAGCGAAAGCAAAAAGATATAAAACAACTACAGCCAAGCAAAACAACGATACATATATTGCTATCGTCATCAATAACTTCCCTACAAAATCAAACTTCTTCTCTCTTGGTTGATTCCCCAATTGAAAAGAAGCAGGTTCTTTTTGCCCTTCTTCTTGATCACTAAAATTTACTTGGTTTTTCATTTTTTTCTACTTTTTATTTTCTAATCACAATCTTAAAGGCTTCTTCATTCCACTCAAAAAGCCTTGCTTTGTTATTGAATTGTTTAAATTTGACACCAAAATTTTCAAAATTTGAAAGCCTCACCCAAACTAGCTTCGGTCAGTATAACTCGTATGCAAAAACTCCTCGGAAAGTTCCCCACCCGGCTCGCCCAGAAAATCCTTGTACAATTTTTTGATGGCCGGATTATCATGAGATTTACGAAGCGGCATGTTTTTGTCCTTTTTGTAAATCGCCTCTAAGCGCTTCTGCCTCACCGCTGAAGTAGTGGGAATCGGCTGGCCGCCACCACCTAAACATCCACCCGGGCAAGCCATTACCTCTACAAAGTGATAGTCGCACTCCCCTTTTTTAATCAACTCCAAAATCTTCTTGGCATTATGAATCTGATGGGCCACCGCCACTTTAATCTCCAACGGCTCAGGTCGTCCCTTTCCTTTAGGAATAGTTACGGTGGCCTCCTTGATACCTTCTAAGCCACGCACCTTGTCAAAATCTAACTTCGGCAAATCTTGAGAGGTGATCTTTTCGTAAGCCGTTCTTAAGGCCGCTTCCATCACTCCTCCGGTGGCTCCAAAGATAATCCCCGCTCCTGAATACAACCCCAGGGATTGATCAAATTCACTCTTTTTGAGTTTGGGTAGCTTGATGAAGCGCTTCTTGAGAGCTCGAGCTAATTCTCGAGTAGTCACTACCAAATCCACATCCTGCAAACCATCTCGGCTCATCTCTTCTCGCTGGGCCTCAAATTTTTTACTAGTGCAAGGCATTACCGAAATACTGGCCAAATTTTCTCGATTAACCTTTTTTTGATCAGCAAAAAAAGTTTTCAACAGTGCTCCCAACATTTGCTGGGGCGACTTAGCGCTCGAAAGATGCGGAATCATTTCCGGCCAGTATTTCTCCAGATATAAAACCCAAGAAGGGCAACAACTGGTAAACATTGGCAATTTCGTATCTTTACCCGCCAATAAATCCTCCACCCGGTGAATAAGCTCCGCTGATTCCTCTAGAATGGTCAAATCGGCCGAAAAAGTGGTGTCGAAAACATAATCCGCCCCCAGTTTTCTCAAGGCAGTCGGAAGCTGATCCTGGGCAAAATGCCCCGGCTCTAAACCAAATTCCTCTCCAATCGTAAATCGCACCGAAGGCGCTACTTGAAAAATTTTAAGCCTGGATTCATCCTCTAAAATTTCGTCTAGGCGAGATAGATCATCCTTTTCAGTAATGGCTGCCGTCGGACATTGAATACTACACTGACCACAAAAAATACAATCCAGGGGCTCTTGATCCGGAGTGCCCACCCGAGTTTGAATGGCCCGATGATGCATTCCGTAAGCTCCGACTGCTTGCACTTCTCGACAAACTTTGATGCAACGCCGACACTCAATGCAATATTGACTATCGCGAGCAATGGAAGGATTAGCTTCATCCACTACTCGATTTTTTAAGCTTTCTTTGAGGGTTCTTAACTGATCCTCTTTCTCAAATACGCCGTAATTCGGGACCAACTCTTTAGTGTCTAGTTTCATCTCCTTAGCCATTTTCTGCAGCTCACAATTTCCGCTTCTCCTACACTGAGAGCACTTCCCCGCATGATCCGCCCACAAGAGCTCTAAGTTAATCTCCCGGGCTTTTTTGATCTCCTCATCTTCCGTGACTACTTCCATTAAATGTTCAGCGGGAGTATTACAAGAAGTCACCAAGCCTCCCGTTTTATCGGTTTTCACTAAGCACATCCGACAAGCTCCCTCTGGCGCTAAATCGCCATGGTAACATAAAGTAGGGATAAAAACACCTTCCTTTTGGCAAACCTCTAGCACTGTTTGCCCTTGTTCGAAATCGTAGATTTTTTTGTTGATTTTTATTTGCATATTTGAAAGTTACTTTTGAAAAATCTAAAAATAAGCAGACTCCTTCACAATTCCCTTTCAACTTCTTCACCCTTCTCTCTATCCCAATAAATCACCTTGGAAACTTTCCTCCTCAAATTCACCTTCAAGCGGCAATAATATTCTCCCTTGCTCCAAAACAAGCGCAACTTCTTCTCGCTACTTTTTTCTAGCTTGAATTTACCATCAAAGGCCGGATAGCTATTTCTAAATCTTGCCAACCAAAATAGGCGCTTCACCACTCTCCTTTGAGACTCTCTTTTAACATCTTGCTTGCTATAAAAATGCCGATTGATATCCCGCCCAATGCCAGTTTCTTCCAAAAGCTCTGTATCGTTTTCTCCTGCTAACAATCCCACATAATATACCTGAGGGATCCCTGGGACAAAAAATTGAATTGCTCGAGCCGCAATATAAGCATTATCATTCTCTCCCAAAGCCGAGTAATAAGTGCAATTAAGCTGATAAATGTCCACATTACTAGAATTGTAACCCGAAGCCCGCAAGGCCTCATTACCTCCAAAGGACTTAATCAAATTAACCAAATAATCTCGCTCCTTCTCGTTAATCAGGTCTTCTACATCCGGCACCGGCAGCCCGTCATGAGTGTCCAAAGTAGTGATCTGATTTTCCGGCCGAATTTTAATCCAGCGCTTCAGTGACTGGGTATTCTTAGAGTGGATAGCATCCAACACCAACATCGGCAAGGCAAAATCATAAATATAATCCACCCCTTTAATTTTGGCCAACTTAAACTGATCAGTATAATGAGAATGGACCTCCGGCAAACTTTTCATTCCAGCCTGATGAGACACCGCCGAAATCCAGCGAATAAAACTCAGAGTCTGAGGGATCATAAAACTTCGAGTGTCCCGTTCTTTAGCCACATAACCTACTGCATCTAAGCGCAAAAGGTTCGCTCCTTGCTCCGCCAAAAATTTAATTATTTCTCGAAAATATTTGATTACTTCTTTATTTTTAATATCCAAGTCAACTTGATCAGAAGAAAAAGTGCACCACAAACTCTTACCTCTTCCGTCTTTCAGTTCAAATTTAATAAACGGAGAACCGGGCCGTGGTCGATAAATCTTGCCCAAAGTAAGACGATTCACCCCGCCTTTATGAAAAACAATATCCCAAGCCCGCAAATTATCAGCTGCCCTTTCTAAAAGCCGCACTAAACGAGGATACAGCTTCTTATTAAGCTTAATGCGCCGAGAAAACTTTTCCGCACTGATAAACCAGTTCTTATATTTAGAATCCCGGCCTTTTTTAAGGTAATCCTGAAAAATATCCGACTGCGAAGAAATATGATTAACCATAAAATCAACCATTAAATCAAATTCCTGGCCAATTTTTTTGACATCCTCCCAGTCACCAAACTTGGGATCCACCTCAAAATGAGTCAGGGGTGAAAACCCTCGATCGGAAGAAGAAGGATAAAAAGGTAAAATAT
This sequence comes from uncultured Bdellovibrionales bacterium, assembly GCA_964346295.1. Taxonomy (GTDB): domain Bacteria; phylum Patescibacteriota; class Minisyncoccia; order Moranbacterales; family DUUL01; genus CAYFUG01. The sequence continues at coordinate 51,371 of CAYFUG010000001.1, forward strand.
GAACTCCTCCTATTACTCCCGAAAAGTCATCCTTTAAAATTTCATAGAGACTTTTGAGGTCTCCTCCTAAGCTATCCGGATAAGTAATCAGTTGAATTTTATTTTGCAACTGTTTCATCTTTCACTCTGATTATCAATTTTGATTTTGATTTGTTTTTTTTATAAGCATTTTATTATATCACAAATCTTTTGAAAATTTTTAGCTAAAATTACCCCAGAGCAACTATCTACTGCTGAGAGTAACTATCTACTGCTGCAAGTAATCCTCCAAGTCTGGACCAATCTCCACTCCTCTTTGCTTAGCCTCTCGCAAGTAAAGTTGAGCATTCTCTTGATATCCCTGATTTAAATAAGCAAGTCCTAGCCAAAGAGCTGAAGAAGGATCATTGTCAAAATCTCGATCCTTAAGTAATTCAACTGATTGACCAAAATCGTCATTAAAGTAGTGCGCTATGGCTAAATTCTTCCCCGCCGTGCTCTTCCTGTCCGGCTCACTTTCTTGATAAGCTTTTTGGGCGTGCTCCAAAGCCTTAGGATAATTAACTACCCCCGGAGACTCATCTTCTAAGTCTATATAAAAAAGAGCGAGGGTGTTATTGACCTGAAAATCATCCGAATTAAGTTGATGCGCCTTTCTAAAATGATCTCCCGCTTGCTGAAAATCATCATCCAAATAAGCAATCTCTCCCTTAATCAAGTGATAATCTAAAGAATCCTTCTTGGCTTCTTCCAGAGCCTTTTCAAAGGTTTCTCGGGCAAGACCCTCCTCCTCCCTGGAATCATATAAATAAGCCAGGTTTTTCAAGGTGGTAATTCTGGTCTCCTTAGTAGTCGCCTTATCTGCCGCCTCTTTTAATTGACTTACCACTTCGTCGGAAGTGTCTCCTGCATCAAAACTGGAAACCGCCTGATTGTTTTTATCAACCGACTCTTCGTCCGAAAAAGCATAAATACCTCCTATTATTACTATCACTACCAGTACTAAGCGAATAATTTTACCCATCTTCTTAAGTTACCTTTTTAAATTCCCTCCTTGTAAAAACATAAAATTAAAAGGCTTCGGCAGCCTTGCCCAAAAGCCTTCTTCTTTACTACTCCTCTTTCGTTATCTCCCGCGACATTAATTTTATTCTCGCTTTAAATTCCTCTTCAAGGCTCCCTTGCCAACTTAAAATAAAAAACAAAAAATCCGCCGCTTAAGAAGTAATAAAAATAACATTACTCTCCTAGTTTTTTCCGAATGAAAGCTGGAATATCCAAATCCTCGTCACTGTAATCAGCTCCTCCTCTATCACTAGAAGGAGGCGTAGGACGCTTTCCGCCAGAAGCTCTTCGAGGACCAGGGCTAGAACTAAGTCCAGACCCTGAAGGATTATTATTATCTGATTCAGAATGATCTTCGACATCAATCTTAGTTTTCCGAAAAGAAAACCTCTCTCCTCCAAAAGAAATCGGCTCTTTGCGAGAAATTTTTTCTTTAATTACCTCGTCGTCCTGGCTTCGATGACTAAAACCGCCTGCCGAAACAATATTCGGACCATCAGAAGGAGCCTTTCTTGCTTGTTGGCTAGCCTTTCCAAAATTAAAAAAGCGCTGAGAAGGAGTGTCCTCCTCTCCCGCCTCTTTTTTCTCTTCCGGGTCCTCATAACCATAATCCACTTCGGGGGTTAAACGAATTTTCTTTTGCTGACCAGAACCAGATCCAAAATAAGAGCGAGAAGGGGCGGAAGGATTAAATTCAAACCCAGTCGCTACCACCGTTATTCGCAACTCTCCTTGCTTAATGCCTTCGTCCTTGGAGGCTCCAAAAATAATTCGAGCATTAGGATCCACACTATCAGCAATAATACCCGCCGCTTCATTTACTTCCATCATGGTAACATCGTCTCCTCCGGTAATATTGAATAATACTCCTTTGGCTCCGTCAATAGAGACATCCAAAAGCGGAGAATTAATAGCTGATTTAGCCGCCTGGATAGCCCGCTTGTCCCCCGAGGAAACCCCAATTCCCATTAGAGCTGTTCCGCTCTCTTGCATAATGGCGTTAATATCAGCAAAGTCTACGTTAACGATTCCGGGCTTGGTAATTAAATCTGAAATACCTTGAACCCCCTGTCGCAAAACGTCATCTACAATCCGAAAAGAACTTACCAAAGAAGTATTTCTATCAATAATCTGGAGCAGCTTATCATTTTGGATAGTAATCAAAGCATCCACCCGATCTCGAAAATTATCCAAGGATTCCTCTGCGATTGCCATTCTTTGGCGACCCTCAAAGGTAAAAGGTTTTGTGGCTACTCCCACTGTCAAAGCCCCGGCCTCTTTAGCCGTTTCTGCTACCACCGGAGCCGCTCCTGAACCAGTGCCTCCACCTGCGCCATAAACCACAAACACCATGTCAGCTCCCTTCAAAATCTCTTGAATTTCATCTCGATTCTCCTCGGCCGCCTGCCTTCCCACATCAGGGTTCATCCCTGCTCCCAAGCCCCGAGTTAAATTTTTACCAATATGAATCTTCTCGCTAGCCTGGTTTTGATGAAGATCCTGAGCATCAGTGTTAATTGCCACAAAATCGATTCCTGCCAGCCCACACTCAATCATCCGCTCGATAGCGTTTCCTCCTGCGCCCCCTACCCCGATCACTTTAATCCTAGCGAAAGTTTCCACATCTGGTTTCACCTCGGCCATAAACAATTTGCTAAAATAACTAGCTGGGAAACAAAACCCTACTGAACCACGATACCTGGTTTAAAGTTCTTTCTCCTTTCCCGGCTATTTTTATTTCAGTTTAATTTTTACTTAAAAAATTTTATACTCCCATCTTATTGAATCTCCTGTTCATCTTTATTTAACATCAGCTATAATTGAGCCTACCAAAACTACCCACAAAATCAAGCTACCCCTCACCTCCTACTTCCGCCCTCCTTTTTATACTTTCCAAGAAGTAAGATGAAGTAAGGCTTTAGAAACAATTTCCCTCTCAATAAGAGACTTCCCACTCTCATCACTAGCTGAAAATTACCACGACAAATTCCCTCTCTCCGTAATTAAAAAAATACAAAACAAGAAAATGCCCATCACCTCCAGAATTAACTTACTCAAGGAAGAATCTTCTTTAGCATTCCTCCAATCCAACTAATTACTCCCTTGGCCTTTCCTAACTTATCCAAAAAAGAACCCCCTCCAGAGCTAACTCCTCCCTGACCTAGGCCATAACTCTCTTCTCCTTCCTCCAAAAGCCAAAGAATCATTCCCACCGGTACGGCGAAGGATGGAGTCTCTACTTTATCCACTAAACCACTCAACTCCTTGGGAAAGCCAGTTTGAGCCGGTAGAGCCAAAATGTCCTTAGCCAAATCTACCATTCCGGGAGTGCAAGCACCTCCTCCTGCCAATACCACTCCCGCCGGGAGTAAAGCAGAACGATTAATTCTCTTCAGTTCCTTCTCTACCAGATAAAAAATTTCCTCCACTCGAGCTTCGATAATTTCTGCCACATGTTGCCGAGGAACTACTCCTTCCTCATTAGAATCAATCTTGGAAAGATCAATTTGCTCATCTCGTTTAATTTCACTTACCAAGGCAGACCCATAGTGTAATTTGACCTTTTCTGCGACTTCAATAGAGGTTCGCAATCCAATAGCAATGTCGTTAGTAATGTGGTCCGCACCCACCGGAACTACCCCCAAATGAATAAGTTGCCGCTCTTCATAGACCGCTAAAGAAGTTGTTCCTCCTCCGATATCCATTACCGCCACTCCCAATTCTTTTTGCCGCTTATTTAAAACCGCCTTAGATGCTGCGAGAGGAGCCACAATTACCCCATCCACTTGCACTCCCAGCGCCTCTACACACTTAAACAAATTCTTGATCTGGGGAGAAATTCCCGTAACCATTAAACCCTGCATTTCCAACCGCACTCCACTCATTCCCACCGGGTCTTTTATATCTTCATGCTCATCTAATTTAAACTTCTGGGGAATAACATGCAAGATTTCTTCGTTGGGAGGTAAGTTCATAGTCTGAGAAGCCTCTATCACCCGCTCTACATCATCTTCATTTACTTCTCCATCAGCCCTTCCTACCGCAATTACTCCTCGGGTCTCCGAGGATTTAATGTGAGCTCCTCCCACTGAAAGGTAGGCTGCCTGAATCTTCACCCCTGAATTCAGCTCAGCCTGAGACAAAGAATTCTTGATAGAATTAGTAACTTCCTCAATGTCTACCACCGAACCGCGTCGCATCCCATTAGATCGAGCAATCCCCACCCCGATCACTCGCGGTGTTCCCTCTGAAATCGCCTGTACTACCAGCGTTCTAATAGTGGAAGAGCCAACGTCTAAAGCTACTATGTATTCTTCTTTTATCATTTTTATTTTGGAGTAATAAAAAGCCCCTTGCTTCAATTAAACATCTTTTTAACTGAAATTGCTTACACTCTAAAACTAAAGCCTTTGATCCCTGTCCTCGATGCCATAAAAATGCTCTAATTAAGCCATCCATCCCGAAGGCAACCGAGATTATAAATAATACGCTAAATTATCACAAATTTTCCTCACAACAAGTTCGCTTTCCTTAAGAAAATTGTCAGCTAAAATTTAGACAAAAAACCTCCCAAGTATTCCCGGGCTGATGATTAACTTTACCTAAGCGACTAAAGACTTTTTAATTTTTATCTTTATCATAACTTACCTGATCATTATAGCCGCTTTTGAAAAAAATGCCAAATTTTTCCATTCCAGGAACTTAGACGCTTCAATTTTAAAATTTCAGCAGTTTAGCCTAGTAATTACGGGTGGGAAAAATTTCTTAAAAATCCCTAGCGTCTTAAAGCCAATCGACTACTAAAAGAAGGCGAAAGAATAAACCAATGAGAATGCTTCAGCTGCCAGTTCTCTCTTAAGACTCCCTCTAAATTCAAGCACTCCCCGAGATCCTCTCGATAGTATATCATTCTCCTCAAATCCCAGGCTCTTTCCGGACTCAATCTTCCTAAATCAGCTACCGTTACTCCTCCCCATACCTCTGGGATTGACTCGAGTTCTTTTTGACTAGAATTCCCTTGTTCTCCTTGCCAAGTCCAATCACCCTCTCGCAACCAGTACCACTCTCCTTCTTCAATGGCACCCTCCTCTTCTTTCCGATAAATCACCCTATCCGCCGTCTTGTCATCCGGATAGCGCAACTCCACCATCCCGGCTTTATTGAGCAAGGAAAATTTGCACAACTCCCCCCGTGGCAACTCTCGCTCCTCTCCTGTCTCAATTTTAAAATCATCGTAAATTAGGTGATTGCTTAAACTGTCTTCGTCTTTACCCGTAGCCACTTTATAATCCTTGAGGTTCAAGTCTTCCTTAGAGTTATTCTTGATAATCAACATCTCACCCTCACTATCCTGCCCTTTCGGATTAGCTAATAAACCAACTATTTTGAGCTCGTGCCGAGGAAATTCCCTCACTTTAAGCTGAAAGCTTTTAAAGACTTGAGTGCTTCCGTCATCTAAGCGCAAAGTAACTTGATAAGTGCCTTTTTTTTGATATTTATGTCGAGTGGTCGCCAAATAACTGTAGTGCCCATCTCCAAAGTCCCAACGAAACTTCAATTTATCCTTATCCGGATCAAAAGAGTCTCTTGCGTCAAACTGAGTGTAAATCCCTCTATAAGACTTCTGGAATCGCTGAATCTTGAATTTAGGCAAATTATTGAGTTGATTAGCTTCTCCAGGAGTTTGAATTCGACCCCATCCCTCCCTTTTGACCAATTCCCGAGAAGCCAATCCTTCAAAGATAACCTCTTTCTTAGACTGAGACTCTCCCGTGTCTTCGCTTCCGCTCTCATCTCCGCTTTCTTCCAATTCTACTAAACTTTCTTTTGAATTTTCTACTGACTCTTCTTCTAAATCTTTCAGAGAAATAAGACTAAATTCCCTACTAAAAGAAGCTCCAGCGCTAGCAGATCCCGATAGATAAATCTCATCCACTACTGCCTCATTAGGATCCAACAAGCGCAAAACCTCATTGACGTTACGAATACTCAAACTGGTTTCAACGATTTTAATAATCAGGTATTCCCTGGGAACAATTTCTAACTCTGGTAACTGAAAGTGCTTGCCACTGCCATTCTCTAACTGCCATCCTGCCAAAGAAACTGTCTCCTGGCTACCAGCATTAAATAGCTCCACCCACTCCCGACTCTGATCTTTACCTTCCGGATTAGATAAAACTTCACTAAAGTAGATTACTCGAGGATATTTCTGGGGCTCCGGGGGAGGCGGAAATTGGTTCCTCCTTCCCGGAGTAGGCTTAATTGTAAGACTAAAATCATTAATTGCCAGGGACGAATTTTCCTTTTCTTGTCGAGCCACAGATTGATCATCACCTGGATTGACAGCAAAAAAAGCCTCCTTGGTAGTTAGTCGCTCCTGGGCTTGTGAAGAGAATTGCCCTTCTTCTCCCCAACAAATTCCGTCCACCAGATCTTCAGGGTGTTTTTTAGAATTAGAATCGGAGCCTTCGCAAAGCAAAATAACACAATTATTTTTGGCTAAAGTTGCCCTAGTGCTAGCTTGCGCCTCTAAACTTTCCGCGAATCCATCTTTGCTATTAGCCCACACAAAATAGCCTCCCGCCTCAATCCGATCCGTTTTTCCAAAAGATTTTAAACTATAGTCTTTCCCACTAGAAGAAAGTTTTCTTAATTTACAACTATCCAAAGAGAGTTCTTTTTGGGATAAATTGTGGATTTCTACCCAATCATGAGAAGAGCTCTTCTCATCACCAATCTTGAGTTCATTGATGACTAAAGGATAATCACCCTTTCTTAGCTCGCCTTCGTTAATTACTTCCGAATCACCCTCTTCACTCGCTTCGCCTTCTTTCTCCTCTTTCTTCTCTTCTTTTAAATCCTGCGATCTCCCCGCCTGCTTTACTCCCTTTAAGTCTTTCGTGTCTACTTCAACTTCTTCTGACGACAAGTCTTTTTTTGAATTCTTCTCTTCAACTTCCTCGGATTCTTGAATTACCCTTTCTTTCTCTTCTTCAATTCCTAGCCAATTTAAATTTTCTAATTGACCGCTGTCTTCCTCTGCGCTATTTGACTTCCTTTCTCCTAAAGATTCTGCCTCCCACTGGTTCCCTTCTCTTTCGCCTTCTTCTCCTATCCCTTGAATCGAATTAGTCTCTAAACTCTCCTTTCTCTCGTCAAAACCTACTTTTTCTAAGTTTTTTAATCCCGAATCCTCCTCTCCTTTCTCTGGATCTAACAAATTCAAACTTTCAGAAGAAGTGTTCCTAACTTGATCAGCCGCCAAAAAACCTTCTTCTTGAGCCTCTAATAAACCCGGGAAACTGAACAGCTCTAAAAAAATCAACAAAAAACAAGCCACCCCCGTCTTTCGGAAAATAGCTTGCCAAGTTACTTGCTGGATCATTTTTTTTGATTAACTGCTTAGAGGCTATTTAAAAAGCTTCTGAATGTTAACCAACTCACCTCACTAAATCTTTTGCCTTTAATATAAACCACCTCTCAACAAAAAGCAATTTACTCTCTAAAAACAAAAACAGGCCCTAAAGCCTGCTAATCTATCTCTTATTTAGAACCTCCTAATTCTGATATCCCTAAATACAAACAAACTAGAATCAGCAACCAACTTCCTGAAAACTTATTTAAAGTAGGTAAGGCCAGAAAATAATCAATCCTACCACCGCTGCTCCCGCTGCCGAAAGAAATACTGCTGCTGCCATTAGATCCTTTAAAGTTCCCACGTAAGGATGAATCCGTGGTTTTAACAAATTAACCAATCGCTCCAAAAGAGTATTTAAGACCTCTAGCACTAACACCCAAGTAATCATAATTACCAACACCACTCCTTCCCACTTTTGAATCGGCAAAATTAACATGGTAATCACCACTAAAATCCCCGCTAGTAACTCAATTTGTAAATTAAGCTCCCTCCGAAGAGCATACCAAAGTCCTCCCAGCGCATGCCAGAAACTCCTCTTTAGTCTCCCCAACTTCTCCTTCAATGATTCTAATATAGACATAGCTAATTCTAATATAAAAACCTTTAATTTAACCAAAAGCTATCTCATAGTAGCAAATTATCTTAAAAAATAAAAGCTTAACTATCAATTTACTTCTCCTAAGTCAAGAAACCTCTCCCCTTAAGACCAAGCCTCCGATAGTCACAACAGTCAAGGTTAATCCCGGGCATAAACCACATCCAAAATAGCGTACTCGGAACCTACCGGTGTCAATCTAGATTCTATCAACACCAGCGTCTTAACCTCTTCCCACCAGTCAATTGTCTCTCGGTAACTCCTTGAATAAGGAACCCTCACTTTGCCCAAAGTCATGTGCGGCTTCGGTGGTCGCGCCTCTCGGAAATTAAAAATTTCTTCAATTTGTTGTCTCAGTTTCCTCAGGTCTTCATTAAAAGCCGCTCTAGACCAAATCACCTGAGGAGGCCGCCTCCGAACTGTTTCAATTTTCCTAAAATTTATCCAAAAACTTCTAAGATTAATTCTTCTCAGGCCTTTTTTCGCCTCCTCTTCTTCTGCAACTTGCCCCGGAGGAAGCAAGGTGACATGCAAATTTTGACTAGGGGTCCAACGCACATCACTAAAGTCATCCTGGTGCTGCTTACGCCAGTTGCCAATCGTCTTTCGTAAAGACCAAGAGGCGGGAATAGCAATAAATAAGCGCTTTTTCATTTTTTGAATAATCTTCCCCTCTTTTAAATACCTTATTAATGCCAGCAAAATGAATCAGTTTTTCAGTTTTCGATAAAAACATAGCCAAAGAAAAACTTATCACAAAAGGATAATAGCCTATCCAAAAAAATAACCGCCAAGATAGGGATCACTTCAAGTTAAACTAAAATTCCCAGCAAACTAGCCCCGCTCATCCCCGCCGGTTGCTCCAATTCCATAAGGTTTAATACCGTAGGAGGGATATCAACAATCATCCCCTGAATCTGAGCCATCGGCATTTCTAAAGGCTCTGATCGGTGATTGTCAGGAGACACCAACCAACAAGGCACCGGATTAGTAGAATGTTCTGTGTCCCTCTCTCCAGTTTTCAAATTAACCATCTCTTCCACGTTTCCGTGATCAGCGGTAATTAGTAAGCTTCCTTCCTGGGCTAACACCGCCTTAATTAGAATCCCTAAACAGCGATCAGTTTCCTCCACCGCCTTCACTCCTGCCTCATAATCCCCAGTATGACCCACCATGTCAGGATTTGCGTAATTAACCAAAATGAAATCATACTGCTGAGTCTCTAAGGCCGCCGAAAGCTTATCGGTAATCTCCTGAGCACTCATCTCTGGAGCCTGGTCATAGGTCGCTACTTTTTGAGAAGGAATAATTTCCCGCTCTTCTCCCTCTAAAGGCTTCTCTAGCCCCCCGTTAAAAAAATAGGTGACATGCGCATACTTTTCGGTTTCTGCGATCCGATACTGCTTTTTCCCGGCCTTAGACACCTCTTCTCCTAGACGCACTGTAATCTCCTGAGGAGGAAACACTACTGTCGCCGGAAGCTCGCTTTCGTATTCCGTAAAAGTAAAGAGTTGGACTTCTGGAACTTGCTGAGCTTTTTCAAATTTATCAAAATTAGGCATTGCTAAAGCTTGAGAAATCTGCCTTGCTCGATCTTCTCGGTAATTAAAGAAAATCACGACATCTCCTGATTGAATAGTAGCCACTGGCTGACCCTCTTCTGTCACCACAATCGGCTCGATAAATTCATCAAAAATTTCCTTCTGATACTGCTCCTGAATAGCCGCCAAAGGGTCTTCCGCCTGAATACCTTCTCCTACAGTCATTGCCAAATAACCCCGCTCTACTCGGTCATAATTCTGATTACGATCCATGGTGTGATAGCGACCAGTAACAGTAGCGATTTTACCCACCCCCGTCCGCTGAATTTGTTCCTGAACCTTACCTAAAAACTTCTCAGCGCTTTTAGGAGAAGTATCTCGTCCGTCAGTTACTGCGTGCAAATAAACCTCAGGAAATTTAACTCGAGCCGCCATCTCTAATAGACTAATCAAATGCCGAATATGCGAGTGCACTCCACCGTCACTGGTCAAGCCCAATAAGTGCACCCGGGAATTATTGGCCTTAGCTTGTTCAAAAGCCTTCAGTAAAATTTCGTTTTCAAAAAAAGAACCGTTTTGAATAGCAGTGTCAATCAACGGCAAATACTGGTAGATAATTTGGCCGGTACCAATGGTCTGATGACCTACCTCGCTATTACCGGGAGCCCCCCACGGCAACCCCACTGACAAACTAGAGGCCTGTAATAAAGTTTTGGGGTAATACTGATCTAGTTTTTGAATAGTCGGTAAATTAGCATGCGCTAAAGGATTGCCTTTGGGCTCCCCTTGCTCTCCCCAGCCGTCTAAAATTACGAGTACTACTGGTTTCATGGTTATTTTTTAATCTTTATTTTGTCTTATATCAGTCTTTAAGATTCTGTTTTAAAACGAGCTTCAATAAGGTCAAAAATTTCTTCTGCTCCAAATTGCATTTCTTCTCTTTTTAAACTTTCTAGCTTAACCCAGCGAGGTTTTTCGCATTCATCTTCTTGATCCACCTGATCATCCGGTAAAAGCTCTGCTGTTTTAGGTTTGCAATTATAATAAAAGGCTAAGTTATGATAAGCCGCATCCAAGGGTTCATAATAAAAAAACGCCTCTTTAAAGGTAAGTAACTCCTCAACCTCAATTTCGATTCCCGCTTCCTCTCTGACCTCTCTTTTCATCCCTTCTTCAACTCTCTCGCCCAATTCCACTCCCCCGCCTGGAAACCAATATCTTCCAGTAGTTTTAGTTTTTAACAACAAAATTTCGTTCTTTTTGTTGACAACCACTGCATGAGCCGCCGGCCTAAAAACTAGCTTTTCTCGAGGAATCAATTTCTTTCCTCCGGTCAAAGTATCACATTTTATCAGCATGAAATCTTCTTTAGTAAGGGAGACCTGGACTTAAATATTTCGACCACTTGACATTATTTCTTTTTGGGTATATATTCATTATAGATAAACGACCCGAATCAAAATCTCAAACCTTTCATTTTTAAGATTTGAGGTCATTAAAAATCTAGAAAGGAGGTGTATGCAACATGCCTAATAGAAATGGAACCGGCCCTCAAGGCGCCGGACCCCTCACCGGAAGAGGCTTAGGCCCTTGCGGTAGAGGAGACAACCAAACTCGCCCTGGTAACAGAGCCAACCGATGCTCCAGCGGCTTTAGAAGTAGTTGGAACAACTGGAGAAATAGGAGTAACAACCAAAGACTCAGAAGAGGATTTCGCAACAATCCTCAACCGAACAACAACGAAACTACTCCTGCTGATACCTCTAACTAAGCAGCTTCGCTAGCCAAGGCGAGCAATCTAGCTAAAAATTTCCCTGGTCTCTAAATGACTGTTGCAATCCTAATTGTAACTTTCTCAACAATCAAAGTCCAGCGGAAATTTTTGGTTTTTTAAAAAATAGCTTCCGACGCCTCAAGCTATAAAATTTTAGCAACCAAAACTAAGAATTGCGAATTTGAGGAAATTTCTAGGCAAAGTCGAGGCTTTGCGTGAGCCGTACTGAAAGGTACGGTGAATGCGAAACACAGACTTTAACAACGAAATTTCCCAAAAGCGCAATTCTCTCGCAAAACCATGCCCCGACCCCGCAAACATCATCGCCTCTGTTTCCAACCCAAATCCTATTATTTTAAACCTCAAGGCCTCCCCTTGCGCAATTTGCAAGAAATCACTCTCAAGTCAGAAGAAATTGAAGCGTTTAAGCTCAAGCACTACGATCAACTAGACCAGCACCAAGCCGCCCATCAAATGAACACTTCTCAAAGCACCTTCCAAAGAATCCTTTCTCGCGCTCAAAGTAAAATTGCCTCGGCCTTAGTGGAAGGCTCCGCTTTAAGAATCGAAGAAAAAAGTTAAAATTGAAGCGGATCAAATCCCTGCTTAAACAAATTTTCTTGAGGCACGAATAAGGGACTAGGGAATTTCTCTCGAGCCCACTCAAACCACTCCCACTTCTCACACTTATCTGGTTCACATACTGCTACTTTTCCGGAGGCATAGCCCGCTACCATGATAATAGTGATGTAATGTTTGTCTTCTTTTTCAAAAATATCGTTGGTAGCAGTTCCAAAGCGCAAGTTTTCAATCTCGATTCCCGCTTCTTCGCGTGTCTCCCGCCGGGCACATTCTTCCCAGCTTTCGCCAAATTCCAAATGCCCACCTGGAAAGCACCAACTCCCGTCTCCGTGAGAGTTTTTGCGCTTTCCCAAAAGCACCTTCCTATCTTTGAGGACGCAAACTCCCAGGCCTACTCTTACTTGTTTTTGTTGATTTTGGGTTTCTGACATGCAAATAAAAATCTGGTACTGCTAACTAAAAATACCCAACCGTTGTCATTCCGACTGAAGCAAAGCGAAATGAAGAAATCTTAGCTGAAAAATGACACAAAATCCCTTGAATTCGCTCAGGATGACAGATCGAGTACCTTAGAGCTATACTTTGTTAGCAATGCCAAAAATCTTAAAGCTTCTACAAAAAACTATAAAAAAATCCGGGAAGACCATTGAAAACTTCCAAATTTGAGTGAAGCTCTAGGCGACGCCGAGGCTTTGGCTGACCTGTCCCATTTAGCTTTAGCGGTGCGGGAGCCGTACTGTTTGGTACGGTGAAGACAAAACGCAGGCGGCAACAACGAAATTTACCGGATTTGGAAGTTTTAAGCTAAAACTGGCGAAGAAACCGCAAATCCCCACTCTTAAACAATCGAATATCATCAATTTTATGTTTCATCATCGCTAGCCGCTCAATTCCAAATCCCCAAGCGAAGCCTTGATATTTACCCTTAGGATAACCGGCCGCCTCAAACACTTTTTGATTGACCATTCCGGCTCCGCCCACTTCTAACCAACCAGAATTTTTGCAGCCCCGACAACCCTTACCACCACACATCGTACAAGAAATATCAAATTCAAAACTGGGCTCGGTGAAAGGAAAGTAACTAGGGCGCAATCGGATTTCCAAATCTTGTCCAAAAAACACCGAAAAGAACTGCTGGGCGATATTTTTAAAATGGGCCACTGAAACATCTTCGCCTACTACTAAGGCCTCAAATTGATACAGCGTATGCTCGTGAGTAGCGTCGGTGGCTTCATTACGAAAAGCCCGCCCGGGAATAATAATCCGAAAAGGCGGCTGATTTTGCTGCATGTAACGCACCTGGGTGTTAGAGGTGTGGGTCCGCAGCAATAAACGATCTCGCTCATTCTTCTTGTCAATAGTTTGCTTGACCCAAAAAGTATCCTGCATATCTCGCGCCGGGTGATCGGCCGGCACATTGAGAGCCGAGAAGTTATACCACTCATTTTCAACTTCCGGGCCATCCGCCACCTCAAAACCTAAGGTGGTGAAAATTTCCTCAATCCGCCGCTGCGTTTGAGTGAGAATATTCAAGCGTCCTTGTTCCTGCTTTTGACCAGGAGCAGTCACATCAATCCAGTCTTGCTCCTTAACTAAACTTTCTAATTGCCGCTTTTGTTCCTCAATTAAATCACTCAATTCTTGCTTGACCTGATTGGCCAAGGATCCGATTTTCTTCTTCTCCTCTCCGGAAAGATCTTTTAGTTGACGCAAGACAAGTGTCAGCTGCCCCTTCCGGCCTAAGTAAAAAACCCGGGATTTTTCCAAAGCTTCCTCAGTCAAGGCTTCTTTGATGTTTTTTTGAGCCGCTTGTTTAATTTTCTCAATTTTTTTCTGCATAGAGAGATTTTTAGATTGAATTTTCTACAGCTCCCATTCTAATAGAAATGGTAACAAAAAGCAAAAGTAGGGGTGAAATATATTCCACCCCTACTTATAATGTAATCAATAAAAAGGAAGGCCGTGACCAGTCTCCTCCATAATAGTTTAATTCTGGTCCTCTTTTTTTGAGGCCTGCTCAGAATTAATCTCCCTCTCCGAAGATTGCTCTAATCCCCAACCTCCTTCGTAAACAATCTCTTCCACTTTCCAAGGATCAGGACCTCTAGAAACCTCAATTTCAGCGCTTTCTTCTGTCGTCGCTTCTACCCCCCCTTCTCTTAAAGCTTCTCTTTGAGTATTATTAAAAGTTCTCCCGGCAGCTCCTGCTGTAATCTGATCTTTACTTCCTGTCTCCCCTCTCCTCGCCTCATCTTCATTCAATTCTTCTGATACTTCTTTCTTTTGTTGAGATTGATCCTTTTCTTCAAAAAGAGGCTTCGCTTCTACCGCCTCCTCCAAGGATTTCACCCGAGAAAAACCTTCAATCATCTTTCCTCCCATGTAAGCAAATCCCGAGAGGGCAATTACCAGAAAGATGGCTCCCGCGATTGGAGCTAAGATACTCCCAAATAAAAATTCCACTTCTTGAGTGGTATTAATTTTTTTGAAATACATAAAAGCTCCCGCGGAGATTCCTAGGGTTATCGCTAAAAAAACTAGCACAGTCCAATTTTCGACTAAAACTTCTGCAATAATCATGGCTTTGGTTGTTATCCAAAAGATTATTCTGCACTAAATGTCAAGGCAATTTCAACACTTTCTACTCTTCCTAAATTATAACATTTTTAATGAAAAAAGTCAAGGAAAAACAGTCTCTAGCAACCGAAATCAAGGCTTTCTCGCTTTAGAAAAGTTCTAGGCGCGACTGAGCACCGAAGCGAGGCGTACTGAGAGATACGGCGAACGAGGCGTGGAAGTCGCAACAACAAAATTTTCAAAGCGAGGAAGTCCTAAAACTCCAGTTTCCGATAATTCCGCTTGCCCACCTTCAAAATCCTACCTTGCCAATCAGCGCTAACTTCCACGCTTGGATCCTTCAAATCTTTACCCGCTAATTTCACTCCGCCTTGCTTAATCAGCCGCTTGGCTTCACTTTTACTAGGCGCTAATTGGCTAGAGGCTAACAGTTCCACTAGGCTGGTTCCAGCCTTAACTTTGAGCTCCTCAATTTCTTCCGGGGCCTCTTTTTTCTGGACCGTCCGTTCAAAATGAGCCTGGGCCTGTTCTGCCGCCTGTTGACTTTGGTTAATTTTGACGACTTCAAAAGCCAAGCGTTTTTTAGCTTCCATTGGCTCCAACTGAATAATCTGCTCAATTTCTGACTGAGGAATTTGCGTGCACAGCTCCAAAGCCCGCTCGATTACGCCGTCATCCCAGCTCATCACCCGGCCAAACATGTCTTCTGGCGCCTGATCCAAAAATACTGCGTTGCCCTCGCTCTTACCCATTTTTTTACCCTGATCATCCGCCAAAAGCTTGAGAGTCATTACAAACTTTTCTTTGTTCTTCAGGCTCCTTAATAAATCTCGCCCGCACATCATAT
Organism: uncultured Bdellovibrionales bacterium; assembly: GCA_964346295.1. GTDB lineage: Bacteria > Patescibacteriota > Minisyncoccia > Moranbacterales > DUUL01 > CAYFUG01. The sequence continues at coordinate 66,749 of CAYFUG010000001.1, forward strand.
TGAACATCTGGTCGTTGCCGCCCACTTCCAAGTCCACATCCATCGCCACGCTGTCGTAGCCCTGCACTAAGGGGTAGAGAAATTCGTGCAAATAAATCGGCTTATCACTCTGGAGACGCTGTTGAAACATCTCTCGCGCCAACATCTGCTGCACCGTAAAATTAGAAGCGAGTTCGATCACTTCTTTAAAGCTCAGTTTGTCATTCCACTCGCTATTGTGCTTAACTTGAGCCGGATTGTCGCCGGCAAAATCTAAATAACCGCTCGCTTGAGCCTGGTAACTCTTGCTGTTAGCCAAAACTTCTTCTCTGGTGAGCTTTTTGCGGACTGATTCTTTGTCGGTGGGATCGCCGATCATGCCGGTAAAATCGCCTATCAAAAAAATCACTTCGTGGCCTAATTTTTGAAACTGGGCCAATTTGTTAATCTGAATGGCGTTTCCGATATGCAAAGAAGCGGCCGTGGGATCAAAGCCGCAGTAAAGTCGCAGCCGCTCACCCTTCAGTAGCTTCTTTTTTAAAGTCTCTTTATCAGGATAGATCTGCTCTACCCCGCGAGTTAATAATTCTTCAATCTGAGCTTCCTCAGTGATAGTTTTCGCCATAGTAAACAACATTAAACATTATCTTTCCCTCAAGGATAACATTCCGATTTTAAAAAGTAAAAACCAAATCAAATCAATCTATAAGAACATAAAATCTCCCGCACCATCGAAATTTTCTCTCTTGAATTTCTCTCCCTCTATGCTAACCTCCCAAGTAGTAGTGACAGCATCTCAATACCCAAATCAAACTAAAACCAACAACTAAATGGACATCGACTCAATCCTCCTTGTCTTATTAGGCCTCTCTGTTCTGGGCCTCTCCCTCACCCTGGTTGCCCCGGGAATGTTTAAATTTTTAGTAGACACTCCCGAGCAGCAAAAAGAACTTCACTGGGCCTGGTCCTCGCTGCTGATTTTTGCCATCATCGCTCTCACCTTAACTCAGGTGGAAGCCCGCCATCGCCAAGACAACTTTGAGCGCCTCGCTCAAGTTAAGCAACAGGTTTTGGTCGCTAAGGCTTCCGGAAATTCCCACCAGAGCTCTTCTGCCAAACCAGAAGAGCAAACAGCTACTACTACCACTATAGCCTCCGTTACTCAAATCATTGATGGCGACACCTTTAAGGCTAAAGTTAAAGACGAAGTTTACACCATTCGCCTCTTGGGAATTGACACTCCGGAGCTAGCCTATGGTTCTCAAACTGCCCAGTGCGGATCCCAGGCCGCTACTAATCGGATCCGGGAATTACTAGAAAATCAGCCAGTATACTTAGTTCCCGACCTCCACAAAGGCGAAGACTGCGACACTCAAGGTCGTCTTTTGCGTTATGTCTTTCTGACTGACAAAACCTTCGTCAATCATCTTTTAATCAAAGAAGGACTGGCCCGAGAATTGACCTACAACACTCCTTACCAGTATCAGCGCGATTTTCGCTCTGCCCAAGCCGCCGCCCAAAACCACCAACGCGGCATTTGGAACTCCCAAGCCTGCCCCTAAAAAATCAGCTCCCATTTTATGAAAGCCTGCCTGCCGGCAAGGCAGGGGGGTCAGAGGAGGTTGAGAAGGCAACCTACGGGGAGAAGTGGCCACATTACCAAGGCATTCCCAGTTTTTGATTTTTTAAAGTTTCAATTTTAAGCCTCTATTCTTATTCAAGGCTTTCAAATTTTCAAAATTTGGAAGTCTCTACAATTACTCGAAGATCACTGTCTTATTGCCCTTGGTAAAAACCCGGTCCTCACTCGCCAAGCGTACCGCCTTGATAAGTACTGATTTTTCTACTTCCTGACCGGCCTGGCGCAATTTAGCCACATCAAAAGCATGACTAACTCTGGCAATATCCTGAGCGATAATCGGACCTTGGTCCAGCTTCTCCGTTACCCAGTGAGCAGTGGCACCAATAATCTTCACTCCTCGCTGATAAGCCTGCCGATAGGGATTAGCCCCCACAAAAGCCGGCAAAAAAGAGTGGTGAATGTTGATGATCCGACCCGGAAATTCCCTCACGAAAGCCGCCGAGAGAATCCGCATGTACTTGGCCAAAACCAAAAAATCCGGTTGATATTTTTTCACCGCCGCTAAGGCCGCCGCCTCTTGCTCCTGCTGGCTCCGACTCTCATGAGAGGCTAATTCAAATGGTAGTTGAAATTTCTCCACTAGCTCCCGCAACTGTTCGTGATTACTAACCACCGCTACCACTTCAATATTAAGCTGATTGTAAGCATTTTGCACTAGTAGTTCCGCCAAGCAATGATGCTCGGTAGTAGCCAAAACTACCACCCGTTTTTTACCACTCGCCGGCATTCTCACCTGAGCCTTTTTCAGCAAAACCTCTCGCACTTTTTTCAAAAGCTCCTTGCCCTTCCCTCGAGCCAGATCTGCCTCAAATTCGGTGCGCATAAAAAAATGAGCCGTTTTTGCTTCAGCCTCATTAGCCTCAGAAACTTCCACAAACTCTCGGTTGGAGATGATATTGCCGCCAAACTCCAAAAGCGCTCCCGTCACCGAGTGAATAATCCCCTTTTGATCGGGACAATCGATTAGCAAAATATGTGATTGGATCATGAGCTACACTCTTTAGAATTAACTAGAAACTAGAAATTACCCGATATTTCAAAGTTAATCAAGTTGGGATATTCTTTTTTAGCTTTCTTTAGCTCCAAAATCAACCTCTTCCAAGCTGGCATTCTATGAGGATTTTCGGGGTCAAAATTCTCACAGTATGCCTCAATGAAAACCTCCTCGGGAATCCCAGCACCATTTTCATTTATTAGCTTAAGAAGATTGAACCGCTCCTCAACATAGCTACCTCCAGACCCAGAAAGTTTTATCGCTATCTCTTCAGTAACCGCCTCATTTAAAGCATTAAACTTCCTCTTTGAAAGACCACCAGTTCTTTCGAATTTGGTTTTAATGCTAAGGCCTGATTTAGTCTCGATTAAATTTCCAGATTCAAATCCCTCAAATTTAGTTTCTTTGAGGATTCTCCCTCCAACCACAGCATGCACTAACTCATGGAAAACTGCATGCCTTTGATCTTGCTCTTTGACAGTAGTAGAAATTCTTACAACCCAGTCTCTGTAACTAGCATATTTATCGTTAACCCCGTCTGTTAAAATTATAGGGGTATCTTCAATCCTTCTAGCTAAATCATCTTGGCTTAGGGTTAAATAGCCATCATCTATTAATTTAACTGCTTCCCTAGTAAAATCTTTCTTGAAATCATCAGCTCTCTCCTTGAATTCAGCCTCTTTTATTTTAAAGATTTTGATATGATTTTCAAAGATGCCTAGCAATAGTTCATCATCTATCGCCCCCCCCTCTAAAAGATCGCTTATAATCTCCGGAGTAAAATCGCCCTCGGCCACCCCTCTCAAGGAAATTAGCCTTTCTTTTAAAGCTGGTTCTCTTAAAGCCTCTTCGAATAATTGAAAATAATTCTCTGAATGATATTTATCTTTTAAGTAACTAACAAGGTATTTGCGCTCAAAATCGAAGGGGTTTTCTAGTTCTAATCCCTCTCTATGCCGCTTGTAAGAATCGACTTCCCACTCTCCAAAAGCCCTACCAGAAAGATTGGTAGTATTTTTTTCTTTCTTTTCTTGGTAAAATGGGTCGCCCTCTGAAACATAACGAACAAACTTTTCTTTTACCATTCCTTTAAAAAATTAGAAAATTATCTCCCAAAAATTATCTCCTCTCCGCCTGAAACTTCTCCCAATATCTATCCAACCGCCCCTCCTCATCGCCACACTTAGGATCCATCTGCATATTCACTCCCACTTCATCCAACCAAGTTTCGTAATAGGCGTCCAAAAACTGAGTCCCTTGCTTAGTAACATCATTTCTTACTAAACTCACCTCCAAATTAAGCTCCCGCTCGCCCAACCACTGCTGACCGGATTTCTTCAAAAGCCCCTTTTCGGCCAACCACCGCAACACAAAATAAATGTGCCGCGAAGCATCCTCCAAGCTCAAAGAATCCCCGTCATAATACCAACGAGCCTTGTCCCACACCTGGGCCTTAACCGGCTTAGTGCTGGGCATTCTCTTGAAACGAGAAGTTATTTTTTTCCAAAGCTTCATGGGATCTTTTGGTTGATTTTTCGCCTCTGAAGTTATAAACTGATTATAACTTTCTTTTTATTTTTTTCAAAATAATGACAATTACCGACTTCAACGATCCTCTCCTCTTAACTCTCCTAACTTTCTACCTACTCATCAATCTTCTCTCTTTCTCGTTGATGGTTTTTGACAAAGGCCGCTCTCAAAGAGAAGGTCAGCGCCGCATCAGTGAAAAGGATCTTTTTTTCTGGGCCATTAGCCTGGGTGCTTTAGGCGTACTAGCCGGCATGCGCTTTTCTCGGCACAAAACCCGCAAATGGCAATTCTCCCTGGGAATTCCCTTGGCCTTGGTGCAAAATTGGGCTTTGCTGTGGTTGGCGATTGGCTGGCTCAAATTATTCAATTAACTCTCAGAACAAAACAAACCTGGCAAGTCTTCGAGGCCTGCCAGGTTTGTTATGAAAAGTAATCTATTTTTAAGAAAAAGCCAGGGGAGACTTTTTCTGAATTTATCTTAGGCTAGTAGCCAGTAGAGAAGCCTAACTAGCCGTTAGGTCCCTCCTTACATTTTTCGTATGCGTCGGAACCTGGATCATCCGTAAGCTCCTTCCCATAATCGAAGCAACTCTCCACATCTGGATGATCTTCCTGGCAACCTTCCACACAAGCCTGATAGTAACCTGATAGTAAGTGGTATTGCCATCAGCCTCAGTGGCGCAATCGTCATAACAAACACAGATTGGAGGAGTATTTTCCTCCGCCATCGCAGGATTTGTCGTTGCCAGACCCAAAGCCATTGTTGTCCTTGATAAATAAATAACGGACCACTTTAATGAATATTTCTGTTTGAGTTACTTGACAAATATTCCCCTCCATGCTAGCTTGTGATGCCAACGCTTAAGGGGAGCGTTGCAAACATGCACTTTTATCAAAAAAGGAGGAAAGAATGGCAAGAAAGATCGGGCTTATCTTAGCCCTACTGGCACTGGCGGTGGCACTAGCGGGATGCGGTGGGTACGTACCAACTGGTCAGGCCCTACGGTCCCCACGAAAGAGGTATCAGCCGACCGGATAGCCACAAGTTCTTTGACACCAGCCAATGCGGCCAACCCTTTCAGACTCACAACGCCTAAATCAATTTAAAATTGACAAGCTTTTAAGGTCTTAAGAGGTCTTAATTAAAAGTAGGAGCGCGATTAATTTTAACGACCGCAGGTGGTCGCGCCCCTACTGACAAAAAATCTATCTCGATTAAGCTCAGCCACTACTTCTTCTCATCATCCTTTTTGTCATCCTTGCTGTCCTTCTCATCTTTCTCATTCTTCTCTTCTTCTACTTCCGCATCTTTTACCTTGGAATCGCCCTCCTGTTCTCCACCTTCTGCCTGACCTTCTGCTGACTTGTTCTCTGCTTCTGCTGCCGCTTGATACAACTCTTGGCCAATCTTTTGAGCCTCAGTAGAAAGCTCTTCGGTAGCCTTTTTGATCGCCTCCAAATCATCGCCGTCTTTAACTTTCTTGAGGGCTTCTACTTTCTCTTCTACCGGCTTTTTCTTTTCCGCATCGATTTTCTCCCCCGCATCTTTGAGAGATTTCTCAGTAGAATAGACCAGGCTATCCGCCATATTTTTGGCTTCCACTAATTCCGCTTTTTTCTTATCTTCTTCGGCGTGGGCCTCGGCCTCCTTTTTCATCTTCTCCACTTCCTCCTCGCTCATATCGCTAGAAGCCTCGATTCGAATCGATTGTTCCTTGTTAGTAGCCTTATCTTTAGCTTTTACCTGCAAAATTCCGTTGGCGTCGATGTCAAAAGACACTTCCACTTGGGGCACTCCTCGAGGCGCCGGTGGAATTCCGTCCAACATAAAGCGTCCCAAGGTTTTGTTGTCAGCCGCCATCTTACGCTCGCCCTGGAGAACATGAATCTCCACGCTAGGCTGGTTATCAGCCGCGGTAGAGAAAATCTGGCTCTTAGAAGCTGGAATAGTGGTATTACGCTCAATTAAAGGGGTGGAAACACCGCCCATAGTTTCAATTCCTAAGGTCAAAGGAGTAACATCCAGCAGTAGCACATCCTTAACATCCCCTTGCAAGACACCCCCTTGAATGGCCGCTCCCATCGCTACTACTTCGTCAGGATTAACACCAGTAGAAGGCTTTTTGCCAAAGAACTCTTCCACCTTCTTTTGCACTAGCGGCATCCGAGTCATTCCTCCCACCATTACCACTTCATTAATATCACCAAATTTCACTCCTGCGTCTTCTAGAGCTTTTTTGCAAGGCTCCAAGGAACGATCCACTAGATCGCCCACCAGCTCTTCTAGCTTGGCACGGGTAATTTTCATTACTAAGTGTTTAGGGCCTTCCGCTCCGGAGGTAATAAAAGGCTGATTGATCTCAGTTTCTTGAGAGGTAGACAGCTCGATCTTGGCCTTCTCGGCCGCTTCTTTAATGCGCTGCAACGCCAAAGGATCTTTAGAAAGATCCACTCCTTCTTGTTTTTTAAACTCCTCTAAAATCCAATCGATGATCACCTGATCAAAATCATCTCCTCCTAAGTAAGTGTCTCCGTTGGTAGATTTTACTTCTACGGTGTCTTCCGCTACTTCTAAAATGGAAATATCAAAAGTTCCTCCCCCTAAATCGTATACTGCGATTTTCTCGTCTTTCTTTTTGTCAAAACCGTAAGCTAAGGCCGCTGCCGTCGGCTCGTTAATGATCCGCTTGACTTCTAGACCGGCAATTTTTCCGGCATCTTTAGTGGCTTTGCGTTGAGCATCATCAAAATAGGCCGGGACGGTAATTACTGCCTCGGTGATAGTTTCGCCCAATTTAGCCTCGGCATCTGCTTTGAGTTTTTGCAGAACCATGGCACTAATTTCTGCCGGGCGATAGTCCTTACCATTCATTTCGATATTAACCGCTCCCTTTTTTCCTTCTTTCAGTTTGAAAGGCATCTTTTCCGCCGCCGACTTTACTTCTTTATCCGAAAAATTCCGCCCGATTAAGCGCTTAGCAGAAAAAATGGTCTTTTCCGGGTTAGTTACCGCCTGCCGTTTGGCCAAGAGGCCCACCAGGCGTTCTCCGGATTTATTGATGGCCACCATAGAGGGCGTGGTCCGATTCCCTTCTTTGTTTTCGACAATTTCGGGCTTGCCGCCAGTCACCACTGCCATGGCACTGTTGGTTGTCCCTAGGTCAATACCTAAAATTTTTGACATAAGTTTGTAAATTAATTAAGTTATTTAGAAAAGAATTCGACTACATAAAAAACTGCGGAAACTGCCTGAGTAAGGGTCAAAGACAAAATAATCCACCCCAACCTACTATTCACCCTCTCCAGGCTATTCATTTCTTGATTTGCTCCTTAACAACTTTCTCAAAATCATCAACAGATTCATTTAATTTTTCGAAAGAACACTTCAATCTATAGCTTACACTTGATGATATTGCCAGAGAAATATTCCCGGGACCTCTTGTAACGATATCTCTAATTATCTTCTTATCCTCTTCTTTCAGATCTTTCATGAATTCTTCTTTCAAGCTCCTAAACTTTACTTTTAGTATTTTTTAGGGCTTTCAAACTTCAGGAAATTTTTACCTGCCTGCCGGCAGGCAGGGGCGCAAGCGAGGCTTGGTGCGAGTCGTACTGAAAGGTACGATGAGCGAGTAGCGGAGAGTTTAACAACAAAATTTTCAAAATTTGGGAGTCCCTCTTAATAAAAAATTAGCAGTCTAGGTAGTAGACTGCTAAAATTATAGCGCATTCTTGAATTGTGTCAAATCTACAACCTTAGACCAAAAAGAGGCAGGGAAAACCACCTCTTTAAGGTCTGATTGAAATCAACTAAGGCTACTTATCTAGCACCAGAAAATCGGATCACTGAAAAACCGGACGACCCGATAGCTATTTCTTCTCCACTCCCACCTTAATCTTCTTAGGCTTCATTTCTTCTGCCTTAGGCAAGGTGATTTTCAAGACACCGTCTTTATAATCGGCTTTGGCCTGATCACCTTTTACCGTCATCGGCAAAATCATGCTCCGGGTAAAACTTCCCAGCCGCACTTCCCGTCGATAAAAATCCTCTTGCTTGGTTTCCTTTTCTTCTTCGCGAGAACCGCTCACGGTAAGGACATCGCTTTCCACTGTAATATCAGCTTTGTCCGGATCAATACCCGGCAAATCCAGTTCGGCAATCACATTGTCCTTATCTTGATAGATATTGGCAGCCGGAACAAAATCTCCGGCGAAGGTATCCTCATCCCAACCTCTCATCAGGTCGCGGAAAGGTTCCCATTGCATTAAATGTCTTCGCATAAATTTGGATCCTCCTGTCATCGGAGCCCACTAATTTTAGACTTCGGTGACACTTGGATGATTAAAGATTAATTTCAAATTCTAAATTCTAAATTTTAAAACAATTTTGAATAATCTAATGTCTGAAGATCCGAATAATTTGCTTTCTGGGGCTATTTTAGAGAATGGAAGATTTTGCTAAAAATCATAGTTAATTCTCGAGATTCTTTCCATAGTGTCCTTAATTCAGATCTCTTGTCCTTCTCAACTTCTGCTAACATTTCTAGCCAGTATTCAGTTTCACTAATTTCTTTTCTGCAGATGCTAATTTTATTACGGAAATCTTTTTTAGAACAACCAGCATTAGCTTCTTTATAGTTAGCTCCAACACTTAGGGCTGATCTAATAAGTTGGTCAACAATGTTTCTGTTTAGGTGGCTTAGCTGAACAGCTCTCACAAGGCTTAAAATGCTTCTTCCAAATTTCTTAGTTCTTTCTTCTAAGTCATATTTCATAGCAATAGAGATATGATAATAGCGCAGCTATTTAAAATTAATTTATTTGGTATTGAGGTATTGTTTTGAAATTTGAAATTTATAATTCGAAATTAGCTCAGCCGGCTTCCACGCTCACCGCCCTTATCACCTTTCCATTCAAGCGATAGCCCTTCTTTAAAATCTTGCCTACTTGATCGCCTTTCCCGGCCACTACTTCGTGAATATTAGAATCAATAGCGTCTCCTGGTTGAGTAGCAATCTCTTCTACTCCTCGTTCTTCTAGTGTTTTTAGGAGTTGATTTTTAATGTGCATAATTCCTGTTACCCAAGGATTGTCTTGCTGATCCTCCGGCACAAAAGCCACTGAGGCCTCAAAGTTATCCACCACCGGCAGCAGTCCCAAAATCAAATCTTCCGTGGCGTACTTGCGAAATTCTTCTTTTTCCTTTTCTGCTCGTTTACGAAAATTATCCAGTTCCGCCGCCGCTCTTTTCCAGCTATTCTCTGAATCCAAAAGCTCCAGCGTTCGAGCAGCCTCCTTGAGAGCCTTAAACAAATGAATCTCCATAAAATTATCAGCAGCCGGTTTGCCAATTTTTTCTAAAGCCTCTTTAAAGCTGAGCCACTCTAGGCTTTGGTGCTCATTTTCATCAACTCGAGCCAATTCAGGATTGCCCGTAAAAACCAGATAGTAAGGAGTTTTATAGCCATAAAATCCGTTCCACTGATCAGCGGTGATATCAGGAACATAAATGACTGGGCCTATCTCGATACCACTCAAACCCGCTTCCTCCTCGACCTCCCTCTTGACCGCATCCTCTAAAAACTCTCCAGCGCCCAAAGATCCGCCCGGAATATCGTAACTACCCGGATAAAACAAGTCGCTATCGGAGCGCTTTAACAACAAGACTCGATTTTGATTATCCACCACCACTGCTCGCACTCCTACTCGAAAAAACTTTTGGTCCTTCATTCGCCGAGCTGCACCAATCAAAGTCTCCCTCTTCTCATTCTCAAAGCCATTTTTTTTATTTAAAAGGTTAATGGCTTCTTCTAAGTTCAACCACTGAAATTCACTATGCTCTCGCTTGTTCAACTTGACTTTCTGAGGATTCTGACCTTCTTTTAAAAATGTCAAATAGCGCAAACCTCTTTTTTCGTCTTGAAATTGCCGGCTCTCTTTGGGAAACTCGCTAACTTTAATCACCGTGTCTAATTTTACTTCCAGGCCGGTTTCTTCTCGCACTTCTCTTTTCACTGCCTCCTCCACCGATTCTCCTTCATCTACATGGCCACCCGGCAAATCCCATTTTTCGGCGTTCCAAGGAACTTTTTTAGAGCGCTTCAATAGCAGCACTTGCTCATTCTCTCGATCTACTATCACTGCCTTGACTGTTAAAGACATCGGACGAGAAAATCGATCTGCTTGCATTTGTTGTTGAGTTTTATCGGAATCTTTTTTCAGCATAGATAAATAAATAGTTTAGAGGTTAAATTTGAGACTTTCTTTTTCACTAGAAGTCATCCTATTGGTCATCCCCGCCTTCGAGAGAATGACGGCTTGTTAGGCTCTGAAAAAAATCCTAAGTTATCATCATCCAAACTCTTCTTCTGCAGGATTCAGCAACGAAGCGCACCAAAAATGGAAGTCACCCCAAGAAAAGTTTGCGCACAAAATCAATCAGGCTCTTATTTCGCCCGTACTGCATCCGCTTGGGTCCAATAATCGCAATAATGCCCGAGTCTCCGTCTTCGGAGTGATAAGAAGAGGCGATCATGGAACAACTCCGAATCTCCTCAATCGGGTTTTCTCCACCGATATAGATTTTAGGACCTTCTTCGCTTTCTAAGTCGGCTACTATTCGCTCTACATTCTCATCAATTAAATCCAAGGTGGCCGAGATTCTGGAAAATTCCCCTAATTGCTGAAATTCCGGATCTTCTAACAAAGTGTGCATCCCAAAGTCATAAAACTCGCCGGTTTTAGGCAATCCACTCAACGCCAAGCAGCGCGAGGAGGCCGAAAGCGTTTTGGCTAGCGTCCTAGACAGCCGAACATTCTGAGCCTTGAGTTTCAGCATCTCTACCTGTAAGCGTTTTTGATCTCCAGGAGAGAGCCTGCCCGGATCTAAAAAGTTATCTACAAAATAGCGGTAACCTCGATCAGAGGGGATTCTCCCTGCACTAGTATGAGGCTTGATCAAAAACCCTTCCTTTTCCAGATTAGCCAATTCATTCCGTAAGGTCGCTGAGGAATATTCCGGAAGATACTTTTCTTTTAATAAAGAGCTGCTCACTGGGGTTGCCGTCAAAGTATACTCTTGCACTACCGAAACCAATACTTCCCCTTGTCTTTCTGTTAACATAAAAACTAAAATAATCAATTTAATGCAGTCATTAAGCAACTTCTTAGAGCCTGTTTAAAATAACAGCATCCATCCAATGCCAGGCTTTCAAAAGCCTGGGGCGATAACCGAAGGGGGATAAGAGGCGCCGATTCTTTCTTAAAGCGGAGAGATTGCATCTCGCCCAGAGAGAAACCGTTAAAGCTTAAATGGTTCTGATTTTCAGTCTTTTCAGAAGCCGGTTCCGAAAAGAATTTGAGGGAATTCAGAAAAATCACTTTAGCACTCTCACCCCCCGACTGCTAACTATATTGTAACGCAAAATCACCGGCTGTCAAGAGGCGAAAAGCTCTTAGTCAAAAGTCCCCAAGGTAGACTAAAAACTACAAACTGGCCAATATCCACTGGCAAATCACAGTCCTCATAAAATCAGTAAAACATAGTTCAGACAATGCCCAGACAAAAAAAGAGGCCGGGCCGGAGAATTCCGGCTCGGCCTCTTTAGTGGGGGCAGTTTCTTCTAAGGAAGGCATGTGCTTAGCCCTCCTACAGCTTCGGAAAAGCACTTCCCGATAAAAACGCTTGAGAAGTGCAAAAAAATTAAAGCCAAAAGAGAAATCACCACTCCCGCCAAAACATACTTCATACCTTCTCCTTTCTCGGCCCGCCGTTGCGAGCCGTTTATTGTTGGCGTTAGGTGACATTGTCCCTTGCTTTTCCTAATTTGTCAACCCCAGTTATCCCCCAGCTGACAAGCTGACTCTCAAAATTGCTCGCTGTCTTTTCAGAAAGCCTCTGCTCAGCTTTCTTACCAGCCTTCTTCTCAGTCTTCCTCTCAACCTTCCTCTTAGTCTTCCCTGTTGATAAATATTCTTGACAATCACTAGCTTGTCTGCTACCTTGACCACCGTTGGAATGGCCCAAGCTTGGGTCAATTGAACCGTCCAGGCGCCTAATGTCATCGGGCGCTGGACTAAACAAATCCTCACACGAAAGGAGGAAAAAGATGGCAAAACGGAAATTGGAGGCTTGGTGCCCCTGGACGGCCCTGGCGCTAGTGGCGCTGCTGCTGGTGGCACTGACTTGCGGCATAGCCTGCGAGAAGAAGGTCCAGGCTGCCCCAGTGCCCGCTGGGCACATCAACGCCCCGGCAGCCACCGGCGCCCAAAACTGCGCTGCCTGCCACACCGCGCCTCTACTCTCAGGAATAGACTGGGGCGAACGGGACGGAAGAGACGGAAGCGGAGACTGCCCTCCGCCGCCTCCATCTGACATCACCGGAAACGAGCCCCCCGTCATGTTAGGGGACAGTGGCGGTGGCGACGGTGATCGCTGGAGCCCGCCGAATTCGCCCTTTCCAACAAGTCCGCCGAGAGCAAAAAGTTAAATAGGCGGCAACACCCCGTTCGGAGAACCACTTTCCGAGCGGGGTGGTTTTTTTATTTTAAGCCCCACCTTCTCTCTGTATCTCTCCTATTACTTGCCTCCTCCTCTCCCCTTGACAATTTCCACCATTGAGCTATTTTTAAAGGCTTTCTGGGGAGTTTTTCCCTCCTTTTATCCTCGGAAAGCAAGCGCCTTGATCACCTCAACGAGGGAGGTCGAGGCGCTTTTTCTTTGCCTATCATTCGCCTACAAAAAACAAGTTCTTGCCAAAAAGCCAAAAAGTTACTCTCTCAAATCCTTCAAATCCCCTTCCGGCTAAAGCTGCCCTTGTCATTTTTTCCTCTTTCGCTATAATTACTCTTAGCGATTCACAAGCAGCTCTGCAAATCAGATCTGCGAACTGAAGCAAACAGAACATTAAAATATCTACCATACTAGACAACGGGAGGGGGTTGTTGTTTTTTGCTTTTTGTAGATTAAACACCACGAATTGTTTATAAGTTGTTTATAAGTTGAAAATTCATGACTCTAGTGTAAATTAATCCGAGCTAAGACTATCCCAGTATTAGGCAAATTGTCCTAACTGTCATTCCCGCGACTGTGTGCCTACCGAAGCATTGCGAAGGGGCAAGGCGGGAATCTAGGATTAATCCACTGGAATCCACTGGATCCCCGCTTTTGCGAGGATGATGACACAAACGCATAAGTCCTAAGCTTGCTAGATTGAGCAGTTAAAAATATAACCAAAGGTCGAGGGCACTTTACCAGGTTTAGCCTTTAAAAAACTTGGATTTATTTAGAAAAATTAGGAGGGAAAAATTTAACTAACACAATAATAAAATAATCAAAGGGACTTGCATATTTTAGGAAATTTTTAGGCAAACTCGAGCAGCGAGCGAAGTGTACTGAAAGGTACGGTGAGCGAGTAGCGGAGAGTTTAACACCAAAATTTTCAAAATAGGAAAGTCCCCACACCTTAATGAAAAAAATTCTAGCTAGTTTTGTAGCCCTTTTAGCTGCTTTGGCAGTTACTGGCTACGGAACTTACGCCCTTTGGAGCGACACCGAGACATCCACCGGAAACACCATTACCGCCGGAAGTTTAGACTTATCAGTGCCCGAAACTTTCATTGCCGTAGCTGCTGTTTCTGCTGACTTTGACGGCGACGGAACCGACGACTACACCACTGCCGTTTACCCAGGAGTAGGTTACTTTGGAACCGCTGACGGACCTCAAGCTGATTCCATGATTTCCTTAACAAGCGACACTGCCACTTATGGAACTTACAATGGTGACGGAATGGGCGCCAAAAACTATGACTATGTTCCTGTTATTAACAACGGAACTATTGATGGACAGTTAACAGTAGAAGTTGGTGCTGTCTCAGATGAAGAGAACGGCCAAACCAGCGCTGAACTAGTACCTGGAGTAGACGGAACTCCTAATGTTGGGGAGCTTAGCCCATATGTAGAAATTCGCTTTCACATTGATGTAGACGGCGATGAAACCTACGAAGACACTACCGGATGGCAAGCAATCTCCAGTGCTCCTAATACCTCAACCAATCCACTTTGGAATTTTGCCAATACCGCAATTATTCCGGCTCAAAACTCTGCTAATCCTGCTCGTCTTATGATGGAATACCGAGTAGACAGTGCTGCTGGCAATGACACCATGACCGACACTGTAGATTTTGAACTTATCTACGATTTCCAACAAATCTAGTTTGGTCTAAGAATTTGACCTAAAAACTAGATCTATTTCCCATCCCGCGGAAGCCTGGGCCAAACCAGTCTCAGGCTTCCCTCTTGGGGAAAATATCAGTCAATAATCTAATTTTAAAAATAAAAATAAAATTTTAAAAATTATGGAATTAGTAATCAGCTTGTTTGCTACCTACATATCCTCTTTGATCGGACTTTGGATTATCGTAATGCTCTTTAGCCCTAATATGCCCGGAAAAATTACCAAAGTAGCCGTTCTGGCAGCTATAGTCTCCTTGGCAGGTCTCCTGTCAGTGCTACTTGGATCTTTGGGAGCTCTTTTATCCTTGGTAATCAATCTAATAGCCATCACCAGCATTCTCAAATATGACTTCCTCTCGGCCTTTTTAACTTTAATCGGCCTATCAATCATCCAGTACTTAATAATGTTTGGGATGGTTGGCTAATCAATTCCGAAACCTTCTCCCTTTGACCTCTTTAATCTTCCCCTTTTCATGAAAAAACTCTCTAATTGGATCATCAACCTCATCTTTGTCCTCTCTTTGGCAATTGCCTTGTTTTTTATCCTGGCTCGTTTCGTGCCCCAGTTCGGCTATAACATTTTTGCCGTCCGTAGTGGATCCATGGAACCAGCCATTAAAAAATGGGATCTCATTATCACTCAAAAACAAGACCATTACCAAACAGAAGACATTATTACCTTTCGCCGAGATCATAAAACCGTAATCACTCACCGCATTATTGAAGTCCAAAAAGAAGGCGGCCAGTGCGATTTTATAACTAAAGGAGACGCCAACCAAGATCCGGATCGTAAAGATGTTCCGGAAAGAAGAGTGCTTGGCAAGATGGTAACTCGGATTCCTTGGATTGGCATCAGTTTTAATTATCGCCGCCAACTCCTAGCCGGAGCCGCTCTCTTAGCAGTTATCGCCGCCGGCTTTTACCTCTCTAACATTAAGAAAAATTTCGATAATAGCAAGCCAAAATCCCGAGTTGATAAGTCTAACCAAACTAAGCCGAAAGACTCTCCGGCACCAAACCCAGAACAGTCAAAGAGTCAGGTCAACCAAAATCCTGAAAATAGACCGGGACCCTTCGCCTAGAAACAGCAATCTTCATTTAACATAAACAATTTCTAATTATACCCTCCATGATTCCCTTTAAAAAATTCTGGAAGCACTCTCTTCGTGTCACTTCAGTTTGGCTCTCTATTGGAGCCTTGCTACTACTGAGCTTCCCTGGATCCTCTCAAGCCGCCTACAGCAACCGCGTCACCTCTTCTGGCGGCGGAGAGAAAATGAGCGCCGGCAGCATCGACGCCGAGTTAAACTTGGTTACCGACTTCAAAGCTCTCCCCATCGAAGCAGGCTCAACCAACTACGCTGAACTAGAAATCATCAATTCTGGGATCTTGGGGCTAACCTACCAATCAACTAGCCAAAAAACTTCCGGGTCTGACAACCTCTACCAAAATTTAGAAGCAGAATTGATTCAAGACGGAGTCACCCAGTGGACCGGTTTCTTACAAGACCTAGATTTCACCTCCCCGGAACTTGCCTCCACCGATCTCCATCAACTCAGAATCGAAGTTTCTCTTCCGGCAGATTCCACCTCCAGCCTGGAGGAGCTTGATTGTGAATTTGAAATCAACTTCCTCGCCTCCCAGCCCGACGCCTTAGGCGGCTGGACCGACCAAGAGACCCTCCCTGGTCAAAGCCTCTCCTCGGGCGATTGGACCGCTCCCGAAGTTCCAGAAAATTTAGGTTTTAATGTTGCCAGTGAATCTGAAACCCCTAACGAAGGCAATCCAGTGGCCTCTGATTTAGATTTAAATTGCACCACTACCGGCAAAGTTTACACCAACGAAAACAGTGTGGCTCATAATTGGAGCGACGAATCCGATTCTGATTTGGGACCTGTTAAATACGAACGCCTGGTGACTTATCCCGACGGAAGAACCGGAGTTTTTGGTCCCTTGGAAAATAATTACACCGATTTCTCTTCTTTTGGGGGAGGAGGTGGTACCGAAGGCACTTGGGGCGTCCAAGTTCGTTCCTATGATGACACTGCTAACTATTCCGCCTGGTCTGATAAATGCGAGATTGTTTATGACAAAACCTCTCCCACTGTAGCAATTACCAATCCCGCTGACGGCGATCCCCTGGAGGGTCTTGTTAATATCCGAGGAACCGTAGAAGATGCCAATCCTCACCACTATTATCTAGTGATAACAGATAGCAATGGTAATAAAATTGGCCCCGGCACCGTTAACGAAACTGCTTCCTTTGCTGATAAAGTGCTCTACAACTGGAACACCGCGGAATACCCCGATGGAGACTATGTGATTGAACTAGCCGCCCGAGACAGCGCCGGCAACCGCTACCCCACCTCCGGTAATATCGAAGTCAATGTCACCGTTGACAATCCCCTAAAAATCACCAATGTAACCTCTGAAACTCCTACTACCGGAACCACCAAGGGGACGGAAGGCGGTGAAAATTCCGTAGAGGTAGAAATCACCTGGGACACCGATATTGCTGCCACTTCTCAAGTAGTTATTGACGACAAAAGCCACGCTCATATCGACGACTACTTTGACTCTACCGTTGAGGATTCTTCTTTAGTTACTTCCCACTCTCAAATCGCTTCAGGCCTCGCCAAGGACACCACCTACTATTACCGCGTCATTAGTAAAGATTCTGCCACTGGAACCAAAATCGCCTCAAAAGAATACACTTTTATTTCAACCATTGGAGGAGAAGATGACCCAGCAGCTGATCCAGGCGAAATAGTAATGAATGAATTTTTGCCTAATCCCTCAAAGGGATCTTACCCTAGTGAAAATGCTTTGCCCCTAAAAGAAGGCGAATGGGTGGAGCTTTACAACACCACCGATAGTGAGATTGATTTGAAAAATTACTACTTAGAAGACGACCCCGATAAAGGCGATCACACCATAATTATTGATAACACTCGCACCAAAAGCGGCGATACTCTGATTCCAGCTAATGGCTATCTAGTGGTCTATTTAAAAAATACTGCTGGTGCAGGATCAGTTGGGGCTATCCTCAACAACGAAGGTGACACTCTTAGTTTTTACAACAAAGACGACCAGTTACTAGATGATTTCACCTACGACGGCGGAGGCTCGGATGTCCCGGAAGACAAAACTTTTGCTCGCTTGCCAGATGGCCACGGCCCCTGGATTGACCCAGAGCCTACTCCTGGAGATGATAATGATTTGACCAAACAAGAAAAAGCGGACTTCCAAGAATTAGCTTTTGAAGAATGCTTTGAGTTCAAACAGAAACTGCAAAACTCCGACAAGGACACCTTCTGCAATCCTGCATTTTTAGAAATCATCGACCTCCTAGACGACAAAGACGACGACAAAATTGGTTCCGAGCTATTTGAAGAACTACTAGAGGCGGCCGACATTGAAATCGAGGCCAAAGAAGAGGGTAAAGACGCAAACAAAAAAGAGACCGGGGATGAAAATACTGAAGAACCTCTAATAGAAGAGGAGGAGAATCAAGAAGGTAGCCAAAGCCAAGACCAAGGAGAAAGCAATGACGATAGTGAAGATCAAGGCACCGACGCTGACGCCGAAGATATCGTAGAAGGCAAAGACAATCAAGACGAAAATCCAGCTCCTTCTGAGTCAGTTGAAGCCGAGGAAATCGAAAGCACTGAAAGCCAAGAACCCCTCGAAGCTCAATTGGAAGTTAAATTTAAAGGCGATCTGGAGACTGCCGATAACCTGGCTTGGGAAATTGAAATTGACCAAAAAGAATTTACCGTCAATTACTCCGCTGATAAGCAAAATGATTTTCAGGCAGATTTTCCTGACGAAGAATTAAAAATTGACTTAGAAGATTTAAACTTAGAAAAAATCGAAGAAGTCACTAAGTTAGAAATTAGCTTAGAAACTATCACTAACAACATTGAGTTACCCGAATACCTAGAAATCACCGAGCCGGATACTGCTGAAATCCGAGTCGCTAAAATTCAAATCTTTGAAGTCGAAATTGCCTCAACGGAAGGAGAAAAAGAGAAAGAAGGAGAATCCGCCCCCGATAACATGGAGGATTTAGAAGGCCTAACTGATCGAAAAAACTTTCTCCACTGGCTAATCTCCCAGAAAAGTAACTACCTAAGCTAATTATTTCATCAACCATGCAGAAAAAACCATTCATCTTTAGAGCTCTAGCACTTTTCTGGGCACTCTCTTTGTTACTCATTTCTCCCTCTCTAACTTTAGCTAAAGACGGAGAAAACAAGATCGATGTGGAATATCCAGTCTCTCACGATCTTGACGGAGGTGACATCTTCAATGAAGAAAACATCTACCCCGGTTGGAGCAAGAAAAAAGAATTCACCGTGGAAAATGAAAGTGTCGAAAGCGAAGTAGATCTCTTTTTGCAAATTGACCTGAAAGATGGAGAAAAACTCGCCAAAGAACTCAAGCTTTATATTATTCGCGACGATGATAATAGCTACCGAATTGGAGGAGCTGGAGATAAGTGGGATTTAGAAGATGCTGACGACGAAGGCTACCTTTATTTTGATCGCTTAGACGAAGGTGAAGAAGAACAATACGAAATCAAGATTAAATTTGATAAAGATGCTGGCAATGAATTTCAAGGGTTAGAAACTGAATTTGACATTGATTTTAAAATTGAAGGTGAAGAAGTGGAAGAAGGCGTTAGTGAAGAGGATGTTTTTGCTTCCCAGGGCCGAGTGGTAACAGGTGAAGCTCCCGCCGATGAAACCGGAGAGGAGCCGGAAGAGGAGCCGGAAGTTCAAGGAGAGTACGAGGAAGCTCCAGAACTAAGCACCTATGACAAATCCGACCAGCCCGCCACTGATGTTAAAGGCACCAGCTCGGAATGCGTCAGTTGGCCTCCTTTTTGGGTTTGGATAATTGCTCTGGTGACAATAATTGTTTCTCTGATTATTAGTGACTATCGCAACTTCCGCCGCCGAGAATATGGCTGGAAATTTGATCTTTTCTTAATGATCACCGCAGTATTGCTCTGGTACTTTTTTGATAACTGCAAAATTCACCTCTGGTTTCTATTTGGATCCCTAGCCTCCGGAGTGTTAATCCACGCTACTTACCTCGCCCTTTTGAAGAAAGTCACCGGAGGAGGATCTGGTGGTAGCTCCCTCTCTTCCCTAGAAGACAGTGATTATTACAGCGGGCCAGAGCCCTCTTCTGAATCTAGCGAAAAAAATTCTGGCTCCAATGACTCCAATTCCTCTGTTAATGCTGCTGGACTTTCTACTTACCATAGCCAACCACCCTCGGTTAGCCCCAGTGTTTTTCAGGATTATCGAGTAAGATAAACAAGCTAGCAATTCTCGGCTTCTTTTGATTATACTAACCTGGCAGATCTCCATGACTTGCCAGGTTTTTTTATTTCTATTTATAAAATTAGACCAATTAAGTTTTAAGTTTAAAAATAAAAACACCCCCGAGAAAACCCAAGGGTGTTTTAAAGTCTGAAATAGAATAATACTAAGAGATATCACTCATAATATCATCAATGCTCTTGTCTTCGTTTCGCTTCTCCTCGCTCTTTCTTTCTCGAGGAGCACGCTCAGCACGCTCAGAACCTTCTGGTTCGTTGATTTTGAGGTTAACTCGAGCATTGTTGCGAGCACCAATCACTCGTAGCAAAGTGCGGATAGCTTTAGCAGTGCTACCTTGCTTCCCGATTACCATTCCCATGTCTTCAGGATGAACACTCAAGGTGATTAACACGCCTCGCTCGTCGATATCACGGACAACTTCTACATCGTCCGGATTATCTACGATGGACTTTACTACAAACTCCAGAAACTCTCGGTCTTGATATTCTTCTGCCATAGTTCTTGACTGAATAATTATCTTACTTTGGACTCACCACCTCTATAAAAATAGAAGTAGCAGTAGTCCCTTCCTTTCTGACCCTCAGATATCGACCTTTTAGACACCTGTTCGTAAATTACGAACAAAATATCTTCGGGCTCTTGGACTAATTTTATACTTTGTAACGCCTGGTGTCAATAACTACCTAAAATTACCAAACTACTAGCCTAAAAACACTTGCGGCTATTCTTCTTTGGCTCCTTCTTGAGTAGCTTGACTCATAAAATCGAGTAATTCTTGCTTATAACCTCCAATTTCTTCTAGTACTTTTTGTTCAAAGTTTTCTACATTGGCGGTTAAAAATTCTTGCACTTGTTCTGGGGTGGTGCTCTCATCTGCTAGCAATTTTTCCATCTCTTCCACCTTAGCATCCTCTAGCTCTTCCGCTACTCGGATTAAAATTCGCTGTTGGATCACTTCGTTGATTTCCAAAAGCATTTTTTCTTGCTCCTCTTTAGGAAGCTGATCAATTCCTAACTCCTTGATCAAATCGACTTGCGCCGCTTGGACCAAATTGTTGGAATTTTGACCTTGATTTTGATCTGACATAATTTTTGTTAATTTTATTATTATTGATTGTTTATTTTTTGCAATCAACTCTTATTTATTATTGACCAAATATACTTTTAAGTGCTTCTACGCTAGGCGACTGCCCACCGCCACTCCTCGGTTGTCTCCATTTAGGCATTTCTCCAGTGTCTTCAAAGGCAGGCATGTTCACTTCTTCAGCATCCGCAGGAATATTATCACCCAAATTCAAGGTTGCCTCTTCTGTTGCACGAGATTCTCCAGAACCCGCCACCCCCCCCTCAGTCGTCGCTACGAAAGGCTCTTCAGGTAATGGCACGCTTCCAACCTCTCGCTCGGGTACTTGTTGATCTAGTTCTACATCCTTGTGACCTCCATCAAAAACATCCCTTGCTGTCTCCGTAACACTTCCGCCTGTCCTTTGGAGCCAATCTCCCAATCTACCAGCTCTTTCCATTTGATTCTCATGAAGACCTCTGGCTCTTTCCATTTGCCTCTCATGCAAATCACTCGCCCCAGATCTCACACGATCAAGCCAGCCTGGCCCTTCTACTGCGCTAGCAGCGTCTGGAGTTTCCGCTTCTGGGGCATTTGCAACCAACTCTCTTGGGAGAGAAGAAGTACCTGCTCGAGTCCACTCACCACTAGAACTTCCTCTTAAGTCTTCAGTCGCAAAATCAGCGTTTCCGGTGTTTAATCGCTCCAGTAAAGCACCCACTTTAATATTGTCTACATTTTCTCCTCCTTTCAAAAGTTGATCTAGATAATCAGGGTTTTTATCAGCAAGAAACCCTGTAATTCTGCTGCCTATAGCATGCAACTCACTTGCCTCCCCATAAGACAGCCCATTGAAAGCCCCTCCTCGCAAAAATTCATCTGTAGCCGGAGAAAATTCAAACCCCGCTCCGCTAGCTCCCATTCTATTTTGCCAAATGTTTTGACCAGTCAAAAAGTCGTTTCTTCGCAGATCGCCCACAGTCATTCCCTGTTCATCTGGTCCACCTCGCAAAACAGCCTTAAAAACATCCTCCGAGAGTCCTTTTCCGTTGTTCCAATTTTCTAAAATCCCACCAACCGCTTTCTCGTCAAAACTAGAATTTTCGGTTAGAGTATTTAAAGAAGCCGCCTCTGGTCCAAGCCCAGGCTCAGGAACAGACGCTTCTTCTGCGATTCCAACTTCATCTAAACCTAAAAAGTCCCTAACTCCGTCAGCATCAGTTGCATAAAATTCACCATCACCAGAATCAATCTCATAAAAACCCGTCCCTCCTGGCTTGCTAACAAACCTGTATCTAGAACCATCACCAGCATCGCGCCATTTATTTATATTTTCTGCAGCTCCAGCTTCATCAAATCCTGTTACCGTTTCTCCTGTATCAAATCTAGCATCAGGACTAGCGGCAGTCGCCCCTCCATCTCTTCTCGCCAACTCAATTTCCTTGTCGCCACCAGCTCCTGTCAATTTTTCCAAACGCTCTGTCACTGCGGGAGCTTGCAATTTTAATTCCCCATTTCCTCCTTCTACTAAAGTAAAGCCTTCCCCTTTCTCCATCTGAGCAAAAGCTGTCATCACTTGCTCTCTACTAAGACCGGGGTATTCACTAGCAAAATTATTTAACAAGTTAGCAATTTCTGCGGGCGACTTGCCTGCCCCTATTAAAGTCCCGTACACACTGGCTTTAGGTTCTAAATTAAAAGATTCTGATTCAACAATAGGTTGCTCCGTACTCCCCACAGGAACTGCTGACCATTGCTCTGGCATTGCGGCTGGTCGTGCTACTGCTTCAGGAGCCTCTCCAATTTCTATATTTGCAATTCTCCCCCGATCATCAAACTCAACATGGACAGGTTTTCCGTAGAAGGTATCAAACACTTCATTCTCGAGGTTTTTGATTTGACTCTCATCTAATCCTTGGCGCTCAAAATAATCTTTCAATAATTTATCTCTTAAATCACTAATCTCATTCGCAGAGATTTCATCACCATCGCCACTCGAAAGAAGTTTTTCAAGCTTATCGTTTAATTCGTATCCTCCTTCAATATAATCAATTTTATTTCCCGCAAGTTGTCCTAAATAAACCTGCTCCTCTGGAGTAAAATCCACTTCTCCAGCCGCTACTTCGGTTGCATTTTCAACCACCCTCCCATCGCCGCTGCCATCCAATGGGGCTGCTTCTTGGTTAGGCATTGCCTTTATCACTTCTGGTCCATGAGCACCTCCCGTCATGCTGGCAGCCTGGTGAGTACCTCCCATATAATCATCCAATCCATAAAATTCTGCAGCAGTAGCCATGGCCGATTTCAATCCATTTTCAGCCGACTCTAAAGAGCTAGCAACGCCATCCATAGAAAGACTTTCTGCTACATTAACAAGGTCAATGTTCATTAAACCTCCACCCGCAATCGCCGAAGCAACTGTAAATCCTTTTACCCTTCTCATTTCTTTTTGATTCTTTCTCCGGACCTTTTCAATCAACTCCCAATTAGGGTTTCCGCTCTGATCTCTCAAGAAAGCCCCTTTTGACAATTCTTGCTGCCAATCCCGCATTTTCTCCTCCCGAGTTCTTTTATCCTTACTAAAAATAGCCTTATCCTTCATCATTCTCTTGCTAGCAAATCGGGCCACTTGACCTCCAAAAGCACCTCTCGCTAGCCTCCAGGCAATTGAACCAGCCCCCATTGCGGCTCCCGTGGCAACGCTTCCAGCCACCACACCGCTGGCTCCACCAATCAAAGCCGCTGGCACCGTTACCATCAGGAGTTTCCTTTTCCACCCGGGCAGCTCGTTAAACTTACTCCACTTCCCCAAGACTTTTTGCTTCAATTCCGAAAGCTTGCCCACTCGCACCTTCAATTGCTCTTTCCCAAATCGCTCATCACCGATCAAGAACTGAGTTAATTTAAGCTTATTGTCGGAGCTCAAGTCGCCATTTTCATCACCATACTTTTCCTGGAACTCTTTAATTGAAGCACCTTGATAATCCTTTAGCGCTATCCCTAGCATTTCTCTGGCATCATTAATCCGTCCTTTAATCTCTTCAACTTTTTCTATGTAATCGCTCCGGTGAGCTGCGCTCTGATCTCCATGAAGAATTTTTTGCTCTTTTAGAGCTTCCTGGAGCATTTCCTTGACCCTATCAAGGACTGCTTTCTCATCGCTGGCTAAATTCGCCAATTCTTGCTGCTTCTTTGCTTGTTCTGCCTGCGCCTGTTTTTGACCTTCCTTTTTTTCCCTCCATTTCTTCCATCGAGATTTTTTCTCAGGATTCTTAGACCCCTGAGATAAATTCATTTTCATTCTTGGATCCCTCACTGGCTCCGCTTCCACATCGATAAACTGCTCATCCTGAAGATCGAAGACCTCCTCTTCTCCTCCTTGACCTTCCTGATCCGCTTTCTGTTCTCCTTCTCTTAATTTCCTGGCCTTTCCCCGCTCTTGTTGATCTTTTTCCCTTAATTCTTTCATTTCTCTTTGCTCTTGTCGCTCTCTAGCTCCAACGCCGTATTGCCTCTTATTCTTTTTCTTTCTTTTTTCGGCTCCAACCTTCTCTAAATTACTAGAACCCCCACCACCAGTTCCCAATTCTGGATCTGCCGCCGCATTTATATTCCCTAATCTAAATTTTTCCATTTTTCTATTTTTAATTTTTTGAAAATTATTTTAAAACTCACACAAAACCTTGTCATTCCGAGCGGAGCAAAGCGGAGTCGAGGAATCCCTGCCTGCCAGCAAGGCAAGGGGGCCACCAGGGGAATTAAACAAAAAACCACAAGCGAGGCAGAGAAATAACTAGAATTTCCCTTCCAAGGTAAAACTTTCAAATTTGAGTGCGATTCTACCTGCCTGCCGGCAGGCAGGGGCGCGGGCGAGGCTTCGCTTGAGTCGTACTGAAAGGTACGGTGAAAGCGAAATGTAGCCCGCAACAACGAAGCGCGCCAAATTTGGAAGTTTTAAGCCGCTAGGCAAAGTTTCGTTCTTTGATTTCTCTCTCCACCACCGTCCGATCTCGCCCGTACTTATAGCGCGAAAGCTCCTTATAAGCCTCCGCCAACTTGGGATTACCACTCTTAGGCGGATAAGTCTTCATATTGAACGGCGCCGAAGTTTCGTTATTCAAAAGCAACTTGGCAAAGCAATTGAAGTTATCCACATTAATCAAGTCATCTGCCTCAAAAGTGGGCGAAAACTGTTTTTGTAAAAACTCTGCGTCTTCGCTTCCTACTCTAAAAGAGCACATCGAACCCACATTTCCAAATACCGCCTTAGAAATGCCTTCCGACAACTGGCCAATAAATTGATGGCCAATCGTCAAGGCCAGGCGATACTTTCTTGCTTCTGAAAGTATAACAGAAATTGAATCAGTCGTCACATTTTGAAACTCATCAATATAAAGATAAAAATCATTCCGCTGATCTTCTGGTATTTCCGTCCGAGACAAGGCCGCCATTAGAAGCTTTCCCACTATCACCATCCCTAAAAGGTTGCTGTTAATATCGCCAATTTTACCCTTAGAAAGACTCACCAAGAGAATCTTCTTTTCGTCCATAACCTCCCGAAAATTAATCGAGCTTTCTTGCTGAGAAATAATCGGCCGCATAATGTCATTAGAGATAAAAGTGGTTAACTTAGAGTTAATATAGGGCGCGATATTTTCTAAAGAAGCGTCCCCTCCGGCCTTTTCGGCTTCTTTTTCCCAAAAATCAATCACATTATAATCCTTGCAAAGGCTTATTTTTTTTCGCCGAAATTCCACATCTCGAAAAATCCGCGGTACCTCCATCAAAGTGGAGCCAATTTCCGGGCTGTCCATTACCAAAAGCATGGCGTTCCGCATATACTGCTCAAACATCGGTCCTCCGGTAGACTTGAGATCGTAGAGCTTATCAAAAATAGCAATCATCTCGTTGATCACAAAAGTCTTCTGTTCCGGCCGGGCTGCATCATACTCCATCATATTAAAAGCCATCGGTCGCTCAATATCGGCTGGATCAAAGCAAATTACATCATCCGCCCGCTCCTTAGGAATACACTCTAAAACATGCTCCACTGCCTCCCCATGCGGGTCAATAATGCAAAATCCATTGCCTGCCGCCGCGTCCTGCTTAGCTTGCTCTTCAATTAAGTTGGACTTTCCCACACCGGTCTGACCAATGATATAAAGGTGCCGACGCCGATCATTCACATCCATCCGAATATCCACTTTAGAACCTCGAAAGTCGCTGTACCCCAACAACACTCCCTCGGTAGGAATCTTACTGGGCGGTGGAGCCGATTTAGCTCTTAGCCAATCCACTTTAGGGGTACTGGTGCTGCTAATCGGCAAGTGATAGAGGCTGGCCAGTTCCTCCGCATCTAAAACAATTGCCTGAGATTTGTTAAAACTCCTAAAAATAAAGTCTCCCGCTAGATTATGAGCATTGCGTTTCTTAGATCGAACCGGCTTGAGACTATTGAGATTAGAATCTCCAAACTGCACAAAAGCATTCTCCAATTCTTCTAAAATCATCGTGGCCCGCTCGGGAGTAGCAGCCGAAGCCAAAAGTCGAACATTGGCTTCAAAATGGTACTTATTAGCCTTAACTTCTAGCTGCTTGATCACATCTTGTTCTTCTGGAGTAAGAGAGAAGATATCCTTCTGTTGTCCGGTAGGATCGTTAGGATCCTTACCGGTACCAAAAGCGGCACTGGCTAGTTCTCCTCCCATTCCCGCCAAAGGGTTAGCCCCTCCACTTGCCTTGTCTAAGCGCTTCCCTTGTTGCATCTCCTGAGCAATCTTCCGAGCCTTTTTTCGAATCCCTTCTGCCTTGCAAGAACGCATCACCAATTGAATAGATGCCCCTTCTTGGGGGTCACTAAGTTTAGAAAGGGCATTAGTAATATTTCCCAAAGGATCCGACTCCAAGCGCTGATAAGTTAAAAGAGGAAAAGCCGGATTTTTCTTGAGCTTAAGCCAACTGCCCGCCGTGCAACTTTGCGGTTGAAAGATATTATAGTCTTCCACCTCTTCGATAAAAGCGCTGGGATAAAAGCTATGAATTTGCTTCTCCACCATCTCTCGAAACCGAGAAGGAATCGCCACATAGAAAGTTATCAAATCGCTATCCGAGGCTACTGAGAGCTCAAAGGTAAGCTGGGGTTGACCATAGAGTATTTTGTGAAAGAAGTTTTGAGGAGCTGGCAAATTAGAAATAGAAGCCAAAAAATGCTCCATCTTGGAAATCTCTTCTTTCTCTCCGGATTGCCGGGCCTCCTGGCTTTGTTGATCATTCTTGCGAGACTGGGAAACCTTAATCACATCCAGTACTAAATTCAACGACCGATTAACTCGCGCCCGAAAAACTAAAAACACCTCAAAAAACAACCAAGCCCCCGCCACTAAAAGGACTAGTCCGCCAAGTAAAATCACCAATAAAACACTTTCTCCCGTCATTTAATTTTGTTTTTTATACTCTATTTGTTGCTAACTTAATTTTGATTATAATAGAAAATTAAAATTTGAGCAAAAAACTCTTTTATCAAAAAATCGAGCTGGACTTTAAAACTGATCCAACCTTGAAGATCAGGCCAGTCAAAGCACAATGCTATCAGCGGCAACTAGGCAACTTTTGTCCTTAAGAGAAATCACAACCTCCGCCCAAAAGATCGGATCAGCCGGAATAGAATCACAACCAGAATTTAATTTTCGAGAGAAGTTCTAAGTTAAGACTTTGGCTTGTAGAGAAGCGCTATGGCTTGTACCTAGCGATTTATGGTGAGTGACAACAACGAAATTATTTTTCCACCCCGTAGGTGATCACCCAAAGTGTGAAAAATTTGGAAGCCTCCCTTAGTAAACTACCATCCAGTTGAATTCCATCTCCTCCGTCGCCTCTTGGCTGATTTTTATTGCAAAAGACTCCCCTTCTATCACTTCAGAGATGCTCCAGCCAACCGGCTCTCCGCCCACAATAGTCACAATGATCTTAGAATCTTCCTTCAGTTTGGGGTCATTCAGCTCCACAGTCGCCTGGTCAGACCCTCCCCCAATCACTCCCTTCCCGGAGGTTTGTCCGGTAACAGTCAGAGAGTCG
>CAYFUG010000002.1:0-76223 GCA_964346295.1 uncultured Bdellovibrionales bacterium
TAGCCATTTAATCAATCAACAAAAGCCTTATTGGGAGGTATGGTAGTCTAGAGCCAAATAATTAGTAAAGTCATTAATACTTGACGACTCCACTCGACCAACTTAAAAAAGATTAGCTTTTCCAATCTCCTCCTTTGACCCGGTTTTTATCGCTATTCATGTGCCAGGCATGAGGATTTGAACTGTAAACTTCCTGCCACATTTTTTTAGCCGAGTCAGTATACAGACGAGAAGTTAAAACCGCCTCTCTCATTTCTTGCTTAAACTTAACTAGGCCAGGATCTTCACTGATTTTTTCCATTAACTCCAAGTCGATATCTAAGTTATCAGCATCTTTTACTATTTTAGCCTCAACAGTCTCTTCCAGCTCCATCTCTTTCCACAAATCAAAAAAGTCACTCTCCAGAGAAGTTTCTTCCAGCATATCCTTAGCTGCAGATTCTTCGTCTCTCTTTGTATATTGACGCGAAAGATAATCTACATCGCCTGTCCTGTTCTCAGAGATATCATGCACCAAAGCCAACTTAATAATTTTTTCTTCGTTCTTAACTCCTTCTTTTCTGGCCAAAATTAATGCCAGCCACATTACTCTAAAAATATGCTCTGAAATACTAGCCATCTCAGAAGAGAAGAACCTCCCCCAAGCTCGTTGCATCTTTCTTAAAGCTCCTACTTCAAACAAAAACTCTAGGTCTCTATTTTTATCACTCATTTGTCTTTTCGTTGTTAAAAATTATCGATCCAGCAAATCCTTCTTCAAATATTTATTAAAAAAATCTCTCGTCTGATTGGCTGATTCCTCAATGCTCTTGCCAAAATCCAAATATACCACTTTGGTTCCTCGACTTTCAAAAAACTCCCTGAACCACTCACTCTCAAATTCGCGCCGCACTTTACGTTGAAACTCTAAGTTTTCAAAAATAGCATCGTCTTTTTTGCCCCTTTTTTCTAGGCGCTCTATAATTTGCCTGGCTCTCAGAGTCAAAATTACTAAATAATCCGGAGCGTGTTCTAGGGCAAATTGATTACCAGGCAAATTGAGAATGTCCTCTAGGCTAACGCCATCCTTCTGACCCGTCAATTTTTGATAAATCAAAGAAGTAGAAACACTTCGAGACTGAATCACATGAACGCCCTTTTCTAGACAAGGCAGAACTAAGCCTTCATAAAGCACTTGCCGATCCAGAGCGTAGCACTGAGCAATCGCCCAAGTGGAATATTTAGTCTCTGCATTTTTAGAAATTAAAGTCTGACGCAAAAATTTCCCCGGCCCGTAGTAAGTAGGCTCGCTGGTAGAAATCACTTGATGCCCTTCCAGTTCCTTAAAATAAGGCAAGCGATTATGCTTCTCCCAGAGTTTATGAACATCAAAAATTTGCTGGCCGCTCTTTTCCATCTCCTCGATCACTGTATTTAAAAAAACACCCTTTCCCGCCCCATCTAAACCATCCACCACAATAAACTTCCCCTTTTTGCTTTTTTCCATTTGCTTGAAAAACAATTCAAGTCGAAGCTATCACCGACAGCAGCCGGCAAGAATAAGTTTTTTGCACCCCGCCATGGCTGGGATCTTGCTTAATTAAGCTACAAAAAATTTTAGCAACTTACAAATCGTTTTTTTTATTTTTTAAAAATTAAATCCCTTAACTACCTAACCAACTCTAAATACTCAAAATTAAATCCCCCATCTTCTTCAGTTTCCTTTTTTAAAACTTTAGAAAAAATACTCTCGTAAGAGGGAAAATAAACATCTGCCACAGGATCATCGTCCACGATTGTCAAATAAAGCTTATCGACATAAGACAAGCTTTGCTCGTAAATTGAACCACCCCCAATCACAAAGACCTCCTCTTTCTTATTTTTAAATTCATCTAAAAAATCTTCCAGAGAAGTCACCATCTCGCAACCAGGTGCCTGATAATTCTTTTGAGAACTCACTACCACATTCCTCCGGCCTGGCAAAGGCCGACCAATTGACTGAAAAGTTTTCCGGCCCATCACTACGGTATGCCCCCAAGTAAGTTTCTTGAAGCGCTGCATGTCCTGAGGCAACTTCCAAAGCAGCCGGTTCCCGCAACCCAGCTCTCTGTTTTTTCCAATAACTGCAATTAGAGAGATCATATAAAATAAAGCTAAACTGCGATTGGCGCCCTAATAGGCGGATGCGGATCATAACCCTCAAGCTCAAAATCCTCGTATTTAAAAGAAGAAATATCCTTAACTTCCGAATTAATTTTCATTATTGGCAACTTTCGGGGCTCTCTCGTAAGTTGTAAATCCACCTGCTCAAAATGATTTTTATAAATATGGAGGTCACCAAAAGTGTGAACAAATTCCCCCGGCTTTAAGTTGCAAACTTGAGCCACCATCATAGTAAAAAGAGTGTAAGAAGCAATGTTAAAAGGCACCCCTAAAAAAATATCTGCGCTTCGCTGATAAAGCTGACAAGAAAGTTTTCCATCATTTACATAAAACTGAAAAAGTAAATGACAGGGTGGTGGAGCCGTCTTCTCACCCTTCACTAGTCCGTCAATATCTGCCACATTCCAGCCACTTACAATTATCCTTCGGGAATAAGGGTTATTCTTAATGGTATCCACTGCATTTTGTATTTGATCAATCTTGATGCCGTTAACTCCCTCCCAACGGCGCCACTGCTTGCCATAAACCGGCCCTAGATCACCCCACTTCTCAGCAAAAGAATCATCCTCTTTGATTTTAGTAATAAATTCTTTCTTTTTCTCTTCCCATCCAGAAGAATAAGTAAGAAATTCACTCTTCAATCCCTGCTCACTCAAATAAGATTCAAAGGGCCATTCGTCCCAAATGTGAACATCATTGTCTACCAGATATTTAATATTAGTAGAGCCACTCAAAAACCACAGAAGTTCATGGATAATCCCTCTTAAAAAAACCTTCTTGGTCGTCAATAGAGGAAATTTTTCCGAAATATCAAACCGCATCTGATAACCAAAAACTCCTTTAGTCCCTACTCCGGTTCGATCATCTCGCTCAATACCCTCTTTCTTAACTTTCTCTAGAGCCCTTAAGTACTGTTTCATTTTTTATTTTTAAAATTCTTAGTAGAAATATAGTTTATTTATTTTTATTAAAATTTTTATACATGAGGGAAGCTCTCACTGTTTTATCTCCATAATATTTACTATTAAGACCTTCCGATCCATAGGGCTTCTCACACTCACAAGAAAGATACTCAAAAGCCATTTGAGCAATCGGCATTTTATAATAAAGCTTAATAGGAAGTTTACCAGCATTAAAAAGCTCTAGTGTCATTTTTAAACAATTCCCTGGATCCAAATAACCGGCCGTAGTGTGAATAATAAGTCCCAATCTCCCTAAAGAACTCTTTCCTTCTAGTCTACCCACTAAATTTGCTCCAATACCTGTCTCCTCTCTTATTAGAGCCAAGGAAAACTCCCCCGGATGCAAAATAAAAAATCCCTCCTTGCCCATAACAGCTTTCTTCATTAAACCCTCAGTGGGATTCTTAACATCAATTAGAAAATTTTTATTAGTATCAAAAACCAGAAACTCCTTATCCAAAGTTAAATCAATACTAGCTGGTTGAACCCTTTCTTTTTTAAAAGGCTTTAAAATTATATTCCCTTTTTTGATTTCTTTTTTAATATCCTTATCTGATAAAATCATCTTTTTTGCTTATTTTTAATGCAATACATTCTTTACACAAAAAATGACAAGAAATCCTCCCCTTGCCATAATTAAAGTTTAAAAATTAAAACCTCAAAATTTAATACATTCTTGCTCAAATAAAAAACTAAACTATTGGGAGATAATTTTAGGAGATAATCAGCGACTCCTTATTTCATCCTATATCCTCCCTATCCTCCCTCGCTTTTTTATATTTCTCTACTTTCTCCCTTCTTTTTCCTTCTACCTGCTTTATTTTAAGAGCTTCTCCAAAAACCACTATTGTCCTTCAGCTTACCCCGATCCTCCTCCCTTGTAAACCCTAGAAAAAATCTAAAAAACCAGTTATACTAAAATCAAAGTCAAGGATAGTTGACTAGCCTTTGACTTAAATTGGATTTTTCTAGTTAATTAAATTTTACCTCCGAAAACACCTTCCTATATGCTTGAATCTTCTCCGCGTAACCATAAGCTCTACTTCTCCCCTCAGCGTCGCTCTCCGGGGAAACACAAAGCCGCTTTGATAGTGCTTGTTTTGTTATTTATCCTGGGGGCAATTTACAACGAAAACAAAGAATTAATTAATAAGACTGTCTTGGCTAAAGCCGAAGAAACCGGGGTGCTGACTAAAGTCCAACAATTACTACCAGGCGATTCCAATAATCAATCCCCTCAACCCCAAACCGAAAATTCTCTCACAGATCCTAATTTGCCACCGACTAAAATCGAAGAGCTTACCGAAGAGGAAAAACTAGCGGAGCTTCAAAAGCTTCAAAAGCTGATCGACACTGATTATAAAAACCGGGCCAAGTATCGCCTCAGCCGAGAAGAGTTAATGAAAAAAATCAAAACTCGCGGTTGCGTAGCAGATGGCCTTTTTACTGGTTACGGCGGAGAGACCGAGAAGGACATCGAGATGGTTAATCGTAGTGAATGCGAGTATCTCCATCGCTCCATTGAAACCTGGCTGGAACCTCCCGACTTTGAGGAGATCAAAGAAAACATGGATCAAATGAAAAAGAATAATGTTATTTACGGAATGTTCATTGCCGAAGCCATTGATCGCAAATCCGACTACGAAGATTCGAGCGGCAAAGAGTTTGACTTTTCTGACATGTGCCGACCAGGCAGCAAGCACTACTGGGGAGAACATTCCTGTAAGCCTTCTTTTAAACGTGATGAATATCGAGATTACCTTCGTTATATTACTCGCCGAGCAATGGACCTGGGAGTCCAAAGTTTTATGTTTGGACAAGTTTTCTACCAAGAAAGTACTGACTTGGACGACCCGGAGATTGAAGAGATTATTGCCGAAATGCGTCAATACGCTGGTTTTTTAGGAATCGAGATTGTAATTGGTGCTCAAACCAATAGCATCACTCATCAAGAATACCTCCAACACTTTGACTATATTGAAGGCGGTGTCGGAGTTAGCCCAAGCGGTAACATTGAGGACGGACCTTGCTTTTCTCGCTGGTGGAAAAAACCCGGTGATTGGTGTTGGGCCCTGCTCTGGCACGATCGCTATGCTAATCAAGCCAACCATATCCTCTTACACCTGGATTGGAGTGGCAAGTTAGGCGACGATATGAGCACATTCGCTCGCATGAATCCGAATCTTCGCTCTCAAACCCTAGAAAGACTTTATTTAAAATTCACTGAAGAAGGCCACGGATTTTTAATGCCAATGTTAGCTATACTTCCTGATGAAAACGGTAGTTGCTATGGCGGCAAAAAGGGCTACTACTCGGCTAACGAGGAATTTGACTGTGCCGACGAAGAAGCTATCAACAAAATTCTCAAAAAACACGCCCCGCCTTCCAAGGAAGAAGATAGTGACGAGGAATAAAAAGATAAAAAATAGCCTTGCCGAAAACAATGCCGGCAAGGCTATAAAAAACTGGGAGGTCAATCGGGGATCTGAACGGGATAGCCGCTGCTGCCCCCATGATCACCGCTGCTGCCATCTCTGGGCGGCGCGCCGCTTCCGACCTTACTTCCCGCAATCGCTGAGTTCATCATGCATAAACCCAAAACAATTGCCATTGTAACAATGACGATCTTCTTCATGCCAAAGCTCCTTTCTTCAGTTTTCTACATCTTTCCCAGCTGAATCCCTTTATCCAGCTCCCAAGAAAGACTAATTTAAATGCAAAGTATAAAAAAATTTAAATTTTGTCAATTAAAATCAGCAACAAAACAACTCCCCACTCGTCTCCCGCCGCTCTCCTCCAAACGGATTGCCGGTTTTTTTGACTTTATCTAGCATCTCCTGATTAGCCTTGGACTGCTTACCAGCTCCATCTGCTCGCTGGCGAATTTTCCTCACTAGACCAGGAAGATTAATCTGCATGGGGCAATTAGCGTAACACCGGCCACACAAAGTGCAGTCAAACAGGCTCTCTCCTCGGGGAGTCTTTTTTAGTTCCTCCGAAGCCCGAGAAAATTCTTCCATTACAATTCCTCGAGATCCGATGTAATCCCAGCCCCGATAGTCACGCCCTTTTTGCTGATAGACCGGGCAAACATTGAGACAATTGCCACAGCCAATGCAGCGCGGCACCGCCCCCAAACCTTCTTTAAGGAGCTCTCGCCTCCCATTGTCTAGTAAGATGATATGCACTTCTCGGGTACCCTGAGCGCCCAAAGCTAAATGGTTTTCAATGTCGGCAGTTTTAGAAGGCCCCGAAATTACAGAGACATACTGGGTGGATTCCTGGCCGGTGCCGAATAAAGCTGCCGCCCGAGAAAGCTCGGTGGCCGCTTCTACGCTGGAAACCAGTTTATCAATTCCGCACACCACAATGTGTTTTTTTGGTAAGCGGGAAATCAAAGAAATATTGCCTTCATTCTCTAAAAGCACTACTTGACCAGAGGCTGTTACAAAATTAGCTCCGGTGAGGCCGGTTTGAGCGGCTAAAATCTTCTCTCTAATTTTGTCGCACAAAAAGCGAGTAAGCGCCTCCGGTTCGGCCGCCACTTACTCGCCGTAAACTTCTTTGACTTTGGCGGCGATTTGCTCACTGCTGAGGTGAATAGCCGGCAAAACATAGTGCCGATCTTCTCCCCGGAAAAGCTGAATAATAAAATCTCCCAAATGAGTCTCGGCAATTTCAGGCCAATCAGATTTTCTTTGAGAATCAGCCGCCTTCAAATCCAACTCCTCTAGAGTGTTGCTTTTAGACTTCACTACTGGTCCAGAATCTTTGAGTAAATCTTTGAGAATTGTTCGGGCCGCCGCTCCATCGCCCGCCTCCTGTACCACAAAACCATTGGCCTGCAAATTTTGCTTGGCCTGGTCTAACTTAGCCTCAAAATCCTCAGTCCCTCCCCCTCACCGCAAACACTCTTCCCAGCGCTTGAAAACCTCCCTAGTCGAAAACAAATCTCGGCTATTATAGCGGGCAATGTCCAAATACTTTTTCTCGGCGAATAAAGCCGTTACATCGTCTCCGGTTACGCCTTCTTCCTTGGGGCTTTTGACACCTAGTGCTCGACAAACTACATGCAAATTGGGCCGCTTAAAAATCGCTCCGTAATAACTGAGCTGATCCAAAAGATCAATGTGCTTAGCTCCAAATTTTTGACTGTTAAGATAGCGGTTGGACATCAAGTCTTTACTAGGTTTCACGCCGTGAACCATTCCTCGGGCCAACATGAAAGGCACATCAAAACTCCGGCCATTAAAGCTAACGAACTCTCCGGCATGCTCCGCCACCTTCCAAAATTGCTCCAGAATCCCCTTCTCGTCCATTGCTCGGTAGGTGATGCCTTCTTCTTCAAAGTCTTCCACCTTTTCCCCGGGAGCCTGAAAGTAGACCGCCCCCTTGTCGCTATCGGCCTCCAGTACTCCAATCGCCACGATCGAGCCAGTGTAAGGAGAAAATCCCAATCCCTGCTTAACATCTTCCAGGGCCGCTTGGTAGGCCTTTTCGGTCTGAGTAGCCCGCTTAATCCAGCGGGTCAAAACATGCTGGGTAGTCTCATCCAAATCGTCAAAATTTTCTCCAATGGTTTCAATGTCAAAAATAATCCGTTTCATAAGTTAAAATTAAGTTGTTAGGAGAAGTTTGTTGCTATAACTCCAGGAGTTATTCATTTGGGGGTTTTATTACTAAAAATTGAAAAGCGTAATTACTGAATTGATGAAAATTAATGAAAATCAATCGACATAAACTTCCATGCTACTCAACTCCTTGTCAATAATAAAATCGACATACACCTCACCAATTTCATCAATTTCAAAAATCTTATAGTATCTATATTTCCCTGATATTTTTAGCCTTTCTATAAACTCGAAGCTATTAATATCAACTTCTTGCAAAATTTGTATGATTTTCTCTTTTTGTTCTTCCGTGAAATCCGTAAAAAAGGAGGTTCTCTTTTCTGAAATGCTTTTTTTAAACAAATCATTTGCCTTGTCTTTATTTCCTTCTGAGATTGGTGAATTTTTAAAATCAAAAACTTCGATATGTACACAATCACTATCTCTATCATATTTTATTCTCACAAAATAAACTCCAAGTTCCTTTTCACTGCTTCTCACTTTAGCAATCCATGAAAAGATAGCCTCGTCACTACCATCCACTGAGGGATCTATTTTCTGTGAAGCATTCCTCTCTTTTTGAAAGTAATAAAATTCTTCCATTGAGTCCTCGATATCTTGAAGTTTGAGTCTGCTCACAAAAAAGTCCCTATCTCTGTGATTATCACTAAGTATAGTTACTCTACCATTCAAGATTGCTTTTTCAATATATTGCTTTAATTTTTGCTGAACAACTTCTTCTGCTTTTTTTTCATCCTCTTTCAAAGAAATATCTGGGTCGTCATTTTTAATTTTTTCTATTTTTTCCACTTTATGTATGATGCCATGATCATCTATCCAAACCTTAAAGATCCCATTCTTTTTCTTTACAAAAACAGCTTGTCTCATTTTTCTTCTTCTGTAAACCCTGTGTTTATTTTTAGAACTCAAGAGTACTACACCTCCAGTTAAACAAGATTCGATGCTTTGCTTGGTAATTATCTCGCTATTATCAATTGCTTTAATCCCTACAATTATAGCCCCTTGGGGATAATCCAGCGTTAAACCTGGCAATGAAATAACATTATAAACACCTCTTGGCGTCAGCAACACACCAGATCCTCTAGTTATACCTTGAAAACCATGAGCAGAAGTAACTCTTTCCTTACTGCCAGAAAAATATTTCTCATCATCAAGTAATTCTTTTAACGCCCCTTCTCTCGAGTCTTTTTTGTTGTAAAGAGAAATCCCTATTGGTTGAAACTTACCAGCAATAATGCTCTTGCCCTTTAATAATTCTTTAGCATTTTTTATTCTGGACTCTCTTTTGTTTATACTATATCTGGATCTTTTTCCTTGTTCATCGACAAAATTTCTCCAATCAGCATCTTCTACATTTCTTGTTGTTATACGGGGATTATACCTCGAATATTCCTTTGCTAGTTGATGCACATCAGCATATACCCAATCCCTTTCTTCGTCGGAATATTTATAATCTGATGGCTCTGAAGCAAAATAGAGAAGTGGCTTTGCCCTACCAATATCTTTGCCAAATTTTTTAAATAAATTAGCCAAAAGACCATATGGGATACAATCACGAACTCCTGGAACAGCATCAACACCGCACATTGGACAAGCATTCGAACATCCAAAAGTCAACTGTATGGAACATAAGTTGCTTACCAATGTTTCTAATTCTTCTCTATTAAATCTTTTCTCTAAACCCAGTGGGAGCGATTCTTCATCTTCTGGTTTTTGCTCCCCGTATAGAACCTTCTTTTCCCTGACTATATTGTCTAAAATTCTGCGCTGATCTTTTTTAAGCCACTTTTCATAATAGCTCATTTTAGCTAAAAATATATCGTTCTCCATTGCCCTGTCCAAAAAAAATTCTAGCTTGCCTCTATCATCAAGATAGCACATTAAATCAGCCATTTCACGAGGATTCAATGAAATCAAAGAATCTACAACTTCATTGATGCTTTGATTTTTTATGATAATAATTTCGACTGCAATATCCCTTAATAATTTTGAGTACTTTTTAGACAAATCCTCCCCAGCAAGAAAGCTGGCGCCAAAAGTTATATTCTTTGGGTGTTTTTTTAAATTAGCCTTTACCGCACAAACAAAAAATTCCTTAACACTCGATTCATCCATTGTTGAAAGAAGGCTTTCTACTTCTTCTGGATTCCATCTTGAAAAATCATCGAAGTCATTAACTTCATAGTTTTTAAGTTCTTTCTTGTTAGATTCAATTTTGAAATTTCCTGTTTCTTTCATCTTCTTTATGTTTTAAATAAATTTTTCTACTTTTAAGTTCTTTCAATTCTTTTATCAAAGATTTTCTTTTTTTTATAATCGACTTTATACCATGCTTATTTTTCATAAAAATACATTAATATTAATGATTACGTTCTTTAATCCCTAGGTGATAGCTTGTAAGACTAGAGCCTTGAAAATTTACTCCCTCACATCTTTCTTAGCTCCCGAGAAACCCGCTTAGCATTGGGAATCGTCTCTCCCACCAACGCCCAAAACCGTGGGGAATGATTCATCTCCTTGAGATGACACAACTCGTGTACCACCAGATAGTCCCGTAAGTTGGCCGGCAACCACGCCAAGCGATAATTAAAATTGAGATTATTCTGACTGCTACAACTCCCCCAGCGACTCTTTTGATCCCGAATGGCAATCCGCTCCCATTGAAAACCATAGTGCCGATTGAAATGCTCCAGCCGCTCTCGAGCAATCTGACGAGCCTGCTCTTTGAGCTTCAAATAATCCTCTCGCGTGCCTCGCTGAAGCAAGCGCTGCTGACCCTGACTCTCTTTTAGCCTTTGGGCAATCCAATCTTTTTGAGTTTTAGCAAAATCTAACGCTCGCCGCAAACTTTCTCGCTCCGGCACTACCAAAATCACCTCTCCCCCGCTTATTTTAAGAGAAATCTTCCGCGCCTTCTTGCTTCGTCGAACTTGACAATTAACTTGGTTGTTTTTTCCAGCTTCTTCAACTTTTTCAACTTCCATCTTGTTTTTGCTTTTAGCGTCCTTTTGAAACTACTGATTAAATTTTACCACCCACCCAACAAAAAACAACCCAGAAAACCCAGGTTGTTGATAGCGTTGATAGCAAGGTTGAACTTACTTGCTCTTCTTAATCTAAGATAACCCCTAATCTGACTCGCCCCGAAATTTTTTTATTGCATCATCTTTTTCTCGCAACGACTTAATAGCATCCGTAATCTGGTTCCAATGTCTTATTGCATCATAAATATTTTCTTGAACTGACTCTAGGAACTTATCATTGCCTATTCTTTCAGCTTCATCTAGCCATACTCCCATTTTAAGCAATTTCTCCCTAAAATAAGGAAGTGTCTTCTTTAAATGTTCGTTTTCCGGAGCATTGTTAATTGCCCCCCCCCAATTTCGTTAATAAATTCCTTAAATCCCCAACTCTATCAGCTCTTTCTTTTTTTCTGTCAATAGGACTATTTTGGCCTAGAGTTTCCATTGTTTTATTTTAACCAATAATTTATTTCAAAAAATAGGCAAAATTGCCTATTTTTTCTCAGTCTCTTCTTTCTTCTCTTCTTTCTTGGAATCAGCCTCAGCAGGCTTTTCCTCTTTCTTTTCTTCTACCTTCTCTTCCTTTTTAGCAGCTTCTTCCTTTTGCTTAAATGCCCCTGATTCCTCTTGGGATTTTTCAGCTGCTTCCGTTTTTGAAGCTTCTTTCTCTGGAGTTTCTGGTTTTGGCATTCGGACCGGCCGTTTCTTAGCCTCAATTACTCCCTTTTTAACTAGCAAGTTGAAAACCGTATCGGAACAACTAGCCCCCTTTTCTAGCCAGTGCTTAATCCGGTCTTCTTTTAAAATAGTCTCTTTAGTACTAGGGTCATAACTGCCCAAAGTTTCAATAAAACGTCCCTGGACTGGGAAAGATTTTTCGGCCAAAACAATCCGATAAAAAGCTCGGTTTCTTCTGCCTTTGCGAGAAAAACGAATTACCAACATTGAAGATCAAAGATGAATGATTAATAAACTAAAAAGCTTCGCTTATGTAAAGCTCTGCTTAGTCTAGGGAAAATAACCCTACTTGTCAAATTTAGCCTCAACCCCGATCACTTCCTCTGGACTCATCTTAATCAATTATTAGATTAACCCTTTAATTATTGCGGTCAAGCGGTTGACAAATTCTGATACATTCCCAGGCTTTGCTTAACACAAGAGTGTTTAATCACTTTCCCTCTGCAATTAACCCAGACACGCCCTGGTGCCCCACCGGAGACTGCTGGCTAACCTAGAAACTAGAAACCGTCTCTTTTCGACTCTTTATTTCTTTAACTTTCCGCTGAGCCTGAATATCTCCCGGGGTAATTTTTAGGAGCAACTCATACGCCTCCTGGGCATCATTAAGGTTGCCTTTTTTTAGATAGAGCTCCCCTAAACGCCGATAACACTTTACATCCCGAGGATTCTTGGCAATTTGACCTAGAATCTTCTTTTCCAAAATATTAAGGTCGATTTCAATTCCTTCCAACTCTTCCTCACTCATTTCTTCTTCTCTTTCGGATTGTTCCTGAATTTTTTGTCTGTTCTTCTCCTCTCTTCTTCTCTGTTCTTGCTCCGAAATATTCCCGGTAGACTCTTCTTCTGCCTCTTCTAAGCCCTGATCAGAAAAATCCACCCGAGAAACCACTCTTTCCAACTCTTCTCGCTTACTAAGTTCCTTTTCTTCCTCTGTGGAGGTATTTCTACCAAAAAACCCTAGAGTTTTCTCCAACCAACTCTTAGGAGGAATTGCCCGCTCTGCTCCGTCTCCTTCTTTACTTTCCTCCTTTTTAACTTCGTTTTCTGAGAAAGGAAAACTCCCTTCTTGAGGATAAGAAAACTCCTCTTCTACTTCCTGTAGCCCTCTAGCTTCTAGCCCCTCCTCTTGATCGCCTTCTTGGTTAGAATCAGAACTTAAAGTCTGCTCTAAAGACTGTTCATCGGGAACTTGCTCTTGAGATTGATAAGTTTTCTTTCTCAGTTTTCTACCCAAAAAACTAGGGCGTGGTTTCCTTTTTTCAGTCTGATCGTAAGAACTGTAAAATACTTGAGTAACTGACTCTCTCGCCTCTTCTTTTTCCTCTAAGCCTCCTTGAAAGATCTCTAATTCTGGCTCCCTCAGCTCTTCTGCCCTTTCTTCTTCAGAAAAATCCTCCCTCAAAGATTTTTCTTGTTGAAAACTAAAAAAATCTTCCTCTTCTTGATTCTTTAATCGAGAAGAACCCCTTCCGTCTATCTCTGATTGAGAAACGGAAACAGAATTTCTCTTGAAATCGAAAGCTTCTTCTTCTAATTCAAAGGGCTGCTCTCTTTCCTCCTCTCTGTTGCGCACTTCTTCTCTCTGAGAAATACCTAGTTCAGAAAGAGAATAGCCCTCTCCAAAGATCTTTTTAATTTCTTGCTCCTCTTCTCTTAAAAAAGCTTGTCGGATTTCTTCTTCCTGTCGAAAACTCTCCTCTCCGTCGAGCGGAGTATTGAGTGGGGTATTTTTTTTAAGCTTAACACGAGCCCTTATTAAGCTATAATGAGCCAAGGTTAGAAGTTTCTTGGCCCATTTAACAGCAATTTCTGCCAAAAAAACCAGGGCCCGAGCCATCACTCTTTTGATGCCTAACCAAAAAGCAGCCAGCTTCCCCTGAGGGAGGTTAGCCCGAGCCTTCTCTAGGGCGACTGGATCAATTTCCTGGATTTTCCTAGCATTCCGAGCAAAAACAATAATGATAATTGCCAAGCTCAAGAAAATTGACCCGATAATTGCCAATTCCTTGAAGTTCATCTAAGGCATAAATTACTCGTTTTGATTTGAATTTTCAGTAAAACTCTTCTTTTGATTTATCTGAATTTGGCCTTCTTTCTTAATTCTTCTGTGGTGACTGATAGAGAGGTCCGATCCTCAAAATCAATTCTAACCCTTCCCGAAAGCACTTGCAAATCTCCGATTATCCCCGGGCGGTCCTCCCAAATCAATCTCCTACCTCGCTCTGGAAATTCTTTTAACATTTCGGAATATTGCTCTGCCTCGTAGGCCAAGCAACACATCAGGCGACCGCAGATTCCTGATAGTCGATCCGAGCCGCGATGAGAAATTAGCTGGCAACGAGCTAGGTCAGTAGAAATACTAGGAAGACTACCAGAGAATTTTTTGCAGCAAATTTCCCGGCCGCAAATTCCGTAGCCTCCTCGGCGCCGAGCCTCGTCTCGAGAGCCAATTTGTTGAAAACGAATGGACTTGCCAAATTGAGCCGAGAGTTCTCTTACTAATTGCCGAAAGTCCACTCGGCCGTCCGCCACAAAAGAGATTACCGCGCAACTCCCCTCCAGGCTAATTCGAGCATCTACTATTTTCATCGGCACTTCCAGTTGCCGGGCTCGCTCTTTGACTACCTCGATAATTTCTAGTTCCTTTTCTTGGTAGCTTTGATTGTTCGCTAAGTCTTCCTCATTAGCTAAGCGCACCGCTCTACCAGCAACTTCGTTTTCATAGCTCTTGCTGTCATCGGTTTGATTGCCTTTCTTATCAGTACTATTTTCTTTCTCTTTGGAACAACTTCCAGCTCCGCAGCCCAATCCGCAACTGCTTCCAAATCTATCTTCGGGACTAAAAACCTGAGCCAAAAAAGTTCCCCATTCGTGCTCTACCACTACCGCATCCCCACGCTTAACAGTCTCCGAAAAATCCGGTTCTACTTTCCGCAGACGATCCCACTCAAAAAAACGAACTATCATATTGAAAATTGCTAATGTTTAAGAATAACTAACTAAACAAAACCTGGCTACCTATTATATTTTGCAACCTCAATTAGATTACCTTCAGTGTCATAAAATTGAAAACATCGATAGTAGTAATCAGTAAAATCTAAGTTTTCCGGCTCATCTTTGATCTTAACATCTTCATACATCTTAACCTTTTCGTAGACCGCATCAACATCATCAGACCAAAAAGCAACAATGGAATTATTCCCAACTGTCCTTTTATTTGAAATGATATCAGGATTTATTAAACCAAAATAACAACCTTCACCAAGATCAAAATCAGCCCAACGGTTCTCTTCATAGTTGGAAACTTTCCGGCCCAAAAGATCTTCATAAAAT
Organism: uncultured Bdellovibrionales bacterium; assembly: GCA_964346295.1. Taxonomy (GTDB): domain Bacteria; phylum Patescibacteriota; class Minisyncoccia; order Moranbacterales; family DUUL01; genus CAYFUG01. The sequence goes on from CAYFUG010000002.1 coordinate 14,833, forward strand.
TTAATCGCTCTATCAAGATCTTTTGCTGACACATAAGAATGGTCAAATTTCATTGTTGCCTTTTTCATGCACAGGAAAATTTAAGTTTTATTCTACTGAAGCTTCAAAAAAGAAAGTTCTGAATGGCGTATAAAAGACTGTTTAATAGGCCGCAATTATCAGACTTTTCCCAAAACAGAAGCCTCGCCCCTACAACTCCATCCGAGTAAATTCACCCACCTTAATATTCTCCCCCACCTTAGCAATCTTTTCCTTAATGACCTCCTCCACCGTCGATTCCGGGTCTTTTACAAAAGCCTGCCCCAAAAGTGACATTTCATTGCGCAACTTTTGCTCTTTACCAGAAAGAATTTTCTCAGCAATCTCGGCCGGCTTACCCTCTTTTTCTGCCGCCTCTTTCCAGGCAGTTTTTTGATCTATAATTAACTTCTCCGGGACCTCTTCCGGGCTTACTGCTACCGGATCCATAGCGGCCACTTGCATTGCCAAATCCTTAGCTAGTTGCTGAAACTCTTCGTTGTCAGCCACAAAGTCGGTTTCACAAAGCAGTTTTACCAAGGCCACCTTTTTGCCATCAGTATGAACATAAACGCCAATAGTGCCCTCGCCCGCCTCTCGATCGGCTTTTTTAGCGGCTTTTTCGATACCCTTTTTACGCAAAATCTTGAGAGCCTCCTCTTCGTTACCCTTAGCTTCTTCTAAGGCTTTTTTAATGTCCACCATTCCGGCTCCCGTTTGATTGCGGATCTTTTTAATAAGTTCTAACATGGTTTTGGAATTTGAATTATAATTTTAAATTTTAAAAAATTGCGCCTTCTTTTTCCAGGCCTATTAAAAACCTTTTGAGAAATTTTACTTTCGGTTCTGCCAATCTTCTGGCTGTCTCAGTGTTCATGCAATCTCCCCGACTAATTTGAAAATTGATCTGATCAACAATGTAAACACCTACTCCCTTTTTTTCAACATCTAAGCGATAGTTAAACTGCTCTCCCGTCAAACCCCAGGTTTCACCCTTAGGATTACCCTCTGGAAAAAAGGGTTTGGTCGCCTTAGAGCTCAAGCACCGAACAAGACCGGCAGAACCAAGTTGATCCAGCATATCTGCATCCCTTAATACCAGCGCCACGATATCATCCACTGGTTGAACAGAGTTATGATTAGCAATCGCAAAACAAATTCTCTCAATTTCATCCGGGCTTAAATCTACTTCCTTGCTCAAAAGTTCCCGAGCTATTTCTGCCCCTACCTTTCCATGATTTCCTCCTGGCTTGCTCCTGCCAATATCGTGTAAAAGAGCCGCTAGTTCTAGTAGTTCAATTTCTTTCTTGCTTAAGTCTTCCGCCTGAGCAATTTGCAAGGCCCACTGCCTGACCCGCTCTACATGACTAAATCCATGGGCAGTAACTTTCTCCATCAACTCTGCAGCTCTCTTTTTGATTAAATAAAGAACTGAAAATCCTTCGCCAGTAGACAATTGATTTATTTTTAATTTTTATGAGGAGCTAATCCAGATTCTTGGAGAAACTTATAGATCCTCTGGTAATCAACTTTTTCAAAATTGGTGGTATCTACTTCTAAGGTAGGCCTTCAATTGGTAAAGGGCCGTACTTGCCTGCCAGAAGAGTCCCTTGAAATTCATCATAATTTAAATGATCTCGATGACCCGGGTGCCGCTAACCTGACTCAGAACGCTGTTTGAATCTTTCCAAAAGCACCTCCCCTTTCGTCTTGCAAATGACTTGAACTAGCTCAAGTTTGTGCTTCTTCTTGAGTTCTGAGATAGTTTTCAGGTCAAATCTAGGATTGAAGTTACTCTCAAGCGCCAATAGATCGCCGGAGTTAAAATAATCATCGACTAAAGAAAATTTGAAGTTACTCTTGGTCATTTTTGCAAAACCACAGAACTATGCGGTTAAAGCCCTAAGCTTTCGCCTTAATCGCGGGAGCCTTCCGCTTAGTCTCTAAAATCTTTTTCAAAAATACTCCGCAAATATACCGCAAAGAAGACAAGGCGTCATCATTAGCTGGGATGGGAAACTCCACTAACTCTGGATTACTATTAGAGTCCACTAAGCCAATCACCGGAATTCCCATCTTCTGAGATTCTTTAACTGCCAGTTTATCTTTATTGATGTCTAAAACAATTACCAATCCCGGGAGCTCCTTAAGATTAATCAGGCCGCCCATTTTTTCTTCGATTCGCTCCAACTCCTTGGATAACTTAGTTCGCTCTAGCTTAGTTAAACCAGAAAGACGCCCTTTTTTAAGGGTTTCTTGGCTATCCAAATAGTATTTAATCCTTTTCTTGATAACCGGAAAATTGGTTAAGGTTCCTCCTATCCAACGCTCATTGACATAAGTAATATCAGCTTTTTCCGCCACTGCTTGCACCAAATCCTTAGCTTGTCGCTTAGTTCCGACCAAAGTAATAGGCTGGCCTTTTTCTATTACTCTCGCTACTTCTCCTAAAGCCTTCTGAAAAAGCTTCAGGGATTTCTCTAGGTCAATGATATGCACACCATTACGCATCCCAAAGATATAAGAATTCATCTTGGGATTCCAGCGAGATTTTTTATGGCCAAAATGCATTCCGGCTTTCAGCATCGCTTCTAGCGATAGATCGTACTTGTTTTCTTCAGCTTCTGCCGGAGAAGAAGCTGCAACTGCTTGTTTTTCAGTCATAGTTTAGGTTTCCTTATAAATTATTAGGAAACTGCCTAAGGACTATTCTTCTTTGATGAAAGCTCTCTAATTTCGTGCCTCACTTTGGAAGGTAAGATCAGAAGGCAAGAAAGGACTTTTAGTTTAATCTACTGGTAGTAGTTAGTCTAAGTTACCGGCAAGAACTCTGAACGAGAAAACTCTGAAAAAGAATCCTTGAATTTTTCCTCTCCAGAGCGAAATGGGCACCCGAAATTTAAGGTTTTCAGGGGAAAATATAGCTTTTTAGACAGTTTCTCAGCCTCTATTCGGCTTTTAATCCAGCTCTAAACCAAAACCCAACTTGGCCCTGGCAAGGAAAGCTAGCCACCGAATATGTGATATAGGAAAATTCTAGCTAACTGATGGTTTTTGTCAATGCTAAAGTTCCATTCTTCGTCAACACCCTCTAAGTCTTCCAACTACTCTTCTCGTGGATACTCAAAAAATCAGACTTATCAAGGATAATTCGTAAGGTCGACAGTGGGTCCCTAGCGATCCCCCCGAGAAACTGCCTAAGGACTATTCTTCGTTGATGAAAGCTCTCTAATTTCGTGCCTCACTTTGGAAGGTAAGATCAGAAGGCAAGAAAGGACTTTTAGTTTAATCTACTGGTAGTAGTTAGTCTAAGTTACCGGCAAGAACTCTGAACGAGAAAACTCTGAAAAAGAATCCTTGAATTTTTCCTCTCCAGAGCGAAATGGGCAACCGAAATTTAAGGTTTTCAGCGGAAAATACACTCGACTAAGGACTAATTACTATGTCCCCCCTGGATTTAATCTGATAGGTTTTGCTCTCTCCCTTTTCGCCAATAATTTCCACTTCTCCCTCTAGCTGATCAATTCCCGACTGTTTTTGAATCTGAAGGAGATAATCTTCAAAATTAACTTTCCAGGGCAATTGGTAGTCAAAACTAATTTTCTGAGACTTTCCTAGAGGAACTGCCAACCGAGTAGCAAAATACTTTCTTCCTAATTCTTCTCCTATTTCAACTTGCTCTGGAGCACTAGAATCCAACAACTGAGAGCCAGGAGGTAAATAAATTTTTAAGTAAGTATGGTAGTCAGAAGTAAATTCATCTCGTAAGCGCCCATGATGCCAATAAAAAACTGACAACTGAGTCTGGGCAGGTTCCTGAGATAAGTCTATCTGGTACTGAAAAGAAATTTCTACTAATCGGTCGTTGTCAAATGGGTCTAAGTTGGTATTAGTCACCAGTAGATAATCCTCCCTCTCTTCTAGTTGACTCAAGGGCGCTGCCCATCCGACTGTCTTGATTCGAGCCTGGAGATTAGAATCCACAAAGTACACTCTTAGGTCCTTAGTTTTAATTTCCTGAGTTAATTGCTCCAAAACTTGGGATTTCTTTTCCCATCCAGCCTGAGAAAACTTTCCCCAAATAGCCCTCCAAATAGCCTCTTCTAAATTGAAGTATTCTTTTTCGGGAATTCTACTCTCCCCTGGCTGAAGAAGTTGATACTTCACTTGATTATTACTGCGAATGCTCTGAAGAACATTCTGATGGCTTATCTCTCCTCTCCAGCCAACTACTTCTACTGATCCTAAAATCTTCAAAAGAGGCTTCAAGGATTGCCTAGAAATAGCCACCAATGCCTCCGGAAGAGCCTCCCTCTTTTTCCTTTCGTTAAAAGAAGAGTTAAAAACCTCTAATCCCAACTGGGCGCTTTGGGGGAAATCGGGCCACCAGTTGCTATTAGCCACTTGCCAACTTTCCTGATTGCGAGGGGATATTTGACTTAAAATGTCCGGAAAGTTTTCTTTCTTATTGGAGTTTGCGCTTAGATCGAAAAAGTGGGCATCAAAAAATTCCACTTGAGAAACTTTTTCGCCCTGAAAACTTACTAGGGCAATAGTTTCAATCTGACCTCCTCCCGGTCTCAAACGATCAGTGTTTTGAAAAACAATCAGCAGACTTTTCTCTTCTCCTTTTTTTAAAAAATCAGCAGCTACCCCTAGAAACACTTTTAATTGACCTTTAGTTTCCTCTTCCAGAGAAGACCAGTTTACCAAGGGATGAAGATACCTCAAGAAACTAGTTGCTCCTTGTCTTTGAAATTTCCAGTACCCCCCCCAGCTCAATAAAAAAACTCCGGCTACCGCCCAGAACAGCACCCAGAACTTCCAACTTTTATAACTTTTTTTAGGAGAGAAAGATAGTCGCATTCAGCTTTGGTTTCTTTGGTTAGTAATCAGGAAAAATCTGTATTTTTATTCTCATCCACCTGTTCCTGTTTTTTCCTAGAAAAATCTTTTTGACATTTAATAGCTAGCTTTATACATTCCTCGGGGTCATACCCCAAGTCATCACACCATCTGATTGTAGAAAAAATTATATTTCCCAATTCCTTCTTGAGCTCTTCTTCGGTCTCAGCAGCTTCGCCCTGCTCGGAATCTCTTGTCCCCTTACAAATATCTCCAAAAACTTTTCCCATGGCAGAAACTATCTGAGGAAGACTCATTTTAAAATCTTGGCCCCAAATTTCTCTAGCTTTTCTAAGTAAAAAATTAATCTCCATTTTGAAATCTTTACTTCGTGATTAAAGCTTCTTAGAAAGCAAAACCCTGCCTTTTTAGCTTCTGTTAATTTAAATTGAAAATCCTTTCTAAATACAAAAATCTCCAAGCTGCTAATAATAAAGTTTGACCTGATCTCTTCCGGTCACCATCTGACCAGCCTTAAGGTTTAAAACTGCTCCATAAAATAACCAAAAGGCTAAAGCAGCTGGTCCAAACAAGAGCGCATTACTAGACAGTCCCAAAAGAGTGAACTCTGCAAATATCGCCAGGGCCATTACCAACCAAATTCTCTTTATTCCGTCCGATTTCCTATAGAGATCATAAATATCTTTAAAGTAACGAAATAGCATCAAAATCAAAATCACTAATCCAGAAATTCCTAGGGTATTCCAGATATAAAAATAGGAATTATAAATTTCCCCCGTAGAACTCTGCCGCTTCTCTTTTTCAATTAACCACCCATTTCCTAAAATAGGATCGTTTTTAATTTCCTGGAAACCCGAAAGCCACTGCTGACCGCTATTCTCCCAGAGAAAAGAGGACTTTACCCCAGGAAAAACGACCGCTACCGCAATGATGGTAACAGCTGTAAGCACCACAATAAAATTATTTCGCAATAAAATACCCACCATAAACATTCCCACTCCTAAAGTCACCAAGGCATAATAAGAAAAAGTGAGGGTAAGAGCTGTCATTTGCAAAACTAACAGCAAGAAAAATAGAAGTTTCAAGAAAAATTTTCTAAGTATTTCCTCTGAGGTGGGCGCCTCTTCTTCACCTAGTAATTGTTCCAACTCCCTTTCTGTCTCACTAGTAGAAGGAATGGTTTTCTTTTTTAAGTCACCCTTAATCTTTACTAGAGACTTCTGAAGCTCTTTGAATTTATTAGTCCAATAAAAGCGAGATGAGTATTTTTTTTTGTTCTGAGCAGAGTCTAGTAACTTAGATTTCAAATCAATCTTAATCTTGGGCTCTTCTTGCCCAAAATTAGCGGTAGCCTCCTTCTCTTCATGGTCAGGAAGAATTTTAGGATAAGTCTCCAAGGCAAAATTCTTTCCGTGCAATTCAGTTAGTTGCCCCGGGGTCTTTTCTAGCTCTCCCGGCGCCAAACCTAAAACTTCTGCAGAGGTAGCTGCCAGCTCCAAGGTAGTTTTACGCCTTCGATGTTTAACATTCAACAAAAACCCTAGCGTGACCGGAATGCTGATCAAGAGAAAAGGCGCTAAGGCGCTTTCTCCAATTTTAAACAGAGCTCCATCTCCAAAAAAACCGCTTACCTTATACTGAAAACTCCCAAAAATTAAGTGCTGAGCCTTCCCGCTAGTCACTCCGACTCCAGAAGAACTTTGCCAGCCCACCAAAAAGGCTCCTAGCCCTACCAAAGAATGGAGAACTCCCGCCACCAACAAAACTAGAAAGAAGCCTTCTAGGCGACGAAGAGTTTGAAAAAAGTATTGGAATACTACTAATAACATCCAAAACATCGCCAAGTAAAAAGCCAGTTGCCAAACCTGGGGACTAACCTCTCTCCCAGAAAAAGTTCCTAATCCTAAAACTCCTCCCGCACAAACTAAAAACAAAAAAAAGTATTTGGATAGATAATTTTTAGAAAGCTTAACGCTTTCTACGCTAATATTTACTAATCCTACTAGGGCCGTCACTATGAGAATAATCTCGTACATTACCAAGTCTCCTTCTAGGCCAATTCGAAGAGAAGAAAATAATAAAATAGCAAAAAACAAGAAAAGCCATCCCCGATAAAAACTATTCTGAAAAATTGCCACCGCTACAAAGAGCATTAAAATTATTCCAGCCGCGGAAAGATCGAGAGTAATAACCAAAACTAAAACAAAGGCTGCCACTCCCATCACCAAAGATACATAAGAGTTGCGAAGGGTTTGCTTGATAAATTGAGTTAAATTCATATTTAAAAATAGGTATCACAAAAAGGTGCTTTTGAAAAGTCTTTTCAAGCCCCTTTAAGTATGCTTAGATAATACTAAATTAAAGCTGGATGCTTTTTGTATTTTATACTAATTCACAATAAAAGACAAAAATAGTTGGCTTTGCCCACAAAATAATCACTGATTATGAAAATTAGCAATGCTCTCCAGAAAGTTACTCTCTCTATCTTTCAATCTTTGCCTTTGATAGTAGGAATTTTAGCCTTAGTAAACTTGATCAGCCTGGCCTTAGAAGATATTTACCCCCGAATTTTCACTGGCAATTTTTTGCTGGATCCTCTAATTGGCGCCCTGGCCGGCAGCGTCTCTTTTGGCATTCCCATCACTAGTTACATTGTGGGAGGAGAATTGATTAGACAAGGAGTGAGCCTCCTGGCCGTCACCGCTTTCATCATGGCCTGGACGACAGTCGGGCTAGCCATGTTACCCTTGGAAGCTACTTATTTGGGAAAAAAATTCGCCATCAAGAGAAACTTGCTCAATTTCGTCTTCTCCCTCTTAATAGCTATTTTGACTGTTTTGACCTTGCAGATATTCTAATTTTCCCCGCAAAGCTACTAATGGCAAACTGTAAGGACAGAACATTCCCTCAAATTTTTTCTTTATAAAAAAGCTCGCTTCTGGTTTCCCTCTTTATGAAAGGGGGTCAGGGAGATTGAAAAATCATAACCACACCATGAACAGCAAGACCAAAAAAGGGCCCTCGGAGAAAGGCCTCAACCGCTATCATCTTTTAGCCGGAGTAGCTTTAATTTACGGCCTAGTGGCTCTGGCCAATCGAGAACTTGCTCAAGCTGCCATTGTTTCTACCGGCCAAATGCTAGTAAAAATCCTGCCAATTTTATTAGTGGTGATTGTTTTGATGACTGTTACTAATTGGATTTTCAGCTCAGACTTTGTCTCCCGGCATCTAGGACAAGAATCCGGCGCCAAAGGCTGGTTTTACGCTGCAATTGGAGGTATTATTGTGGCCGGGCCACCCTACATTCTCTACCCGCTCTTGGGAGATTTGAAGCAAAAAGGCATGAAGGATTCCCTTTTAGCAATTTTCCTGTATAATCGCAATGTTAAGATCCCCTTCTTCCCGGTTTTAGTTTACTATTTTGGCTGGCCCTTCGCCCTAGTGCTCTCAGCTTACATCATTCTCTTTTCCGTTTTGAGTGGATTTTTATTTGAAGAGAAATCTAATAAATTGATCAAAAAGCAATGAGAGAATACATCCTCGAAAACAAATTGGGAACTCCCCAGTACTGGCCCTACATTCCAACTGCCACTCTAAAAGGCGTCGAAAATGAATCTGATTTTGGCCTTCAAGACAGCGAAGACAAAAGAGGTGAGGCCGTTCGATCCATGCACAATATAGCGGTACTGAGAGCTACCAGTAAGACTTCAGTTAAGTTTTATGTGGGATTTTTTAAAGAAGATTTTTCTCAATTCCTAAAACATGAGCTTACTACCGACCTAGACTTTGGAATGCGAGTTGGTTCCAAAAATGTCACTTTTTTCGTTTTACCTGTAGACTGGGAAAGCGAAATCAAACTAGAACTGGTCGAAAAAACCACAGAAGATAGCCCGAAATATAAAGAATTAATTCTCTTGTAAAAACACTCGACCAATTTCAGTCTCAGTCTAGGGCTTTCAAATTTGAGCAAAGCTCTAGGCGACGCCGAGACTTTGGCCGACCTGTCCCGTCTAGCTTTAGCGATGCGGGAGCCGTACTGATTGGTACGGTGAGGTCAAAACGCAGGCGGCAACAACGAGATTTGCCAAACTTGAAAATCCTATGAAAACAACCTATTTTTCCACATTCATCTCCGGCGCCCAAGAAATAGTCCGACGCGCCCTTCAAAAAAGATCCCGGGTCAAAATCATTGACCTGCTGGACGGTTTAGTAGTGTACCAGACGGACTATAACGAGAAAGATTTGCGAGAAATTCGCTTTTTTAACAACACTTTTCGTCTCCTGGGCAGCTACCAAAATGTCCACGATTTTCTAGATCTAATCAAGGCCGTTACCAAGGACAAATCTCTCGGTGGAACTCTCAAAAATCTTTTTACAACCCCTACCACCTATCGGCTATTCACCTCAGAGGAAAACCGCTCTATTAATCCGGGCTTGCCGGCCTTAGAAACTCTAGAGCAAAAAATCTCTCAAAATCGCTACCTAAAAACCGATTTTAAAAAATACCAACAAGAATTTTGGCTCATTTGGCGAAGAGGAAACCAGGGCTTTCTAGGCGCTCGTATTACTGGTAAAAAGCCTCTCGCCAAGCACCTCAAAGCTGGACAACTCCGCCCAGAACTGGCTCACTTAATTTGCCTAGCTTCTCGCCCTGGCCCCCAGGAGGTAATTTTGGATCCCTTTGCCGGCCAAGGAGGATTGCTAACGGAGCGCTTACGAGCTTTTCCTTTTAAAAAAGCTCTCGCCTTAGAAGAAGACGAGAAACTAGCTAATGACCTCAAGGGTAAAATTTTCCGCGCCTATCCCAAAGAAAAAGTCCAAGTCCGCCGAGAGAGCGCCCTGGAAATGGGATTTTTAGAAAATAACTCCATTGATAAGATCATCACCGATCCGCCCTGGGGACATTTTAAAAAACTAGATCAACCAGAAGAATTTTACACCCAGATGCTCCAGGAATTTTACCGGGTGCTTAAGTCGAGAGGCCTGGCAGTAATTTTGATGGGCGAGAATTTTCAATTTGACCAGATACTCCAAAGCATGACAACTAAAGACAAAAATAATCAGGCAGATCCACTTCCCTCACCTTGGAAGATATCAGCCCAACATCACCTGTTAGTTTCTGGCCGAAAAGCTAATTTGTGGATTTTAAAAAAATAAATTAACCCAAATAGAATCATAGCACTGCCACGAACCCGTTCTAGCAATCACAAAAAGTCCCCTTAAATTTGAATCACCAAAAAAACGCCTCTCGGCGTCTTCTCTCAGAAAACTAGAAATGACTAACAGTCCAAGAACTTTCTCGTTTTAGGACATTTTTAGAGAAAAGTGAGGCTTTAGTTGAGAATTACTGAAGCGTACAGCGAGAGTAAAACGCAGCTTTTGACAACGAAATTTTCAAAGTGAGAAAGTCTTAGCAATACAGTGCAGACGAGAGGATTCGAACCTCTAACCTCCTTACTTTCTCTCGTTGACACTGCAACGAGAGAAAGTAAAGCGCTCAGCCTTTTTGAGCTTCGTCTGCCGCAATTTGATAATTTGCTTGTCTCCAAGATTAGCAACTTTTCTGATTTTGTCAATATTTTTTTAGACACTTTTTAAACAACCTCGGGATTCAAAAAAACCATGGAGGTAGACCAAATCAAGCAAAGTTGCTATTCTAAGATTGAATTAACCGGGACAACATGACTTTTGCCGAAGAACTAAAAACTTTACTTCGAAATTACCCCGACCCGACGATCCGGATAACTTTTGGAGAGCGAATTGAGCAAGGCGCCTTAACTCAAGATGAAAACAAAGAATCTCATTTTTGTATTTATTTTGCTGCCTTTGATCCAGTTGCCCAAGAATTCTTTTTAGGCCACCATAAAAAAGCAGATAAGTGGCTTTTCAACGGCTGTCACATTAACCGGAACGAAACTATTGAGGAAGCTCTTGATCGAGAAATCGATGAGGAATGGGGACTCGACCGAAATAAACTGCAGATTATAAACCCTCCCCTTTTCACCACCAAAAAAATCGCTCCCAAGCCGCCTAAGTTTTTCTGCAAGTTCCACTATGACATCTGGTGTTTTGTGGAGGTCAATAAAAATTCCTTTGAGCCTAATCAGGAAAATTTGGCGACTGAATTTTACGAAACTGGATGGTTAAACTATTCCCAAGCACTAGAAAAAGTCACCGAACCGGATATCCTCCAGGGAATAGAATTTATCAAAGCAAGTTATTTTTAAAATTTTAATTTAACCAACTTCAAAGCATTCAATAAATGAAGGATTTAATTTTACTAAAAGGGAAGCCTGGGGTAGGAAAAAGCACAATCGCCTCCCTATTAGCCAAAAAAATAAACTGCCCTGTTTTACATAAAGACGACCTTAATGATTTAGTATTTAGTTTTTTCGGAGCTAACAGCAAAACATCGGGGCTTGTCTATGAAATAATAGGTTATTTTGTAAAAAATTTATCCACTATAGTGGAAAGAAGTATTGTTGTAGATTGCTCTCTCTCTACAAAGAAAAATTACTTGCTTTTTAAGAAGTTGTCCCACAAAATAAACTTCAAATTAACCGTAATAGAAGTGGTTATGCCAAATAAAAAAGAACTAGAAAAAAGACTAAATCAAAGAGTTGGCCTACCTAAGCATAGAATAAAATCAATAAAAGATATCGGGAAGCAAGGATTATTCTACGAAGAGTACCCCATTGAGAATCTTATAAAAGTTAAAAATAATAAGGAAATTGCAAGTACTGTGAATGAGTTACTAGAAAAGCTCTCTTACAAAATAAACTAAAAACCATGTACCTATACAACACCCTCACCAATAAGAAGGAGAAATTTCAGCCCCAAGAAAAAGGCAAGGTTAAAATGTACACTTGCGGGCCCACTGTCTACAACTACGCCCACATTGGCAACTTGGCCGCCTACATTTATGCTGACACTCTGAGGCGGTTTTTGGAGTTCTCTGGTTTCGAAGTGCGCCACATTGTCAACATTACTGATGTTGGCCACCTCAGCGCTGATGATATTAACCAGGCTGACAGTGGCGAAGACAAGATGCTCAAGGCCGCCCTCCGAGAAAAAAAAACTCCTTGGGAAATCGCTAAATTCTACACCGAGCGCTTTTTTGAAGATCGCGATCGACTCAATATCAAAAAAGCCCAGCACTATCCTCGAGCCACCGCTCATGTCAAGCAGATGATTCAGATCACCGAGACACTCCTAGAAAAAAGCCTGGCTTATGAGAAAAACGGCAATGTCTTTTTTGATGTAGAAAAATTTGACGGCTACGGTAAGCTCTCCGGCAAGAAACTGGAGGAGTTAAAACACGGCGCCCGCCTGGAGGATCACCCCGACAAACAGCACAGCTACGATTTTGCTCTCTGGCTCAAGGCTCCCAAGAATCACCTGATGCAGTGGGAAAGCCCCTGGAGCCAGGGTTATCCCGGTTGGCACATTGAGTGCAGCGCCATGAGCATGGAATACCTGGGTGAAACACTGGACATTCACACCGGCGGCGAAGATCATGTCTTTCCTCATCACGAAAATGAGATTGCCCAGAGCGAAGGTTGCACCGGCGCGCCTTTTGCTAATTATTGGTTTCACAACCGCTTCCTGCTAGTAGAAGGCGCCAAAATGAGTAAGTCTAAGGGCAATTTCTATGTCCTAGCGGATGTTTTAGAACGAGGTTTTGACCCGATGACTTTTCGAATGCTAATCTTGAGCTCCCACTATCGCTCTAATGTTAATTTCACTTGGCAAGGAATGGAACAAGCCGCTAGGAACCTCGATAAAATTACTCGTTGGTGGGAAAAAATCTCCCAACTAGCAGGAGAGGAATCTGAAAAAAGTGATCGACAAATCAGTGGACAAACCATCAAGAAAAATGCTAAAATAGCCACTGAAGCAATGCCCTCGTTGCCCTCACTAAGAGACAAGCAAGACAAAAAACTAGGAGGTAGAAAAAGCAAATCTGACAACAGCGCCTACCAGGCGGCCGAAGAAAAAATTACCGCCGCCCTGACGGACGACCTCAACACTCCCCTGGCCCTAAGCGAACTTTACGAGTTAATTAACCAAACCAACCGCCAAGCAGACCAGGGTGAATTGACCTCAGGGGAAGCCCAAAGCCTCCTAAATCTCTGGAAAAAACTTAATCAGGTTTTTGGCTTGCTCTTGACCGCCCCTGGAAAAGAAATTTCTCAGGAAATTGAAAATTTGGCCCAAAAACGCCAAGCGGCCCGGAAGCAAAAAGACTTTACTCTATCCGATCAGCTTCGGGACCAAATTGAAGCTCGGGGCTTTCAAGTAGAAGACACTCCGGAAGGGCAGAAAATAAGAAGTAAGTAGACAATCCCATGAACGAAAAACTTAGAGATAAGACTATCCTCTCTTCCGGAGAAAGTCACGAAATAAGCCACGAAAGAGCCAGAGGGATGATCTTAGGAAATATTCTGAGGCCTGACAAAAGAGACAAGGACTCTCTGATCCTTTGGGCATTTAAAGACCCTGTCAAAGAAAGTCTTAACGAAACGGAAAACAAAAAAAGGGACTTTGTGGAAGCCTTGGATTTAATAAAAAGCAGAAAACACCGAGAGGCTTTAGTGGTGTATCCCGATTTAATTCTGGAACTAATAAGAAGAAGGTTAGCTACTCTCGAAGAAAGAAAAGAGTCTTCCTTTAAATGCACGGACAAAGAACTTCCCACAGCCCCAACAGGAAAACCTCAGAAATACTCCATTAGAATAAAGCTTTTAGAAGGAGCCTTTGACTTTCTGGAGAAGCTCCCAAGAAAACAACATACTGCAGACCAAAAACGATAAGAATAAGAAATAGAAATTACTTATTTTTCACTTCTTAAGCACCTTCCTAATAATCGCGAGATCCACCATAGAATAAAACGCGCTCAATAAAGAAATAAGGACTGTCAAAAGAAAACCCTCCCTAGAGAAAGCTTCTTGCCCGGAAATAATCTTCCATCCATCAACCATCATCATAAACAGCAGAAACCCTCCCGGTGCCACCAAAAGAAGCAACACCACTAAGATCTTAATGGTCCTTAGAAGCAAGCTTTCTTTAGAATCAGCCTCGCCTAAGCCTCGAAAAAAATCACCCGTTAATTCAATCTGTCGCATCGGATCAAATTGGTTACCTTGCTGTGCCTGCCCACCCAAAATCTTTTCCAGCTTAAGTTGATCCTGGTCTTTTGATGGTGGTTAATTGTCTTTTTTCATAAAATATACTGAGTGTTTTTTCTAACTAAGTACGGTTATAGTCCTCTAGAAAATTATTTTCAACCCGTAATCATTCTTCCTTGAGACTTTTTGTTAAAAAAATTATTTTCTTCTTAGCGGTCCTTGTTACTAGTTATTTAATGCTCGGGGTGGCTTTATTTTTCTATCAGCGCCAGTTTCTTTACTACCCTACCAATAACAATTTTGAGGAGTGCCCTCATTTTTCCTCTAGTGAAAAAATCACCTACCAAGACACCAATTTTTACTATCGCGAAAGATCGTCCGAGAGAGTGGCGGTCTTTTACCACGGAAACGCTAGCAGCGCTTGCGATATGCACTTCTTGCACCAGTTATTTAGTCCGTCCGGCTATTCTTACCTACTGGTAGAATTTCCCGGTTATGCCCAAACTCCTGGTAATCCTACCCAAGAAAATCTTTCTCGAACGGTTAAGCAAGTGAATGATTTTATAGAAGAAAAAAATTACTCAGAGGTAGTTTTATTAGGCCAAAGCATCGGAACCGGCCTAGCCAGCGAACACTCTCGGATTCGCCCTAGAAGCCGTTTAGCCTTAGTTTCTCCTTTTGAAAAATTTTCATCTTTAATTCAAGAAAAAATTAAGATTTATCCTGGCAACTGGCTTCTTCGAGATAAATTCAACAACCTCCCTGGTGCCCAAGCCGCTCAATCAGTGTTAATTATTCATGGCAAAGAAGATCAACTGATTCCCCCTCATCACGCTCAAAAGCTTTTTGAGAAAATCAAGAAAGCCCATAAAGAAATCCTTCTGGTAGAAAATTTTCATCATAATGATATTTTTCAATCTCCTCAAACCCACTCTAAGTTGCGAGAATTTTTGAGAAAATAATCCTGCAATGAAAATTCAAAAACCTAAAGAGAGAAAATCTTTATTCGGCACAATCAATCTCCTGTCCATCCTGATTCCAGCAGTGCCTAAGATAAGGCTCGCTGTCGCCTGGCAAACGAACTATTTCCTCTGCCAAATTTCCGTTCTCATGCCACTTCCAGAAGGTAGCCTTTACCATCTCATTGTGACTACTAATGAATCTCATCTTTAAATTACCATCCTCACCCCAGTTAAGTAGCTCCCCGTGTGACTCGCTATTGACCCACTGATCTTCTCCCATTAGGCCTTGATAACCCTTTTCAGGGGAATCATAAAAAGTTAACATCTTACCGTCAATCTTTCCGTTTTTATAAGGAGTCACAATCTTAGAAATTCCTACCTCCTCCCTGGGTTCATTGTAGTAAATCGTCAAATCTCCGGTCATGCTAGAACGATCAGTTTCACTAAATTCCACATCGGCAACCAGATATCCTTCCGGGAATTTAATTGCCATTTTCCCATCTTTCTTGGTAGAAAGGTAGCACATTCCCTCTTCACAGGAGCCTGATGAAGGAACAGAAAGATCACTTTCTTCTTGACTTAAAAGTTGGCTGAGAGTCGCCAGCTTATTTTTAAGGGCTAACTCTACTCCCTCTACAAGACGAAATTTTTCTCCCTCAATCATCAAATCACCGGAAGAAACTTCTTCTACAAAAACAAACTTCCCGTCTTCTACTTTAACACTAGAGTTATCCACCCTGACTCCCGGCTCAGCTTCAGCCGGATCAAATGAATCTTCTAACTCTAAAGGATCCTTACTAAAAGCTGCCTCCTGAATTCCAACTTCCGACAAAATTGAATCTGTCTCTTTGCTAGAATTATTCCAACAAGCACTAAAAGTAAGTACTGTCGCCAAAATTAATCCCGTTGAAATTTTTGTTTTCATTTATTATTTTTTAATCGAGTTATTTCCTTAGCAACCCTGCAAACATTCTCGGTTTTTCAAATTTTGAAAATTTGAAAGGCTCCTCCCTAGCGGGGTCCGAATCCGCATTTCACCTTTAAAATCTCCCGATTATCCTGGTCAATGATGCACATTACACCTCTATATTTTTCCAGAGAAGTAGAGGCATAGCCCACTTCTCGACTACCAGCTGGAGCCACAAAATCCAAGCCTAACGACCCCTTCTGATTCCAGTTTAGCTCCTCTTCGAAAAATTCCTCAGTTTTCTTGATTGTTTCTCGAGAAACATCCTTGGTGGTCACGCTCATTCCCTTATTGAGCAATAAATTAGCTTGTTCACTGGTCCAAAGTAAATCATTTTCTACCCCTACTTTTCCCACCTCAAATCCGGCTCGAGAATAATTCTCTAGCTCAATAAATAAATTGATGATTTGATGTCCCCCTCCTTGGGGTTCAGAGTCTTTTACTGTCTGAGGATTCTCTTCTGGAACCTTCTCCTCGCTTGTCATTATTCCCTTTCCCTCCTCGATTCTCCCCTGATCAGCACTTTTCTCTTCCTGAGGACTAGATATCGCCAATAAATAAAAAGATAAAAAAGTTATCAAACCGCCAATAATTACTGCTCTTGCCAACTCAAAAATACCTAGCTGAATCTTTCTACGCAATAGAAAAAGATAAGTTCCCCATAACAATACCACTAACAAGAACCAATTTACCGAACGAGAAAGCAAAAAAACTCCCATCATCATTACTCCCGCAATAACAGCTACCCGAAAAAAACGTCGGGCCTGATCATCAAGTCTTTCTTCTGGACTTTCTTCCAAGAGAGATTGGCCAACACCACTTAAATCATCTCCCTCGGATGCTCCCCAAAAATTACTCCCCTGGGCAACGGAATCTTTTTTCTCAAATTTTTCTTCTTCTTTTTTTAGGTCTTCCTTGGATTTCTCAAGAGCCCCTTCTAAGGTCTCCTTCTCCTTTAAATTCTCTTTGGAAGAACCTTTTAAACTCTCCTTCGAGACCTCTATTTTTGCCATTTCTTGATTTTCCTTCTCAGAAGAAGATTTTTGTCCTGATTGAAGATCTGATTCCCTTTCAAGGTCAAGTTCTTCTTCTTTATTAAAAGCATCTTCAGTGCCCCTCTGCTTCCATTTATCCCTCAAAGAGGACTTGACCTTAGTCAATTTACTAAGCCAACCCTTTAATTTCATTTTGCTTTTAGTTAAAAATTAGTTAAAGTCATTATACTACAATAAGCAATTTTCCCCAAAATCATGAATCGACTAAACTAGAAAACACCTAACAATGAGTTCACTCCAAGACCGAAAAGATCTGGAACCAAGAACCCAGAAACCTAACCAGCCCATTTTGGCTCTTGCCCCCATGGCCGGCTTCACTGACCTCCCTTTTCGCCTCCTTTGCAAACAACATGGAGCTGATTTGCTGTTCTCTGAGATGATTAGCGCCACTGGACTTTTTCACGAAAAACGAGATAAATCCCTCCAACTAGCCCAATCCTGCCCAGAAGACTCTCCGATGTTTTTGCAGCTTTTCGGTTCCGACCCTCAGCATTTCGCCTTCGCCACCCGATTAATCAATCAACTCCCAGTCAGAGCCAATCCATCTTATTCCAGAAATGATCCTAACAAGAAATCTGAGGAGTTTGTTTTTAAAAAATTTCTAGGAGAATTCGAGCATCGAAGCGAGATGTACTTAAGGTACGACGAACGAGACGCGGAGAATTCAACAACCAAATTTGAGGAAAACAAACTTCTCAGGCCAGAAGGAATTGACCTAAACCTTGGCTGCCCCGTCAAAAAAGTCCTTCGCCAAGAGGCCGGCTGTGCTCTAATGGAGAAGCCGCACCTGGTGCGAGAAATTCTCAAGAATATTTTAGGCAACACTACTCTCCCGGTTTCTATCAAAATCCGGTCCCGAGGCAAGAGCCTAGACGCCCTCAAGTTTCTAAATGCTCTAGCTGATTTGGACTGGCAATTAGTTACCGTCCACGCTCGTTCTTTGAATCAAGGTTTTTCCGGCGATCCAGATTGGGCTTTAGTGAAAGAAATCAAGAGAAACTTTCCCCACAAAACCGTTCTGGCCAACGGCGGAATTACTGATCTTGCTACCGCCCAAAAAGCCCTAGAAGAAAGTCGAGCTGATGGCTTGGCGCTAGCCCGAGGCGTCCTCGGTAACCCTTGGTTATTCAATAAGATCAAGACCAATAGTCGCCCCCTTTCGAAAGGGGAACCAGAAGATTGGCAGTTATCTGAAGCAGAAATATTGGCTACTCCCAGAAAAAAAAATGAGGCGCTCGAAAAGCAAATCCCCCTTAGCCGAGTTAGAGCCACCGCCCTCCAGCACGCCAGATTATTTCAACAAATTTTTCCAACAAACGACTTAAAGCCCCTCCGATCTCATCTTATTTGGTACTTCAAAAATTTTTCTGGAAGCAAAAAAACTCGCTCCCAACTCACTGGAGTGAAAACCTTAGAAGAACTAGAAAAGATTTTGCAACAAACAATCAGTTCCTCCCTCTAGGAAAAATTTCTACAATATGCTAAAATCTCAGAAAATTAAGCTGCGGAAAATGAAGTCTGAATAATAACTTAGGACTTACAATTTTGGATACGATTCTACCGTGTCCCGCCTAGGCTTTAGACAGATGGAGGTGCGGCTGAAAATCGAAGCAATCCGCGCTGAAGAGTGCGACCGAGCGAAAAGCGAGGATTTTTATCAAAATTTGGAATATAAACAATATCTAATCAACAACACAAAACTTTTAAGTTTTAGGAAAGCTCTAGACGAAGTCGAGGTTTTGAATAAGGCGCACTGAAATGTACGGCGATCTCAAAACGCAGGCAACAATAACGAGATTTTCAAAATTTGAAAGCTTTGACTCTACCATGAAACATCATTTCAATAACACCTTCCTCTTCCTTCTTCTCACCCTGGCTGGGATAGGGGCCTACTTTGTCCTCCAACCTTACCTGGTAGCTTTTTTGGTAGCCTTTGTGGTTTCTCAACTTTTTGACAACTGGTATCAAAAAACTCTCAAGATGATGGGTAAAAAGAAAAAGTCTCTGGCCTCCCTGACAATCTCTCTTTTGATTTTTCTTTTGATTTTTCTACCAGTTACCCTAATCACTGTTATGGGAGTAAACGAGGCTCGCAATGTGAGCCACTTGGTTCAAGAAAATAATATCCTAGAAAAAACCACTCTTTCCATTCAAGAATTATTAAGCGATTTTGGAATCGATATATCTCAAGACAGACTCCAATCCACCCTGGGAGTTGAAAAGATTTCCCAGGGCTTGCAAAATTTTGGCTCCTTTTTTGTTTCCGTGGCTTCCAAAACCACTCAGGGAATCTTTAGTTTTTTGATGTTTACTTTCGCAGCTTTTTTCTCTCTTTACTATTTTTTTAAAGATGGCAAAAAATTTACCAATTATGTGATGCGGCTCAGTCCCTTGCGTGACAAGCAAGAAAAGATGCTATTAGATAAATTCATTGGCATTTCTCGTGCTACCTTGAAGGGCTCCCTGGTTATCGCCGTCGTTCAAGCAACCCTTACCGGAATCGTCTTTCTGATCACTGGAACCCCCTCGGTTATTCTCTTGAGTTTGTTAACTCTTTTATTTTCTCTGATTCCTCTTCTGGGAAGTTTCGTAGTGTGGGCTCCCGTGGGTATTATTACCTTAGCTTATGGAAATATCTGGCAAGGAATTTTGATCTTAGCCTTTGGTGCGATTGTAGTGGGAACGGTTGATAACCTACTTCGCCCCATTTTAGTAGGCAACGACGCCCAACTGCATCCCTTATTGGTCTTATTTTCTACTTTAGGAGGAATCGCTTTTTTCGGCATGGCGGGGTTTCTTTTGGGTCCCGTCTTGATCGTTTTGCTTCTTACTCTTCTAGACATCTATCACATTGAGTTCAAAGATGATCTAGATGAAATGAACTACTCTCAAAAAATTAAATTGGAAACCCGAAGAAGTATCAAAAAGGCCCAATCTTGGATAAAAAGCTAGCTTTTAAAACTTAAACTAACCTTCTTGATTAGATTAAATGGATAACCAGACTTTAATTGAACTCATCTCTACCTGGGGATACCCCATTTTACTAATCTTGGTAATCCTAGAGGGTCCTCTCTCCACTTTAAGTGGAGCTTTTTTAGCTTCCATAGGGGTTCTCTCCTGGCCTCTAGTCTTAACGACAAGCATTCTGGGAGATATTATTGGTGACACCATTCTTTATTCCATCGGAAGAGCTGGTGGGCCAAAGATGGTAACTCGCACTTCTCAACTACTTCGAGTTAAAAAAAAGGATCTTAATAAGCTTCAAGAAAGATTCCGCGATAATGGAGCCAGGATCATTCTTTTTGTCAAAAGTACCACTGGGTTAGGTTGGATCAC
Organism: uncultured Bdellovibrionales bacterium; assembly: GCA_964346295.1. Classification (GTDB taxonomy): domain Bacteria; phylum Patescibacteriota; class Minisyncoccia; order Moranbacterales; family DUUL01; genus CAYFUG01. The sequence continues at coordinate 35,165 of CAYFUG010000002.1, forward strand.
ATTCATTTTGGCCGGAGCCTCCCGGGTTAAGTTTCGTCTTTTTATTCTTTACGCCTTTCTGGGGGGTATTGTTTGGACTAGCCTCTTAGTTTTTTTGGGCTATTTTTTTGGAGAACTGGCAGAACAGATCAATCAGTACCTTCGCTATGCTGGGTGGGTAGTTTTCTTTTTAGCTATCTTACTAGTTTTTACTGTCAGTTGGATCAGAGGTCGAAAAAATAAAATTGATAATTTTCCAGATAAAAAATAACCCCTTCCCAACGATGATAGCCAATACTGCTAACCCCAATAAAACCCAGTTCCAGAACATAAGCTTTACTCCTTTTTAGTTTTATCAACTTTGAGTAGTTAAGTATAAATCTATCTCCAGCCTTCCCTATTAAGATAAATATGTCAACCCTCCCCCAAGTCTTCTATCAAAAACCTACTGAGCAAGTCGCCCGAGAGCTCCTGGGTAAAGTTTTAGTCCGACGCTTTAAGAGAAATGTATCATCCCGCTCAGAACAAAGCGGAATCGAAGGGACTAAAGAAGCTTACAACTCTAATCAAACTGGAGTTAAGCAAGTTGATCTACCTGGAACAGTTACCGAAATTCGCCTCTTAATTACAGAAACGGAGGCCTACCTGGGCCCCCACGATCAAGCTTGTCATACTCGCCGCGGTCCCACTCCTAGAACTCAGGTAATGTTTGGGTCAGCCGGTTTTTGGTATATCTACTTAATCTATGGCATGTATCATTGTCTCAATGTGGTAACGGAGAAAGTCGGCTCCGGTAGTGCAGTATTAATCCGGGGCGGCCAACTGCTAACGCCCCTGGACCCGGAAGAAAATAATCGAGAAATAAAAACTGACGGCCCTGGTAAACTTTGCCGAGCCCTCGAGATTGATAGAAGTTTTAACAAAACTAGTGCCTTTAACCCCACCAGCCAGCTCTTTATCGAGGATGCCCTTCTCAATAATCCGTTCCTAAAAAACTTTGAGGTTGAAAAGTTACCTCGAGTTGGTGTACAATATGCAGGAGAAAAGTGGGACAAAGCCCTTTTAAGGTTCAGGCTAATAACTGACCATGCCTAAATTAAAACTAGAAAAACAATTCGCAGTTAAAGCCCTAGTTGAAAATAAAAATCACTTTTTATTTTTAAAAAAGAAGGATTTCCTGGGAGGAGACTATGACTTACCGGGAGGAAGGAAGAAACAGGGAGGGAAAGATCTTCTTGCTCTCAAAAGAGAAGTCAAAGAAGAGACTGGGCTTGAGATCACCACTATTCAATTTCTAAATAACTGGCAAGTGGATGTATCCTCTAAAGGAATCAATCTTAACGGGAAGACCTACCTCCGCCCCGTAAATTCAAATGAGGTCATCCTGAGCGAAGAGCACTTTGATTATAAATGGCTACCAAAAGAGCAAGTCCTAAGAGAAAATATCCCTTATTGGGCGAGAGAAGCTTTAGAGAAAATCTAGTCATCGCTACTGCAAAATTACCTTTAAAAACTTAGTACTAAAAATTGAAAACTCACTTTCATGATTATAACTTGGCACGGCCACTCTTGTTTTAAAATTCAAACCCGCCCTCAACGAGGGGGGGATGAGATAGTAATCGCCACCGATCCTTTTGACAAAAGCATTGGCCTCACACCTCCTCAGTTTAAAACGGATATAGTAACCGTATCCCATTCTCACTTCGACCATGCTAACACTCAATCCCTGAAAGGAGATCCTTTTGTGATTGATGCCCCCGGAGAATACTCCCTGGGTGGCATTACCGTTGAAGGAGTGGAAGCTTTTCACGACTCCCAAAAAGGTCAAGAGCGAGGCCGCGACACTATCTATGTAATTGAAAGTGAGGATTTAAGAGTTTGTCACCTAGGAGACCTGGGTCATATCCTAGAAGAAAAACAAGTAGAGCAAATTGGGCAAGTAGATATTTTGATGATTCCAGTGGGAGGAACTTACACTTTAGACCCCAAAAAAGCAGAGGAGGTAATTGGCCAATTAGAACCTGGCCTGATCATTCCCATGCATTTCAAAGTGCCCGGGTTGAAACTTGACATCACCGATGAAGATCCCTTTCTAAAGGAATTTGGAGCTAAGGTAGAAGAGAAGTTAGACAAGTTAACCATCAAGAAAAAAGATTTGGAAGAAACTGAAAATAAGGTAGCAGTGCTAAAAGTAGCTTCCTAGAATTCTTAGCCTCTTAACTTTGGAGTAGGATTAATTTTCTCTCTTTTTTTAAAAATCAGGCGTTTGGCTTGCTTGTAAAAAATCATGAAAAGCTCAATAAAAAAATTGCATCAAATCAGTCTTTTCGCTTACTTAAATTCAAACAAAATGAAACTTCATGCTTAGTAATCTTTTAGAGAAATCAGAGAAAGAACGCCAGAGAGCGGCTCTTATTATAACCGGAGTAATCGGGGTGATAATTTTCTCCGCCTGGCTTACGATTGCTGGCTTTGACATTAAACAAGCCGTGATTACTCCTGGCCAGGAAGATCGCCTTAAAAAAAACTACCTAGCCTTTCAAGGAGAACTTCCTTCTGTTAGACAGACGGAGTCTGTTACTACCGAATTAGCTAAGCGCCAACAACTAGCTGGAAAAGTCAGTGGATTAAGTAACTCCGAAAAATCCGAACAAGAAAACGCTGATTTAGAGTCTGGTCAAGACCAGAAAAAAAAGCCTTTCCTGGAAAAGCTTTTTGAAAGATTGGGATTGTAAAAAATACATTAACTGATAAACTGTTTCTCGCTACCCTTTACCCAGGGTAGCTTCTTAGTTTTCGCAGAAAAATCCCTGCCCTTAAGATCACAAAGAAATTAACTTCAAGGATAAAAGAAGCGAATCTAGCGAGAAAGAAAATATAACTCTAAGAGTAATACCAGCCCCACTGCCAACAATGCATCCCACCAAATCAATACTCGAAAGCCTTGCATTAGAAGTAAGGCTACCACCAAAACTGCCAATAAAAATCCTTGGCGAGCTGAAATCCCCACCAAAGCAAAGCTAGCAACTCCTTCGTAAGAATGCTTTCTAAACCAAAACATTAACTGAGAAAATAGCCCGCCTAAAAATACTAATACTCCCAGAGCGAAAATTCCTATATCTAAAAAATCCTTTTCTTGGTAACGAAGGTTTTCATTAGGATTATAAGGATTTTGATAAGGAGAACCCCAGAAAAGGATTAAGCCCATTAAAATAAATAATCCTAATAACAAAATCCCCCGGGCACTCCAGTGGAATATTTTAACCGAGGTATCGTCTTTTCTAATCGCCATTTTGGTTAGTGTTTTTGTTAAAAATACTCACTAGCAAGTATCCCTACTAATTTCAATCGGAGACTAGGGTCAGTCTAAAGCTCCTCCTCATTAATTAAGCTTATCCCTGGGGATAGCCAATTAAGCCAGTTGCTGCACTACCCCGAAGCTCAGTTACTCTCTTTCAAATTCTTCTTTAATGCTATAAACCTGCTCCTTACGAGTCTGATAATATGTTTTAATTCCAATGTCTGCCAAAAGACCCGAGACAAAAAATTGGATTCCTAAAATTACTGAGAAAAACCCTACCATGGGCCAAATTCGACTACCAATTGCTGAACCAAAAAATATTTTTTCTACTGCCATCCAACCTAAAATTAACATTCCAAAAGCGCTAATCAGCACCCCCATGGTCCCAAAAAGATGCAAAGGGCGCGAAGAAAACTTGCGCCAAAACCAAATCGAAAGTAAATCCAAAATCCCCTTTACCAAACGCTTCCAGTTGTATTTGGTTTTCCCCGCTATTCGCGGTCGATGATTCACCACTGCCTCTCCGACTTTGAAACCCTTGATCTTGAGAATTCCGGGAATAAAACGGTGCATCTCGCCATAAAGATCCAGATTCTCAAAACATTCCCTGCGATAAGCCTTTAAAGAGCAACCACTATCATTGATTTGGTCGTTGATCAAAAACTTGCGCAACTTATCCGCCCCCCTGGAAAGAATCTTTTTCAAAAAAGGATCCTTCCGATTTTTGCGCCAACCACTCACTACATCGTAACCTTTTTCGATTTTAGCCAAAAGCTTAGGAATATCAGCCGGATCATTTTGCCGATCGCCGTCCATAGTAACCACTACCTCCCCTCGAGCGGCCTTAACACCAGCATCCATAGCCGCTGTTTGGCCAAAATTACGCCGAAAGAAAATTGCTCGCACTGGCCGCAACTGGCGAATCTTCTCTCGCGTGCCATCACTACTACCATCATCTACCAAGATAATTTCCGCTTTTAGGCCCTCCTTCTCGATAACATCAACAATTTCCTGGTGCAAATCTTCCACATTCCCCTCCTCATTGTAGACCGGCACTACAATAGAAATAAGTTTATTTTCCATAATATTTAATAAAATTTATCCTCATTAATGACCAGAATAATAACTAAGAAGTTTTGTATAGCTTAATTCTTCAACTGGAAAAAATTCAGGCTCTATTGCGCTAGAAAATTTTTCTAAAACCTTGACTTTATCTCCATCTAGAATAAATTCTACTTTTTTAACTACTTCTCTATCCGTTAAAATGAAAGCTTCTTCGTCTTCTGGAGCATCTGGAAAAATAAAACCTAAATCACCTACTTTAAAGAATATTGTTGCCCCACCAAAGACAACTTTTTCGTCTTTCTCTATTTTTATATCACTTGGATTGAAATTAGCGCCTTGTAAAAATCCTTTCTTATAAAAATTTATAAAAGTGCTAATTCTATCAAGATAATAACTCCCAACCCCTTCCTTGTCTTCTGCGTATGCTTGAATCGCTTGTTCGCTAAAAAAATCTGAATCAAAAATTATCTCGCTCTCCTCTAAAAATCTCTTGATTTCTTTGGCATACCGCCTTCTCTCTGGATCTTCTATGGTATCTCCTGTTCCTTCCTCCGTCACAGGAGGCGCAAATCTCTCAGCCTCATCTCCTTCCATCATAAGCTCTTTATCTCCATCTAAAAAATAACTATCTAAAATAAAGTAAGGATTATTATCTTCATCATAACCAATAATCTCCACTTTGAGGATTCCCGAATTAAACAACTCGGAATTAATTGCCCATTCCCAGTCTTCCCTTTCCGGATGATCTTTCAAGTGTAATCTGAGTTGATTTTGCAAGGAACTAACTACGCCTTCACTTAGTTGATATTTCCTAGCCTCAGCCCCAAAAACATCCACAGTATCTTCAGCGCCTCCCCCCTCGGAGTAAGTAATCGTCGCAGAAGATCCCGCCTCCACTTCCCTTGGAATTAATATTCCCAGGCTCATCATAACAGAGGTAAGCGCCAAAGATGCCACCATTATTCCTTCCTTAAGATTAAGCCGCTCTTTTTGAGAAATCTTTCTCTTCTCGTACTTGCTAGGTTGATTAAATCCTTTTAATTTATCCATTTTTGTTTTATTTTCAAATTTAATCCCTAATCTCCACCAATTTTGTCCGACTAGTTTTTCCGGCAATTACCTCCACCTGATTTTTAGCCACTTGCCACTCTTGCGCCACTAACTCCACCAAAGCCTGATTGGCCCGGCCTTTCTCTGGCACCGCCCTCACCCAAGCTTTATAGCTCCCATCCGCCTGCTTCTCCAACTTATTCTGGCTACTCTTAGGAATTACCTTGATGTAAACTCTCATGGGCCTACTGGTTACTATCTAACAGTCACCTCCTCAAAATACTTTTTTTGCAAAAAATCTCTGGCCCAAATCAAATCAATTGACTCTTTTTTCATCTCCTCTCGGCGCTTTTCATCTAGAATCTTACCCTGATCCTGATAGCGTTGCAATACAAAGCGCTTAGCGCCTCGCAGCCACCGCCCAATGTCTTTGAGATCCTCCTCCGTGTGGATTCCGCCCACCGCCGTGGTCCGAAATTCATAGTCAATCTGGCGATTATTGCGAATCAGCTCAGTAGAAAGCTGGATTCGTCCCGGATCAATCTTAACCCCGCAAGCTTGAGGGTACTTTTCGATGGAGGTCTTGATGTCCATCGCCACAAAGTCTAAGAGTTGCTTATCAAAGAGGTGTTTAAGCGCATCCGGTCGCGTCCCGTTAGTGTCTAGCTTTACCAAAAAACCCAGGTCTTTGATTTTAGCAATAAATTCCGGCAAATCCTGATGCAAAGTGGGCTCCCCTCCGGTAATACATACTCCGTCTAACTTGCCTTGGCGTTTTTTAAGAAACTTAAACAACCGCTCTTCTTTAGATTTGAACTCCCCGCCGCCTGCCTCCAAGCCAGAAGCTGGTAAAACCAATTCTGGATTGTGACAAAACGGACAGCGAAAATTACAACCTACCGTAAAAACCGTAGCCGCCACTTTACCCGGATAATCTAGTAGTGTCACAGGCGCAAAACCTCCAATCTTCATGCATTCAATTTACTCCCCCAGTTTTTTATTTTGATTTTTCACTCAATTTATTTCAAACTATTTCTCAATATTCATGCCATCAAATCCGTTGACCACCTCTCTGAAATCATACTCGAATCAATTTATGCCAGCTGTAACAGGCTTTCAAAGCTTTTAGTGCTAGGATCAAAAAAGATGTAAACAATGCCACTGTCATGAAAATAGTCTGATTTCTCAACCTTAATACTCCCCACAAAAACAAGTGGCTCATTATTTCTAATTGGCCATTGATTTGCACTTTGTATCCAATTTGGCGGTTTTTTGAAATATCTAAATTTAGTTCGAATTTTTTCCTTCAAATATTTCTTGAGTTCATCCTCTTTCATGTTGTGCTTAATGGGCATTATGTAATTCATGAAATATTCTCCATCTATGTCAACCCAATCGGGCTGACAATCAAGCAACAAATTATGACAATCGGAATACTTTCTTGTAGGATTGCAATCTATGTTTTTCTTTTTCAAGAAAAGCTCCGGCGCATCCTGAATATTCAAAGCACCAAGTAAACTTTCTGCGTTCTGGGTAAGGATAAAATCATAAGGATTAGTTTCGATATATGTATCCCCCCAGCCCAAACTAGGGTCCGAGAGTAAACTCTTCAATCCTTCTTCATTGTAAAAAACCTCCTCAAATTCAGCACCAGAAATTTTTCCTTCGACGAAATCGATCACTACTTGAAGTTGCTTTTCTTTTGACATAATTCCCTTTTAAACATTAGATAACTCCAAAAAAACCAACCGCCTTCACAGCCCAGGGCTTTCAAGTTTGAGTGAAGCTCTACCTGAGTCTCGTCAACAGGCGAGATCAGCGCCGAGGTTTCGCTCGTAGAGAAGACATGCCATGGCATGTCTCTACCCATACTGTAAAAACAAAACGCAGGCGACAACAACGAGATTCACCAAACTTAAAAGTCCCTAGTCTTTTACCAACGCATCAAACTCATCCTTCTCCAAAGTCTCTTTCCTAATCAACTCCTTAGCTACCTTCTCTAAAGTCTCTGCTTTTTCGTCTAGAATCTCTCGAGCCTTTTGATGAGCCTCCTCAATAAAGCGACGCACTTCCTCGTCAATGCTTTCCGCCACTCTCTCGGAGTAGTTTTTGCGCTCTTGAATATCCCGCCCCAAAAATACCAAATCATCATTTTCGCCATAAGTAACCGGCCCCAACTTACTCATTCCAAAGCGAGTCACCAACTTACGAGCCATCTCCGTCGCCCGCTCTAGATCATTAGAAGCTCCCGTGGTCATCTCATCAAAAATTCGCTCCTCGGCGGCATAACCACCCAACAGCACCGCCAACTGATCCAAAAAGTAAGAGCGGAACTTCAAAGAACGATCCTTGTCGGGCACATTGAGAGTATAGCCAGCCGCGTGCCCCCGAGAAACAATGGAGACTTTATGAACCGGATCAGCATTGGGCAAAGAAGCAGAAATCAAAGCATGCCCTCCTTCGTGATAAGCAGTAACCTTTTTTTCCTCTGGAGAAAAAACCTTGCTGCGCCGCTCCGGCCCCAAAATTACCTTTTCGATTGCCTCCCTCAGCTCGTCCATGCCAGTGGTTTTCTTGTCCCGCCGAGCCGCCAAAATAGCTCCTTCATTAACCAAGTTTGCCAAATCCGCTCCAGAAAAACCCGGTGTTCGCTCAGCAATTTGACGCAATTTAACATCTTTTTCCATTTTTTTATCAGTCACATGCAATTTTAAAATTGCCTCTCTTTCTTCAATATCGGGATTATCAATAGTCACTCGCCGATCAAAGCGTCCTGGGCGCAAAAGAGCGGGATCCAATACATCTGGTCGGTTAGTAGCCGCAATCACAATTACATTCACATTAGTGTCAAATCCGTCCATTTCTACCAAGATTTGATTAAGGGTCTGTTCTCGCTCGTCGTTACCACCGCCCACGCCGGCTCCTCGATGCCGACCTACTGCGTCAACTTCGTCAATAAAAACAATAGCCGGTGCATTTTTTTTAGCCTGCTTGAAGAGATCTCGCACTCGGCTAGCTCCCACTCCCACAAACATTTCTACAAATTCGCTTCCAGAGATTGAGAAAAAAGGCACATTAGCCTCTCCAGCCACTGCCTTGGCCAAAAGAGTTTTTCCAGTACCAGGAGGGCCCAACAGCAAAAATCCTCGCGGGATTCGCGCGCCCAAATCCCAAAATTTCTTAGGATTACGCAAAAATTCCACTACTTCGTAAAGCTCCTCTTTGGCCTCCTTGGCCCCCGCTACATCTTTGAAGGTAATTCGCCCTTCTTTGTCACGAGCCGGAAGCAAAACTCGAGCTCGAGAGCGACCAAAGGTCATGGCTTGATTATTGCCTCGCTGGGCTTGCCGCAATAAAAACCAAATAAAAAAAGCAATAAAGAAGAAAGGGAGTATAAAAGGAATAAAAACACCCACCCAAAAATCTCGCCCCGAAGTGTCCTCCAGGTTTAACTGAATATCCCTTAGTTTATCCTTCTCCACTCCTACATTAGCCAAAGATTCCGTCAGGGAACTCTCCGGCTCCTTACGAGAAACTTCCTTGGTGCCATCTTTCAGCTCAATTTCCAGCTCATTGCCCTGGACTTTAATCTCAGTTACCTCTTCCTCGTTGATTTGACTGGCCAATTCGCTCAGGGAAACCTCCTTTTTCTCTTCTAAAGGAACAGAATAGAGCAAAACTAGACCAGAAATTACCACAAAGATACCCAAAAAAATAAATAAATTTCGGGTCAATTTTTTAATAGGACCGCGATTATTAGGATTAACACTTTTTGCCACAAAATTATTTTAATGCTTATTGATTCAATTTAAAGTTTTTCCAAAGTTAACAATGCGTATTAACCTAGGAAAAATTTTAACCAAAATACTAAAATAATTAAACTCTGTCTTCGAGAGATCAAATTAATAAGGAAGTAAGGCTAAAAAAGAATCCTATTAAATATCCTTCTTAAACAAAAGCAACCCTTCCCCTTCGCGCTTAACTTGAATTCCTGAAAAATTTAGCTGCTGATTTTTACCCTTAGCGCTAAAAATAATCTTTTCCAACTCCGCTAAATGTTGCTTGGAAAGGTTGCGCAAATTTCCTTTAAGCTGCAATATCACTTTTCGCAAAATTAGAGCCCTGGTTGACTTTGATATTTTTTTTAAGCACTTTAAGTTAACCTCGAAAAAATCACTCTTTTCGAGTACTATCTTAGTATACTGGGTTTGAATATTTTCTTCAATATATTCTTCTGCCTCCTTAGCGATTTGGGATAAACTCACTAAACGATCTTTGATTTGAGATTGATAAGATTCTTCTAAAAAGGGAATTAACTCTCCTCGCACTTGATTACGCAAGAAGCTAAAATCTTGGTTGCTCTGGTCTTCTCGCCATCTCTGATCTAACTCCCCAAGAAAATCTCTGATTTCAAGCTTGGTGAAAGTCAACAAGGGCCGAATCACTCTATCAGTTCGAAGTTTCATCCCTCCTAGACCTCGCAAGCCAGCCCCTCTTAATAAATTAATTAGAACTGTTTCTGCTTGGTCATCCTTAGTGTGCGCCACTGCGATCCAATCCAGGCCCTCCTGTTTACGCACCTGTTCAAATTTTTGATAGCGAAAATTACGAAAAACCTCCTCCTGATTGCTATTGCCGCTAAAAGTACTCCAGTGAGAATCTTTGCGATACCCCCTTTTGTAAAGGGGGCTAGGGGGATTGAGTAAATCGAGCTGATTCCTGAGTGAATCTTCCTCAAACTTGAAAACTGAAAGTGACAGCTGAAATTCTTGTGCTAAATCTCGCACTAGCTGCTCATCCTGCTCGGAAGCTTGGCCTCTGACTTGATAGTTAACATGAACCAAGTGAAGTCTAAGCTTGTAACGAGGCCCTAAGCTCAAAAGCAATCTTACTAGCCCGACCGAATCCGAACCGCCCGAAACTCCCACTACTAATCCAGTTTCTTGATCCTTTCTTAGCCAACCTTGGCGAAAAATTTGCTCCTTAAAACACTTTATAAATTTACTGTTCATAAAAATCTAGGTGGTCGGGTTCCTGGATTTTTCGATAAAATCCCTTATTTTTTCAAACACTTCGTCCTTAGAAAGACTTGTGGTATCCACTACTAAATCATAATTACTCTCGTCCCAGATATAGACCCCGTAATATTCTTTATATCTTTTGTTGTCAGTTTTTTTGCGCCTCCGGTTAGCCTCGATGATTTCCTCAATAGAGCCCATAGAGGCATTCTCGTTCTTTCGATTTTCAGATTTTTCCTCTAATTCAATCAAAATTCTCCTAGCTGCTACCTCTTCCGAGGCTTTTAAGAAGACCTTCAAAGAGTTGGGAATAAGACACCAAGCAAGTCTACTATCAAAAACAACTTCCTCTCCGCTTCTTCCAATTTCTATAGTTCTTTGATCAATCTCTTGGTCAATAGATTTATCTTTTTCTCCCAATTCTAAGAGCTCTACTAAAGTCATATTCCTCTCTTGGGCCATACTTCTGAAAATTTCCCCCGTACAAACATACTTCATGCCTAGTTCCTGGGCAATTCTTTTTCCTACAGTGCTTTTTCCAGAGCCATGCTCACCATTAAGTGTAATAATCATTTGAATTTTTATTCTTAATCAAATTTAGAAAAATCCTCAAAAACTCTCTCTTCTAGATCTTTACGCCACAGTTTTTTTTGAGTTTCGTAGGCTAAGAAAATTAAGATTCCCCAGCAACCCACCGCTACTACCGGAACTGACCACTTAAAGTGACTAGTTCCCGTATAGATAACTAGTAATATCACTAAAATAAATACCATTCTTAACTCGGTAAAGCCAACTCCTAAAAAATTAGGCCGGTAATTCTTCTTCTCAAAAGACTTTACCACTAAAGAATGAAGTGAAAATCCTCCTATCGAAACCACCAACAACAAAAACCATAATTCCAACTTACCGGGCGCAATTAAATAACCCGCTAACAATAAAACATTAATAAAAAGGTAATCCAAGAGATAACCTGTGTAAAAAAACCATCTAACTAGACTAAAGTCCTGCCAATAAGCCTTCTCTCTCCCCCACAAATCAGAGAAGTACTGAAAAATAATCACTACTACTATCCCCCCCAACCAAAGCAAACTGCTTTGAGCTAAAAAACCAAAAAATCCTGCCAATAGGCTCCAGACCACAGTCATTCCTAATAAATACTGAGGTTCTAGTTTGGCAGGAATCTTGGTTGCTCCCCACTGAGAAATCTTTTTTTCATAGCGACTCAAAGTAGGACCCCGGGAATCATCTACTTCCCGATCCTGAGAAAATCTTTTTTGAAAAGCCTCAAATTCCGTCATATAGTTGAAAACTAAGAAGTTGAGATTAGAGTCGATCAAAGTCAGTCTTCATTAAAAAATGCTCTTGAGTCAAGAAGTTAGACTAAATCTTAAAGCAAAGAAACAGCCTGGAAAGTAATTATTCTTCGGTAGCCTCCTTCTCTCCCTCTGGCTTTTCAGAAGCACGCTCCTCTTTAGCACCTTCTTTGGCATCTTCTGCTTTCTCCTTCTCTTCTTTTTTAGAGGCGACCTCTTTATTTTCTCCAATAAACTTCAGTCCCATCCGATGTTCACTAGGTTCCATAGACATAATTTGCCAGAGATACTCTTCGTCGGCTTTGATGATTTCGTCCAAAGCTCGCTGAGGATATTGCGGAAATCCACTAACGTGAGCTAATCCATGAATATCTTTGTCTAAGTAAACAAACGCTCCAAAATGATTGATTTTGTGAACCATTCCCACTACTTTTTCTCCTACATTATACTTCTTAGCAGCAGTCATCCAAGGATCGTCTTTAAGCACCCTGGTGGAAAGTGAAATTCTAGTGCCATCAATAGAAATAATTTTAGCCTGAACTTTCTCTCCCACCTTAACCACTTTACGAGGATCTTCAATTAACTGCCAATCTAGTTGGGAAATATGCACCAGACCCTCCAGTTTATCATCTTCTTGAGCCACATCCTGCTTGGAAGGAGGAGCGAATTTAACAAAAGCTCCAAAGTCAACAATGCCACTAACCTGACCTGTTACGACATCACCTACCTTAAGCTCCGCAATAGCCTCTTTTTCCTTGCCTAAATTAGCGGCCTTCTCTGACACAATTAACTTCTCCTCTTCGTCATCCAGATCAAGTATGCAAACGCTCATCTCCGTTCCTATATAACCCCGAAGGATCTCTAGAATTCGCTGCTTATCACCGTCTTCTACTCGAGGGTAATGTTCTGAAGTTAACTGACTAACCGGCATAAATCCAGTAATTCCGTTGATTTCTACCATCAAGCCACCCTTATTAGCATCCAATATTTTAGTAATGACAACAGCTTTTTCTTTCATTTTCTGGCGCAAATCCTTCCAAGCCTCTTCTCTGATTGCCTCACTAATGGAGAGCTCTACATAACCATCTTCGTTTTCTAAGTCCAAGATAACCGCAATTAGCTTATCTCCAATTTCCAATTTTTTCCGATCTGGACCAAAGCCATCTTTAATATCTTTTCCGTAAACAACTCCCGCGCCTAATTTTTCCAAATCCACATAGACTGCCATAGATTCTACTCCCACTACCCGACCTTCTACTTTTTCTCCTTCTTGAGTTAACTTAACCGGGTATTCTCGCAATAAACGAGCCATTTCTGACTGCTCTTCCCCCTCTTCTTTTTCCTCTTTGTTATTTTTAGCACTGTCATCCAAGGAATATTCCCCTTCTTCTTGCTCTGTCTCCAAAGAAAAATCCTCGGGGTCTCCCGGAGTAACACCATCCAATAATTGGTCGATTTCCTCTTCTATGGCTACTTTCTTTGTAGCCGTTTTGGTTTGATCTGACATAATTAGAAACGAGACAATAAAGAACTCCGTCCTCCTGGATTCTTTTTCGCCTTATTAAAACTTTTAACTTAGTTTAAATTTCACAAGCAAGTCTTAATTTATAAAACAAAAAAGCCTCCCGGAGAGGTTTCCTAGTTCCGTCTATCTCGTTAGGTTAATGATTAAATTAGAAATTAGAGAGACTAAAATAAATCCTCTAGGTAGAGATTAATTTATCACCCTTACAATAAAAAGTCAATTCCAAGTAAAGTTGCTGCTAATCCCAAAAACTATCTAGAGATTCCTCAAAAAAGCAAGCTCGGGTCACTAATTTTTCGCTAAATCTTGCAAAATTACAATCCCTTTCTTTAAATCCTCCTTTCGAGAAGCCAAAGAAATCCTAAAGTAGCCGGCCTTTTTAGAGAAAACCTCCCCCGGGACAATCAAAACCTTGCGATCCAGTAATTGCTGCACTAAATCTGGCTGATTCTCCGGAATTTTAATCCAGACATAAAAAGCCCCTTCTGGATAAGCTAGCTGATAGTGATCCTGGAGGCCCTGATAAATCGAATCTCGCCGCCGCCGATATTCCGCCACTTCCTTCTCAATTCCTACCTGATCCCAAGCTTCCACCAAAGCCTTTTGAGCCATGCTAGGCGCACACACAAAAGAGTATTGTTGCAGCTTAGCCATTTGTTCAATCACTGTTTCTGGGGCGTGCGCAAAGCCCACTCGCCAACCAGGAATCGCCAAGCTCTTAGAAAAACCTCCTAAAGTGATGGTCTCAGGGTAAATGCTCCCAATAGAAAAAAACTTTTGGTCGTAATCAAACTTTTCGTAAATCTCATCGGAGAGAATCATTAATTGATGTTGCTGGGCCACTGCCGCCACCGCCCCTAGCTCCCCTTGAGAATACACCGCTCCCGTGGGGTTATTAGGGGAATTCAGCAACAGCAACTTGGTTTTAGAGGTGATTAACTTTTCTAAATCTTGAGCCTCTAAATGAAAATTACTGCCGTAAGTATCCCACAGCACCACTTTGACGCCTAAAAAATCCAAGAGTTGTTTATAGAGGACAAAATAAGGATCTGGCACAATCACTTCGTCTCCCGGATTCAGCAACATCCCAAAGGCCAGCAATAGACCTCCCGAAGTCCCCGAGGTTACTATAATTTCTTCTGGTTGAGCTTTGATTCCGTTTTCTACTTGAAGCTTTTTTGCGATTTTAGCCCGCAATTCTGGCAATCCCGCAGTGGGGGCATAGCCGTTAAAATCGTCCTGGATCGCCGCTTGAGCCGCCTTCTTTAGCGCTGGAGAAGCAGCAAAATCCGGCTGACCAATGGAGAGATTGACCCACTCCCCCGGCTTAGAACCAGCCGCCAAAGCAAACATCTTCCGGATCCCAGAAGGCTCCATTCGGCCAATGGATTGAGAAAAATTAAAATCCTCCATATTTTTAATTTAATAGAATTACCAAAATAAAAACCGCCTGTCATTCCAAACTTCTTGCCAGATCTTCTGAAAGAAAACTCTAAGATTCTGAATCGGTCCCTAAAAAATTTGACATTTAGTCTCTTTGTTCTATAATTCAAGTACAAATCGCTTCCCCCAGTTTACTCCGACTGGAAGCTCCGAGACCTCCGTTCCTCCGGGAATGGGGGTCGTTTATTAGTGGAGGAATTACGCATTTGGAAAATTTCGTTGTTACAAGCTGCGTTTAGCGCTCACCGTACCCTTCAGTACGCCTCCCGCTAAGCCTCGCTTGCGCCTAGTAATTTCCTCAAATCCGTAATCCCTAGGCTATACATCAGCGAGCGACCATTGAAGGCTATAATTATTAAGTACCCCGCCTTGACGGGGTTTTGCTTCCTATAAACAACACTCATCCATAGACTCTATCCTACCCGACCTCTAGCTACTCCTAATTTGCCTTTTGAGTTTTATCTTTTGAGCTTTCCTAGAATCCCAGCAACCTAGCCAACCCAGCTTTCACTTCATTAAATTCCCCCCGGTTAATCTTAGAAATCTTTCGTAGCAGTCGCTTGCTACTCAAAGCCCGCAATTGCGACAAAATCACTTGGTAACCTTCTTTTTCGTAAGTGATCGGTTGGTAATACCGCCCTTGTTTTTGCTGGCTAGTCACCGGCAACCCCCAAAAGAGATTATGATTAAATTTTTTCAATATCAAAACCGGCCGCTCAAATTTATCGTGCTTGCCATCTTGCTCATGGCCAATATTAACGCCTAGGCTACTCCACCAAATTTCTCGCTCCTTAAAATAAAGCTTTTCCTTGCGCTTAACCCCATGCAACTGCTTTTTTTGCTTATTCCAAGTATCAAAATCTTTTTTCATTTTATTAAAGTCTTATTTTAAAACAGTTTCCAATACAGACTCGCTGTCGTAAACTTACTGTCATTCCGGAATTTCCACGGGAAATATCCGGAATCTTAGTTAAATAAATAACAAATATTTAACTCAAAACAGTTCCAATTTCTTCCTGAAATATCCCTGCCAATAAAACCAACCAAATAACTAAACTGATCAAAAACAACCCTACAGCAAAAAGAACTTTCCTCCAAGAACTTAAGCCCCTGATTTTCTTCTTGAAAGTAAATAATAAAACAACAAAAAGTACCAATGTTGGAGACAAAAGAAGCCCGATTCCAAAAAGTATAGGCCCTCCAGAATGCCCAAAATCTGCTATCATAATCTTGTCTTATTTATTTAAAATTGTTTTGAAATTCAAAACTAGAAATTACCAAGAAAGTCTCTTGCCTTCCTTAGCGCCCTTCCTCGGTGGCTAACTTGATCCTTTTCCTGGAGAGTAATCTCCGCCTCCGTTTTATCTAGAGAGGGAAGATAGAACACCGGATCATAACCGAATCCACCTGTCCCCCGCGGCTCTGTTGCAATTTGACCTTCGTTCACCCCTCGCCAAGTTCGGGCTTGTTCTTTCTGAGGATCATACACCGCTACCACCGCCACAAAACGCGCCGTGCGTTCTTTTTCTGGCACATCCTTCAACTCCTTTAGGAGTTTTCGATAACGATCCTCGTCACTCCCCGCACAATACCGCGCTGAATAAACTCCCGGTCGCCCGCCCAAAGCATCCACCTCCAAACCAGAGTCATCTGCCAGAGTCAGCATCCCAAATCGATTGCCTAAAATAATCGCCTTGATCAAAGCATTGCCTTCGAAAGTCTCCGCCGTCTCTTCTACTTCCAGCTCCTCCGGGGCAACTCTTCTCCCCAAAAACTCGCCCAGATCCGCCAGGCTCACCAATTCCAAATCCAAGCCCTTCAAAGCCTCTCTGATTTCTATCACCTTACCCTTGTTTTGAGTCGCGATTAGTAACTTTCTCATAGTCCTAAACACCACAAAGCATAAGCCCTACTGCTAAAAATATCCAACTAATAAAACTAAGGACATAGAACCCCGCTCCCAATAATAACTTCTTCCAGAAAACTAGAGCTTTAAGCTTCTCCTTGAAAATAATCAATAAAATAGCAAAAATAACCAAGGGAGGTAAAAACAAAAGTGCCAACAAAAAAAATACATAAGACTGGGGCCCAGCCAAGGCTGAACAACCTCCAATAATTTTTGAACAATCTCCAATCATTTTTCTTTGAATTAAAAATCGAATTAGTTACTAAAGAACGCTCTAAAACCAATTCAGAGCTACCAAGCATGGGGGCAACCAAAATCTGCTATCATCTTACCCTTGCTTTAATTAATTTAAAATTTAAAATTTAAAAATCTATTTCTGCCGTCTTTTCGCCTCCTCAAAAACAATCCGATAAAACTCCTTGAGAAACTCCTCCGGTAGCTTAGTTTGCTTTTTCCGATTCTCAATAATCGCCTGCTCCCTTCTAGGATCAAACACCGAAATCCCCTCCTTCTTTTTAATTTTCCCTATTTTTTCTGCCACTTTAAAACGCTCTTCTAGTAGACTTAAGATTTGGCCGTCTAGATAGTCAATTAAGGCTCGCTCCCGAGCAAACTGGCCTCGAGTCAACCTTTTTTTAAGCAACATTCGATTAACTTGATGAACCTTCTTGAGAAAATTCTTCCTCGTTTTTTCGCCGTAAGGATTACGATTCTGCAAATCACAAAACAACTCGTCACTATTGTTGACCACAAAAGGCAACAAACCCTGCAAATGCCGATAGCCCAAAGTGGTGACATCTACCTCTTTGAGAGGCATTTTTTGCAAAATCTTACCCACAAACTGAGCCAAAACTTGACTATGAGCCGCCTGCTGATCATGCTTTTGGGGCGTCTGAATCAGCACTTTAAGCCCCGCCCTTTTTAGGCCTTGGCTAATTTGATCTAAAAGTTTTTTTTGAATCCGCACCGGGCAAAGCACCACCTTGAGACCTTTTAGTCCTTCGTTGATTTGGTAACTATCCCGCCCCCAGGTAGGGTGGGTGGCCAGTAGCTCCACTTCGGGGCCAAAATGAGCTTGCATCGCGCGAGCCGGTTCCACTTTTACCGAGCAAACATCTACCACCAAAGTACCAGAGTTTACCAAGGGCGCTATTTTCTTCACTACTCCCTCAAATTTGCCAATCGGCACCGCCAAAATCACCCCCTCACAAGCCGCTACTTCTTTGAGGCTAGCAGGAATCAAACTGGACTTAGTCAAACGCTTCTGATCAAGATGAGAGTCGAACACTAAAATCTCCTCAAAATAATCCGCTAAAATCTCTCCCACCAGAGAGCCAAAAGTACCAAACCCTACGATTCCAATTTTAGTTTGAGGGGTAATTTTATTTAGCAAAACTTGAAATTAACTCTTAAACATTGAATTCCCTCTCTATCTCGCTTTCTATCCTCTCAATTCTTTGCATTATTTCCTGCTGCCCCTCTCCTCCTTCAGTTGCCTCCCTTGCTTCCTCCTTCGCCTTCTTCATTGTCCTGAGGAGTTCCTCTAGTTTAGCAATGACACTTTCGATTTTCTTTTTTTCGGCCCTGACTCTTGCAATTTCTCTTTCCAAGCTGTCTCTGTCTGTTAGGTTTCCCGCATGCCCTAAAGCAAATTCAATCCCTCCGATTTCCTCATTAATATCAACCAGTGGTCTCAGCCTGCTTTGAGCAAGGGAAATTTTTTCCTTGATTCTATCTACCGTAAGACTGATTCCCGCATAACCAACCTTGAACATTATTTCACCTTCCCTTGGCCTCCTCCTCTTTTCAACAGGAATTTTTTCCATAAAAAATTATTTTCTAGCTACTATAAAAGTAGTAAAGTTAAACTTCAAGTCCTGAATGCGCTCTTCTAGTAACTCCAAGCTGTAAAGCTCGGAGCAAATCCGAGGCGCGATCACCGCGCAGGTAGGCGCCAAATCACCCTCTTTCAAGGCCTTGGCAGCACTGGCAGTATCAGAATATTCCTCTAGCTCCACTTCTGGCCACTTCCGTCGCAAATACATCCGGCACTGCTTCAGTGCCTGCGGATGAGAAACAATCTTTTCAATCGCACTACTCCGAGTAGCCGGCAAAACATGCAAGTTCATCTGAATATCAATCTCGAAAATTTTCTCGATCTCAAAAGTATGCCGACTCATAGAATAGACCGCCTCGTAAACAATTCCTCCGTTAGAATTTTCAATCGGAAAAACCGCCTGATCCACCTCACCCTTGTCCAGCGCCGTCAGAGCATTTTCTGAATTAAGCCAGTAACTCAATTCAAACTCATTCTGCGCAACTCCCTCCTTTTCACAATAATAATTAGCCGCCTCTTCGGAAAAGCTTCCTCGATTCCCCGAAACCCCAATTTTAAGCTTATTTTTTTTAGTCATAACCAATATTAAGAAATTTTACTTAAATAGAGCTATCACAGGAGCAAGGCCCTGCTTCAATTTTGACAACCCTAAGACTTTCTGAGTTTTATTTTGTTTAAATTTAGATCTTTCAAAATTTTCAAAATTTGAAATCCCTCTTACTTCTTTTTCTCAACTATTTTGTCTATAAGCCCATACTTTTTGGCCTCTTCTGCGCTCATATAATAATCTCGGTCGGAGTCCTTCTCCACCCTCTCCACTTTTTGACCGGAATGTTTGGCCAAAATCTCATTGAGGCGCTGTTTGGTTTTAAGGATATGCTTAGCGTGAATATCGATATCAGTTGCTTGCCCCTCGGTACCGCCCATCACTTGATGAATCATCACTTCACTATTGGGCAATCCTAAACGCTTCCCTTTCTTGCCTGCCGCCAAAAGTAGTGCTGCTGCCGATGCTGCCGTCCCCACACAGATAGTGGAAATATCCGGCTTAACAAATTGCATGGTATCGTAAATCGCTAAAGCCGCTGAAACATGGCCACCCGGTGAATTAATATAGAGCTTAATGTCCTCCTTGGGATCCTGGGATTGCAAAAACAGCAACTGAGCAATCACCGCATTAGCCACTTGATCGTTAATGCCGGTGCCCAAAAAAATGATCCGGTCTTTTAATAAACGAGAATAAATGTCGTAAGCCCGCTCCCCAAATTGGGATTTTTCAATAACAGTAGGGATTAACATAGAAACAAAAGATTAACAAATTTTATTACTAACCACAGATACCAACCCTTCTCGCTAAAAAGCCAAGATTAGCCTTGATGTTATTAAGCCAATCTTAGCACTAATGACAAAAAAATCAAAAGAGTCTCCCGGCAGGAAGACTCTTTTGAGAAAATAAAGACTTAAGGTTTTCAATTTTTAGAAAATTTTAGGAAAAATCGAGTACTGAGCGAGATATACCGAAGTGTATAACAAACGAGTAACAGAGATTTTGACATCAAAATTTTCAAAATTTGGAAGCCCCTCTTTTGTTTCTATTTAGTAATACTAGTAACAGCACCAGCACCTACTGTACGACCACCTTCGCGGATCGCAAAGCGCATTCCTTCTTCCATTGCCACTGGACTTACCAATTTGACATTCAAAGTAATAGTATCACCAGGCATTACCATTTCGGTTCCTTCTGGCAAGAACACCTCGCCGGTCACGTCAGTGGTTCGAATGTAGAATTGGGGCTTGTATCCCTTAAAAAAAGGAGTGTGGCGTCCACCTTCATCTTTAGTTAAAATGTAAATCTTAGCCTCGAATTCGGTGTGAGGGGTAATGGTTCCAGGCTTAGCCAAAACCTGTCCTCGCTCTACATCTTCTTTTTTAAGTCCCCGCAAGAGAATTCCAGCGTTATCACCTGCTTCTCCTCGATCCAAGGACTTATTGAACATTTCCACGCCAGTAACAGTAGTCTTTTGAGTATCGCGCAAACCTACAATTTCAATCTCTTCACTCAGATTAACTACTCCTCGCTCAATTCTTCCGGTTACTACGGTTCCTCGACCTTCAATTGAGAAAATATCCTCAATTGGCATCAAGAAAGGTTTTTCCACATCTCGTTCCGGCTGAGGAATCTTCTCGTCTAAAGCGTCCAAGAGATCAAAGACAGGCTTTACTTCATCACTCTCTGGGTCCTTAGACTCTAAAGCCTTCAAAGCAGAACCTCGCACAATGGTGGCATTTTCTCCATCAAATTCGTACTTGGTTAAAAGATCTCGCACTTCTTCTTCGACTAAGTCAACTAGATCAGGATCGTCTACCATGTCTACCTTATTAATAAACACTACAATCTGAGGAACGCCTACCTGACGAGCCAATAAAATATGCTCTCGGGTTTGAGGCATCGGACCATCGGTAGCGCTAACCACCAAGATGGATCCGTCCATTTGAGCAGCTCCGGTAATCATATTCTTGATGTAATCAGCGTGACCAGGACAATCCACATGAGCATAGTGGCGATTGTCGGTTTCGTACTCTACATGAGCGGTAGCAATAGTAATTCCCCGCTCGCGCTCTTCCGGGGCCTTATCAATTTGATCCACTGGAATCTCTTTGTCTAGCTTTCCAGCAATCGCCAAAGAATGCAGAATAGCAGCAGTCAAAGTAGTTTTTCCGTGGTCAACATGGCCAATGGTTCCCACATTAACATGGGCCTTGGAACGATTAAAATCTGCCATAATTGTTGAGAAGTAAATCAGCAGCTAAATATTTTTCTTATATTTTTTCAGCTACTAACTCCTTTTTAGACTGATTTAATTAAATATTATATTAATTTCCAAAAATTCTTATTAGGATTAGACCTCTTGTAATTAAAGCACATCCACTCAAAACCAGCAAGGCTAGGGCGGTGCTTGATACTTCGTAGTGTGTTAGAATCCAATCAACTAATCTCGATCTGACAATCAAATCTCTGCACTTCTCGCATTAAACTTCTTCGTATCTAATTTCTGATTGCTCTGATTGCTCCGCCTCCAAGCTACTTTCTAACTCTTCCTCTACTTTTCTCTGTCGTAGTTGAGCAATATCAGCGTTTATTCTATCCAACAGCTGAGCGTTTGTCAAATTAGCGGCTAAATCCCTTTTTTCCTTTAATTCGCCAGCTTCTTCTTGTTTGAAATTTCTCTTGGGAAGTTTATCTAAGCGCTCCTCAGGATCCCCAAAAGATGGCAAAGAAGCTATGGTCTCGAGATAATTCTCCCCTTCTTTCTCTCCAGGTAAAAAACACTCTCCTGCTGAATCTTTCTCTTCCCAAGCAAGAGGCGCTTCCAAAGAATCTTCTTCACCAGAAAAGTAATATTCGTCTTCTAACTCCCACTCATCAAAATCATAACGCTCCCAAAACTCTTCGGGATCCAGCTCTCCCATTCTCCGAATTTCCCTTAAATACTCCTTCAGGCCCATTACCACAAAAGCCTTGTTAGATTTTTCGTCGTTAATAATTACCTTCCCCCCTGACAACTTCAGTAGCTGCTTAAGTTTCCTGGGCAGCATAATCTTTGAATTACTTGTTAATCCCCTATTTTGTTTTTCGAAGCTGAACGCCAAAAAATCTTTCTGATGTTAATTAAAATTAATATTATCACTACTAACAGCACTGGAAATGCTAACTTATTTAACTCCCAAGTCTCCTGAAAATTCCCTTTTAATAAATTAGCCAAAGCATGGGTAATGTCGCAAGCTGGGCACTGACAACCTTCTAGCCACCCTGCCGAAGGACACTCTCCTCCCAGAATCCAAGGAATCAACCACTCTCTAAAAAGACATTTCACAGGCAATCTCTCTAGATACTCAACAGGGACCACAGCTAAAAAAACTAAACCCGCCGAAAAAACAGTTACCACTGCCCTCGGAGAAGCCAATCCGATAAACTCTCCCGCCAACAGTCTCCATTTTTTCTTCTTCATAGAGCAATTACAACTGCTCTACCCATTCAATATCCTCGAAGGGATGTTTAATGGCAATTAGAACAATGTCAATGATGTACCAAATTCCGCAACCGCCAGCCGTTAACAGTTTTAGAATTCCTAACCCCACATGACCCATAATAAAACGGTCCACTCCCAATCCTCCAAATAACACTGACATTATTAGAGTAAGAACCCAATTAACTCTTCGTTTTCCAGAGGAGGGATTGATTTGACCAGTAGGTCCGGGCTGAGGCTGACTCGACTGAGATGTTTGTTCCATAATTAAACTGTAGTATATTTAAAAGATTAATCGAAGTACCTAAAAATCTAACTGGGCTCTCTACCTTCCTTGCTGCTTGATTTCCTCCGCTACATTAGCAGGAACCTGAGCATAATGATCAAATTCCATGGCATAATTGGCTCGGCCTTGAGTCATAGATCGAAGCTGCGTGGCATAACCAAACAAGGAAGCCAGAGGAACTTGAGCCTTAATTACTTTAACGGCAGCATTTCCTTCTCCTCGATCTTGCATTTCTTCAATCTGACCTCGCTTAGCGTTCAAATCGCCCACTACATCTCCCATAAAATTTTCGGGAGTAATTACCTCCACCTTCATAACAGGCTCCAAGATAGCAGGTTTCGCTTGATGACAAGCTTCTTTGAAGGCCATCGAACCGGCAATTTTAAAGGCTGCCTCTGAAGAGTCCACATCATGATAAGATCCATCATAAAGGGTAACTTTAACATCTACCATCTGATAGCCTGCCAATATTCCATTTTCCATGGCCTCTTTCACGCCTTTTTCTGCCGCCGGAATAAACTCCACAGGAATTACTCCTCCTTTGATTTCATTAATAAACTCAAAGCCTTTGCCCTCACCTAGAGGTTCTACCTTGACATGACAATCACCATATTGACCTCGCCCCCCACTCTGACGAATGTATTTACCTTGGGCCTTAGCTTCTTGTAGGATAGTCTCTCGATAAGCCACTTGGGGTTGTCCCACATTAGCCTCTACCTTAAATTCTCTTTTGAGACGATCCACGATAATATCTAAATGCAACTCTCCCATGCCACTGATAAGGGTTTGACTAGTCTCCTCGTCAGTACGCACTCGGAAGGTAGGGTCTTCTTCTGCCAACTTCC
Organism: uncultured Bdellovibrionales bacterium; assembly: GCA_964346295.1. Taxonomy (GTDB): domain Bacteria; phylum Patescibacteriota; class Minisyncoccia; order Moranbacterales; family DUUL01; genus CAYFUG01. The sequence continues at coordinate 58,761 of CAYFUG010000002.1, forward strand.
TAAGTGCCACCGCCATTTTTTCTTGGTCCGCTTTAGTCTTCGGCTCAATAGCAATCGAAATTACCGGCTCTGGGAATTCAATATTCTCCAGTAACAAAGGATAGTCTTCATCGCAAAGAGTATCTCCAGTGGTGGTATACTTGGTTCCCACTAAGGCGCCAATTCCTCCTGAGTAAATTTCGTCCATCTCCTCTCGATGATTAGAGTGCATTCGCAAGATTCTTCCAATTCGCTCCTTTTTGCCCTTAGAAGAATTGAGGACATAGGAACCCGCTTTTAAAGCTCCCGAATAAACTCGGAAAAAGGTTAATTGACCCACATAAGGATCCGAAGCTACCTTAAAAGCCAAAGCCGCAAAAGGCTGGTCATCTCCCGCTTTTCGACTAAGTTCTTTTTCAGGATCCGCAATATCCAATCCTTTTACCGGAGGTACTTCTGTAGGGGAAGGCAGGTAATCCACTACAGCATCTAGCACTCGCTGCACTCCTTTATTTTTAAGAGCAGTTCCAGTTAAAACGGGAATCAAAGTACCAGCGATAGTTCCCTTTCGCAAGGCCTTCTTGAGCTCTTCTTCGCTAATTTCTTGACCTTCTAAAAATTTTTCGGTAAGGACGTCATCAGTCTCGGCCACTTTTTCTATCATTTTATCATGCCATTCTTGAGCTACTTGCTTAAGATCTTCCGGAATCTCCTTTTCATTTACTTCCATTCCATGATTACCCTCAAAGTAGACGGCCTTCATCTTCAAGAGATCCACTACTCCCAGATGCTCCCCACTCTGACCAATCGGATACTGAATGGCTACTGCATTAGGAGAAAGCCGATCCCAAATAGAACTCAAGGCTCTCTCAAAATCAGCGCCTTCTTTATCGATCTTGTTAATAAAGCACACTCGTGGCACATGGTATTTATCGGCTTGGCGCCAAACGGTTTCACTTTGAGGCTCTACTCCCTCTTTACCGTCAAAGACCACCACACCTCCGTCCAGTACTCGTAAAGAGCGCTCTACCTCCACCGTAAAGTCAACGTGACCAGGGGTGTCAATGATGTTAATTTGATGATCTTTCCAACTAGAAGTGGTAGCCGCCGAAGTGATAGTAATTCCGCGTTCTCGCTCCTGTTCCATCCAGTCCATCACTGCCTCTCCTTCGTGAACTTCTCCAATTTTGTGAGAAAGCCCGGTGTAAAATAAAACTCGCTCGGTAGTAGTGGTTTTACCGGCGTCAATGTGAGCAATAATTCCAATATTGCGCAATTTTTCAATAGGGGTTTGTCGTGCCATGTTTTTGTAAAAAATTAAAATTTCAATTAAGTTGCTTAATCATAAAGCCAATAAAACAAAGGCTTGTTAGAATCATATCCAAAAATATTCACATAAATAATCAACAAAAAAATAGCAGCAGAAACAGTACTAAAGGAGACAAAACAGCGAAAACACTTGCCGACCACCTTTTTATCTTAAAACCCTTCCAGGAAACAAAAAATATAACTATCGGTAAAATTAAAAAATAGGAAACTGAAAAAACGAAGGTCTTCATAGATAACTCTTAATTGTCAATGTCTTTGATCTCCCTCCCAACACCTTCCTGAGTCAATCTTACCTGCTTCCGATAAAAAAATCAAAAGGATCCGGAAATAAAAATCCAGATCCCACCAATTCTAAAGGCAATCTAAGTTTTAGTCAAATTTCAAATATCTTCGCTCTTTATTCTTGTTTCCAATTCATTCATAGTGGACAAAAAAGATTCCTCCATGTTAACCTCGTATTCTTTGGCTAAAACTAACAAGCAAAAGAGGCAGTCCGATAACTCATGCTTAATCTTAAATCCATATTATCAATGGTCCTAATTCCATTTTTAGCCTGAACCAGCTTCATCAAATCTCCCACATCTCCTACCAGCCCCAAAGCAAACTCTTCGTTTGTCCAACTTCTTCCGTGCTTCTTTTTTTCGAATTCCTTATAAAGCTCCCTAATCTCCAAGGCTCGTTTTTGAATTTCCACTAATTCCATAAAGATATAATAAGAAATTAATTTATTTGTAAAAACTTTCAATCGGCTCCATCCCTTCAGGAAATATCGGGGAGTATTTCCCTCTGTCAAGATACTTAGCTAGATTATCAACTCTTCTTCTTAGCTCCTCTTCTCTTCTTAGCACAATAACACTATCGCCCGAAGCAATCCCGGCATCCGAGCAAACCTCTAAATTCCTAAAAGTATTGCACTCAATTAGAGGCCCCGAATCACTCCAATTTTCCATATCATGAATCCAAACATCCGTCATGCGTTCACCGCCAAGACTCCACACAAAAACAATATGATAAGCGCCCTTACTCAAGCCTTCCAAATGTTTTTTGTAGAGATTATCCAAATGTTCCTGTATGGAATAATTATCCTTCCGATCAAATACTTCATATAAAGGATTCTCATCTCTCACAGGATAAACAATCAACTGCAGCTTTCCAATGTTATGATTAAAGGGCTTGAATTGCCTTGCAGCCATAACAATAATTTTACTATTTAACTGAGAAGAATTCTTGGTCTGACCTTTTTCAATACCAAAGAAATTACGCTTAATTCTCCTTGCGACTTAACATCTTCCCCAAAGACTACCTCAATTCATCCTTCAAAATCGTCATTGCCAACTGTGGATTGGCTTTCCCCTTGGTTTCTTTCATCACCTGACCCATCAAAAATTTAACCGCATTCTCCTTGCCGGCCTGGTAAGCTTCCACGGAAGCAGGATTTTGAAAAATCACCCGCTTAACCACTTCTCGCAAAGTATCCTGGTCAGAAGTTTGAGCTAAATCGTTATCGCGAATAATGTCCGAGGGATCACCGCCTTTTTTGACCAGCTCCAGCATCACCAACTGAGCGGAAGAAGAGTTGATTTCTCCTTGGAAAATAATTTTGGTCAGCTCGGCAAAGTTCTCTGGAGTTACCTTCAGTTCACTTACCTCCTGGCCTTCCTGAATCAATAATCTCTGCAGCTCGGTGGTAATATAGTTAGCCGCCAAGCGACAAACCTCGTTTTTATCATCTTCTTTAAATTTATGACCTTCAGCTTTGAGCCAATTTTCCAGCTCGCTGGTAACCTGCTCAAAGAAATTCGCCAATTCTCGACTCCTCGCCAAAAATTCAGCACTTTCCTCTCGCAGGCCATATTGCTTCAACAAGCGATCTTTTTTGGCAGCCGGCAGTTCTGGCAACTTTCTCTTGAGTAGTTCAATTTCTGCTTCTTCAAAGATAATTCGGCGCAAATCCGGCTCGGGAAAGTAGCGATAATCATGGGCATCTTCCTTGGTGCGCTGAGAAAAAGTCTCGCTGCGAGTCTCGTCCCAGCCCCGAGTTTCTTGAATTACCTGACCACCTTCTTCTAAAACTTCACTTTGGCGAATAACTTCATATTCAATCCCTTTTTCTACTGATCGAAAAGAATTGATATTTTTTAGCTCCACCTTAGTGCCGCTAAGCGGGTCCTCGTGCGGCCGATGCAAGGAAACATTGGCCTCGCAACGCATTTGCCCCTTCTCCATATCGGCCGGCGATACATTAATCGCTCGCAACAAGAGTTGGAGATTTTCACAAAAAGCTCGAGCCTCGGCTGCTGACTGGATGTCCGGATCCGTTACCAGCTCCATCAGGGGTACTCCGGAGCGGTTATAGTCCACCAGAGTCTCGCCCTTGTCGCCGTGCAGCAATTTTCCGGTGTCCTCTTCCATGTGAATCCGATTGATTCCCACTCGCTTAAGATAGGACTCCTCGCCATTTTTACCGCTCACCATAAATTCCAAAAAACCACTTTGACACAACGGTGGCTCGTATTGAGAGATTTGGTAGCCCTTGGGAAGATCGGGATAGAAATAATTTTTCCGATGAAAGCGGCTCTTGCGATTGACATGGCAATTAAGCGCCAGTCCCGTCTGAATTAAAAACTCCAAAGCTTTCCGATTGGGCGTTGGCAAGGCTCCTGGCTGTCCTGTGCACACTGGGCAAATATTTTTATTCGGCACCGGCTCTTGACCCATGCCGTTTTTGCAAGAACAAAACATTTTGCTCTCGGTAGCCAGCTCCACATGCACTTCCATTCCAATAGTCGGTTGATATTTTTCAATTTTATACATTGTTATTATTGAGAAAATTTTACTAGGCTAAGACAAAGCCTCTTCTAATAAAGCAGGAAATCTTTCGCTCTTTAAGTCCTTAAGGCAAAAATGGCCATGATCCTTGAATTCTCTATACTTCAAATCTTTTATTACTTGTCTAATCTCCTCTACGCTCTTATGTATTCCCTCATCGTCGTCAGAAGAATTAAAGACAACTAGCTGCCTCACTCTTTCATTCAACTGAGGATCAATTTCAAAATCGAAAAATTGACGGCCTTCTCCAGATTCTTTATCGCCTAACCAAGGAGCAACCAATATCACCTTGCCCGCCTCAATCCTTTTTTCTTCGCTCAAATATCTAACCAAAAAACCAGCTCCGCAACTATGGCCAACTAACAAAGTAGATTCATCAACAACAAATTGCTCAAATACTTTTTTCCAACTTTCGTAATCAGGCTCATAAGGCCTGGGCATCTCTGGAGTTTGAGTTAAAACATCCTTTAAAAGCAATTGGTGCTGCAACCAAGGAATCCAATGATTATTAGAATCAGAGCTTCTATTCAAGCTATAATATTCTTTTTCAGAGGGCTTGCCATGGATAATTAGGGCTTTCTCCATAAGTTTTACATCAGAAGTTAGTCCTTACAATAAAGCTCTAGTCTAATTCTAAACCAAAAATCTTTCCTTGTCCAAAAGTTTCTCATTCAAAGCCAATGGGATTCTCCTTTTTTTCTGCCTCGGTCACTTTACCAAATTTCTCTTCGTATTTTTTTAGATTCTCCTCCATGGCCTTAATCATCCGCTTAAAGTGGCCAGGAGAAAGCACTACTCGACTATTAAGCGTGCCAGTGGGCGGAAAAACACTTAAAAAATCCAAGACAAACTCTTCTTTGGTGTGAATAATTTGCATCATGTTGGCATATTTGCCTTTCAAATCTTCGTCAGAAGCTTTGATTTGAATTTGTTGTTTTTGATTGGTCATGTAGTTGGAATTAACAATTTAAAAAACCTGAAACAATTAATCCTTATCCCAGTTAAGGGGATTATACTCTATGTATTCTCGCAGTTTTTCTAGAGATTTCTCATTGCGGATGATGTGATCGTAATAACTGCGTTGCCAAGAGAAGCCTGCAGTTTGGATGTTTTTTCTAGCCTCAACTAAACCGCTAAATCCCTCGTCCACAAAGCCCCATAGCGAGCCAAAAGAGGAAGCAGGTGCGGCTTAAGGACAATTCCCTCTAAACCTTGGCCAAAGTTCTTGGCATCGGCAAATTGACGCAAAAAAGTCTCTTTGTCCCTAGCAATCAAGGTAAACATCGCCTCAAAAGTGCTGTCCCGTTTCATTTGATTCCAAATCCAACGGTACAATTGCTGCTTGCGAAAATAATGCATCAACCGCTGATGCTGATTGATTCGCCGGTGATACTGCCGAAATACTCGCTGATCCTGATTTTCAAAATACTCCTCCAATAACCCGGCTGCCACCCGGGCCGAAACCAAGGCCCCCTTGATGCGATCCGCTACAAAAGCTCCACATAATCCAGCCGCGTCGCCCAAAAGCAATACTCGATCTCCATAGTAATGCCGAAGCGGACCGCCGATCGGAATTTTTCCGGCATAAGCATAAATCTCTCTTCCTTTCACTTGCAAATGGCCTTTATCTTGAATTTTCTCAAAAAAACGCTGAGTTAACTGTTTGATCTCATTACCATTCTGAGCTAATTTGGCCAACCCTAATCGCAAAGCTGGCTCACCTGCTACCTGAGTAGGCGACATCCAACCTCCGTAACCCAAGCTAAACTCACCAAACCAATAGTGATAGACCGAGAATTTCGGCCTCTCCCCTAACAGAATTTTACCCGGGTAAAGCCGCTCATAACCTAAGAGAAATTTGCGATTGATTCCCAATCCCGCCGCCTGGGCTACCCGAGAGCTTCCGCCATCCGCTCCAATCACAAACCGCCCTTTGACTTTAAGCGTATCCCCATTGTTTTTAGCCAGTACTTCCAAGTGGTCAGCTCTCCTATTCAAAGAAGAGAATTCCCAGCCCAACTCAATTTTAACATTAGAATTCGAACTATCTCCCAAGGCCTTTATCAAAGCTGGAGTGTCAGTAGAAAAAACCCAAGGCTTGGCAGACGAAGAAAAGAAGTTGGTCTCAAAATCAGTCGAAATAACTCCGATGGTGTCGATATCGTTGGTGAGAAATTTTTTCAAACCAGGAAGCTCCTCTTCTAACAGCTCCTTGGTGCGATTAGTCACCAGGCCGGTTGATTCATAGGCCGCATTTAGTTTGGCCTTTCTCTCCAAAATCAAAACCCGCTTATCCGAACCCAAATGACGAGCCAATGTCAGGCCCGCAAATCCTCCCCCTACAATAATAACATCGTAAATTGGCATGGGTTAAATTGAATTTCAAGAATTATACTTACGATGCTCCGAAAAATGAGACCAGAGATCAGCGATAGTTTTAAGCGCTATTAATAATACAGCCGGAAAAGCCACGAATCCTATAATAATCGCCAAATGCATGGGGATAACTCTTTTGTAAGGCTCCGTGAAAAGCTTAGTTAGCTCAGCTTGCTCATATTCCTTTGCCTTGAGATAATTCAACCAATAAGAAATCCCGTGGCTCAAAAAGAGTAAGGTTGAAAAAATTACTACTCGCCTAACAATCAAAGAGGGGTCACTTAAATTGCCATCCTTAATAAAAACCAGTACCAAAAGAAAAATAAAGTGAACTGTCATAAAACCCCCAAAGTGAGACAGAAAGAAAAGTATCGTTCCCCATCGCCCCATTTTATTAGCATCTAAAGCCTTTTTATTGAATTTTAGTCCCTTAGGCGGCTTCCCAAATTTCTTAGCCTTAGCCATCTTAAGTACGGTGAAAAATCCAATAATTGCCGTTTCCACCCAAAAAGAAAGCAAAATGACCCCCGAACTCCAGCCCCAAAAAAGCACGCCCAAAACTGCCGCTGAATTAGAAGCAATTAAAAAGAAGGCACTAATTAAGATTTGCTTTTTTTGAGTATTAAAGAATGGCATTACTCAATTTTCATAAAGATAAAGATAGGTTCTCATCAAGCTACTAACTATCCAGGTCGCCAGTCTTCTCCTCCACTTCCAGCTTCATTTTCTCTAATTTATTTCGAGTTTTTTTAATTTTCTGGCTAGTCTCCTGGTAAAGCTCCAGGCTTTCATCAATAGAAAGTTCGCCTTGATCCAGCTCCTCCACGGCTCGCTGGATTTCTTGCAAATCTTGCTCTAAGTTGGTTTTTTTAGTTTTTTTCTGGGACATAAATTTAAAAATAATTTATTTATAAGTGGCGCTGATCAGCTTATCTTCATAAGTGATCTTGAAGAAATCACCCAATCTGGGGATCAGTTTAGTGACGAAGATGATATCCAGAAGCTTAGAATGGCTCTTTTTAGACAGCCTAACTAATACCTCTAATCTATTTGGAATTAGATGCTTTTTCGCACTTAGCTTTAGCTTTTTTCTTCTTCAGCCACCATAATCCTTGGAATAACAAAGCAAAAATCACTGCAAAAATCATGAAGTTACCGAGTGATAACGCCAAAGCCTCCCAAGAGCTATGGTAATCACCACAAGGAGCTCCACTTTGAACAATTGAAATAGGAAACCCGAATTTGGAAACCTTAAACCACTCACCTTTGCACATTTCCAGAGAAAAGCTATCTTCCCACACTATACAAAACATTTGCCCTATCACAACCAATAAGGCTAAATTAAGAGAAGAAAGATTAAAATAGACTTCTTTAACCCTCTTCATCTCTTTCTTGGTGACCTCCTTTTTTCTTTTCAATAACAGCACCAGCCCTACCAGCCCTACCAAAGTCAGGCTATAAATTACTGCGGCAATCAGTCCACTCCAAGGAGTACTTAAAACATCCACTCCAAAAATCAAAAGTAAAAATCCTCCAATTAAATTTCCGTAAAAAAGTTTCTTGCTAATTTTCTCCATTTTCTATTTATTTTTAAAATTTTAAGTTAACTATCGCGACACTATTAATCATAGAATTTTCTCAGATCTCCTTTTTTAAAAGTCCACTCCGGAGTAATTAAGCTATCTTCAAAGTCAACGCTAAACCAAGGACTTAAGCTTTTGTTTTGAGGTTTTTGCAAAACATGAATATCCTGGGCTGGCATATAACTTTGCGCTAAGAGAAAAATCTTTCACCCGTTACAGAATCCGCCGCTACATCCACCACCAACACGGCATGCCCTGGACTTCCACCTTGAATTATCACTTGCCCTGCCGTCAAATCCTGCCAAGAAGCCAAGTCTAGTTCTTGTTCTAAAGAAAAAGTGCCGGCATAAGTAAAAACCAAATCCAGATAGCGTCGAAAACTCTCGCGAGAATAATCCTCCGGAGCTATTTTATTCCAATCTGCCCTCCCGGAAGAGAAATCGGGCCGATAGCCTTGCGCGTATTTTTCAAAAGAAGCCTCTCGGCCATTAGTAAAGTTAAAGTGAGTCTCTGAATAATCACCTTTCCTGGCCTATTTAATTTTCTCAAAAAGATACTCTGCTCGCAAGCAAATCACTGCATCGGCGCATTGCTGCAAATCCCGTTTTCCTCGATCAATTTCCAACACAGCAAATTGGGCTGTTTGGTTTCTTTTAGGCTTTCCGTTATAGAAATAAACCTTTTTGGAATCTGTTTTCAACGGAAAATTTGCAAATAAGAATTGAGAGAGACTTCGACAAGAGACACCCGCTCAAAGCCCTTCGGAAGAGGAATCTCTCCCACTCGAGAAAATCTCCCGGCCTCCCAGATTATTTCCGAGCTGTTCGATTTTTCTAGCCATAAGTCACTTGAACTCGAGCTGGCAACTTCCTCCCGATTTGAATCTCCGTTCTCGTAACCACTGTTCCCTTTACCACAACCGGACACCGCCAACAAAGTGCTCGTCACAAAAAAACAAAAACAGGCCTGCTACCAGCCATTTTATTTTTTTCTTATCTTTAATTTTGATCATCTTCCTAAATTACCAAATTTTACAAACTTCATTAGGAAAATTTGAGATTTGTTTTAATGACCTGTCGTGAAACCCCCATAAGGCTTAGGTTTGAAAATTTAGTACGCAGTTAAACATCTAACTTCTACTGCCTACCTTATTCTGACGGTGGCAATTTTGAAATTTAAAACTACTTGAGTTTACCGCAGAATTCCTCGATTTCTTTTTTCACCTCTTTAGCTTCAGCTTTCACTTGCTTATCCTTAATTCCTAATTTCGCCACGGGAGCTTGAAGTAACTCTTCCAAGTCCCTGAAGGTGTTGCTAACTTCTCCCCCAAAAGTACAGAAGAGGGCTATCTTGGTATTTTTGAGGGATTCTTGATGCTCCAAGGCATAAGTTCGAATGGCGGGAGTCGCCGTTCCCACCCACACCGGAGTGCCTAAAATCACTAGATCGTAGTCCGCTGGATCTTGAGTAAACTTAATTTTGGTAGCCTTTTTCTTGAGGGCATCGTGGCCTCCCACTAAAAACCCTTTGATGCCCTTACGACTCTTTTCGTCTTTAATTTCATCTAAGTCCGCCTCTAAAATCTTGGCGATTTGCTCCGCTACTTGTTTAGTATGCTCCGTTCTAGAGTAATAAGCAATGAGAATTTTCATTTTAGTTTTAATGCAAAAATGAGAGCGATAAGATTTAAGGAGTTTCCTCCTTAAATCTTTGTACGGTGAAATCAAAATGCAAGCGACAACAACGAGATTTTCAAAAAAGAAAGTCCTACTTCAACCGTTTCACTTCATTCTCCATTCCCTTCATAGTCAAATTAATCCGGCCCATTTGATCAATCTCCGCTACTTTAACTTTAACCTTCTGACCTACCTTGAGATAGTTTTCCACTTTATCAATTCGCTCGTCAGCAATCTTGGAAATATGCACCAAGCCATCTTTTCCGCCCGGCCAGAGCTCCACAAAGGCTCCAAAGTCCATCAATTTGACCACTCGAGCATCCGGATAAATCTCGCCTGCTTCCACTTCACGAACAATATCCTGGATCATCTTTTGGGCTTTTTGACCACCCTCTCCGTTTTCGGCAGTGATGAAGATAGTCCCATCGTCTTCAATGTCAATATTAGCCCCAGTTTCATCAATAATCTCGTTGATAATTTTTCCGCCTGGCCCAATCACCTCCCGAATCTTTTCTTCGGCAATTTTCATGGTAATAATACTCGGGGCGTAAGATGAAAGTTCTGCTCGAGGCTCTGGGATAGCTGCTAACATCACCTCCATAATCTCCATTCGAGCCTTATGAGCCTGCTCCAGCACCTCAATCACTACCTCGGGAGAAATTCCGTCAATTTTCACATCCATCTGCATAGCAGTGATTCCGTCTTTAGTTCCTGCCACCTTAAAGTCCATATCACCCCAATGGTCTTCCGGTCCTTGAATGTCGGAAAGAATCTTGTACTCGCCATTTTCTCCAGTGATAATTCCCATCGCGATCCCACTCACCGGGCTTTTGATTGGAACTCCCGCGTCCATTAAGGAGAGAGTGGATCCGCAAGTAGAGGCCATCGAAGAAGATCCATTAGAACCCAACACTTCACTTACCAACAGCATAGTATACGGAAAGTCTTCCTTAGAAGGCAGTACCGGAAGCAAGGCTTTTTCCGCTAAGGCTCCGTGACCAATTTCTCGTCTCCCAGGGCCACGCATTGGTCGTACTTCTCCCACACTGAAGGGAGGGAAGTTATAGTGGTGGATATAGCGCTTCTTCTCATCAACCTCCATTGTATCAATAATTTGCTGATCACCAGGAGCTCCTAAGGTAGTCACATTAAGAACTTGTGTTTCTCCTCGTTGAAAAAGAGCGCTTCCGTGAATCCGCGGCAATACTCCTACCTTAGAAATAATCTTCCGAACCTCATCGGTTCGCCTTCCATCGGGACGAGCCTCTTCCTGAAGAACTTTTTCGTGCAAAATTTCATTGAGACGATTCTCGAATACCAAATCGGCTTCTGACCAGCGTTGTTCTTGCAATTTTTTTTCTTCGGCAGTTTGAGCCGGGAACTGCTTCTTTAAAAGCCCCTTGAGGCCGTCTTTAATTTTGTCCATCTTACCCTTTTGATCGTCTTTAGCTTTAGTATAAAAGGCGTCAGTAAGATCTTCTTGCTCCAAGTAATCTCGCACTTGCTTCTCCCAAGCTTCTTCTGGCTCAGTAAGAGGCACTGTAGTTTTTTCCTTACCTAACTCGTCGATAATTGACTGCTCAAAACGAGCAACCTTTTGGACTTCTTCGTAAGCCTGCCCAATTGCCTCCGCCATCTCTTGATTAGAAATTTCTTCTCCATCCGCCTCAATCATATTGATTTTGTCAGCAGTTCCGGCCACCAACAAATCCAAGTCGCTCTCTTCCAAATGATCCGCTGCCGGATTGATTACTCGTTCGTTTTCTACCCGACCAATTCGAGCGGCTGCCACTGGTCCCCGCCAAGGAATATTAGAAACTCCCAATGCCAAAGAAGCGGCAATTATCCCAACAATCGAAGGATCATTTTCTTTGTCGATGGAAAGCACCGTGATAATTACCTGCACTTCGTTGCGCATCCGCTCATCAAAAAGCGGCCGGATAGTCCGGTCAATGATACGCCCATTGAGAATAGCCTTATCAGAAGGGCGACCTTCTCGCTTAATAAAACGCGAACCTTTAATTTTATTGGCCGCGTAATAACGCTCTTCGTAATCCACAAACAGCGGGAAGAAGTTCATGCCTTCTCGTCGTTCTTTGCTCATGGTAGCAGTAGCCAACACTACTGTGTCACCACATTGCACCTTAACTGAGCCGTTGGCTTGTTGCGCCAATTCGCCCAATTCTGCTTTCAGTTGCTGGCCGCCAAAATCGACCGCAAATTCTTTTTTGTTCATCAAACTTGGTTTTCTCTATCTTGCAAAATTTTTGCCGGAGTAGAGTAAAAGAAGAAAAAAGACCTTTTCGAGAAACTTTTTCATTGGCCTCCTTTCGCCTTTTACCCGTAGCAAAAGATCCCTGCCAAACAGAGAAAATTAAAATATTAGCTTATGACTAATTTTAAGGGACTCTTGTCTAGTTGTCAATCCAGAAAATCACCTATCTTTTTCATTTTGTAACATATAATTCCTAAATCCAAATATTGCCCCGTTAGAAGCGGATAAAAATCCTCTCCACTCAAACTAACCAGGTTAAAATCCTTTAAATTCGAAATTTCTCCACGGTAAGAGGTTTTTTTTAGTTTCCCATAGACCTGCCAAAAAATTTTCTTGGTAATTTTTCTCTGGCCGACTTCTTGCGTTAAATTAAACAAGAAAGTCTCAGTAATCTCGACTGCCTTTTTTATCATCCTACTTCGATTTACGCCTTTTGATCCAAATTCTAATTCAATAGAATTATTCAATACATCTCCCATCGGACCCTTTGGATCTGGCCAAAATAAAACATTCTTCAAAGGAACCAACTCCAAGGGGAAACTTCCCACTTCATTACGAGAAAGAATTATAAAATCATCCTTACCTTCAGGAGCTTCGTGAAAATCAATTATATATTTATAATTGTTGGCTATCTTCAAATTATCATACGCCCTTCTTTCCTCATAAAGCTCAGAATCTTTCTTGCCTGGATAAGCTCTATTTAGATCACACTCTATGAAGCGCTTGTTTTTCCTCAAAGCCTGGGGATTGGCAATTAAAACATCAAAGTAATCCTCAAGCCCTCTCGCTCTTAACTTTTCAACTACCTCTGGGCCAATTTTTTCATTGCCATGAGTAGCAATAACAAAAAGAATTTTAACCCGCTTCATCTTTTTAATTAGTTTAATAGTTAATTTCTGACGAGGAGAAGCTGTTTCAGCTCCCCCTCGCCTAATTCACATCTAAAGCTTTAGCAAAATTACCCGCGTATCTTTTTCAAAAATCTCCTTTCCCCTAATAAATTTTCTACTTTCAACTTCTTGCTCTCCGACGAGCTTGAAGTTGTTTTTTTTCGCCAAGGGAAATGCCCCGGAATCAACACTGGTTCGTTGAAGAGTGGACCGAAGGCCCTCTTCCTTACCTAACTCAAGACTCTTCATAAGAAGAGTCTCACCGATCCTTTTGCGCCTCCTCTCAGGATCGACGAAAAGCTCTGCTAGATACAAAACCTCTTTCCCGCTAACTCCTTGCGGCAAATACTCAAGGAGGTCCTTTTTAAATTCTAACGGAAAACAAAAGGTTGACCCCAATGGAATCCCATCCTTCACCGCCACTAAGACAATGTAGCGAGAAAAAGAAAGCATTTCTTCGAACCATTCTCGGACCTCTCGATCCGAAAAAACCTCATGCCATGGCGGCTCAGCGAAAGCCGCCCTATAAATCCTTGTTAATTCCTCCTCAAACGGATGAAATTCCTCTGGCCCTAAGATTCTGATGATTTTCACTCTTTACTCCTTTCGTTTGTTTCTGTTTTTGAGCAGTCAAGAACTTTTTGCCAATTCAAAAAACTCCTCTGCCCAAAAAGAGTCACGAGGAGTTTTGCTTATAAAATTTGATCAAAACAAAATCACGACCCTTTTTGGAGAGAGGAGAAATCGTGATGATGAAGATTGTTTTTAGCTAATTTTATTCGATCCAGAACTAATTGATAACCGCCCTTGCCATTTTTAAGCCACTTAGAAATTCTAGCCACGGTAGTGGAGGAAAGTCCGGTTTTTTTAATAATTTGAGAATAAGAAACCTTTCCATCAAGCATTTGAGCCGCCTGCCACCTTCTGCCAAACTCGATAATTTCAGCCTCCGTCAAAAGATCACGCAAAAAAAATTTTACTTCTTCGGAGTTCTCCAGGGCTAATAAGGTCCTGGCTAAATCTTCAGTTTTCTCGTTGTTCCATCTAGACATGGCTACACCTTACTTGAATAAATTACTTTACTAAGATAAAGTGTACTCCTCTCTCCAAAAAAGTCAAGCCCACCAAACAACTCCGACAGAAACCAGCCTAAGGCTTTCATCTTTGAGGGAAGTTCTAGGCGCGATTGAGTATCAAAGCGAGCTGTGGTGAGAGGTACAGCGAGCGAGAAACGGAAGTCGCAACAACAACGAAATTCCCAAAAAAGGAAGCCCCAGCTAGTCCTTGTAAATAATCATCTGATCAATCACAGTCCCGCTGTCATAAATCGCACCCACCAACTCCCGGGTAGTCCCCAAATAAATATTAGGCCCAAAAATAGGATCATGCACAATATAGTCCTCCTTATCTTTGCCATGCACCACCACATAATGCCCCGCTCGGGAGCGAGTAGATTTCACAAATACAATCACCGGATTACCATCGTCAATTTGATCATCCACCTCATCCCAGTCAATGTTACCGTGATAAGTGCTAGAATCCAGATCAATGCCATTCCACTTCTTGGGCCACACAATCAAATCCCAATAGAAAATGGGCTCATCGGCCAATTCACCGGGGTCAATGTCTTTTCCGTAATAGGTAAACACCATTGCCACCGCACTAATAGCACAGCCGTAATCTTTCATTAGAGAATTGGAATTGCCAATTTTATCTTTAGCCCAACGACTATCAGTTTGAGCATAATACCAGCCGACAGAAGCCAGCTCTTTTTTAGGTTTATCGGCCCCCGATTGAATCTTAGCTAATTCACTTTGTTTTTCCGCTGAAAGACTATCAATGTCACCAATCAACTCTTGTTTTTGCTCTTCAATATGAGCTAATAAATCTTGATATTTTTTTTCCTCTCCAGAAGTTTTCTCTAGCAAAAGATACTTCCCGGCCTTTTCTCTTTCCAAAGAATTCATTTTTTTATCTAGATCAGCCTTTCCGTCTAAAAGTTCCTGATTTTTATCTTCTACAATCGACTTCTTACCTTGCAATTTCTCCTTTTGTTTTTCAATTTGCTTCAGAATCTCGTCTATTTTTTGAGAAGTCTTGTCTAAATAATCCGCTTGTTGAAAAACCTGCGTTAAGTCTCCCTGATGAGCCAAAACTTCTAAAGAAAATTCTTTTTCAATACGATAAAATAGTCGGACTACCTCTCTTAATTTCTCCCGCTTTTCTTCCATTTCTCGATTGCTACTCTCAATTTGCCCTTGCAACTGACTGATTTCTCTTTGATTACGAGAGATATCCTCTTGAACCACTCGAATCTCACTTTCTAATTTACCAATCTCTAAATTCATGACATTCAGTTGGTTTCGCAAGGTTTTCCTCTGTTGGTTCTTAATATCAATCATTTTTCGATACTCTTCTGCTTTTTCTTCTAACTCCTCTAGTTCATCTTCCTTGTCATTAATTTCCTCATCAAGCTCTTCTGCCTCCTCCTTAATCTCTTCCTTTTCTTCTTCGGTTAATTCCTCCGCCACCACCGAAAAGGTACCCCCATAAGAGACTAATAGGAGGCTAAAGATTAGAGCAAAAATTAAGCCAGTTTTAAAGAAAGTCTTTTCTGGTAAATCACCTTTTTGCATGTAATGAATATTGTAAATTTTAGATTTGTATATTTATAACTGAATTTAAATTCATTCTAATCCAAGCTGACATTAATTTCAAGTTCCTCCTCTCCTCGAAAAAACTTAACCGGGATTTCTTGTCCTGACTCCTTTTGTCTAATTATCCAAGACAACGGATTATCCAGAGTTACCTTTTGACTGTCTACTTCAGTGATGATATCTCCCACTCGCAAACCAGCCCGAAGAGCTGGGGAAATCCGCCTTTGATTAAAATTCTGTCCCTCTCCTTGCTTCAAAGGAGACTGGTAAAACCCCACTACTCGAGCCCCCTGTTGAAGGGGAAGCTGATTGACCAAGGCCAATTCCCGGTTAATTGGCTGATATCGAATCCCCAAGAAAGCACTCTGGGCTTCTTCTTCCTGAGTTACTCGGTTCATAGCCTCTTCTATTCTTTTGATGGGAATCGCCACATGAGAAGATTGTCCCTCTCTCTCCCAGTAAGTCATCATACCTACTACCGACCCTCCAAAATCAACCACTGGAGTTCCTGGACTGTGACTGCCCTCCAAAGATGCTATTGATAAGGCTTCCTGGTAACGCTCAGCCAGACAAGCTTTTCCTGGAGCAAAGAGTTCTCCTGCCGGGTAAAAACAAAGGTTCTTGTTTAGCTCTTGGAATAATCCACTGGAAAAAATTGGAGCATTACTCGCAGTCTGACGACCCAAGAGAATTAGCCTCTCGCCTCTTTCTAAAGAATTATCGTCTCCTAGAGGAGTAACCGGTAAATTAGATTCTTCTAATCGATAAAATTCCAAACCCCAATAATCATCCTCTCCTACTAGTTGAGCCTCCCGGGGTTCAGAGTTAGCGGCGCCCACGAAAACCATTGTTTTCTTAGAGTCTCCTTTTATTGGACCACTAGTCTCTTCTTGGGAAGTCTCCAAAGAATTACTAACAGTTACCACTAAGCCGTCGCTAGTAAGTATCAGTCCTGTTTTCACTTCTCCTTGTTTTAATTTTTCCAAGGGACCCAGGGAATTCTGAGAGTCTAAATATTGAACAACTTTGATTACGGCCGGAGTCACTTTTTGAGCAGCCTCCGAAAGGGAGAAATTTTCTTTGATAATTTTCTCCTCTGTCCTTTCGATAATGGTGACATTCTCATTGGCCACCTTAAAAAAACTGAACTTATTAAGAGCCTCCATGGAAGAGAGTCGGGGCATGATCCAGCGTTCGAAAATTACCCCCGAAATCCCACCAATCACAAAAATTGTTACTAAAAACCAAGCTATCTGCAAGGATTTTTTAATTTTCTTAGTCATAAATTAATTTACTTAGTTAGCTTTTGTTTTTATTTTTACGGAAATCATTGCTCCAGTTTAAAAACTTCCTGCCTTGCTGACTCTTGATTCCGCGGCTGTTTTTCAAATAAATCGAAGACTATCCGCTTACTATCTTTGTCATAATAGCACTTTACGAACCCATAATCATTATTCTTCGCCATAGTTTCTGGTGCCACCACCTCACCGAAAACATCAAATTCGGTATTTCCAGAAGCCGCTTTTATTACCTTGCCCTCCCGCATTCCTCCTCTGCCGTTAGAGCAGTAAAAAAGATATTTTCCTCCCTCAGAAAAACCAGCTTGACCCAAATCAGCAACAGCCAATCTCTCTTGGTCTTCAATGTTGTAAATTCGAGTGTCCTCACCAAAATATCCCAAGGTATCTACCAAAACATATCTTGAATTAGAAAAAAGCCTCGGATCACTAAAAACAAAAACCCCTGTTGAATCAGCACTGTTCTTAACAAAACCCTCCCCCAAAACTATCCTCTGGCCTTCTTTGTAAGCAACTAGGTGTAAGATATACTAGCGTTGTTTACAAAAATTGTTAGAATTTCATGCAAATG
>CAYFUG010000003.1:0-30892 GCA_964346295.1 uncultured Bdellovibrionales bacterium
TCATCGACCTCCGGGAGGCGATCCGGGCACTGATGATCACGGTCGGCGTCGAGTAATCCGCCGACAAAAAATTTTCAAAGAGCAAAACCCCTTGGACGAGAAATCGTTTGAGGGGTTTTGTCTTTTCATAAAAGATAATCTTACCAATAAACCTGTCATCCCGACTGGAGCGAAACGAAACGGAGGAATCCCTGCCTGCCAACAGGCAGGGAGCAACGAATTGTACTGAGAAGTATGACGAGCGAGTAGCGGAGATTTTGCCTGCCCCGTCTTCTTGCGAGAACACCAAAATTTCCTAAATTTGGAAATCCCCACCAGCTTACTTCTTTGTTAAAGCCTCCATGGGGGATACAGCAGCCGCCTTTCGCGCCGGATACACCCCAAAACCAATTCCCACCAGCGCCGAAAATCCCACTCCTAAAATCACTCCGCCCACCGAAAACGGAATTTCCAAATTAAAACCAAAACCAGCAATCACTCGCTCCGCCGTCCAGGCCACTCCCATCCCCAAAAACACGCCCAGCAACCCCCCCAACAGCGTAACAATCACCGCCTCTAGCAAAAACTGCCGCAAAATATCCCCCCGTCGCGCCCCCAAAGCCTTGCGCAAGCCAATCTCAAAAGTCCGCTCTACCACTGCCACATACATCACATTCATAATCCCTACTCCGCCCACAATCAAAGAGATAGAAGTCAATCCCACCAAAAG
Organism: uncultured Bdellovibrionales bacterium; assembly: GCA_964346295.1. GTDB lineage: Bacteria > Patescibacteriota > Minisyncoccia > Moranbacterales > DUUL01 > CAYFUG01. The sequence goes on from CAYFUG010000003.1 coordinate 710, forward strand.
AATATTAACAATTGAAAACACCGTGTCCATCATCTCCATCGCTTCCGAAAGGGCAAACACCGCAAAATCATCCTCCTCCGGATCGTCAATATTATGTTGATTGCGCATGATTACCTCTGCCTGCGCCACTGTTAAATCAGTTTTTTCGTTATCGGCTAGTTTAAACATCCCAAAGGCAATGTGATCCACTCCCATCACGCGTTTTTGCAAAGTTTCCAAAGGCACAAAAATCATCTCATCAAAGTCCAGCATTCCCCCCATTCCTCGCTCTTTAAGCGTCCCAATCACTCGATAGCGCTCTCCTCCTATTTTCACATCCTTACCCACCGCCTCTACTGATTCTGAGGAGCCAAATAAATTCTCTCGGGCCTTACTGCCCAGCACCGCCACCTGCTTCAAGCTCCGACCTTCCTCATCATCAAACATTCGCCCCTCCACAATCTTAAAATTTCCGTCCACCTCTCCGATTCCTTCCGTCACCCCAAATAAAAATACCCGCTGATCCTCCCTCCTGAATTGAGCAATTTCTTGCCCTAAACTTCCGGCATACCAGCTGCTAATATTTTCTAGCTCCCCTACCGCCTCCGCATCCTCTAGTTTGAAAGTGATTGCCTGGCCACCACCAATTACTCCCCCAGCATTTTCCGCCGACATTTGATCGGTACCCGGCACTTTGTACTCAATCTCAATTAAATCTGTTCCAAAGGCCTCTAATTGACTCCGCACAAAATCATAAAAACCCAACCCTAAAGACAACACCGCAAACACTGCCGCCACCCCAATGATAATCCCTAAAATCGACAAAAAAGAGCGGGCCGGATTCCGCCCTAAATTCTTCAAAGCCAACTTCAACGCTGTTTTTAGATTTTTAAGCATAGTAAGTTAAATACCGGTTCCCCCTTTATGAAAGAGGGCTAGGGGGATTGAACCCAATTTTAAACGGCTAAGCCTTTCAAGTTTTTATCTGCCTCCATCAAAAACAACCACGAACAAATTTCAGGACTTTCATTTTTGAGGGAAGTTCTACCGTGTCCGCCGTAGCTTTAGCGAAGGAGGAGGCGCGGCTGAGAATCGAAATGAGTTGCGAATGAGCAACGAATTGTACTGAAAGGCACAGTGAACGAGACCCGGAAGGCGTAACAACGAAATTCCCCAAAAATGGAAGTCACTCGTAACGCAACGCCTCCATCGGGGAAATCTTAGCCGCCTTAAACGCCGGATAAATTCCGAAAATAATCCCCAAGCCAATCGAAACACTAGCCGCTACTAAAAGCGACCAAGGTGAAAGCAAAAATGGCCAATCATAGCCGGTAGCCGCCACTCTAACTATTACTGAAACCAAAAACGAAACTACCACTCCCAAAATGATCCCCAAAATCCCACCGCCCAAAGAGACCGCTACCGCCTCCATCAAAAATTGAGCAATAATGTCGCTATTACGAGCCCCCAAGGCTTTTCGCAAACCCACCTCTCGAATCCGCTGACTCACTGCAATCAGCATAATATTCATGATTCCTACTCCTCCCACCACCAAAGAAATTGCCCCAATCGCCAAAAGAAAATAACGCAACACATCGGTAATTTGAGTCAGGACAGAAAGGGCTGCCCGCTGATCTCGAATAGAAAAATCATCTTTAGTCTCATCGGTAATGTCATGCTGGTTGCGCAGAGTTTTCGCAATATTCTCCTTAGCAGAGTCAATTAAGCTAGCATTAGAAACTTTTGCCCGAATATAGCCTAAATGATCCACTCCCGCAATTAATTTTTGAGCTGATCGGAGTGGTATTATCACGCTATCATCTTGATTAGACATTCCAAAAGCTGCACTGCCTCGCTCCTTCATCACGCCAATCACGGTGTAATTTTGCTTTTTAATCTCCAATTTCTCTCCCAAGGGATCTTCCGATCCAAAAATTTCTTTTGCCGTTTTATGGCCTAATACCGCCACTCGAGCCAATCCCCGCTCTTCTTTGCCGGTAAAAAACCTCCCCTGCGCCAACTCCCCGCTTTCTACCGAAAGATACTCCTCGGTCACTCCCATATAAGATTTTACAAAGCTGTCCCCCTCGCGCTCTAAGGAAATTGTTCCCGAGAGCATCCCGATAGCCGCCTCTAACTCTGGAACATTCCGCTCTTTTTTCAAAGCCTGCAAATCATCGTATTTAAGAGTAGTGATGCTAATTCCCAGGACGCTAGCCGGCGGACCTTTCTCGTCCGAGGCTCCCGGCAATACGGTGATTAAGTTAGAGCCGACTCCCTTGATTTGATCTAAAATCAAGGCCTGGGCCGACTTTCCAGCCGCAAAAATCACAATCACCGCCGCTACCCCGATGATAATTCCTAGAATCGACAAAAAGGAGCGCAGTTTGCTGGCTCCTAAATTCCGTAATGAAATTTTAATCGGCTCTAGGTAGTTCATGAAAAGGAAATTTCCAATTTTTAATTTTGAAATTTCAAAACAATAACTCAATAAAAAATACTCCAACAAACGACCTTATTAAAATATTCTGTTATTAAAAATTGTTTCAAAATTAAAAATTCAGAATTCAAAATTTCCTCCTACTTCATCAAATCTTCTTCCTGATCAGCCAACTTCCTCTTGCTCACCGGCTCATCCTTCACCAACTTCCCATCCATCATCTTTAAAATCCGCTCCGCGTGCTGAGCCGTATAAGTCTCATGAGTTACTAAAATAATCGTCTTGCCCTCCTCGTTAAGCTTTTGCAGAATCTTCATCACCACTAGGCCCGACTTGGAATCCAAATTCCCGGTCGGTTCATCCGCAAACACCACTTCCGGATCATTCACCAGAGCCCGGGCAATCGCCACTCGCTGCTTCTCTCCCCCACTCAACTGGTTAGACAAATGTTTCACTCGATGGCTCATCATTACCGCCTCTAGCGCCTCTGCTACTTTCTTTTGATTGCTCCGTTTTTTCTTATCTGCCGGCCGCCGATCGTACAACAAAGGAAGCTCGACATTTTCCGCCACGCTAGTTCGCGCCAACAAGTTAAACGACTGAAAAACAAAGCCAATTTCTCGATTGCGAATTTCCGCCAAGTCATCCTCGGAGAACGACAAAGAATCTTTCCCCTTAAAAAGATACCTCCCGCCGGTCGGCCGATCTAAAAACCCCAACATCTGCATCAAAGTTGACTTACCACTCCCACTGGGCCCCATAATCGAAACAAATTCTCCTTTTTTAATTTCAAAATTTACCTCGCGCACCGCCCGGGTTTCTACTCCTTCACTATAATAAGTCTTACAAAGATTTTCCGCTTTAATTAACGCCATATTTTTATTTAATTACCGATAACCAGCTAAAAGATTTCAAATTCCCAACCAGCTTTTTAGGTCTTTCATTTTTGGGAAATTTCGTTGTTGCAGTTTCCGCGCCGCACTCACCAGCTACCGACACTTCCACCTCCTCCCCCTCCTCCAGCAAATCCCCCTCCGGAAAAACCACTTCCGCCACCTGCTGAAGAACTAGGCCGCACTGCTAAATTACTGGCTGCCACGCTTTGGAAGCCGCCCAAGTCGCGCACTAAAGTTGTAGCTATCAAAGGACCGCCCATTGAGCTAGCATACCAATCGGGCTGCTGCTGATAAATTCCCTCGAATTGCTGAGCCCACTGCTGCTCTACTCCCAAAACCATGGCATAAGGCAACAGTTTTTCAAAGCGCTCCGGAGTTTTCTCGGGGGCATTGTGAAATTCAATCCGATCCTTCTCGGCCACTTCCAGATAACGCTTGAGACCTAAAACTTGCTCTCGCGCTTCCACTCCCTTTCGAGTTTTGCGTGGCATAAAATAGCCGATCACCCCGATAATCAGGGCGCTTAAACCACCCGCCGCCAAAACCGTCCAATTACCCTCCGAAACAAAAAAGATCAAAAAAAGAAAAAGCACCGCTCCCGCCACATAATAACCTCTAATCTTACTAGGACTAGTATTAAAATATCCTCGTACCATCAGAGAGCGAAAGACTTCTTTTTTGGTCGATTCGTAAATGGGGTAAAAATTATTCTTGAGTTGAGAAACTTTCTTGTTCATTAAAGCCGGCAAAATCAACTTTTCCCAGATCGTATTGTTTTCGTCGTAATCCTTGATTTTCTCAAACAAATAATCATCCTTTTTAAACATCCCCCGCCCCGGAATAAACTTGATCCTGATATGCCCCTTAATCGCCAGGTTGATAATCTCCGCCGAAAGGTCTTTCTGATCGGCCCGCTCGTCGTACAAAGCCCCTATCTGCATCGGACTCAAATCCTCCGGCGGATCAAATTGAGTAATAATTGTCCCTCGTCCCTCCGGATCCCGACCTTTAAAATACCACAAATTAAGCATGATGATCAGTACTATTACCGGCATCAAAAACACACTGTTGTCTCGCAAAAAGTAGCCCACCTCCGTCCAAAAACTAGGCTTTTGAATAACCCCCTTGGGTAACTTGAGAAGAACTGTCACTCCCTGGCCTGGCAATAGCAATTCCTTCTTGATTCGATAACCTCCCTCGACCCCTCCAGTCTGCAATTTTTCTACCGAACCGCATTCTTTAGTTTGCTCTCCTCGACCTTCATAGCAATAAAATTCTACCTCCCTGGGATTATTCCCTTCAGGGAAACGAAAGTTAATTTCTGTATTAAATTGAGGAAACTCTGACTCAAGTGGCGTCGCATTCCAATAAAACTCATCCTTCCCACCCCCAAAGTTCATCGCTCGCTCCACCTGATAATCAATCACATAAGTTTTTATCCCATTTACATAACGATCCGGATCTCCAATTTTGATTTCCTTGTCTCGGCCCTTGGTAGAAACTTCGAAAGGCACCACTCGACCCGCTTCGTCCTTGACTGAAAAAACTCGTATTCGAAAATTATAATTGGCCCCTCCGTAAGTATACTTATAAGGAATATTACGAAAAATCCCGTGCCTGCTATTAGCCCCAAAATCATATTCAATCGTCTCCTGAACCGTCAAGCTAGAATCTGAACTCAACTGCATGTCGCTTTTAAAAGAACTCACTAACTCGCCACTAAACTCAAAATCTCCAAAACTGGCTTGATTTTCAATTTGAGCCTGAGCCTGGCTTAGAATACCCACCAAAAAAAGGATTATCCCTAAAAATAATCCCGCCTTAAATTTATTGCTTCTGTAATGTTTTTTTGGTTTCATTAAAGCCCATTAATGATTTTTTGATGCCTCACGACAAATTGGTATGATTTTTTAAGAAAATCCTCAAAATCTGCTCTCTCTTTGTAAAACTCTCTTAAATATTCCAAAAGAAATTTTCCCTCAATCTTCATCTCCTCAAATTCTTGATAAGAATGAAACTCCCACTTAAAAACTTCCTGAATTCTTTTGTCATTTAAAATTACTCCCGGAACCATTTCGCTTAATTTCCAAACCAAATACGGATCATCAAACTCTCGCTCTTTGGTATTCGGAAAAACCTGCTTCCATTTTTCAAAATAAATAAAATGTAAAATTTCATGAATCGCCACGCTTTTCATTTCCTGCAAGCTCTTTCCGTAAAAAATATCAAAGGTCCTAGTTTTGATAAATCGAGGACAAATAGGATTTAGAGATATTCTAGCGGTAATAAACTCGTCTTTTGAAGACCATTCTCGCTCAATAATTTCCGACAAAGTCTTCATGATCTGATCATTGATTTCATCCCACTCTTTTTGAAACTCTAGTTGCTTTTTCGCTATTATTCCCTGATCTTGGATAGCAATTTCTTTTAAAATTTCTCTGGCCTTTTTCTTTTTTTGATTGATAGACTTGGTTCCTTGCAGCCCATTTTTTAACTCTGGATAATTCCGATAAACCATCTCCGACCAATCCCACTCTCCTTTTCTAGGGAATAAAAATGCACTTACAAAATCAGCATCTTCTTCTAAAGACTTAATTTCAATTTTAACTTTAGGAATATTCAAAACTTCGATATTAAAAATTCTTTTAAAATTCATTGAATTCAAAATTAAAACCCGCTTGCCAACTCAGTCCTCAGTCTTCCAAAAAACTACTTTTCTTTCCTCAAAACAACCACTCTCTCACCTTCCTGCACCCCCCTTACAATCTCCACTTCCCCATCATCTCCTCTTAAGCCGGTCTTTACTTCCCTCACCTCTACTTCGCCCCTGTCCGTCAAAATCTCCACTGTCTCCCGATCATCCTCCCGCTCTACCGCCTGATAAGGGACTGCTAGCACTGACTTTTTCTGGGCCACTTGGATGTCGATATCAGCGCTCATCCCCGGTTTAATCCGACTATCCCATTGGCTCAATTTAAACTTCACTTGATAGTAAACCACATCTTGGATAGTAGTAGCCGCCGGCTCAATCTCAATCACCTCGCCAGCAAAAACCTCGCTTTCTTCCAAAGCATCAAAGTAGACTTCCGCCTCTTGGCCTAACTTCACTTTTACAATATCCGCCTCCGGCACATTGGCCTCTAACACTAAATCAAAGGCGATCATTCGAGCAAAAGAATTCACCGACCCCATTCCGTTAGCCACTCCTAGTACCTCCCCCGCTTGATAATTTAGCTCAGTTATTTTTCCATTCACCGGCGCTTTCAAGCTGGCTTTTTCTAGTTCATTAAGAGCGATCTCGTAATCTGCCCGGGCACTGGCCACTGCCGCATTATCACTCCACCGCGCAAACTGGGACCGAGCCGTCTCCAAGCGCTCTTCTGCCTCATCCTTTTGATTCTCGGCCGAAAGCACCGCCAAGTCTCGCATCTTCCGGGTGGTATCCCGAGCCTCATCCGCCGCATTCTTCTCACTTTCCGCCCTGGCCAAACTGAGTTTAGCGTATTTAGCCTCTGCACTATCCGCTCCGCTATCACTCACTACTTGATCATAATAATCCTTAGCATCTTGGTAGTATTCCTTAGCATTTTGATAAGCCACATCAGCCGCATCTACTTTCTGATCCTCCAGCTTCTCCGCCTCTTCTCGGTAATCCTGAGCATTCTCCACTATCTCTTCTTGCTCCCGAATCATATCATCAGTAGTTCCTGCCTGGGCCAAAGCTCGATCTAGCGCCGCCTTAGCCTTGGTCACCTGCTGACTAAGATTCTCGTCCTCAATAGAAGCAACCACCTCGTCCTGGGCCACCTCTTGTCCCACTTTAGCCGCTACCGCCTCTACTCGACCGCCTTTCTCAAAATTAAGGGCTAATTCCTGCTCCGCCTTAATCTCCCCCGTCACTGAAACCGTCTGCACCAAATCCTTTCTTTCCACCAATTGCGCTTGATATTTCTCATTAGGATTCTCTCCTCGAGTCACTAACCACACCATCACCAAAACACCCGCTACCAAAGCAGGCATCCAGACCTTTTTTTGTTTTATAAATTTCACCCTCCTAAAATTTTAATTTTTATTTTACTGGGCTAAATTTTACCTCCTAATGGGTTCAGCTCCAAAAATGGAAGTCTTCCTTTACCCTTGGGTGACGCGAAACACTTCTTCTAAGCTCGTTTCCCCTCGCAATACTCTCACTAAGCCAGTTTCTTGCAAAGTCAGCATACCTTCTTTCTGAGCCTGATTTTCAATTTCCTTCTCACTGGCTCCTCTGGCCACCAAAGCCTCCAGGCTTTCACTTTTTTTTAGAACCTCACTAATCGCCACTTGCCCTTGATAACCCTCTCCGTGACACTGTTTGCAACCATGACCTTGATAAAAATTTCTCTCTAATAAATCCTTAGACTCCTTAAGTTGGGAAAATTCACCCGGAAAATGAAGCCGAATAGAAGTTAACATGGCTGCTAAATCAAGCTCCTCTTTCCATTTTTCTAAGAATCCCGGATCTAGTACCCGAGCGGTTTTACAGTTAGGGCAAATCTTACGAACCAAGCGCTGAGCAATTACCACCTCTACTGCAGAAGACACCAAAAATGGCTCAGCTCCCCTCTTTAATAGCTGAATCAACCCCTCGGCAGCCGTGATTCCTCCCTCGCTAAGACCAGCCAAGACCAATTTTCCGCTCAAGCTAGCGTTGAGAGCCAATTGAGTAGCTCGAGACTCTCGTAGTTCTCCTATCAAAATAACATCGGGGTCTTGAAGTAACAGAGCTTCCAAGGCAGGAGAAAAACCAAGTCCCACTCGAGTGTTAGCAGCTGTTTGATTAACTCCTTTTAGGCGACATTCAATAGGGTCCTCAATGGTAGCAATACTGATCTGATTAGAGTTAAGAATGTCTAGTAAGGTATAAAGAGTGGTAGTCTTACCGCTCCCCCCTGGTCCAATCACCAAAATCATTCCTCGAGTGGAGTTGATAGCCTGATGAATTCTTTCCAGAGCTTCCCCTTCAAACCCCAGCTTCTCTAAAGTAAAACCTCGAGAAATTTCGTTTAATAATCTTAAAACAACTTTTTCTCCTCCTAGAACTGGCAAAACAGTCACTTTAAAGTCCACCCCTTCCTCTTCTAGGCTTAAGTGCCCACTCTGAGCAGAGTTGTCTATTTGAATATCCAGGTTGGCAAGTAGTTTGATCCTGGCGCTTAAAGGTTCTAATATTACTCGGGGAAGGGTTAAAACTTCGTGCAGTTTACCATCAATTCGATAACGCACCCGCACCCCTTCTTCGGTGGGTTCCAGGTGAACATCACTCGCCAATTGGTCCAAGGCGTGTTCAATTAAACCATTTAAGACTTTAATAACTGGGAGCTCTTGCGCTACTTTCTCTAGGGAATCCTGAGAAGAGATTTGCTGAGCATACCTAGCGATGCTTTCTTCGAAATTATTAGTTAAATTTTTTCGGTACCGTTCCAAAACCTCCCCTAACTGCTCCGGAGAAGTAAGATAAGGGACAACCTGCAAACCGGTTTTCTTTCGGATAAATTTAACCACTTGAGCGCTTTTTGCCGGTTCCGTAAAAGCTACCTTTAACTGATTCCCCGTTTTATCAAAAGCTGCTACCTGATGTTTTTTGGCCACTGCCTCTGGAATGATCCTTAAAACTTCCCCCGGGATTTCTTGCCGCTCCAAATCGATCCAAGGAATATCTAGTAAGTGAGCATAAGCTTCTCTTAGTTCTTGCTCTTCTATTAGCTCCTTTTGGACTAGCACTTCTCCTAATTCTCGATTAAGAGCCTGACTTTCTCGAGAAGCCTGCTTTAAATCTTCCGGCCTCACCGCCCGAATATCTAAAAGATATTGCCGTAATAAATTAGAATCAATTTTCATTTTGTAAAATAAATTTTTTTTAGTTTTAATATTAGATTGTCCAGCGTTATTTATACTTTCAAAACAAGCCTTTCTCCTCCACAAAATCCCTCTCTAAATGCTCATAAGCCGCCTTAGTCGCTTTCCTCCCTCGGGGAGTCTTATCAATAAACCCTAGCTGCAACAAAAACGGCTCGTAAACCTCCTCAATCGTCCGCACTTCTTCTGAAAAAGCGGCTGCCAAAGTCTGCAAGCCCACTGGGCCACCCTGAAACTTATCAATCAAAATTAGCAAAAACTCCCGATCCGCCGGATCTAAACCCAAGTGATCCACCTCCATCATGTCCAAGGCTGCCCGAGCAATCTCAGCGTTAATAAGTTTTTGATCTTTAATCTGAGCATAATCTCGCACCCGCTTGAGTAGTCGGTTGGCCACCCGAGGCGTCCGGCGGGAACTGGCTGCAATCACCTCACAACCACTGGAATCCACCTCTACTCCCAAAAGTTGCCCTGATCTTGCCACTATTCGGCTGATCTCCCCTGGATTGTAAAACTCCAGTTTATGAACCGCACCAAACCGATTTCGCAGAGGCGAAGAAAGCATCCCCAACCGAGTGGTGGCTCCTACTAAAGTAAACTTGGGAAGGTCTAATTGAATGGTTTTAGCCGAAGGCCCTTGGCCGATAATTATATCTAGTTTACCATCTTCCATCGCCGGATACAAAACCTCCTCTACCAACTTGCTCATTCGGTGAATTTCGTCCACAAAAAAAATGTCTCCATCGTTGAGATTAGTTAAAATGGAACCTAAATCGCCTACTTTCTCAATGGCTGGCCCGGAAGTGATTTTGATTCCGCTGCCCATTTCCTTAGCGATGATATGCGCCAAGGTGGTCTTACCCAAACCAGGCGGGCCAAAGAGTAATACATGGTCCACCGACTCTTCGCGCTTCTGAGCCGCCTCCAAGAGAATTCGCAGGTTTTTTTTGACCTTCTCTTGACCAATATACTCCCCCAAGTTTTGGGGTCGCAAGGTCAAATCCAACTGCTGATCGACTACTTGTTGTTTTCCAGATGTTATCATAAAAAATTGCGCTTATTCCCCTGAAATTAATCCCCCAATCAAGAACACTCCCTGAAACCAAAAGATCCATAACGGTACTGAGAATTTTAAGTTTGAATGCGCTTCTACCTGCCTGCCGGCAGGCAGGAGCGCGGCTGAGAACCGAAGTGAAGCGTACTGAGAAGTACGGTAAAAGCAGGTAGCAACGAAACAGTGAAAGATTCAGATCTTTCAAATTTTAGGAAATTTTTAGGAAAAATCGAGGCTTAGTTCGAGGCGTACTGAAACGTACGGCGAGAACTAAACGCAGGTTTTGACACCAAAATTTTCCAAATTTGGAGGCCCCACCCATCTCAGCGTTCTTTTAAATCCGCCCAAGAAAGTCCCACCATAAAAACCACTAGCGCCAACAGCCAAAAAGCCGGATTACTTAAAGAGTTAGAAAAACTCCCCGCTCGCCCGGCTAATTGAGTCCGAGAATGCTCGTTCAGATCAAAATTTCCTACCTCATCAATAGGCTTTGTTTGCTTAGAAAATTTTTGCCGTAAAAAATTTCCCTGAAGTTTTTCCGGCTCCATTACCTCTACTGCTCGCCCTCCTTCATCCAGCACTACCGCCTTAACTTCTCTTGCTGACGAAATAACTAATAACAGCAACATCAAGCCTAAAATCCCTCCCTTTAAAATTTTATTTTTACTACCTTTCATATTTTGAATATAAGTTCATCAATAGAACTATCTTAATCTCGGAGCAAACCAAGATTAAATAAAAATCCTTGACTAAAGTTTTCGCTAAAGCGGAGACCAGAAACTATGGGCTTGCCTTTTTAAATCTCGGCCTTACATCTCCTCACCCCAGATTTCTCGCCTAGATTTGTTTTTCTGCTAAAATTATAGGCGAGTATCGCCAAATATTTTATCTTTTCATTTTAACTCATTTTCCCCTAAACCCCAACTCCTCGATTAAAAATAGCTTATCTATTTCTTCTTTTTTCCTTTCCTTTTGCTACTACTAGCTCCTGATTGATCAGATGATTCCTTTTGACCACCTTCCAGCTTCGCTCGCTCTCTTTGATAATTTTTCAAACAATCCTTGCAAAATACCGGTCGCACTCCATCCGGTTTAAAAGGCACCTCTACTACCGTTCCACATCCCGAACAATCAGCTCGGTGCGGCTCTCTTCCTGCCTTACCAGAATCGCCGGGATTATTAGCAGTTAACTTAATCTTTGATTCAGAAGGGCTACCCTCTTGATTCTCGGAAATATTTTTACCTTTAGAATCATCAACCAGCTTCTCGTTTGAACGATCTTTTTTGGCCAAATTTAAACCAGCTTTACCGCCACCAACGTCATCTTCCGACTCAACAATTCTATCTCCTGCCAGTTGAGAAATTTTCTCTGCCACAAAAGGATCATTGGTCCCACTCCATTCTCGAATTTCCGCCTCTACTTTTTCCTTAGTAGAGCCATAATGAGAACGAGTATAGTCAATTACCTCTTGAGTATTGGATTCAGTAGATTCTAACTCAATCGGAGCTAGAGTAGTGGCCGAAAAAGGGTTAGAGGTAACTCCATCAATCATCATCTTGAGATAAACACGATATTTTTCTAGGTTAACAATATCAATAGCAGTAAAAGTAGGTTCGAATTCTTTCTCTAAGAATTCCGCATCCAAGCCACCTATTCTAAAAGAAACCATTGTCCCCACATTACCAAAAACGGCATCTCGAACCTTTTCTTCTAGTTGAGCCACATACTGATTGGCAAGAATCAAGGACAATCGATATTTTCGAGCCTCCGAAAGAATGTTAGCAAAAGATTCAGTGGCAAAGTTCTGAAACTCATCTACATATAAGTAAAAATCCTTCCGTTGATACTCTGGAATATCCACTCGACTCATAGCTGCTAACTGAAGCCGAGTAATCATCAAACCTCCCATCAGATTACTGTTATCTTCTCCAATCGCTCCCTTAGATAAATTCATGATAAGAATCTTACCTTGATCCATTACTTCTCGCATCGAGAAAGAGGAATTAACTTGGCCAACAATATTTCGAATTAAGGCGGAAGACAAAAATTGACCGACCTTGTTTTGAATAGGAGCAATCGCCTCTTGCAAAAAACGATCTTGATACTTACTAAACTCGTCCAAAAAAAACGACTTAATGACTGGATCAGTCACTTGATCGACCACTTTTTTTCGATAATCTTTGTCGATAAAAAGACGATTAATCCCTAACAAGGTTGCGTCAGGGCATTCTAAAAGTGCTAAAATCGCATTTCGCAAAAGATATTCCAGTCGAGGGCCCCAAGAATCACTCCAGAGTTTCTTAAAAACTCCTACTAGCCCAGAAGCTACCAAGTGCCGAGTTTCTGGACTAACTTTTTCTAGGACATTCATAGAAATAGGATAATTCAAATCGGCTGGATTGAAGTAAATGACATCTTGAATCCGCTCTCGAGGAACCGATCGCAAACAATCTTGGGCAAATTCTCCGTGAGGATCAATAATCCCTACTCCCTTCCCTCTTCTAATATCTTGAATGGCCATATTCTGAATCATGTTGGTCTTTCCCATTCCAGTCTTCCCAATGGAATAAAAGTGCCGACGCCGATCATCTTCTTTAATACCAAAAATCACCTCCTTGTTGCGGAAATTAGTTTTAGCAAAATAATTAATCTCTTCTGAATTCATTTTGGTTTAATATTTTTTCAATCACTTATCCAGTCGAATAAAATTATGGCTCGGAAAACCCAGTAAGCCAGAATTTAGCACTAAAAAATCGGCACCTTAGCTGAACTCGGGATGAATTATCGAGCCGGGCACATTAGTAGGGGCCTGACCCTTCTTAGCTTCTACTTTTCTCAATCCAGCTGCAGTAACATTCATATCGGGAAAATGAAACACGGAAGCCAATGCCTCGGTATTAAAATGGAAATAGGTTCCGGTCGCGTCTCGATCTCGATAATTCTGAACAATTTTTCTCTTTCGATAAGTTAGCCGGGAGTTAGTAAAGTAATAATTAGCAAAAGTTTTAGTATTATTCTCTGGTATTAAAGAATTCATATTACTAATGGAAAACTGCTTCAAGGCTCCCATCGGACCAGCTACCCCTACAGCTTTGTTAAAATTTTCTCTACGACCTAAATACACATAGCGAATAGCAGTCTTGAAGGCCGGCTTAGTCATATTATCATGAATTGCTTTCAATTTGTCCTGCTCTCCGGGGGGCAATTTATTAACATTAAAACCCTCCCCAGAAGACTCCTCTTCTCCCATGCTAGCAGGAGCACTTAGTTCATTACTATAAACCCCTCTCGCTACGTTTCCTGGCAAAACTGCTAACTCGGAAATAAAATTACCTAGAGCACTCGTTTTTCCTTTTTCTGAGATTTTAGCGCCGTATTTTTCTAAAATGCTATTTACATATTCTTTGAATTTAGGAAGCCAGCCAGGCTCGGAGTCAGGAGTAAAAATAATTTGAAACCAACCATACTGATTTTTACCAAAAGAGGAGAATACTTCCGCTAGAGATGATAAGGGGTCTACCATTTTACCCGTGACATCTTCAATAAAATAACGATATGTACGAATAGGAACCGCTTCGTGATCAAAGGGCATTATACTAGACCCCCAGACATCCCAATTTTTATTAGGAAGATTTAAGGGAACTTTCTTAGTGTAATCTTCGGCCTCAAAAATTTCTGCCGTAGGATACTGGGCATAAATTTGAGCCTCTACATTATCTCTACCGCTTTTAGTGCACTTTATATAAAAGTGGACTGAGCCTTCCAAGGAAGCAATTTCAAAGGAATACTTATCCTGCATCGGCCTCCAGCCACAATACTGTTCTAGTTTATTAAGAGTGCTGAAACTCCATAATCCACTAAAAACCTGCTCCATGATCCTAGGACTCTTTTCCACATCAGGAGGAAGCACAATTTCTAATAAAATATACTTCTGCCGTATAACAAACCTCAAAACCCGATATTCACCCCATAAATTATCAAAAATAAGCCATACCATTGGGGTCAAAATTAACCACCAGAAATTCATAAAAATAGCGGCGATTAATTGCAAAAAAAGAACATCCTCCAGCCAATAAATAAAAAACGCACCTGTCCCGACTACCGCAATCAAAAGTCCGAAAATAACCAATAGGGTCTCTCCTTGCGCTCCTAAGGGACGAGGTTTTTTGGGCCGCTTTTTTTTACCTAGAAACCCTTGCTCTCGCCCTTCTATTTTTTCCTTTACCGCCTCCCCCTCTGACACAGAAGGCTCTTCAAAGCTTTCTTCTGAAACTTGATCTGCTTGAGATAAAAAACCAGCCGCTTCATCGGCGGCCGAAACCTGAGAATGATTATTATCAGGACCAGAGGACTGAGAAAATTCTTCCGGAGAAAAACTAGGCTCAAAAGGAAGATTTTCAGGAGGTTTACTCATTGTTTCTAGTCAATTAAGCCATTTGCATTGCTTCTTAGCTTCAGACTTAAATCTTTACTCTGAAATTCACAATGAAAAACAACTATTACCAATTCTTAGAATAAAATTAGCCTTAAATCGTCAACTTTGCAATACCCCATTTTGCCTATCCAATTTCTAATATTCCGGAAATTGTCTTTGTCTTTGTTTCAACTGTAATAAATAAGGGGTAAGGTTTTCCAAGTTAATAAAAAATCACCAATTAACCCTCTCTCTTCTCTTTTTTAAAAAATAAGGTGGAATCAAAATTCATCTTATAGCAAAAAATCCACTACCATTTTTCTTAAAACTACCTTTGTCAGAAAGCGCCACTAAAACCGTACTACGCTTAACTCTTTTTCTAGAGAGCACAAAATTAACCACTGCTTCCTGGGAGGCTTGAGTGTGCTTTTTAAGAAAATCTCGGATTAATTCTCGGACAGTTTTCCCAGAATAGTCCCAATTCTCTAAACCATAAGTTCCTCTTCCAACTAATATAAAACGCTTATCCTTGATTAATTCGTTGTGAACAGTTTGAGGAAGAGCTTCTTTTTCCCCCCAGTGCTGATTAATCAATTTGGTGATTTCCTTGAAATGGAGCGGTTTTTTGTATTTTTTTAAAACTAAGTAAGCCTTTTCCCTGGATCCTCTCTGTGAAATATTACGCCAACTCCTGATTCCCCACTCTCCTAGGATATTATTTTCAATTATGTTACTCAAGCGTAAAATCATATCTAAACGCTTTCTTCCCCGCTCTCCACTAAAAAAATCTTTCCATTCCGTGGTGCTTAAGTGCCCAGAAATCTCTTCCGGATAATGAGATTTTTTAGAATTTTTAACATAATCCAATACAAAAGCATGCGCCCTAGATACCTGAGGGCCCAGCTCCTTATCTTCTTCATTGTACCAAAAACCACTAATTTTTAAATTATCTTTTTTGTAACTAAGACGACTGGAGCTATTAAGAATAAACATTAATTGATTGCGATCTTTCTGAGTAATATTTTTCTTGAGCCGCTCCCTAAGAAATCCCTTTTCGCAAAAACCCCCAGAGGATTCAATTATTTCTAACGCTCTAAAAATAATATCCCCAAAAACCTCTCCCTTCTCTGCCTTTTGCAATTTCTTAAAGCTATCCAGTTCAATTTGACGAACTCTCTCTCGAGTTATTTTAAATTCTTGGCCAATTTTATCCAAGACCTTCCCCTCACCTCCTTCTAAGCCAAACCGCTTTTTTAAGATGTCTCGAGAACGAGGTTTTAGTTTTTGTAACAACTCCGCAGAAACAATATCTAAAACCGTATCCGTTGATCCCTCTCTTGTTTCTAGATTTCCGGGGCCACTTTCTAATTTCTTCCCAGAAAAAATTCCATCTTCTTTTTCTTCAATCACTATTTCTTTCTTGGGTTTAATAGATTTAGTTGCCTTCACGTGACTTAAATTGAATAAATTATAATAAAATTCCTTTTGCAAAACTTCTTCCACCCCTTTTAAGCATACTAAGCATAACTAGAGTACCTAGTTAATATCTATTTCTTGGCATCATAACTAACTAAATCAAAAGGGCCTCTCAAATTTAACAAAATTAATGAAGAGGATAAAATTAAACTTAGAAGCAATCCAACGCAAACCAAGTTTGCCATTTAGAATTAATTTAGCTTACTGTTATTATTATCACAATAACAAAGAAATGTCAATGTTAATAATATCAGTGACAACATTTAGCTGGCTGATACCCCTGACTCTCGGCTTCAAGAACGCTTTTAAAGCAAACTCGATTCTCCTCTTTGATTCGTTTTGCCCACTGACAATCCAAAGTATGATATTTATCAGAATTTTTTGACCCTACCAAACTACACTCCCGGCTTTCCTGGTTGTTCTCTGAGTGAATGGATCCGGAAGAATTAAAAGAAGGATTGGAATCAGTTCTTTCGACATTGCTATTCTGAAAATCAGTTGTGATATCAATTCCCTCTCTTTTAAGAGTTTCTTCTAAGGCTAGCAACTTTTCTTCCCTTGGATTAGCAGCTTCTAATTTATTGAGAGAAACTTTAATCTGAGCAGCCTGTTGGGTTCTTTGATAATTCTGCCCAGCCCGAAAAGCTAACCCGGCTACCAAAATAATAGCCCCAAAAGTTAAAATAACCTGACCATATTCTGACCAAAATTTGCTCAACATTGACATTATCTAAAACTTTATGTAGGATTGCTTGCAGTTTTAAAGATACCAACCTAACTAGTTACATTATTACTAGAAATTGTATTTTTAACAAGTCTCAACCATTTCGCTCACTACTTAACCTAAGAACTAAGATTTAAATGTTATGGCCCATAGAAAAGCTGGTGGCTCTACTGACTGGGGAAGAGATTCCCGTCCCAAATATCTAGGCGTTAAAAAATTTGGTGGTCAAAAAGTTAACTCTGGTCAAATACTAATTCGTCAAAGAGGGAGTCGTTTTCGAGCTGGTAACAACACTAAGCAATCCGCCGATGATACCATAATTTCCTTGAAAGCGGGTATTGTCTCCTTCTTCACTAAAAAAGTGCGGCTCTACACAGGAAGATTAACTAAAAAAACCTTTATTGAGGTTAAAGAGGAAGTTAAAAGCTGACTTGCTCTCCATCTTAACATTTCCCAGATTGCCAAAATGAAAGCAGTGCGACCAAAAAAATGAGGCCTCGAGCCTCTTTTTTCGTCTCTTAAAAATGAAACTATCGAAACAAACCATTGAAAATGAAATTCCTTAAATTCAACAAATATCCCTCCCCCTAAAACCTTGAGACTTTCTGGGAGCCATTGCTCTTCAGCGAAAATTTCATAATATTAGAGTGAGAACTTGGAAAATTAAGAGGGCTATAACCTAATCTACTATGAATGAATTTGAGGGGGTTCGCCTGTCTACCATCAAACAGGCAGCCTAAATTTAGGATTTACAGTAGAAAAATTCAGCTTTAAATAGTTTCCTTTCAAGACCGAACATTGGAAACGGGCTCTTTACTAGAAGAATCTTGCCCCATCAATGCCTGCTGCTGACTTCCCTTCCAAGCTAAATTCATTCTCTTGGCTCCACTTATTCTTTTTAGCCACCACAACCAGAAATCTAATTCCCAAGTCACAAAAAAACCCTTCAAAAAAATTAAATAACTAGCTCCTATCAGAAAAAAAGCTCCCACAAAAAGAGTAGGGTACAGCTCCCAGGAACTAAAAAAATCTTCCATTAACAAGCCAGAACTTTGGCTAAACCAAGTTAAAGAAAGTTGAGCAAAAAGATTTTCTAGAAGCCAAAAAAACGGACTCGCAAGCAAGAAAATTACTCCTCCTTGAGTTAAGTAAAAAACTAGCAAAGAAAAAACTAATCTGACAGTCTCGGTAAAATTAAAACGGAGTACTAAATAGGCACTTTCTAGAGCCGTAGAAATCCTAAGAAATCCTATCAAAGAAATTTTAATCAGAGCCAACCTTTTAACTAAAAATGCTCCCAAAAAAATTGGTAAGAAAAACATAACTCCTAGCAAAGTAGTGACTTGCAATCCCACTTCCTTTTCGTAAATCATCAGGATGCCACTCGGAAAAGCCGCTATTAGTAATGCCACCGCTATTAGTAATAAAAATAATAAATCCAGTCCGATTATCCTTTTCTGAATAGCCCGATCGGTTTCCAAGAGGCTCTTCCAGTAAAAACGCTTCGGTTTATCTTCTGAAAATTGGGTGCTTCCCTTTTCTTCGGTATTAGAGCTCTTGGGAGAATTTAAATTTTTCGCCTCTTTTTCCTTCTCGTCATCTTCTTGAGTAAAATTTAGTAAAACGACTAGCTTTTGCCGAATAGGAACAGACAATAGCCAAACAAGCAACCCAACAATCCCTAAGATTAAGATGATCTTCCAGCTAAAAGAAATTTCCTGGCTTACTGCTTTTTGATAAACATACAACTGGGCTCCTAGTTCCTCTGCTAACCAAAAAAGTGCTAAAAAAACACCCCCTAACCACAGTAGGCGGTTTTTAAATGTTCTAAAAAAGCCCTCCGAGAGGGCTTTTGCATATTCATCCAACCAAAGAAAGCTATCTCCGGAATTGTTTTTATCACCCTCCATACAATACTAAGATTAAGCCAAAAATTGCGAAATAAACTAAACTATCAATAAAAATCCACCACCAAATAAAACTACCCACCACCAAACTGAGCCTTCTAGTCTATCTAAAAGCCAAAAATAGAGCCAAGAAACTAGAAAAAAAATCAAAGTCAGAATAATAATTGCCATAAAAGGAGACTCAAAATCTTGAGCTGGAGAAGATTCCGACTGCAAAGACACTAAACCTAAAAAAAGGACAGGGAAGGCATAAATGAAGGCACAATAACGAGGCCCAAGAGAGTCCCTAGCCTTTAATAAAAAAATAAGCAGGGCTAGCTTTAAGAAAATCATGCTTTTGATTTAAAGTTACTCTAAAATTCTAAAACTATCAGTCAATTTTTCAAAAACTTTTGCCTCTTCAGTGTCTGGTTTTGTCCAACCGCCAATCAAAAAAACTAAATCATTTTTCTCAAAAATAATTTCTTTCCACTCCGACATAATTATTATCTTTGCTTCATTTCCAAGAAACTGACTGTCTTCAATTTCTAAATAACTAAACTCCTTCTCTTTATCCATCACAAAATCAATCCCAGCTTGTTCTATAACACTTATCCTTATTGTAGAATCTTGACACCTATCGGGGTGAATGCACATTGAGATTGTCATTCCAGGTTTTTCTGCATACCAAGTCCCTCCTAAATATGGATAATCCTCATTCTCACTGAACCTCCAATCACTTTTAGGATATTTAAACTCAAATTTATATTCTTCATTGCGATAGGTCTGCCAATCAAAATAGGCGTCTTCTGGTTCATTAAAATCAACATCTTGGCTGGTTTCAGGAAGATTTTGATTAGTCATAACAGGCGCTTTCAGCTCTTTCAATTGATCATTATCTTTATTTTTACTTGATGATTGACCAGAGCAACCAATTAAAATTAAGCTGACTCCAATCAAGAAAAATGAAGTGTTTTTTTTCATAAAATTAACCTTATAAATTATTCGCACTATTTAGATTCTTCGTGTTTAGGAACATCAAACTCCGGAATGTCCCCCACCACCTCATGCTCTTCCTTAACCTCGGGGAACTTTCGACTCACCCCCAAACGGTTCATAAACCGATCCGTTTCACTCAAAAGATAATTGAGGTCCTGATCGTTATTGATAGTAAAATCCGCCTTTTTCCCAATAGCCGGAATATGTTTTTCCGTCTCTTGGTTATCCAGAGCTTGAAATTTTTCAAAAGTAATCTGATCATCGCTTTTCTCTGCCCGACCGGCCACTCGCTCCCAACGAATCTTCTGGTCAATCGTGACATACAGCACTTTTGCGTCCGGATAACTTTTTACAAAATCATAATCAGTCGGCATTCTTAGACCATTAATCACCACCAAGCCAGAAGTCTCATCCACCCGCTTACGCATTGCTCGAGCTAAAATATCATCTCCAAACCGTGCTCTAAAAACCAAGTACAGCCAGCTTTGGTCGGCCTTGGAAAGCTTATCAAAATAAATTGAAAGAGTCTCTTTAATCGGATCTGCGAAACGCACTAACTTGGCACCGTAATCCTCCCGGAGATACTCGGCTACAGTGTCCTTGCCGGCCCCGGTTTCTCCTACCAAACCAATAATAGTTTTACTCATGAATACTAGTTAGGGTATTACTTTAAGAGTTTACCCGACTCAAAAAAATCTGACAAGGGTATCCTGGGTTCTGGGTTACTAGTACTCTGGGTTTTAATCCCTCAATTTAATTTTCCCAACTCAAGAGCTAGAAAAGCGCTAGAATCGAAATATAAGCTAAAATGAAGTTCTTGGTCATCTTATAACTTTCTCATTTTAGGAAATTTTTACCTGCCTACCGGCAGGCAGGGGCGCGACTGAGCATTGAGCGAGGTGTACTGAAGGGTACGGTGAGCGAGAAGCGGAAGGAGTAACGCCAAAATCTTGCCCCGCATTGGATGAAATCCTGGTGCGGGGTTCAAAATGAGGAAGTTATAATCTCCTCAAATTCCCTTTCGCTAATAACCCTCACCCCCAATCCCTGGGCTTTCTCAACCTTACTCCCCGGATTAGATCCTGCCAGAACAAAACTAGTATTTTTACTCACCGAAGAAGTGGGGTTTCCTCCGGCTTTTCGAATCAAATCCTTAGCTTCTTCTCGAGAATAATTCTCCAAAGTTCCGGTCACTACAATTTTCTGCCCCTCTAAAACTCGACTTTCCATTTCTGCACTGGTCTCCTCCCACTCTAATCGTACTCCCGCCTGCTCCATCCGTTCCAAGGCCTGCTGATTCTCCTCCTTTCCGAACCACTTCAGAAAACTCGCGGCCATCCGCTCTCCCACTCCGTTAATCTCCAATAATTCCTCCAAACTCAACTTGCCTACGAATTGGATTAACTCCCCGGGAGTCCTCACTTGGGACTGCTTTTCTGGACTGCTCAACAGTTCTCGCAGTAGTAAAATTGCGCTTTCTTGCCCCACATAACGAATCCCCAGCGCAAATAAAAACTTTTCGGGAGCCACCTGCTTGCTCTCCTCAATTGCGGTTTCTAGATTCTCGGCTGATTTTTCCCCAAATCGTTCCAGCGGTTCTAAGTCACCTTTTCTGAGATAAAAAATATCCGCCATCCGAGTTACCAAACCTTCGTTAATCAGCTGCTCCACTATCTTCTCTCCCAGCCCTTCAATGTCAAAACCTTTTCTGGAGACAAAGTGGGTGATTTTTTCTTTTTCAATCGCGAAACAACTAGTATTTTTGCAGTAGTGCGCAGCACTCTGAGCCTGTTTTTTATCTAACACCTCCTCTTTTTCTACCGGTCCCCCACAAATCGGACAACTCTCCGGCATTTCAAATTCCTTTTCTTCTCCTGAGCGTAAATCCTCAACTACCTTGAGTACCTCCGGAATCACATCCCCGGCTTTTTGAATCATCACCGTATCGCCAATCCGAATATCCTTCTTTTTAATTTCCTCCTCATTGTGCAGGGTAGCCCGAGAGACTGTCGACCCCGCCACTCGCACTGGCTCCAGAATTGCCACTGGCGTTAGTGCCCCCGTTCGTCCCACTTGGACCCGAATATCTTTCACCACCGTAGTCGCCTTCTCGGCCGGGAACTTCCAAGCCACTGCAAAGCGGGGCGATTTTCCGGTATAACCTAACTGCTCCTGCCAATCGAGACGATTTACTTTAATCACTAAACCATCAATCCCGTACTCCTTAGTCTCTTCTCGATCCTTCCATTTTTGATAAATATCCTGAATTTCCGAAAGATTTTGGCAGAGTTGATACTGCTGATTCACTTTAAAACCCAACTCTTCCAAAAACTGCAACTTCTCCCATTGAGTTTGAGGCGCTTTAGCTTTGTCATCCCGAATTTGGGCGAGGGATCTTAGCTGATCCGAGTGAGGTTCTTTCTGAGCGGAAATAGCTACGCCACCAGCCTCTAACTCATCAATCTCATAAATAAAAGAGTCCAAATTACGAGCCGCTGCAACTTTAGGGTCCAGCTGCCGAATGGAACCAGCAGCCGCATTCCGAGAATTAGCGAAAGGAGCCTCTCCTCCCTTTTGACGCTTTTGGTTGATTCTTTTTAACTCGCTCTCTCCCAACCAACATTCTCCCACTGCTGTCATCGTTAACGGCTTAGATAACTTTAACGGCACGCTTTGAATCGTCTTGATGTTTTCTGTCACCTCTTCTCCTACCGTTCCGTCTCCTCGCGTCGCTCCTCGCACTAACAGACCCTCCTCGTAATCTAAAATGATCTTGAGGCCATCAATTTTCAGCTCCACCACATATTCCAACCCTTTCTGCGCCTCCTCCTCGCTTAATCCCAAGATTTTAATCACTCGTTTTTCCCACTCCTCCAACTCCTCCCAAGAAAAAACATCGCTCAAGGACCACTGACGCTTCTTATGACGCACCTTTCTGAACTTATCCAAGGGCTTTCCCCCAATTCGCTGGGTTGGAGAATCAACCGTCTGAAGCTCTGGATAGCGCTCCTCTAAGTTTTTTAGCTCTTCCATTAGCGGCTCGTAGTCTTGATCAGTCACCTCTGGATCATCCAAAACATGATACCGATACCGCAAATCATCAATCACTTTGCGCAATTTTTCTACCCGCTCTTGAACCTCTTTAGGAATTTGAAAATCACCGTTTTTGTTTGACATTAAAGTGAATTTTAGTTAAAATTTTTACAAAATAAGGATCGATAATAATTTTGAAAAATAAACATGAAAACCTCCATCGTTTCTTCTAAATTTCAAATTGCCATCCCCAAGCAAATTCGAGAATCAGTAAACCTAATTCCCGGCACTCGAGTAGAAATCATCCCCTGGAAGGGCCGAATTGAAATCATCCCCTTGCAATCAATTCAAAATTTACAAGGATTTCTAGAGGGAATTGATACTAAAATTAAAAGAGAAGATCGAGAATTATGAAAAACCAAAGAAATAATTGTTTTAATTTGGTGGATTCGTCTGGCTATCTAGAATACTTTGCCAACACCAAAAATGCCGCTCATTTTAAGAAGCCCATCGAGGATACTAGCCACCTTATTGTCCCCACGGTGATTCTCTTTGAGGTTTTCAAAAAAGTTTTAAAGGAAAGAGACGAAACATCTGCCCTGATTGTAGCCGCCCATCTCCAGCAAGGCAAGGTGATCGAATTAAGCTCTGAGATTTCCCTAGAAGCCGCTCATCTAAGCCTGAAATTTAACCTTCCTATGGCAGACAGTCTTATCTACGCCACTACTCAAAAACACCAAGCCACTCTCTGGACTCAAGACAGCGATTTCAAGGGCCTCCCGGGAGTGAGATATTTTCCTAAAAAATAGTAATGCAGTTCCAACCTCCTAAAGACAGCCTCCGCTATCACTGGACCTTCCATGCCAAAGGAAAACTTTTCCAATATGGTCTTAGCCCTAATTTAATTAAGAGAATTATTCGCCACCCTGACCGCTGCGAAGAAGGGATCGCCAAAGATACTGTCGCTGTTATGAAACGCAAAGACACCAAAAGCGCCCAAAAAGAAGCCTGGGTGATGTATCAAAAATCCGGCCAAAAGAAGTGTATCATCTCCGCCTGGATTTACCCCGGCCAAAGCCCTCTGGGAAAAGAAATTTTTATTCCAGATGAAGTGTGGGAGGAGCTAGAAGGGCTCAGAAACAATAAACTTTAACGCTAACTCTGAGATGATAAAACTCCCTATAAAAGCTGCTCTAATTGATTTTGACGGCACTCTTACTACCCAAAGCATGCTGGACTGGCTAGCTGATTTAGCCGGTCAAAAACACCATAGTGAGCAAGCTGGGCTCCAAAGCATTCAAAAAGGGAAATCTCCTGGCCTAACCCCTCTAATCAAAAGAATCAATCTTCTTCAAGGTCTATCCGCTGAAAAAATTTACCGATCTTTGGAGGCTACTCCTAACTACTTTTTTACGAAAAGGTGCCTGGGGATTCTTTGATTACCTAAAAACTAATCAGATTATTTCTATAGTCCACTCTGGAAATATCCTTCCTCTTTTGAAACTTTATCAAACAAAATTAGGCATTGACTATTTAGTTGGCTCCGATGTGAAAATCAAAAAAGGAGCACTAGCAGGTATCTCAGAGGAGTCCTACAGCGGGAGTGACTTTAAGCTTCAAGATTGCAAAGCCATCCTCCAGCGCCTTAACATCTCTTCCCAAGAAACTATCGCCCTAGGGGACTCTCCTTCGGACCGCAGCATCTTTGAGTTTGCCCGATTCAGCATTGCAGTCAGTCCTCGCTTTGGCATAGAAAAGCACGCTGACTATACTATTGAAAATGACTTAAGAGAGGCGCTTGATATCATCAAGAAGCCTTGGAAACTCCAACTCTAAAGTATGCGACTATCCTCCTCAATAAACCGTCAAGGGTTTTCTCGCTTTAGGAAAACTCTAGGCGCAAGCGAGACTTAGCGCGAGACGTACTGAAGGTTACGGTGAGCGCTAAACGAAGCTTGCAACAACGAGATTTTCAAAGTAAGGAAGACCCAATCGCCAGCACCCAAAAAATCACCGCCGTATCATTCTGCCAAATGGTCGCATCCACCAGCCCATGCAGCAAAAAGTAACTAACGATCAAAGCAGCCAAAGCTCCCGCCTCCCCACCTCCAGCCAAGACGGCTTTTTTAAAACCTAAATCACCCCTTTCTTTCCTCTGAAATTCTCTTTTTAGCTTTTCAGATTCCAGAAGGGCTTTCATTTTTGAGTGCGATTCTAGGCGCGGGCGAGTATCAGAGTGAGCTGTACTGAGAGGTACAGTGAACGAGAAACGGAGCCTGCAACAACGAAGCGCGCCAAAAATGGAAGCCCCCAAGAGACCAAAGCCCAGTCCGGAAAGAACCCCCCCTTCTAGCCAGAGATGCATCCAATTATTATGCGCGTGAGGCACCGCCCACTGCGGATAATGCTCAAAGTGAGGCTGGACTGCCAAATACTCCTCTTGAAAATTGCCCGGCCCAATTCCCGTCAGCCAATGATAATCCTTAGCCCAAATTAAACTCGCCGCTCGATAAATTGCCACCCGAGAATCCCCAGAAGTCGGCGGGCTAACCGGCTGATAGTTTGACCATTGAGCCAAAAAACTACTCCCTAAAATTAGGCCCAGACTTACAACATTCAAAAATATCACCGCCGCCCCCAACCACCTAAACCGCTGTAGGGGGACAATTAATCGTACTCTCTTTTCCCCATTTCCTTCTCCACTCTCATCAGATTTAAGGGCTTTCATTTTTGAGGAAATTTTTAGGCGACGCCGAGGCTTCACTTGAGGCGTACTGAAAGGTACGGTGAAAACGAAACGTAGGTGGCAACACCAAAGCGCGCCAAGTTTGAAAGCCACAATCAAAACCAGCGCCCCCAACGCCCCCGCCGACTCCGTTTTTATTAGCGCTATTGATAATATCAAGAGAAAAAGAGCCCATAGAATACTCTTCGAAATTAGGTCTTTCAAATTTGAGTGCGATTTTAGGCGACGCCGAGGCTTCACTTGAGGCGTACTGAAAGGTACGGTGAAAACGAAACGCAGGTGGCAACACCAAAGCGCGCCAAGTTTGAAAGCCCCCACTAACAAGCCAGGCACCAGAATCATCGCCAGATGATTAGGCGAATCCCACCACAACTCTAAGCGCCCATCAAAAGTCAGTCCCCCTCGCCCCGGCGATCCAGTTAAAAATGCTACCGCCCCTGCCATAGCTAAAAACCCCGCCAAAGCCATCAGCGGATAAAAGACATTACTCCAAATCAGCCTCTCTCTTTTGATTAAGGGCTCTTGACCCAACCGTAAGCGCCAAATCAACCCCAGTAAAATTGGCAGGACTAAAAAGCTTTTTAAAGCCCCCAATCCCGTTGTCCAATTTTCGCCACTCAGGTTGATCAAATAAGAAATTCCCAGGCCTAAAATAATCAAGAGTAAAGCTAATCCCAACCATTTATCATCTCGCCAAAACCTAGAGCTACCCCCCTTCCAGCTCGACCAGCCCAAGCGCCGCATGTTATCCAGAATCGCCCCTAATAAAAGCAAATCCAATAAATTCACACTGGCTGAATCCATCCCTGGCAGATTAATCCGCACCAAATACACCGGCAGCAGCAAAAATACCAACCCAGTCAATTCTAACTTGCCAAATTTTCTAGCAATCCTTTTCATCCCCAAGAATTTACTACTAAACAATAATAAAACTTTCATTTTTTAGGAAATTTCTAGGCGCTTCCCCTGCCTGTCGGCAGACAGGGAGGCTTTGGCTGAGCCGTACTAGAAAAGTACGGTGAAGACAAAACACAAGGTGGCAACAACGAAATTTTTAAGAAATGGAAGTTTTAGGCCTAAATGAAATAGCTAAAATAACTAAAAACAGAGGAAAAACTCGCACCGAATAAATCGGTGTCTCAAATAATGAATGCACCAAAAAGATCACCGCGCTAGTAGCGACTAAACGCTCTGGTATCGAAGCCTGATTACTCCGAAAAACTACTGCTCCCACCGGCGCCAAAACTAGAGCTAGGAGTACCAGCGCATTAGCAAAGCCGGTTTCCGCCCCAAAATCCAAAAATAAATTATGCGCGTAAATTGGGCTCCGCAAATTAGCTTCCGGATCCACATAATTAGCAAAGTTACCAATTCCTACCCCACCCCAAGGATGCTCATAAGTCGCTTGAGCCCCTGCCCGCCACATCTCTAATCGACCAGAATTAGAGCCTTCAGAGAGATTAAAAGAAGAAAGCAAACGCCCCCATAAGGGATTAGGCAAAGCGAAAAAAAGCACGCCTGCTAACCCCGCCAATACCAACCAGACTTGCTTTTGCAGTAAAAACCGAAGGGTTTCTTTTTGAAAAAGCCAGAAAACACCAGCTACCAAAATTGAAAAATAGGCCGCTCGAGAAAAAGACAGCAAACTCGCTATTAACGCCAAGCTTGCTATCATAAGGTAAAAAGACTTTCGGAAACGATAATAAGCCCAGATCACCAGAGGTAATGTTAAATTAAGATACAACGCAAACAAGTGAGGATCGGGAAAAGATCCAAAAGTTCTCATCACCGTGCGCCCCGAAAGATTCACCAACCAGCTAGGGAAAGCTAATACTACCTCCGAAAAGGCTTCTCCTAAAAACATTGGCGCCCAGTATTTCCTCAATAAAATTAAAGTAGGATCTAATCCAATTGACCATTGTAAACTAAAAATCGCTAGTCCCACTAAACTCAAAACTAGGACACTCCAAGAAACCACCTTCAAAAACCAAGCTGTACTGAAGTTATAATCAGGGTCACTAAAGAAATCATGGGCTGTCAAATAAACTGGTACTAAAGAAAACAAGTACAAGATTTTCCGAACAGCTCGTGCTTCGTCACTTGCCCAAAAAAAAGAAAGCACGCTAATCAATAGAAAGCTTAGCAATAACCAAAATCGCACCTTGGAATCAACTACAATTTTCCGCCTGAGCAAGTTCTCCCCTAGCCACAGCAAAAACAACAACGGGACCAGCGCCCGCGTTAATTGCAAATCAATCCCCTCTGCCGGTCCCAAAGCGAAAGAAAAAGGTAAAATAAAAACTAAACCTAAAAAAAGCTTCTTCCACAACATCCTTTTTAGTGTTTTTGAGTTAAATCAACTTCCTCAAATTTAGAACTTTCTTCTTAATCTCGCAATGCCTCAAAATTAGAATTCACCTAAATAAAAAAGCGAAGCAGCCAAATAACTAGAAAAATCTAATTATTCCACTGTTTCGCTTTTACTCAAATAAAACCTTAGGGCTTTCAAGTTTGAGGAAATTTTTAAGAAAAATCGAGGCCTCGAGCGAGCCGTACTGTCTTGGTACGGTGAATTCGAAACGCAGATTTTGACACCAAAATTTTCCAAATTTGGAAGTCCCAGAGCCCCCGAAAATGGTTACCGGGGCAACTAACCCCTAATACTTGATTATATGGGCTGCCGCCCCGGTTTTCCGGCGAAAGCTCTAAGTCTTCTTGAGCGCACGATATTAAGCTCTAGGCTTAATCTTTACGACTCTTTTTCTTTAACTAACCTTGTTTTATTTTTTGAAATTAAGTAAGGCCTAATTACTAGTTTCAAAATAACAAGGAAGAGTCTCTCTAGACGAGAATGTGCGCCTAGAAAGCAAAATAAAAGAGAAGGACTCTCGCCGAAAACATGTCTATCCTGCAGAAAAAAAGACATGTTTTTTTCTTCTACTAATCCTTAAACAGGAGAACCTGGACTTGCTTTTATTTTTGTTTTGCTGAAGTAGCCTTTGTTTTTGCGTAGATTTTTTTGTTTTTGTTTTTGTATAAAGAAGGCTGACTTCCAGCTCACTAAAAGCAAGCTAGAACAGCAGAAGAAGTCCAATCGCGAGTAGGGGGAAATCGCGATTGGAATTCTTCTGCTGTTAAGGAAAATAGAAGTTTTTGATAAAGAACTAAAGCCTTCTTAACTGAAGGCAGGCGTATTCTATCACCTTTACTTTTGGTGGTCAAGAGCTTTTGTATTTTTCTAAAAACCTGAAATCTTGGCCTCACAGAATCCATTATCAATGGCTTCAGTTAGAGGATCATCCACTAACTTCCCATCAATCTTGGTCTCTGATCCTCCATCCGGAGTAGAGCTACTGCTAACATTATCAGCGTTAATAAGCGCCCAATAATAATCGGCAACTCTACTTCTTAAGTCCTCGTCATAATTACAAATCAACTCTCCATCTCCCGGCGTTTCCTCTTTGTATTGACACTTTCCGTCAACCATCCCTACTATTTCTCTTTGCATGCTTTCGCCAGTCATTAGGTGATCAAAGTTGCAGGTCATAGGCTCACAAGCTCTCAATTTATCAGAAAGAAAGCCAAGCGACTCTCCCTTACAAAAAGAAGCTGCCCTGGCCTGCTCTTCTTCTTCACTGTAAATACTACCAGAATCGCCCCTAATCGCACCCTTATCCATACTAATTTTGTCCAAAATCATACTGGTAGAAGTTTTGGAGGTGGAAAAAAACAACAAATCCTCACCCTGATAACTCACTGTGCCCCAGTCTACAGAAGTAGTAGGATCTCCCTGGATATAATTAAAGAAGCGTATCCCAGAAGAAAGATGACTCTCCTGAAAAGCTACTCTAGAAGGAACTGTAGGTGGCACTCCCTGGAATATAAACAAGCTTTGCATTTCTCTTGGCAATTGAGACTCAAGCGCCTTTACTTTAGCACTGACATCTTGACTAGTCACCCCAGCAGCCAAGGAAAATATCAAGTTAACATTAAGGCTTCTTCCTAAAGAATCCTCTGAAACAAAGATCCAGGCATCCGATCCCAAGGAATTTATTAGATTACCTAATTCTAAATTTAAACCTGACATTAACTGAGTACTAGCCTTTTGATCTCCTCCCGGAATCACTTTAATAAAAATCCCTTCCGTCAAATCAGCTCCCGCTGCTTCTTGGTTATCAATGAAGTTACTTAGGTCATCTTCAAAATTACTTGGATCAGTAATTCTTAAACTCAAAGGCTCACTTAATTTAAGTCCTTTAGTAATGTCCGGCTCCTCCATTGACTCTTCTTGCTCTAATTCATCAGAAGGTTCGGGAGTTTCCTGGGTTAAATCGGAATCCACTCCCATCCCAGTTTGATACATAAAGAAGTAGTAATAGGCTCCCGCCCCTAAGGTCAAAAAAACTACTAATACTGCCACTACTACTAACCAAGTACTAGATCCGCCCTTGGTGACTATGGTATTATTGGCCCCTAGAGAAGAAGATCCTTGGCCAGCAGGAGCATTGTCAAATTTACGGCTAGGAACTTTATTTAAAATATCACCTTTACCACCACTCCCTTCGCCAGTAGTGTTTTGATTTTTTTTATTTTTAGCTTTCGCGAAAATATCATCGTAGACATTTTTCTTTTTACCTCCT
>CAYFUG010000003.1:30992-72059 GCA_964346295.1 uncultured Bdellovibrionales bacterium
AAATATCATCGTAGACATTTTTCTTTTTACCTCCTCCGGAACCAACTGATTTATCAGGCTCAATGGTAGCAGAAGGCTTTGGAGGAAGATTTCCCGGCGCTGCTCCCGAATTAACAGGTGGAGAGGGAGGGGGAGGAGGGGGAGTTGGACCACCGGAGAGAGAAGGTGCTGGTTTTTGACCACCTTCTAAATCTGGTAATTTAGGAGGAGGGGCCATTTTCCCATTCATAGCGAAACCCGTTTCTGTCGGACCAGAAGGCTCAGCGGCACCAGAACTCTCTCCCTCTTTATTTTTTTGATTGGTAGTAGAATCAGAATTTTTCGCTGCTTGAGAGGATTGAGAAGAATCTTTTTGCTCCAAAAAAGGACTCTTCCCGCTTCCTTGGGGTTGAATTTGAGTTTTTCCTGAGTCCGAGCTTTTGGATCCAGAGCCAACCGAGCCAGCCCTAGATCCCCCTTTTCCAGAAAACTTATTTTTATCAAAACCACTAGCTGGCACCATCACTGACATAGTAGAAACGCTTCCCGGATTTTTCAAATCCCCTTGCATTGTTTCCACTTCTAAAACCAAGGAGGTCATCCTTTGTGATTGCTGGTCGCCTTTAGCAGCTGCTTTATCATCAGAGCCAAACATTGCTTAGTTTTTTGATATTTATTTTTTGTTTACTTCCTTACTTTTTTGAAAGTAAATACATCTTTTTGAATTATAGCATAAACTTTCAAATGTAAAAACCCTTCTCTTTTAGTTTTCGTCTACCCCCCTAAAGACTTTATCTTTCGATTAATCTCCGCTAGTCCTTGAAAGGGAGCGGAAGTAGTAAAATAATGACTCTTTCCTTGAAAAGAAAATTTTAGTGATTCAGCATGCAAAAGATGCCTATCAAAAATCCGGTTAAATCTAGCCACTCGCT
Organism: uncultured Bdellovibrionales bacterium; assembly: GCA_964346295.1. GTDB lineage: Bacteria > Patescibacteriota > Minisyncoccia > Moranbacterales > DUUL01 > CAYFUG01. The sequence goes on from CAYFUG010000003.1 coordinate 31,904, forward strand.
GCGAGGCATACTTATCGTCTCCCACAATAGGATGCCCTAAGGCATGGAGGTGAATTCGAATCTGATGCTTACGTCCGGTCTGGGGGACGACTTCTAGTAAACTAGTTCTTTTCCCACTTTCTAAAGGCTTTATTTCCGTAACAGCCGACTTGGGATTGATTAGTTTTTCTGGATATTTACTAGTAGCTTGACGAGTAGGATATTTTCGAGATCTGCCAATGAAGCCTTTTGTCACTCCTTTCTTTTTTACTCTACCCCAGCAAATTGCCTGATATTTTTTAATAATTTTACGATTTTGAAAAAGTTTCTTAAGTTCTAAGAAACTCTCTTGCTTCCGAGCTACCAAGATCAGTCCGGAGGTCTTCTTGTCCAACCGGTGAACAATTCCCGGCCGTAATTCATTTTCTCCTACTCCTTCTAGCTCCGGAAAGCGAGCGATTAAGCCATTCGCTAGAGTATTTTGCTGCTCACTCCAAGAGGGATGCACCGAAATTCCTGCCGGCTTATTGATAACCAAAAAGTCTTTATTGCCAGCAATTACTTCCACCTCTATTTCCGGCTGAGACTTAAGTTCCAAAGTATTTTGAGGATATTCACTAATCTCTAATTTAATTTGATCACTCACTTTTAATTTTTGACGCGACAAAACCATCTCGCCATTTAGCAGCACCGCCCCCTTCTCCAGTTCTTTTTGAAAAAAATTCCGGGGATAGTCCGGAAACTTAACAGCCAAAAACTTATCAATCCGCCCTCCTGCCTCTTTTTCTTCAATCGTAATTTCCTTTTCCATAAACAAAAATTAAACTTTCCCCTCTACCAGGAGACGGCCTCATACTAAAAACTACAAACTAACCAGTGCCGAGGAGAGGACTCGAACCTCCACGGAATTGCTTCCGCCAGCTCCTAAGGCTGGTGCGTCTACCAATTTCGCCACCTCGGCTTCCGTAGCTCCCTCTTTGCAAAAGAGGGTTGGGGAGATTTATACTTAGAAAATCATAATTCATTCCTCAAAATTTGCAAGTCTCTCTTCCTCGTGCTTCAATAAGGCTAACTAATTGTCCTGATTATCCGACACCAAACCATGCTAACTTCAAAAGAAAAACCAAGCAAAAAACAAAAGCAGCGCGCTCCTTCTCGCTTTCGTGAAATTATTTTTCAAGCCTTTTTAGTCTCTCTAATTTTTTCTGGCTTAGTCCTGCTCTTTGCCGCTTGGGCCAATTTCCGCGTCTCTCAAGCTGGGGAAGAAGACCGCCTTTTTACGGACCCGGAAAAGACTTGTCAAGCCCAAGCTGTTTTAATTTTAGGGGCCTTAGTCTACCCCAGTGGCCAACTCAGTGACATTCTGTTAGATCGCGCTATCACCGCTCTAGAAGCCTACCAAGCCGGCCGAGCTGACAAAATTCTCATCAGTGGCGACCATGGCCGCCCTGGCTATGACGAAGTGGGCGCCGTCCGTGATTACCTCTTGGAACAAGGCGTTCCGTCCCAAGATATCTTCACTGACCACGCCGGATTTGATACCCGGGATTCCCTTTATCGAGCCGAAGAAGTTTTTAAGGTAGACTCTTTGATCATCGTCACCCAAGAATTCCATCTCCCCCGAGCCCTCTTCTTGGCCGACGACATTGGCATCGAAGCCTGCGGCCTAATCGCCGATCGCCACATCTACGCCACCGCCCGCCTCAACGCCCTCCGTGAGCCTCTCGCCGTCGTCAAAGCCTGCTGGGAAGCCCTTTGGAACACTAAGCCCACTTACCTCGGCGACCCCATTCCCATCACCGGCAACGGCCAAGCTAGCTGGGATTAAAAACTTGTCATTCCGGATTTTGTAAAGTAAAAGTCCGGAATCTTGGCCTAACATAATCACTTAACCTTCTATATCCTCGTCAAGTCAACTCCCAACACACTAAAACCTTTCTTGATTCGCACAATGCGTAGTTACCAAGGATACTTAGGTTACGGCCCTAAAATAGACAAAGCAGCCTATTTCTTTACAAAGTCAATATTATATATTACAATTCAAGCATGCGTACTAAAAAAGTACTACAATTTGGATTATTTTTTAGCTTCTTTTACCCTTTCAAAGCGGGCCTTTTTTAAGTATCTAAAATAAACTTAAACTAAACGAAAGGCCCACGAAAATGGGTCTTTTTTTATTGATTTAATTTTCTTAATCATAAAAACCATGTATCAAGCCAAGCACTTAAAACGAACACACTATTCTGTTCCGCTGAAAGAAGAGAAGCAGCTCATTAAAAATCTCGAAAAACGATTTGACTCAGAAGCGGAACGCCTTAAGCGATATATTGCCTTATCAGATTTAACTCGAAAAACAAATAGCCCACTCAACGCTGTTATTAAAACAGTGATAAATTTACCTAGTTTTCAAGAATTTGACATTATTGACACTCCGGAAGTCATTTCTCCTGTGGTCGTTTTTGATTTATTCAATTTCCCAAAAGATCATCCTGCAAGAAACGCAAGCGACACTTATTATGTCAATGATGAAAATATTTTAAGACCTCATACTAGCTTGATGTGGAAATATTACTTTGATCTTCCTGCAGTTAAAGAACAACTAGAAAAATACGGCTCCGTGGGAGCTTTAAGCTATGGAAAAGTTTACCGCAGAGACGAGATTGACTGGCAACATTCAAATGTTCTCCACCAATTTGATGGGCTGTTTGTTTGTCGTAAAGATATTAAAAAAATTTCGCAAGTTGATTTAGAAAACATTTGTTCTGAAGTAACCCATTCATTACTTAGAAAAAAAGCTAAAGAGAAGTTTTGCGTAGACAAGTTTCCCTATACCGACCCTAGCATTGAAATGGATATTGCTTGGGACGATAAATGGGTTGAGGTAAATGGAGCTGGCATTGTTCATCCGCAAGTCTTGCGAAATTTGGGAATAGATGCGGATCTTTACAATGGTTGGGCTTTTGGTTTTGGCGTAGATCGTTTAGCTATGCTCAAAATGAGAATTCCAGATATTCGCTTGCTCCGCTCAGAAGACAAGCGGGTTACAAAGCAACTGGAAAATATAAACAACACTTACGAGCCTGTAAGCAAATATCCTCCAGTTGTTCGAGACATTTCTTTTGTTGTGGACAAGAAAAGTTTTAATTTAAACGCTTATTATGATACTGTTCGGGATACTGTTAGCGATCAATATATTGAAGAAATGAAGATTCTTGATGAATATGAAAATGACAAAAAATTTGGAAAAGATAAGATCAGCTATACATTTCGAATTGTTTATCGTCATATTGAACGAACGCTAACGAATGAAGAAGTAAACGAGATGCATGAAAATTTGCATAATACTACAGAGTCCCAATATAACGCTACGGTTCGAAAATGAAAATTCAAGAAAATAGCATTACATTTTTTCCATTAAGCCTATTCTTCTAATAAAAGCAGCCTTGACGCTAATAAAATCGGCAAAGGCCAGCTACACCGAAACAAAATCCAGCATTTAATAGAGCAGGTCATATCAGAACAATCATAGCTCAAAGAATTGACAACCAACCTTCCACTCGCTAAAATTAAGCCAAATCTGAAAACTATCCGAGGCCGCAGAGGCATAACCTGTTGCGCCGCTAACCACGCAAAAACTCCCAATGAAAAACCACGCCTCCAACATCAAATTCTATACCACCTGTTACTCCCCACGGGGATAATTTTACATTAGACTTAACTTCTGGTTCCCCCTTTCGTAAAGGGGGCTAGGGGGATTGAGAATACTTGGATATTCAATCATTTGAATATTTGAAATTGCTTGAGAATTTAAAATTAGAAATTTAAAATTAATCCCATGATCATCGACATAAACTTCGTAAAAGAAAATTTAGACCAAGTCAAAAAAGCCGCCCAACAAAAAAATATCGACTTGGATTTCGAACGACTTTTGGAGATCTACAACCAAAAAAGCACTTTACAAAAAGAAGCCGACGACCTTCGCGCTCAGCGCAATCAACTAGCCGCCAGCGCCAAAGGCAGCCGCCCCAGTCAAGAACAGATTCAAAAAGGCAAAGATCTCAAAGTTCAAATTTCCGAAAAAGAAGCCGCTCTGAGTCAACTGGAGGATCAATTTATGGAGCTAGCTGTCCGCGTCCCCACCATTCCTTCCGAAGACACTCCCATCGGCAAGGACGAACGCGAAAATGTCGAGGTGGAACGCTGGGGCGAACCAACCCAGTTTGATTTTGCGCCCAAAGATTATATGACCATTGCCAAAGATCTAGATTTGATCGATTTTGAGCGAGGCGTCCGAACCTCCGGCTATCGAGGCTACTATCTCAAAAACGAAGCTGCTAGCATCCACCTGGGCCTGATGATGCTGGCCATGGAAAAACTAACCCTCAAAGGCTTCCTGCCAATGATTCCGCCTACTTTGGTGCGAGAAAATGTTCTCTTCGGCAGTGGTTACTTTGCCGGTCGCCACTACAATCCAGAAACTGACGAAATTTACAAAATCGAAAATCCTGACAAAGAAGCGGATGGAACCATACGAAAGGAGAGCAAATTTTTAGTCGGAACCGCTGAACCCTCCCTACTAGCCTATTATCAAGGTGAAACCCTCCAAGAAGAGCAGCTCCCGATGAAACTAGCCGGCTTCTCTCAGTGCTACCGCAGCGAAATTGGCAGTTACGGCAAAGACACCAAAGGTATCTACCGGGTCCACGAATTCATGAAAGTCGAGCAAGTTTGCCTTTGTCCAGCTGATATTGAACTAGCGGATAAAATGCACCAGGAGATGGTGGAAATTTCCAAAGAGCTCCACCGAGAACTAGAACTTCCTCACCGCGTTTTGCAAATCTGCACTGGCGACATGAGCCCCGGCAAGTACAAAATGTTCGATCTGGAAGCCTGGATTCCTTCTCGCAAAGACTACGGCGAAACCGGCAGCGCCAGCAACTTTGTCGATTGGCAAGCCCGCCGCCTTAATGTCAAATACCAAGCCAAAGACGGCAGCAAAAAATTCGTCTACATGCTTAACAATACCGCTCTGGCTACCACCCGCCCCTTGATTGCCATTCTGGAAAATCATCAGCAAGCTGATGGCAGTGTTAAAATCCCTCAAGTCTTGCAAAAATACCTCGGCGGCAAAAAAGTGATTGAAAGAAAAAAATAGCCATTTAAAAAATTCCAGACATCAAAGCGCTTGGATTTTCCCAAAGGTCGACCAGCGCCTTGAAATTGAGATATTTTCGAAATAACTAATTTAAATTCAAAAAAAAATTATGAGTGAAAAATTTCCAACGCCCGAAAGAGAGACTCGCATTCCTGAAAATATTACCCGAGAAGAAGCCGAACAAAATGCCAAGAAAAGAAACACCCTCAAGGCGGATATAATCCGACATGAAACAAAAAATAAACGCTAGAGAAAGAGAGTCTATTTCAGAATATGATTTTGGAGCAGGGGTCATGATTAAGTATGTAACCCTTCAAGAAAAAGGCTCCGGGGGATGGGAGAAGGTTAAGGGCACCGCAGGCCGTGATAGGGCTTTTCTTTACATAGAGGGAGAAAATATCGGGCAACTTAACTAACCTTTCCAATCAGACTCCTTGTAAATCCTTGCCAGGGGCTTGCTTGGAAAAAAACTTTAAAAAGCAAGCGTATTTCGACATTCCGTTATTTAAAATTGTTTTGAAATTAAAAATTTGAAATTAAAAATTTCCCTACGCCAATGTATTCACCCACAAACAACGCCAACGACGATCGTGCTATGAAAAATCGGCTTAAAGCAAAAGAGTTACAACTCTTAGAGCTAGAAACTGACCTAAAAAAGCTCGCCCGAAAGAAAGATGAACATCAAACTCGCCGCCGACAACTAAAAAAAATTTTTGACCGAACTAGAATGGAAAAAGATCAAATAGAAGAAGCTGACAAAAAAACTACTCAGCAAATTTTTGAATTGGAACGGCAAATTAAATTCCTCAAAAAAGAACTCAACGAATTAAGAGCTCAAAGCAAGCCCCATTTTTAAATAACCTTTAAGAATAGAACATTTGCCACCCTGCTAGCAAAAGTATTTCGGGTTGAATACTTCTACCCAGACCAGACTAAACTATAATCAGAAAATAAGGACTTTATTAAAAGTCCCCCGCACTATGTCAAAAAATTCTCAAATCACCCGCCAAGAAATCGAAAAAACCGCCAAACTGGCTCGCTTGGAGCTTTCTGAAGAACAAATAGAAAAGTTTTCTGCTCAAATCAGCCAGGTTTTAGAGGCTTTTCAGGGCCTAGAAGAAGCTCAGGCCACTGATGTGGAAGATTTTAATCACTACCTACTCTTAGACGACTTTAAAAATCAATTCCGTCAGGACCAAGTAATCGAAGAGCCTGAGACCAACAAAGAGCAAATTCGAGATCTCTTCCCCCAAAAAGGCGGCAAAGAAGATCGCTACCTGAAAGTCAAAAAAGTTTTTTAGCTTAGAGAGTTTGTGTTGATGGAGATGACAATAGCAAGAAATTTCTAGAAATAACCCTACTCAAGAAGAATTATTTAGAACTACTCGTAAATTGAAAATACTTAAAATTGTTTTAAAATTTAAAATTAATCCTGCCTTCATGCTAGAAAAATTCCTCAAAAAAAAGAACTCCACTTCCGAAGAAGGGCATCTCACTATTGCCTTGTTGAAGGGCGGAAAATCTGGAGAACGCGAAGTCTCTCTCAAAACCGGGGAGCAAATTTCTAAAGCCCTAGAAAAAAATGAAAAGTACGACCTTCGACAATATGATCCTCGGGACGACTTGAAAAAATTTACCAAAGATTGTCTGGATGGAAAAATTGACCTGGTTTTTCCCGCCCTCCACGGACCTTTAGGAGAAGATGGAAAAATACAAGGAATGTTAGATGTCTTGGGAGTTCCTTATGTTTTTTCCGGTTGCCTGGCCAGCGCCTTAGCCATGAATAAAACCAAGGCCAAATTGGTGGTAGAAAAGGCTGAGGTTCCGGTAGTTAAACATGTGGCTCTTCACCGAGGGCAAGAATACCAAACTGAAGAATTAGTAGAAGAACTACTCCTGCCCATCGTTATTAAGCCGACGGAATTAGGATCCTCCGTGGGCATGAGCATTGCGAAAACTCCTGAAGAGCTCCAAGCGGGACTTAAGCTAGCCTTTGAATATGGTCAAGAAGTAATTTTAGAACAATTTATCCCCGGTCGCGAATTGACTGTCACCATGATTACTCGTCAAGGGTTACCAGAGGCACTGCCCGTAATTGAAATTATTCCCGAGAAAACCGAATGGTTTGATTATCAAGCCAAATATGAGCCTGGTGCCACTAAAGAAGTTTGCCCCGCGGAAATCCCTGAAAATGTTAGAGATGAAGTGCAAGAATTAGCCCTTAAAGCTTTCCGGGCGCTAGATTGCCGAGATTTAGCTCGAGCCGACTTCATTTGGAAGGAGGATACCAAAGAATTTTTCTTTTTAGAGATTAATACTATTCCCGGTATGACCGCCACCAGCCTAGCCCCTCAAGCTGCGGCGGCGGCTAAAATGAAATTTCCTCAGTTTTTAGAGCACCTCATTAAAGAAGCCCAGCGACGCCAAATAGTGTCCAAAGACTCGAATTGATTATTTCAGAATTCTCACTTCTTGTTAGGTTGAAGTAAAAAATAAGCACTTATAGTTCAATCATTGGGAGAAATTATACAATTTTTTGCCAAGAAAATAGCATTTAAAGGCGAGCAGATGAAAGACGAGGCCCGCCAAGAAACCCGTCGTCGCCTCCAAATCTTTGTCAAAAAAACCGTCCGGAAGTTTGAAGTTTCTGATCAGACTAAATCACCTTGGTACTTAACCATTGCAGTGGAAAGTCAAGATCAAGAAATAATAATAAAGCTAGACAACTCTCCAGAGGAAAGCTACTACCAAGCATCCTTAATAGGAGCCACCCTGGAAGACATTATCCTGGGCGACTACGAAGTTGTTTTCGTTTTTAAAAAGCCAAATGAAAAGGAAAGGAATTTGAAGATTAAATACGATCTGCTGTTAATTAGCCCACCTAACAAAGACTAACCCGTCTCTAAAATTCATGGCCATTTTCTCTAAACTTAAAACTAACATTCAAAAGCACCCTTATCGATGGGGAGTAATTTTACTTATGATCGCCGCTTTTGGGGTCCGGGCTTGGAATTTTTCCGATACTCTTTATTTTCAGCTAGATCAAGCTCGAGACGCCAGAATGATTGGGGAGATTTTAAAAGATGGACCGGGACGCTTGCCGCTACTAGGACCTCGAGCAGCCGGTACTTATCTGCGCTTGGGACCTATTTTTTATTACATGCAATATGTTAGTGCCGCCATTTTCCAAAGCGCTGAACCCCACATTCTAGCCTACCCCGATTTAATCCTCTCGGTGCTGGCAATTGGTCTTTTTTATTTCTTTTTACGACAATTTTTTACTAAGCCAATCAGCTTTATCACTACCGGCCTATTTGCTTTTTCTTTCATGCTCACTCAATATGGGAGATTCGCCTGGAATCCTAATCAATTGGTTTTGTGGCTGCTATTGTTTTTCACTGGAATTTATCGAGCAGCGGTAGACAAAAACCCTCAGCGGCGTGGCTGGTGGCTCCTAGGAGCAGCTCTGGCTTATGCCATAGCCAGTCAACTCCACTTTACCGCTCTTTTGGTGCTGCCTGTTGCCGCTCTTGGTTTTTGGATTTTTTATCGACCTACTAAAATCAGATGGTATTTTTGGGTAGGCGCCTTAGCTACTTTAGCCTTTTTTTATATCCCCGTTTTTCTAAGTGAAATCCACACTGAATGGGATAACTGGAGCCAATTCACTTACGCCCTCACTCACAAATCCGAGGAGCATCCCCTGCGAGCCAAAATTGCTAAATCCTTAGACTTACACGGTCAATATTATTCCCTAATGCTAACTTCTTACGGAGATGATGATTACTTAATTTTCCGCTACGGATTTCTACTGGGGCTAATTTTTATTATTTGGTTGGGCTGGAGATTCTTCCGAGAGGAAGAAAAAAGGTCTAAGCGAGCTTTTCTTTTTTTGGTATTAATTTGGATGGGAGCCTTTGGAGCCTTCTATACCAAAATGGCCTTCACAGTCCTTAAACCTCGTTTTTGGTTAATGGTAGCTCCAGTGGCTTTTACTTGTCTGGCCTTAGTTTTTACAGCTATTTACAGCCCCGGAAACAAAAAACGAGGACGCTGGATTATGGGCGCAATCGCTAGCTTGCTACTAATAGCTAACCTTTATGCTATTGGCTATTGGTATTGGACCTTAGAAAATCAAAAAGAGCTCTCCGGTGGATTCTACGCTCGACGCCTAATGCTCAAACAAGATGATCTAGTAGGAATGAAACAAATGAGAACAGTGATCGATATTATGGCCCAAAGAGCCAAAGAAGAAGGAAAGAAAGCTTGTTTTTACGCTCCCGGAGAATATCTCCGCCCCTATGAAGACCTAGGAGCTCTTTATTATCCGGAGGTAGTATTTGATCGAATCACCTTCCGCAAGGATCTTAATCGAAATTGCGTATTTTTCTCCATCGGAAAACTTAAAAACAAAGAACAACCCCGACTTCCTCGAGATCACGAGCAAAGCTTTGAAGGGATTAAGTTTTACGAAATCGGTCAAATAGCTCTTTGGGAAACTCGCAGAACCGACCTTTCTTATGTCAAAGAAGATATCTTAGAGGAAGTTATCTCTGATGAGGAAAAATTGAATCAGGTGCTAGAGAAGAAAGAAACTTTTGAGGAAAAACAGGCCAAAATTGAAGAACAAGAGCGCCAATCCAAGCTTCAAGAATTGCGAGAATCCGGAGAGTCTAATCAAGAACCAGAAAATGAACCGGAACCTAGTCGAGAAAGAAGGGTTTTTTGGTATCAGGTATTTGAAGGTTCCTACGAGAAGAAAAATAACTAAACTCTGGCTCATTAGTGCAAATCAACCGCAAGATTTAGAAGTAAGCTACTTAGAATTAGCCAAATTTTCTAAGAATGTCTCAGCGAACCTCCCCTCTTGTAAAAAAAGCTAGGAAGATTGGGAAGATTTTAAATAATTTCTTATTGTTGATAGTTACCCACAAGCGAGGAATTAATTATCAGGAATTACACCTGAAGGGCTTGAGTTAAAGGCTCTTGGTCAGTGGAAAACCCTTCTGGAAGTTGTGGAAAAGATTTTTTGAAGAAATGGCCATCTAGGGATATAATTTAACTGAAAACAAAAAGAAAAGATAACTAAAATAAATTCCAAAACAAAGCTGGGAAAACAACAACAAAAACAAATCCCGGCAATTCCGCTCTCCTCCCCCAGACTAGCACTCTCACATATTCATTTTATCTCTCTAGGGTAAAATGGCGGTCTATATTAAGAGAGTGCTTTCAGAGCAACTATAAGGCCTCCGAAACAGCTACTGTTCTTGGGGGTCTTATTTTTTATTCAAAAAGGTTGATTTTTGTTTTTCACAGTGCTAAAGTAATCCTAGTTTGGCTACTGCCGGGGTAGCTCAGTGGTAGAGCAAAGGACTGAAAATCCTTGTGTCGAGAGTTCAATTCTCTCCCCCGGCACAGAAATAGGAGTTAAAGATTGGAATTTGGAACTTAATAACAGGCTCCACAAAAAATGAACTGGGGTCGAAAGTTTTTCGTGATATAAAAGTTTTAAATTTAGATGCGATTCTAGGCGCAGGCAAGGCTTCGCTTGAGTCGTACTAGAAGGTACGGCGAGACGAAAAGTAGCCTGCAACAACGAAGCGCACTAAATTTAAAAGTTTTAAGCCCAAGCGGGCGTGGTTCAGTGGTAGAACATCTCCTTGCCAAGGAGAAGATCGCGAGTTCGATTCTCGTCGCCCGCTCCAACATAAAATAGCCTCATTAAATTTGAGGCTGTTTTTGTTTCTTCAAAGCTCCCTTCTTGTGCATCAGAATTTAAAGAAGGACAAGCAAAGCAATAAGGATCCAATTGCAAAAAATAGAATACCGAACCGGGAATTACGCCTTCTGTCTTCTTCTCTCGATACATCTTCTTCTCGGCATCCTTAATTAAATCATTATTATTCTCAAAGAACTCTTTTAAAAGACTCCTGTACTTTTGCCGGTGAATTCTCTTTATTAATTCAACTTGCTTTCTAAAAATATCTAAATCTTCTCTTCTTGAACTCTCTAAGTTTTTATAATTTTCATTCAGAATTCCTTGTGAATAACCTATACCCTTGATAATAGTCAAAAATAAAAGAAACTCACCCACAAAAAACAACAATGCATTACTCGCATTCTCAATTGCTAAAACCAAATCCTGCTATAACTCCAGCGGTAGTTGCTATCGTATAAATAAACTCAATCCCCTTAAAATAAACGTCTTCCGTTTTTTCGCTGTAAGAAATTAATACTGAGGAAAAAGATTGAAAAACAAGCCTTATTGCTCCTTTATGGAATTCCTCTAGCTCATCTAAGCTCAATTTATTTTTCATAACACTTTGAAGTCTTATGTTATTAGTTCTTAATATCACAACTCTCATGAATAATCATTGCAACAAATATTTTCAATAAAGCCAAACCACCGAGCCACCAAAGCAACTAGACAACCAGAGTATTCCATGATACCATTGTTCTTTAGTCTGAATAATTCTTCTACTTCTTAACAAGTCTAGCTAATGCCCAAATCAAAATCCTTCCCAACCTCCCATAGCCAACAATTTCTTTCTATCCGAGGGGCCCGCCAGAACAATCTCCAGAATATTGACTTGGATATTCCCAAGCACCAACTGGTGGTCATCACTGGCGTGTCCGGAAGCGGTAAAAGCTCCCTGGCCTTCGATGTCATTTACCAAGAAGGTCTCCGTCGCTACCTGGAAAACCTCTCTCTTCAGGGAAAGTTCTTTCTTCAAGATCTTCAAAAGCCCCGCGTGAGGGCGATTAAAAATCTTTCGCCCACACTGGCCCTCCGTCAAACCGCCAGCAACAAAACCCCCCGCTCCACCGTGGGTACTGCTACCGAAATTCACGAAATTTTTCGTACTCTTTTAGCTCACTTTGGCACTCCCCACTGTCCTCAGTGTGACATTCCTCTTCAGAGAACTGATCCTGGGGAACTCCTAGAAAAACTCAGGCAACTTGCCAAAAACAGGCAACTTGCCATTCTAGCCCCCTGGGAGAGCAGTTCTTCGATGAATGCGGCGACCAATCTAGAGAATAAAAAGGCTGAGATTTTAGATAAAATCGAACGAGCCGGCTTTGCCAAGGTTTATACCGAAGAGAAGATTTATTCCCTAAAAGAACTCCGGGATAATTCTGATTGGAAACCCGAAAGTAAAATCTACATTTTAATCGATAAACTCACCCATCCCGGGAAAAACTTCGATACCGAAAGAGTCAGTGACTCTCTCCGCAGCGCCTTGGCAATTTCCCCCAATAATCAAGCCCTGGCTTTAATTAACAACCGGGAGAAAATCTCCTTCTCTGATCATTTCTTCTGTTCCCAATGCGACTTTCGCCTCCATCCTCTCTCTCGAAGAGATTTTTCCTTTAACAATCCTCAGGGAGCTTGCCCTACTTGCTCCGGACTAGGAAAAGTCCTCTCTTTCGAAGAGCCACTCTTGGTTACCAACTCCAAACTCTCAATCTTAGAAGGTGCCATCGCCCCCCTTTCTCGCTCTTTGGGTAAGCTTTCACCTCGCTCCCGCCTCTTGCAAATATTACAGGCTTTCGCAGAAAAAAATAACTTCCGCCTCGATCAACCGCTGGAGAAAATTTCTTCTGGACTTCTTAAGAAACTTTTCCGTTATCCTAAAGGTGAAAAGCTCACTATCTCAGGCGCTCGCGGTAAGCTAGAATCGATAACTTTTTACGGATTAATACCAGAACTAGAGCAGCGCCTCCAGCAGTCTACTAACGAGAATCAAAAAAATGAACTCAAGAAATACGCTCGTTGGAAAACCTGCTCTCTCTGCCAAGGCCACCGACTTAAGGAGAGCTTTTTAAAGGTAAAATTTGCCAGCCTTAGTTTAGTAGAGTTCACTGGTTGGGAAATCAAAACTCTATCAGAATGGGCCGAAAAAGTTGATCCTAAAAACCTCGCCTCGGGCTCTCAAGAATTTCTCGCCGAATTGACTCCTCGCTTGGAAAATTTGGTGGAGGTTGGCTTGGGCTATTTAAGCCTAGGTCGTAGTACCGACAGTCTCTCCGGGGGAGAATTTCAACGCCTCCGCTTGGCTAGCCAGTTGCGCAGTCAATTGAGTGAAGTTATTTACATTTTAGATGAACCTTCCGCTGGTCTTCACCCTCAGGATACTCGCCGCCTCATCAAAACTCTTCGGAAATTTCCTGCTCAAAATAACTCTGTGTTGGTAGTAGAACACGACACTGAGATTATTCAAAACGCCGACTGGGTAATTGACATTGGACCACAGGGAGGCACCAAAGGAGGCCAAGTGGTTTTTCAGGGTCCGCCTAAGAAGTTAACCACTACCGAAACCGAGACTGCTCGCCTCTTGAAACCGGATCACGCTAAAAATTTTCGCTCTCAGCAAAGAAAACCGGTAGCCCACCTCACTCTTCAAAAAGCCCGTTGCAACAATCTCAAAGACTTAACAGTTAAAATTCCCCTGGGTAATCTAATCTCGGTTACCGGAGTTTCTGGTAGCGGAAAAAGTACCTTAATTAGCGATGTTTTAGCTCCCAATCTCAAGCGCCTCCTCAATCAAAAGCCCTTGGAAGATTGTCAGGGCCTCCAGTTTAGTAAATCTTCAGAAGAAATCAGCAAAGTAATCATTGCCCGCCAAAGTCCTATTGGGCGCTCCAGCCGCTCCACAGTGGCCACTTATACCGGAATTTTTGATCCGATCCGGGCTTTTTTTGCCGACACTCCTCAAGCTAAAGAAAAAGGCCTTGCGGCTAGCGCCTTTTCTTTTAATATGCGGGGCGGCCGCTGTGAGCACTGCCAAGGAGAAGGCCGGCAAAAAATTCCTATGGCTTTTATGGAAGATGTTTCCGCTCCCTGTTCGACTTGCCAGGGCACTCGCTATAATGCCAAAGCTCTCTCTGTTAAGCGTCAAGGAGTCAATATTTCTCAAGTCCTAGAAATGAACTTAGAATATGCTTATCATTTCTTTGCCTTTCACGACTTAATTCGGCAACGCATCAAACCACTGCTGGATATCGGGTTAGGCTATCTGAAACTCGGCCAAGCTGCCCCAGAACTTTCCGGAGGAGAAGCCCAGCGCATTAAACTAGCTACTGAACTAGGCCGCAAAACTTATGGTCGAGCTCTTTTCGTTCTAGATGAGCCTACCATTGGACTTCATCTCAGTGATGCCGCTCGTCTCCTCAAAATTCTTCAAGCTCTAGTAAAAGAAGGCAACTCCGTGCTGTTAATTGAGCACAATTTAGACCTAATCACCGCTAGCGATCATGTCATCGAATTGGGACCCGGGGGCGGAAAAGCCGGCGGACAAATCATCTTTCAAGGCTCTCCTGCCCAACTAAAAAAAGCCTCCACCCCCACGGGGAAAGCTTTGAGATAAATTTAAATTTTAGGGATCTTTGTTTTTTCAGAAACTAGTCCCTCTCATCCAAAAAGGATATCCGGAATAACCATAGGCAATACTGATCCAATACCAAAAGAAATTGCCAATATTACGAAAATTAGATAGATAAAATTTTTCTTGTCAGGTATAAATTTAAAAATAGCTAATAAGATAAGCGTCGTAATTAGAGAAATTATCAAATAGATAGAAACAAAAATTGGTATTAACACAAAAAAAGGTGCCCCTCCAAAACTCAACAAAAACAAAGTCAATGAAATAGCAATCCCAGAAATTAAGAAAGAAAATATCCAATCAATAATAACTTGAGAAGACTTATTTTTACGATCACTCCAGCAGCTAATCACATAATTAGCAAAAGAAAATCCTGGCAAAAAATTAAAAATGTACGACCCCAGGAGAACCGCTCCTGGATTAATCCCAGTTCCTAAGAATTCTCTGCCTCTTGCCAAAAATATTATTACAATAGCCAGTAGAAACCTATTTAAAAATAAAAAGGTGGCTACCATTAGTATCTTCCCTCCTGTATTTTTCCTATTATCGCCCCCTAGGTTTAATTGACTCTCCGAACCATTCTCCGGAGAATTTAAATCTGTTTCCACTTGAATTTCTATTTTTATTTAAAATTAAAATAACCATGGTGCCCGAGGCGGGAATCGAACCCGCACGAGTTATGCACTCAAGGGATTTTAAGTCCCTCGCGTCTACCAATTCCGCCACCCGGGCAAAACTATTTGATCCTAGCAAAAAACCAGGATCTTTACTTTGAGATCTTCAAATTCAAAAAAGGGCCAAGAGGTTCTGATTTTCGATCTTGCCCATAAAGCTAAGGGCTTTCATGTTTGGATGCGATTCTAGGAAAAATCGAGGCTTCGCTTGAGGCGTACTGAAAGGTACGGTGAAAGCGAAACGCAGGTTTTGACAACGAAGCGCGCCAAACAGGGAAGCCCCTTGGAAAAGAGGTCGCATCCGGAACTGTTATTCCGTCCGAGGAATAACAGCGGAGTTACAGGAGTTTTGCAGGCTCTCGCCTAACTATTTCAAATTCCTTTTTGGAGGTCGCATCCGGAATTGAACCGGAGTACAGGGTTTTGCAGACCCTTGCCTAACCACTCGGCCATGCGACCTTATAAAAATGTAAAGTGCGGAATGCGCACTCGCATCCGGAACTGCGCCCCGAAGGGAATTAAACAGCGGAGTGCAGGGTTTTTTGCTTATTACTCGCCCAGCAACCTCATGTAAAATAAAATTGGGATGTTTGTTCGCGTCCGGAACTGTTATTCCGGCCGAGGAATAACAGCGGAGTTACAGGAGTTTTCGGTTCCTCCTTTCAAAAAGAGAGCCAGGAGAATTGGGAAACTCAAATAAAATTCTTCAGCTTCTAGACTAGAACCAAAACTAACTAGTATCCTTTATACCAAACCTTGAAAAAATAAGCAAAGCGGAATTAATTTTAAAGCAACAAATTAACAAACTCAAATCCGAGTCTAAAGCCAGCTCTGCTATTTATTAAGCCTTAATTCATTTTGATATTTAAAATTGTTTGAAAATTTGAAATTGAAAATTCAAGACTCCTCCTCCAACGCCTCTAGCAACTTCGGTAATTTCTTAAAATCTCCTAGTAAAGTCTCCCGCAAGCTACCGTTATACAAAGCCGCTGCCGGATGATAACAAACAAAAAAGGCTTGCTTTCCCAGTGGTGGAAAATCCCGTCGAAGTGCCCGTCCGTGGTACTGAGTGATTCCATAGCCCGGAAAGAACCGCTGCAAACTATGGCGACCCAAAGTCACAATCACCTTAGGTTGAATAATTTGGAGCTGCCGCTCTAAAAAAGACCAACAAGTTTTTACCTCCTCTGGCAAAGGATCTCGATTACCAGGTGGCCGACACTTGACCACATTAGCAATAAATACTTGCTCCCTGGTCAAATTAACTGAGGCCAAAAGCTCCTCTAAAAACTTACCTGCTGCTCCCACAAACGGCCGCCCTTGCTGATCTTCGTTTTTGCCTGGCCCCTCGCCAATTAGCAAAATATCTGCCTCCGGGTCTCCCTCCCCGGGCACTGTTAAAGTCCTCTCCTCGTGCAGCAAGCACTGCTTACAAACCGCAATCTCTTGAGCCAGTTTTTCTAATTTTTGAGTTTTTTGAATCATTGATTAGCCAAAAATTTTTTAGCCAAATAAAGCCCCGCCACTACAAGGGGATGTCTACGCCCAGTCGTTTCAGTAAAAAATCATACACCACCAAAATAATCGCAAACACAAACACCATCGCCACTGCCTTCCACTTCCAATGGTGCTTTCGGTGATAATCCCGATCCTTATGTTTAAAGACATCCAACAACTCGTCTCCGAATTTGATCGACAAGAAAGTCCCCAATCCAGAAAAAACAATGATCAGCCAAAAAGGCACTGGCTGATCCAAAATATGCTTAAAAAGAGCCAGGATCTTGGTCTGCTGATAAATATCTGGATTTAAAAAGTAAGCATAAACATTCAAGCTAATCGCCGCGCCCCAGACCAAAATCTCTGCTATGAGCATTGGTATTCCCAACAGAATTCTCACTGGAAAATCAATTAAAAAACCGGCATCCGCAATCGGCGTACATAGCACAAAAAACGACCAGGTCAGCCAAGCAATCAACAACCCCTGACTCACTCCGTAGTGCCAAGAAATAAAAATAAAGTAGCCCAAAAACACCGCCAAAACCATTCCGAATTTTAGCCCCACATGCCGATGCGTCTCATGTTTTAATTTCAATTGTGGTTTTTTTGTTTTTTTAGTCATAGACTGGACAGCTCGCTCCTAGTTAAAAAGGCGACTTAACCCCTACTTAGAGCCTTCCTGCTTAGATGGCATTCTACCAGTTTTATCCTAACAAAAAAATCGACCACTCAAATTAAGGCTTTCATCTTTGAGGAAAAGTCGATACTCCGGTATCCGTGCTGAAAATAAAATCCTAGGGCTTTTCATTTTTTAGGAAAGTTCTAGGCGCAATTGAGAATCGAAGTGAGCTGTACTGAGAAGTACAGTGAGCGAGAATCGGAAATTGCAACAACGAAATTTCCCAAAAATGGAAGTCTCACGCTTCCCTCCCGCAGCACTTCTTATATTTCTTCCCACTGCCACAAGGACACGGCTCATTCCTCCCCACCTGCTTACCACCCACAATCGGTCTAACCGGCTCGGCCTGTTTCTCTTGGTTCTGATTTTGCTCTCTTTCGCTTTGAGATCGACCGGTACTTCCGACTCCATTAGCCGCTGCCGCCGAAGCAAACTGCTCCGGTCGCTCTCCTCCGCTATAAGAAGCCTTTCTCATTAAAGAAGCTAGTAGCGAGTCTTGCTCTACTACTTTAACTTTAAAAATTGCTTTGACAACATTCTTATTGATAGAATCCAAAAGATTCTGAAACATATTATAAGCTTCTTTTTTGTACATAATCAACGGATCTCTCTGTCCATAGCCCTGGAACCCAATGCTACCCCGTAAGTAATCCATTTGATCTAAATGCTCCATCCAAAAACTGTCAACAGTTTGCAGGTAGATATTTTTTTCTGCTTGTCGGAACTGTTCAGGAGACTCTTTTTCTTTTTTGCCTAGTTCTTGCTTAGCAACTCCATAAAGTAACTCAATCATAGCACTCTTCTTTTGAGCGCTCTGATTAAGATTTTTGCTTTTTCTAATATCTAAGAGCTTTTGATGAAGTCCTGGCTGGTCTCCTCCCATAATACTAACCGCCTCTTCGGAAATTTCTTCCGTATTCCACTCTTCTTCATTTTCCGAGGCAGTATGCATCCCCACTAACATCTCCCACTCTTGATTAATCATCTCCAAAACTTTCTCATGGATACTTTCTTTTTCTAAAATCTCCTTTCGACGCCGATAAATCGCTTCTCTCTGCTTGTTCATTACATCGTCGTATTCCAAAATCCGCTTTCGAATGTCAAAGTTAAAGCCCTCAATCTTGGTTTGAGCCGATTCAATCGAGCGGCTGATCAGCTTGTTTTCAATAGGTTCATCTTCTGGCAATCCCAACCTACTCATCACTGATTTAAGGCGATCTCCTCCGAATCGTCTTAATAGTTCATCTTCTAAAGAAACAAAAAATTGACTGGCTCCTGGGTCTCCCTGTCGACCGGCTCGTCCTCGTAACTGATTATCAATTCGCCGAGCTTCGTGACGCTCTGACCCTAAGATAAACAACCCGCCTAGCTCTTTGACCTCTTCGGAGATTTTAATGTCGGTTCCTCGCCCTGCCATGTTAGTAGCAATCGTTACGGCTCCTTTTTGACCGGCTCTGGCAATAATCTGGGCCTCTCGAGCGTGGTTTTTAGCATTCAAAATCTCGTGCTTAACTCCTCTCTTTTTGAGTGCTGCTGCCAATTCCTCAGATTTTTCGATAGCAATGGTACCCACCAGCACTGGTTGGCCTTTCTTGTTAAGCTCAGTCACCTTTTCGGCAATGGCTCGAGATTTTCCGGGTTCAGTTTTGTAAATCACATCCCGTCGATCATCTCGAACGGTGGGCTTGTTAGTAGGAATTTGCAACACTTCTAGTTTATAGACTTTTTCAAACTCCTCCGCGCTAGTAGCCGCCGTTCCGGTCATTCCCGATAACTTGTCATACATTCGAAAGAAGTTTTGGAAAGTGATAGTAGCCAAAGTTCGCGACTCCTTTTGAACCACTACGCCTTCTTTAGCCTCAATAGCTTGGTGCAGACCCTCGCTATAACGCCTCCCCGGCATCAAGCGCCCAGTAAACTCGTCCACGATTATTACCTCACCTTCTTTAATTACATAATCTCGATCCTTTTTAAACAGAACATGGGCTTTGAGAGCTTGCTCCAAATGATGAACATAAGAAATTTTACTGGTCTCATAAAGATTTCCCATTCCCAGCCATTTTTCTATTTTTTCGATCCCCGGGCTGGTTAGCACTACCGAGCGCATTTTTTCATCCAGATTATAATCTTCGTTTTCTTTTAGTCGTGGCACTAAGCTGGCAAATTGCTGATACATCTTAGTAGACTCCGTATCAGGAGCAGAAATAATCAAAGGAGTTCGGGCCTCGTCAATTAAAATGGAATCTACCTCGTCTACAATAGCAAAGTTGAGGGGCCGTTGCACTAAGCGTTCTAAGCTTTGAGCCATGTTATCCCGCAGATAGTCGAATCCCAGTTCGTTATTGGTAGCGTACAGTACATCCGCCCCGTAAGCCTCCTTCCGCTCCACCGGAATTAAATTTTCCATTTCTACTGTCACTTCATCTTGGTCCAGCTTTTTGGGTTGATACAAATAAGCTCCGTCATGGTTCAAACAAGCGGTAGAAAGTCCCAAAAAGTTATAGATGGAGCCCATCCAGTTAGCATCCCTTCGTGAGAGATAGTCGTTAACCGTTACCACATGCACTCCTTTGCCGCTCAAAGCGTTCAAATAAACCGCTAAAACCGCCGAAAGAGTTTTCCCTTCTCCAGTTTTCATTTCGGCGATTTTACCTTCGTGCAAGGCCATTGCACCAATCAACTGAACATCGTAGGGCCGTTCTCCGATTACTCGCCAAGCTGCCTCTCGAGCTACTGCAAAAGCTTCCACTAACAAGTTATCCAGCTTTTTGCCCTCCTCCAGCTGCTTTTTGAGCTGAGCAGTTTTTTCCTTTATTTGAGCATCGGTTAACTTTTTAATCTCCTTCTCTCGAGCATTAATCCGGGCTACCACCTGGCCCTTTTTGTCCAACTCTTTTTTCTGGGCATTGCCAAAAACTAATTCTAAAAGATTCATAATTGCTTAAAAATAAAAGTAGTTGCAATCTAAATCGTCTCAAAACAACCAACCGTCCAAGTCACGGTTCCCCCTTTACAAAAGGGGGTTAGGGGGATTGAGAAAATTATCCTCTAAAATACAACTGCAAAATTTTCCTTAATTCTCTAATTTAAAGTTTAATTTCACTACAGTTAAAAGTATAAGCTTCTCAAAATCACAACGCAACCTTGACAGAATTGTCAAAATATGCTAGCATGGGTTGTTAAGTTAAAAAGCCCGCCTGCACCTAATGCACCGGCGGGCTTTTTCTATGGAAAAAATATCAAAAAACATAAACTAGACACCAAATAATCAACTCCTATTTTTTACCATACTCTGTTTTCCTGTCCCACATCCCAGAGGCTTTCATGTTTGGATGCGATTCTAGGAAAAATCGAGGCTTCGCTTGAGGCGTACTGAAAGGTACGGTGAAAGCGAAACGCAGATTTTGACAACGAAGCGCGCCAAACAGGGAAGTCTTCAAGATCTCCGGCGGTCATCCCGGACCTTCTCCTTCTCCCGCCTAATCTGCTTCATCAAGGCCTCCTTGGCCCCATCCACCGCTTCCACAAAAGTAGGTTGCTCCTTCTCGGCCCGAAACTTCCAACGGGGAGTGGTCACCATCAGCTCCACTCGCCAAAAATTATGTCGATTTTGACTAACTTCCACATCCACCATTAGCTCGTCATCTTGCTTAGCATCTAGCAACTTACCCACCTTAGCAATTTTATCCTCCAAATAATCTCGCTCTTGATCGCTCGGCTTAGTCTCAAACAAATAATTTACTCGCATAAGCTTGATTTTAATTGTTATAGAAAAGTCTAATGATTATTACGGTGAAGGTCAAAACGCAGGCGGCAACAACGAGATTCGCAAAATTTAAAAGCCTCACATCACCAGCTCGATTTCTTCTTTCAGCTCAATACCAAACTGCTCCCTCACCCGCACCTTAATAGTCCCTATCAGCATAATCACCTCCTCCGCCGACGCCTCCCCGGTATTTACAATAAAATTAGCCTGCTTCTCGCTCACTTGCGCTCCTCCTATTTTGAGACCTTTGAGGCCAGCCATGTCAATTAGCCACCACGCTGGTATCTGGCCCTTGTGAGGCATTCTTAATTTTTGACCCGTATCAGTTTCAAACTGCTTTTGAAGTTTAATTGGTGCTTGAGGATTCTGAAACACCGATCCTGCCGAAGAAAGTAAACCCAAAGGCGGATCCTTAGCTTTTCTCTGTTGGCTAATAACCTTTATTTTCTCTTTGATCTCATTCAGCTTACCTGGCTTCATTTTAAACAAAACCTCCCAAACAATCAACTCGGGCCGCTTTTTAAAGATACTGGTCCGATAGCCAAACTGGGCTTCTTTTTGAGAAAGTATTGTTTTCTCATTCTTGATCGAATTCCAAGCTTTAACTTTTGTTACTACCGCCGCCATTTCCGACCCAAAACAACCGGCATTCCCTCGCACCGCGCCTCCCACGGCTCCAGGCACTCCCGCCGCCCACTCTAAGCCACTTAAGCCTTGCTCCGCTGTTTTAATCACTAAACGAGATAGTGCCAAACCAGCTCCACACTTCACTGCTACTTGGCTCTCTTTGGCCGATTTCGCCTCTTTGCCGTTATTAGCGTCCGAAGCTTCTGAAATTTCTAGGGACTGATTTTCTAATTTAATCACTAATCCAGCAAACCCCTGATCAGAAAACAAGACATTACTGCCGCCTCCCAAAACAAATACCTTTTCTCCTTCTTTTTCCGCCCACTCTAAGGCCTTTTTCAATTCTTTCAATCGACTAACGCTCACCCAAAACTTAGCCGGTCCTCCAATTCGGAAAGTCGTCCTCTCTTTTAGGGAAATATTTTTTTGAATTTTTAGCATAAATTGAAATCTTAATTTTGAGCTTCAAAAAAATTCCAAACCTCATCTGTTGCAGAAAATGCCTGAGAAGGCCTGTTACTCTCTGGTTTATTAGGCGATAACTTTGCCCCTGGCCAAGAATGTCCTCCATCCTCAGCAACGCAAAGCTCAACTTGAGTGCCATCATCACACTGAGAATATAGCTCACAATAGCCTTTGTCATTTTTCAAAATCCTCTCTGGATCCTTTTTGCAATTATTTTTACCGATCCATCCCTCTATGGTTTCTGGAACAGACACAAATTCTGTCTCGCCGTCAATTCTACATTTTGGTCCACAACCCCCTTCAAATAAAACATGGTCGTCTTGCAAGCCATGAATATGCATAACTGAAATTGGCTTGCTAGGGTTGCAGTCATCATAATTATTAGTTCCAGCAACTGCTGCTACTGCCGTAAAAGTATCGGGCATCTCGCAAGCAAGACGATGAGAAAGCATTCCTCCGTTAGACATGCCAGTTGCAAAAATTTTATCAACACTAACTTTCACTTTAACATCCTCGATTATCTTTTTAACAAAACCGACATCATCACTGTTACTTTCTATAGAATATCCGCAACAACTTCCCGCATTCCAAGTAGCAAACTTGCCTGACTTTAAGCGACTTGTACCATTAGGAAAAGCAATAGCAAAACCTTCTTCGTCAGACTTTTTAACCCAACCATAATAATCCCTTTGGATCTCAGCAGTACCCATTCCACCGTGAAAAGAAAGCACTAAATCGATAGACTTGCCCTCATAGGACTCCGGGATATGCAATAAGTAATAACGCTTCTTTTCTTCATGATTTAGGGAGAATTTGTAATCTCCTGGCTTCAGAAAGGATTCCTCCGTTCTTGGATCCGAATTAATAAAAACAGGCTCAAATTTTTCTCGATCAAGCCAACGATTTCTGTAACCAACCAAAAGCAAAAGAAGTGTCATCAAGGCACCCACGAAAAATAGGAAGAATTTTTTACTCATATTTTTAAAATTAAGTTAAAATTCCAACGCTATTCCACACTTTCAATCATCGCCTTAGTAACCCGCTCTACTTGGGCTATTATCCGAGAGTTAACCTTCAATTTCAAAAAGATCTCGTGGGAGTAGTCAAAAAAGATTCTCAGTAACTTTACCGTGTCCGGGCTAATCCTCACAAACAGCCGATTCTCTTTTTGTTTTTGGATGCCGCAATTTTGACAGAAAGCTCCCCCTGGCGGAAAAAAGAACAACTCTAATTGCCCCTTGAGTTCTGCTCGACAACGCCTACAGATAAACAATTCCGGCTGGTAACCATTCCAAGCCAAAGCCTTCCAAAACAATCCCAAGCGAAAAATCCGAGCCTGAATTTTTAGCCGATCTAAACTCTCCTTAGCCATTTGCTTACTCTCTTTTGACCAGTTTTTTAAACAACTCTTCGACCAATTATCCAAAAAACTTAGATAAGCTTTTAAGGCCTCAAAAAAATCCTCATTCGGCTCTCCTTCTGGAAACAACCGCGCCAAGGCTTGTAGCTCTCTTCGAGCCTCTGTTAAGGCCTCCAGACTCTGCTTAAGATTAGGAAAATACTCTTCCACAATCACCCCTCGTACCCGATCCAACTTGCGACACTCCAACAAAAACACCTCACTCTCGGTCAACGGCTCTAATCCTCCCGCCAGTTTGGCCTTGGTCTTACGCGTCCCAATTCCCAGCACCGTTTGATAGCCCCGCTCCCGAGAAAAAATCCGGTACAACCTGTCATATTCCCGAATCTCCCGAGAAAACAACACCAGGGCCTGAACTTTATAATCCATTGCCATTATCTCTAAAACCCCCTAGAATTATTTACATAAAACTCTGTCATTTCGATCGAAACGAAGTGAAGTTGCGATGACAGCAATTACCTAAAAACTATGCCATGGACATTCTTATTCAAATTACTCTCTTTCTTGTAATTATTCTCTCAATCCTCTTCTTTTTCAAGGGCAAACTCACCGCCTGGGCCAGCTCAGTTCCTGGTCTGGTTTTCGGGACCTGTTTGATTTTAACTCTCAGTGCCCTTTTTTGGGCCGCTCCTTTTCGCTCCTTGGCCGATTGGAGTTTGCAGAAAGCTGGAATCTATCAAGCCATCCAAAGCACTGATCAAACTCTCCACTCTTACAAGCCTAGCACGATTTACCAAGAAAAAAAGGAGACCGCTCAACAAGCCACAGAAGGCCTTTTCCAATCGGTCAAAGACCGCCTCTGGAAATCCGATTCTGAATCCGAATCCAACTCCAATTCTCCCGAAACAGAAACCGAAGCAACCGAGCAACCAACCCCCGGCTTCCTGGAAGAGAACCTTTACCCTCAATTAGTCGGGTTTTTTACTTCAATTTTGCGCTTCCTCGCTGTTATCCTAGGACTTGTTGGACTGGGGCTCGCCACTTACCTAGGCTACGCTTCTCAAAGCCTCCGTCAAGCTCAAAAACTCTCCCGCCGCTGTAGCAAATTAGAAAAAGAAGTGGCAGAGCTGAAGAAAAAGATAATATTGGAATAAACAATTAACTAAAACTAGCACCCCGTAGAGACACGCCATAGTGTGTCCTTTTTTGTTTTAAGTTAATAAGACTCCTCGATTCTTTAGTTCAAAAATTTTCTTCTCTAGTAAAAAATTGCATATTCTGAGCGACACAATCAAGGAATTTTGCACCTAGCTTTTAAAACAAAGCTTATCTTGGTCTCTTCTGACTCTCAAACCAATTGTCCAATTCAGCCTGAGTGAAAAGTTCCTTGATGTCACCCTTGTTATACATATCTCCTTTTTCAAAAACGATCCCTGTAATAGTGAGTACCTCCACCACTCGCTTAAATATCGGTTCTTGTAGAGTTTTTTGATAAACCGCCTCAGCATCAGCCGGTAGCTCATAAATTAATTCAGTGGCCAGTTCCAGCTCCGCTTGAGTTAGTTCTAAATCAAAGCCAAAAATAGTTCTTCCCGTCAAGAAAATATTCTTCACAAAACTTTTAAAAAGATAAAAAACCACTAACAAGAAAAATCCTGCAGGAGCAATTAAATAGCCAAAAAACTTGTGGTTGAGTTTTCTCATCTGATAAGAAGACTCCCTAAAAAACTCGCCATTCAAAGAATTGAAATAATAATCATAAGCGAAAAGAACTGCTCCTACCAGAGGCAAAACAAAAAGAGCCAGTAACATTAAATTTCCCCAAAAAACCCTGGGAAACTCCCGTTTGCACTTTTCAATATCATTCTGAATAAAGTTTTGGACTTCTTCTTTGCTTGGTTTTGATTGCATTTTTTAGCATAAAAATTGTCTTGAAATTGGGAATTCAAAATTAACCCTTCCTCTCATCTTTCTTGATAATCTTCTCCGTCACCCAAAACTCCCCCATATAATACTTCAGCATTTGGCGAGTCTGAGCGTGCACCGCCGGTGTCGCTCCTAAAATCGGAGCAATAAGAGGCGCCAAAAACCACTGAAAAAACATGTTGGCGTAGCGCCACTTGCTATATTTAGCTGGTCGAGGAGGCATTAGGAGAAAACTCAAAAACATCGAGCTTACCAGGCCTATCATCGCCAAAGTCATCAAAAAACGAGTGATGTAAGGCAAATTATGGGCCAATACCGATTCATTAAAGCGCTCTCCGCCCAAAATCAGCGGTAGCCATCCCAGTAAAGCCAAGATAAAAGAAGCGGTAGCCCAACTGTGATGCCCTTCTAGCATGGTGAAAAGATATTTAAACTTCTTCCAAAAAGGAATTTTTTTGTTGCGTCGAAAGGCCCGAGCCAAAAGAGGAAAGTTCTCGATGCCGTAAGCCCAACGGTGCTTTTGTTTGTACTGATTTTTAATGGTATGCCAATAATTATTCCCCAGCACCGCATCCATAGAAACCGGCAAATAAACCGGTTTTACCTGATAATCGCCGTCAAAAAAGTTGTAGCCCTTCCAATAAATAATGGAATCCTCCGAGATCACATTCACCGGCCAATACCCCACATCCACAATGGTCTTGAAGGCCTCGCTATGAGAAGAAAAAGTTACCATGTGATCCGGTCGCATCGACTCCACCATGTGCCAAAAAGAAGAACCAGTTACAATCACTCGCACCGGCGCAATGGTGTCCCAAAGATTGTTGTGATACATCGGAAGAGGCTGATAAGCGTGCTGCAAGCGCTTGGGCTCCGTCACAAAAGCATAAGTCAAAGCCGCCAAGTACTGGGGATGAGCGCAAGCTTCACAATCAAAATTAGTCAGCATCACATTTTCCAAGGGAATATTCTTCTTTTCTAGGTAGATCTTTAATTTTTTAGCGGCGTAAGTAGCGTTAGAAGCCTTGCACTTCATTTCATCATCCTTAACTTTATGAACAGTCACTAAAAAATCAAGAAATTTGTCGCCATAAGCTTCTCGCAAAACTTTCTCCTTTTTGTCCCGTTTTTCCTTAGGCTCCCGTTCCTCCATTGCCAGAAGAATAATGATTTTGTTTTTCGGATAATTAGAGCGATAAATCGCCTCCATTGCCGGTTTAATATTCTCTGCGTCTTCAATGGCCGTTGGCAGCATTATCACATGATAAACTTTCTTCCAGTCCAAAAACTGATCCTGATTCTTTAAATCCTCCTTAGCTCTTTTGAGGAAGTTTTTTCGCTCAATCAAGCGCTGCTTAAGCAACTTGCGAAGCTTCCGACTCATCCCAGGAGTTCTCAGCTCTTCTTTGGTGTCCTTAATTTCTCCTTCTAGCTCCTCCAAAAGAGAGTCGCCTTGAAAAATCCGCCGCAACCGATAGCGCCAATCAATCCGCTTAGAGCGTTCTAGCTTGCGATAAGCCATGATAGAATAACTAGCGATATAAACCGTCCGATAGAGCCAGTAAATATCAAAGGCAATAATAAAAATGGCCGCCCACACCGGCAAAACCCAAGAAAGCACAAACATTCCAAGTAAAGTCAGCCAAGTAAAAAAGCCTGGCATGCTCTCAAAAAAGCGCTGCCAGAAATGTTCCGTCGGATCCGGATCCCGCGGATCGGGATAAGTCCAACCATTCTTACCAATATTGCTAGTACTAGTCATTTTAAAAACCCAATCTTAAAATTTCTTTAAATTGGGTAACTTAATCACCTTTTTCCAATCTATCACTCCCTTTGAGCATACTGACATAAGCGTCTAACAACTTTCCAATTAGAATTTCATCCAGACGATATTATGTTTGCAAAATTCCAATCCTCAGAAATTTTATCAATTCTCTCTCATACCTAAAATGGTTTCAATAAATTTTGTCCTCGCATAAAAGGCTCTGGTTTTTTTGCTTTTTCCTCCCTGCCCTTTTGTTCTTGGTTGGATAAATTTACCCATCTTGCTAGACAAAACCTCGATCTTGCCCCTGCCATCCTTGAGAGCTTCTTGAACAACCTCATAATCTTCTTTGATTTGCTGCCAAAAATTTGTAGAAAGTAAATCAAAACTATTCACATAAAGCAATTTTGACGAGCTTTCTTCGTTATCTACTCTTTCACGACCGCAAATAATCATTTTTTGCATCTTATTGAACAAATGACTTTCTTCGAAAGGTTTTTCCATAACATCTTCGGGGTTAATCATAGTAATAGCCATTGTTTCCTTAACTCTCCATGTCCCATCTTTCTTACTAACCAAAGGAACAAGCTTCAGCTCCCAATAATCACCGTTAGAAGCCTGCACAGCGTTATTTCCAAGTCCAACAGCTCGTTCAAGTGTGAGACCTGCCCAACCTTTATTTAATTTTCCATTTTCACCCTTAAAAACAGTAACACCGAATTCATCGGCGAGCCCTCTAAGATCTTCTCCGATAAGTCTCTGTAATTTTTGCGTAGCCTCAAAACGAGTAACTTCTTTCATCAATTTTAAACTAAAGCGTATTCAAGCCTTCTGTCCTCAGCCTTACATTGCTCAGTTGAATTTTCAGGATTACGACTCCTTTCTATGTTATCATAAAGTAATTCAAATCGTTTAATAGATAAATCGAGATACTTTTTTTCCATATCGATACCAATAAAATCTCTGCCAAAAAGATAAGCAGCGAGACCAGTTGTTGAACTACCCGTAAAAGGATCTAGGATAATATCCCCCTTGTTTGTGCTAGCAAGTACAATCCGCTTCAAAAGATCAATTGGTTTTTGCGTAGGGTGCTTACCAAAAGTCTTCTCAATGGGACCCGGCGTATTAATGGCCCAAACAGAACGCATTTGCTTTCCTTCTTCATGTAAAATTTCAATAGACTGTTTTCTTCCACAACCTGAGCAATTAAACTTCTTTTTATAATTATCGGTCCAATTTTTCATCAACTTATAATTAAAAGTATGCTTCGATTTTTTTTCTTTCCTCGCCCACAAAAGCGTCTCGTGACTCGCAGTAAAAAATCGACAACTTAGGTTTGGAGAAGCATTTGGCTTAAACCAAGCAACATCATTTAAGATATGGTATTTAGAAACTTGTAGAGCAAAGCCACATTGATAAATAGAATGATAAGTTCCTGAAATCCAAATAGTCCCGCCAGGCTTCAAAACACGCCTACACGCTTCAATCCAAGCAAGATGAAACTCAAAATCTCTTTTTAAGCCACTGCTTTTGTCCCAATCGCCTTTATTAACATTTACCATTTTGCCAGCCTGGCAAGTAAACCCGTCATTAGATAAGTTGTAAGGAGGATCGGCAAATATCATATCTACTGAACCTTCCTCTATTTCACTTAAAACATCCAGGCAATTTGCTTTGTAAAGAGAAAAATTTGGTTTTTTGTAATATGTTTTCATGCCTACAATGTATCATTTTGTTTCAAAATTTGGAAGCCCCCCGTTCTGCTTCAATTTCCGCAACCCGATTATATTTAGAAACCCGCTCCCCTCTTGCCGGCGCTCCAAACTTCACAAAATCCGCTTCAGTCGCTACTGCCAAATCGGCAATAAAATCATCAATAGTCTCTCCGCTCCGGTGAGAAACGGCAATCTTCATATCGTTATACTTGGCCTCTCGAACAGTTTGAATGGTTTCCGTCAAAGAACCAATTTGATTGACTTTAATCAAGACCGCATTGCAAGCCTTTCGTTCTATTGCCTCTACCACCAACTTTTGGTTAGTCACCAATAAATCATCTCCAATAATCGTGATCTTCTCCCCCATCTGCTCAGTAAATTTTTCCCAGCCATCCCAGTCGAACTCGCTCAAAGGATCCTCGATCAGTGCCAGTTTGTACTTCTCTACCCACTCCTTGTACATCGTGTTCATCGACTCACTGCTCAAAGAAACTCTGTCTAACTTGAGATCGTACTGCTTAGCTTCCTTGTTGTAAAACTCACTAGCCGCCGCGTCGATTCCGGTTTTGATTTGACGTTCTAATTCAAATCGACTGGCGTTAATCGCCTCCACAATCACCTCCAAGGCTTCCTGATTAGATCCTAAACTGGGAGCAAAGCCGCCTTCGTCCCCCACTGCCACTCGGTAACCCATTTTGACTAGGTTAGCTTTGAGAATTTGATAGATCTCCGCTCCCGCCGCAATCCGCTCGGAAAAAGTGCCTAATCCGTGCGGTACTAGCATGAATTCCTGTAAATCCAAGCCACTATCAGCATGCTTACCTCCATTAATGACATTCATCATCGGAATCGGAAAACGATAATCCGGAGTAGAAGTAAAGCCAAAAGTTTCCTGTAAATGCTGCCAGAGAGGCTTATTTTGAGCCGCCGCCGCTGCTCGAGCCACGGCTAAAGAAACTGCCAAAATTGCGTTAGCCCCCAAATTAGACTTGTTCTCCGTTCCATCCAACTCCAACATTCGCTGGTCGATTCCCTCCTGGTCCAGAGCACTAAAATCGCTCAAACCGGGAAAAATCTTCTTTTCAATATTGTCACAAGCTTTTCGCACTCCTTTGCCGGCAAACCTTTCTTGGTCCCCGTCCCGCAATTCCAAGGCTTCCCTGGAACCGGTAGAAGCTCCGGAAGGCACAGTGGCTTTGCCAGCTGTTCCATCCTCCAAGACTACTGTTGCTTGAACTGTTGGCAATGCCCGAGAGTCCAAAATTTCTCGCGCCTGAATTGACTTAATTTTCATTTTTTTAATTTAACTAATTAATCCCCTATTTTATATGAAACTCCCACGGGCTTACGCCCGGGGTTTCTTCTTAAACAAATTTTAAAAATTCGGAAGCCCCAAAGCTATTGACATTATACAGCCAAAGAATACAATGAGCAATGCTCCAAGGCATTTGGTCTTTTTTGTTTTAGGATTGTTTTAAGATAAGGAGCTCAGTCGGGAGAGCTGGAAAGCAAAGCTTTTCAGGACTTTTAAGCTGATGATCGGGCGCATAGCTCAGTCGGTAGAGCAACAGCCTTTTAAGCTGATGGTCGGGGGTTCAAATCCCTCTGCGCCCACATTTTATAATCTAGCCTAAGCTGGGCGCATAGCTCAGTCGGGAGAGCTGGAAAGCACAGCTTTTCAGGACTTTTAAGCTGATGGTCGGGGGTTCAAATCCCTCTGCGCCCACATTTTATAATCTAGCCTAAGCTGGGCGCATAGCTCAGTCGGGAGAGCTGGAAAGCACAGCTTTTCAGGACTTTTAAGCTGATGGTCGGGGGTTCAAATCCCTCTGCGCCCACCGTTCTTCGCTGAAACTTCGAACGGCACAGCCGTACATTTAGCGATTTCTTAAAAAAAGCATACACCTAAAATTAATCGCAAAGGACGCCCTTCGTAGCCTTCTCAATCTTCAAAGCTTCAGCGAAGAAGATGGCGAAGAAGGGACATTGAAACCATGTTTTATGTCTACATCATCCAAAGCATAAAATACCCCTAACAATTTTATACTGGCTTTTCAGATAATCTCAAAACTAGAATCCCCAATCACAACTCGGGAAAAATTCTCCATACCAAGAAATTTAGGCCTTGGAAGTTAGTATTCTATTCTGCTTTCAAAGAGAAGATGACCGCTCTTAAGTTTGAAAGGTACCTCAAGACAGCCTCTGGGATTGCCTTTCGAAACAAGCGACTTTTGAATAACGACTAGCCCTCTGCCTCATTTCATAAAGAACTCTAAAGCTTTGAACGACACAGTCTGCAAACTTTAGCAAATTATTCAAACAAAAAACGAATCGCTTACTTTGATACATCACCAGGAGGAATTCATCCTCCTTTTCTGTTTGTTAAAAAACTTTATGAAAACCAAGAAAATTCCGAAAACCAAACAGCCTCCCAAGCTCACCCGCAAAACCTTGCGGTATTTTTGGTCTCATTTAAAGAATCACAAAGGGAAGATCACTGGGACTTTAGTTTTTTTTGCTATTGCAGTTTTAGTAGCTGATATTGCTCGGCCCTATCTTTATAAGGAATTGATTGATTCTATTACTAGTTTTCAGGGAGGAGACAAAAACATTCTTTACCCGGAACTTCTCAGTGTCTTTCTTTACCTAGCTGGAAGTTATCTTCTAACAGAACTATTGCTGTGGCGCTTAGCTGGTTATTTTATTATCAAACTGGAGCTGGAAATTATCAAGAGTATCACCGACGACTGTTATCGGGTTATTCAAAATCATTCCAGTGGCTTTTTCGCCGATAATTTTACCGGGACGCTGGTAGCTCGAGTGAAGCGGATGTTTGGTTCTTTTGAGCGCATCACGGATGTCTTTGTTTTTAATATTTTCATGAATAGCATCGTCCTTCTAGCCTCTTCTGCTATTCTTTTTGCTATTTCGCCTATTTTTCTGATTATTATTTTCAGTTGGCTAATTATTTACCTCAGTGCTACTTTTTGGTTTTCTAACTGGAAAATGAAGTACGACCTTTGGGAAGCCGAAAAAGATTCTAAAATGACTGGGGAATTAGCTGATGGTGTCACTAATTCTTTGGCTATTAAACAATTTTCTCGTCTCCCTTACGAGTTAAAGCGCTTCTTTAGCGTAACTCAAGAAAAAAAGCAGGTGCAATATACCAATTGGTTTATGGGAGAGCTTTCTAGGTTAGTTTCTGGCGTGCTTAATGGGTTAATGGGAGTAACAGTTCTTTTCCTATCTATTAAACTTTGGCTGGCAAATCAAATTACGGTGGGAGAAGTGGTAATGGTCCAACTAATCGTCAACAACATCTCTCACTTTATGTGGAACATGGAACGAGTTTTTCGCAATCTTTACAGTGCTCTTTCTGACGCCAATGAAATGACTGAAATCATTGAAGCCCCCATCGAAGTCCAAGATCCGGCCCGACCCGAAATGGTTCGAATTAAGCAAGGTGCCATTAAATTAGATAAGGTCAGTTTTGCTTACGAAAACACCTCAGTCTTTGAAAATCTCAACTTAAAAATCCCTGCCGGCAAAAAAATTGGCATTGTAGGAGAATCCGGCGCCGGAAAAAGCACTTTGATCAAGCTACTGCTGAGATTTTCCGACCCTCAAAAAGGCCAGATTTTAATCGACGACCAAGACATCAGTCAGATTCGCCAAGCTGATTTACGAAAAAACATTGCCTTTGTGCCTCAAGAAAGCATTCTTTTCCATCGCAGCCTTTACGAAAATATTCGTTATGGGAACCTCAAGGCCTCCAAAAAGGAAGTCGAGCAAGCCGCTAAAAACGCCCAGGCTCACGATTTTATCCTTCAGACTCCCCAAAAATACGAGACTCTAGTGGGAGAGCGGGGCGTTAAACTTTCTGGCGGAGAGCGCCAACGAGTCGCTATTGCCCGAGCGATGCTCAAAAACGCCCCCATCCTAGTGCTAGACGAAGCCACCAGTTCTCTGGATTCTCAGGCAGAAGTGCTAATCCAAAAGGCCCTCCAGCGCCTGATGAAAGGCCGTACCGCCCTGGTAATTGCTCATCGGCTTTCCACTCTCCAAATCATGGACGAGATCTTGGTGTTTGACGAAGGTCAGATTGCGGAACGCGGCACCCACCAGGAGCTTCTCAAAAACAAAGGCAAATACGCTCGCCTCTGGCAACACCAAGCCGGCGGCTTCCTCGGCGCAGACAACTGCTAGTCTCCAAGTTCTCCAAAACCACCAGTCTTATCAGAAAGTTCTCCTCGAAAATCAAGTATTGATTGAACCTAAATAAAAAGGACGGCATTTCCATCCTTTTTATTTATCCTTAAAAGTAAACCGTGCTATAATCAAACTGTAAAGCCTGCAAAAGTCATAAAAGCAAATTATCTAATTAAAAATCATGCCAACCAAAGACTCTCGATCCAAACTAGAGACTGCTTCCGCCCACACCCCT
This sequence comes from uncultured Bdellovibrionales bacterium, assembly GCA_964346295.1. Classification (GTDB taxonomy): domain Bacteria; phylum Patescibacteriota; class Minisyncoccia; order Moranbacterales; family DUUL01; genus CAYFUG01. The sequence continues at coordinate 65,339 of CAYFUG010000003.1, forward strand.
CTCACCGAAAAAGACCGCCGGTTAATAGAAAAACGCTATGATTCTCAACAAAAGTTAATCGATAACCTTCAAAAGACTAACGAGCATCTGACCAAGTTTAACTCTCTTTCCAGAGCTTTAGCCAAGGGAGTCTTGAGCGGACTAGGCGTGGCCATCGGAGCCTCGATTGTCGCCGCTGTTCTCTGGGCAATCTTCATGCGAGTCTACCAAGCCGCTGAAAGTCTTCCGGGAGTGGATATTATTATAGAAAGAAGTCAAATTGATAATCTAATCGAAAAACCCCAAGAATAGTCTTGGGGTCATTTATACTAAGTTACTTATGAATTTTGAATAACAAAAATCCGAGCAAGAGAATGTAAAATAAAAGATAACGCTTCTTGCCTGAGTAGTTTAGATTTTCTCCAAATATTATGAAGCCTTGGAATAATATTTAACTAGAAAATCAACCGCAATTCAGGAATTATCTTCTATTTTACATTCTGGAGCGATGTTAGAGACAATTCAGGTTTTGAAGGTAACTTAGTATAAATTCTTGAATTTTAAGCTACTCTTCTAGTGTCCCTAGAGAACAAGTACCCACAAAGACCAGGGCTTCCAAATTTACCCGTCTCGTCCGAATGCTTGGCGAAGGCGGGAGGAAAGCTCAGGCGCTGTGCCCCTGCCTGCCAACAGGCAGGAAGGCTTTGCTTGAGGCGCACTGAAGAATGCGGTTAAAGCAAAACGCAGGCGGCAATAAAGAGATTTTCAAAATTTGGAAGTCCCATAGAACTCCTGATACCACTCGACAAAGTTCTTAACCCCCTCTTCAATCTGGGTGGTCGGCTCCCAGCCCATTGATCGTAACTTGGAAATATCCGCCACGGTAGAGGGAACATCTCCTGGCTGCATTGGCATTAAATTTTTAGTGGCTTTTTTGCCAACATTATCTTCGATCACCTCGATAAAACGCATCAGGGTCTCTTCTTTGTCGCCTCCAATATTTACCACATCGTATTGAAGGTTGGCATCTAGCACGGTAATTACCCCGGAAACAATATCGTCTACATAAGTGAAATTACGGCTCATTTCTCCTCGGTTGTAAACATCAATTGGCTTATCTTCTAGGATATTCTTAGTGAATTTGAACAATGCCATATCCGGCCGACCCCAAGGACCGTAAACCGTAAAAAATCGCAGGCCGGTAGTATTTAAGTTATAGAGATGACTGTAAACGTGAGCAATTAACTCGGTAGCCTTCTTAGTTGCTGCGTAAGGTGAAATAGGCGTGTCTACCGGATCTGATTCCGAAAAAGGCACCTTCTTGTTATTGCCATAAACCGAACTACTAGAGGCATAAACAAAATTCTTGATCTCATATTTCACCGCTAGTTCTAAGAGGTTCATAGTCCCTTTAATATTGACATCTTCATAAAGCAAGGGGTCTAAAATTGAATTTCTTACCCCGGCCATCGCTGCCAAGTGAACTACTTTGTTAATTTTTTCTTCACGGAAAATTTTCTCGCAGAACCCTCGGTCTCGAATATCGCCTTCGTAAAGCCCAAACTCCACTCCCTCGAGTAACTTTTCTACTCGCGCCCGCTTCAATTCTACCGGGTAGTAATCATTAAAGTTATCGATAATTACCACTTGGTCTCCTCGCTCTACTAAAGATTTAGTCAGGTGAGATCCTATGAATCCAGCACCTCCGGTTACTAAAATTTTCATTTTGATTTTAAAATTAAACTGTTAATTAATTAAATCAAGTTTGTCGGTAGCAAACCCTTGCACTCTATTATTGATCTACAGATTTAACCCAAAACAAAATCGCTCTGGCTCGGAGTTACAAATCAAGCACTGCCGACTGGAAACTAACTCATTCCCATTCATCACATTTTTCTTGATAATTTCCGCATTCTTCCAAATCTTCCTCAATTTTCTCCAAAACTTCTTTTAGGTGATCTAGATTTTCATATAAATCCCTTAAGGATTTCTCCGAAAATCCCCCCTCTAAGCCCTTTTCGATCTCCCCTTCTTGCTTTTCTATCACCTCCTCAATTCTTGCCAATTCTTCTTTTAGTTTTTCACAACGCACTTGGAGCTCCTTTTTACAAACTACTACAATTGCCTCTTCTAATTCAATGGGTTCCCCAAAGTGCTGAATAATCAGATAAGTTTTCCGCCCTTCGAATTTGCTCTCCAAGATAGCCACTCCGATTTCTTCAAATTCCGAGGAAAGAATATTCTCTCGGTGTCCTTTACTTTCCATCCAAGCTTGATGAACTTCAGCAGCAGAAAAATATCCTTCCGCTAAATTTTCTCCCACTTTTTGATAATCATACTGAGATTTTTTTACAAAAAACCAATAATCCACTCCTTGGGGAGAAGTATGTTCAAAATAACGCTTCTCCTTCATATCTTGAGCCTTCCAAAGAGCAGACTGGTTGAGACTGTCACTTAACTGAAGAGGTGGTAACTCTAAGTCTACCCGAGATTCGTTGACAAGCCTTAAAACCTCCTCTATGCTACCCTCAAAGTCTAAGTCTTGGTCTCCGGCCACTTGATCTTTAGATCGAATCATATCTTGATACTCTTCTTTACTAATATCAAATCGATTTCCCCTCTCCTTGTCATCTAGGCCCTTACTCCAAGCTGTTATCTGGCTTTTAAAGTTATTAAATTCTTCTAGAAATCCTGTCCGGGCAACAATCGCGTCTCCCCATTGCCAAAAAATCAGAACGGCAACTCCGGCTGTCATCAAGAAAGTAATCGTTATCCCTAATTTGACTAACTTAAACATTTTTATTTTTCCTGTTTTTTTAATTTATCCTACCAATCTAATCTCCAGGATTCTGTATTTAAGACCTAAAATTTCCACTAACTAATTACAATTCACTCGGAGTCGCCAAAAGGTACTCTGATTTCTAATTTAAAATGAAGTTTCGACTCTCTCAATCCCTCACTCATCAAGTCTCCTTTATAACTCGCAAATTGGGTTATCAAGAAATTCAAGACCGGAAAACAGGTCTGGTTAGTTATGTCCGAACATTTACCTCTGATCATTATCCTCGCTTTCATCTCTATGTCAAGGAAAGAAATTCTGGAATTACCTTCGATCTCCACCTCGACCACACTCGGACTCGCTACTCGAATCAAGCTGCCCACCGCGCCGACTACGAAACTCCTCCGGTAAAGGAAGAGCTCACTCGAATTTACTACTCTATTCAAGATTATTTAATCAAAAAATGACCTGTCAATTTAAGCCTTTTATTAGATCTTCTTAACTATTTCACCTCCTCAAAAAAGCGTGCTTCTACTTTCCCCGTACACTTAGAGTTCCACAAAAAACCTTGAAACTTTTTTAATTCCGGAAACTTAAAAGGCAAAAAAATCTTCGGTCGAGAAAAGAAAATCATGGTTTGATAGCCTCTTTTAGCGATTCCCGCTTTATCTAAACACTTGTCCAAGTCTCCCGAAAAAACCACTTTGGGAAATTTTTTAAGCTTTTGGAAAGTACTTTTCCCAAGGGTCTCCATGTTCTTAACAAAAACCACTCGATTAGCATTCCCCTTCAAAGAGCTCAGGGCTTTTAAGAGCAATTCTTCGTTTCCGCTTTCCACTAAAGCTACCCGGTAGTTATGAGCTTCTTTAATTTGCTGCTCGTTAGTAATTAGAGCCACCCTCCCTCTTTGAGAGTCTCCTATTAACTTTAAAAATTTTCTTCTCCCTTCCGAAAAGGCGCAAAAGAAGATCAATTTATAATCTTTTTCCAGTAATTCCGCTGCCAACTGCAAAGAAAAATAGGATCCACCCGTTCCTTTTTTATAAGTTACCAAACAAGGCAACTCCCTGGAGGAAAAGTTAAGTGGTTGATCTTCTAAAAAAATTTGAGGTTTTTTGTTAATAAATCTACTCTTATTTTCAGGTTTTTTTTGCTGGTTCATTTTAATTTTAAATTTTTGTTGAAAAAAGGATTGACAAAAATATTATAACAACCTGAAATTATTTTTCCAGACTTTCTTAGAAGATAAGGGCTCCCCCTTTGAAACTGTCTCTTGCTTTTATTGATATTTATTGCTTTAATTCTCAATCCCAGTCCCATTAAATCATAACTAAACAATTTTCAATGTCCCGCTTATATTCTCTTAGACACTCCCTTCCTAAAAATAAAGCTTTGTTTTTTTGGTTACTAGCAGGACTTATTCTTGCAACCAGCACTCTTCCGGCTTGGGCTTTTCTTTTTCCTCGAGAAAAAACCGTTATCCTTAAAAAATTAAGTAACCAGAAAGAATTTACCACCACTGCTTCTACTGTAGCAGACTTCTTAGAAGAGCAAACTATCAACTTGGACTCCCAAACTCGAGTATCCCCTTCCTTGAAAGAGCAATTAGCTGATGAAAGCGTAATTGAAATTTTCCCTGCTCACGCCATTACAATTCAAGACGGCAACCAACCTCCTCGGAAACTTACCACTACTCATCAAACAGTTAAAGAGGCCTTGCTTGAAGCAAAAATTGAACTAGGAAATTTAGACCAAATCGAGCCTAATTTAGATCATTTCGTTGAGGACAACCTGGGGATAACCATCACACGATTTGAACAAAAAGAACTATCCGAAGAAATAGAAGTGTCCTTTGAAACTATCACTCAAGATGATCCAGAACTAGCCTGGGGAGAAACCAAGACCATCCAAGTGGGAAAAGTCGGCCAAGAACAAATCACTTACCAAGTCACCTTGCGAAATGGTGAGGAGGTTGATCGAGAGGAAATTAAGAGAGAAATACTAAAGGAGCCCCAGAAAGAAATTATTGCTCGCGGTACTAAAATCAAAATCGGTCGCACTCAAGAAGGCCTTGCCAGTTGGTACGCCTGGACCGGCACCCTGGCTTGCGCTTCCACTACTTTTCCCAAAGGCACCCGCCTACGGGTTACCAGCCTAGAAAACGACCAGCAAGTCACTGTAGTAGTCAATGACTACGGCCCGCAACCTCACACCGGCAAAATCATTGACCTCGATAAAGTGGCCTTTGAAAAACTAGCTCCGGCCTGGAAGGGAGTGGTACGAGTAAAAATCGAGGAAATTCTTTAAGGCCTGTTTTAAAAATCTAAAAATGCAATTGTAGTGGCAGACCATGGCCTGCCTTCTTTTAATCAGAGCCCTGGAAATTACCTAATCTCCAGATCCTCCACGTCAAGCGACTTCTCTCGAATCTTCCGGTGATAACTGATGGCAAATCGATGAGCCTCATCCCTTACTCGACCAATCGACCGCTGATCTCCCAGAAAAACTCCAAGGGCTCTGTGTTGAGGGCCTTGAAGGTCTAAATTAGCCAATCTTAAATCCAAATTTTTTCGCTCTGGACCTTTAGCCACTGCCAAAATTGGAACATTCAACTCCTTCTTGCCTAAAACCTTCTCTACTACCTTGAGTTGAGTCTCGCCACCATCAATCAAAAACAAGTCCGGCAACGGCCACTCATCCGCCCTCTTCAACCTTCGAGTGAGCACTTCCCGAAGAGCCTTGAGATCATCTCCGGCACTTCCTGAGCGTATCTTGAAACGCCGATAATTAGCTTTCCGCACCCTCAAGCGACCGCTTTTGAAAGAAAAACTGACCAAACTTCCCACTGTGAACTTGCCGGAAAGGTGGGAAATGTCATAGCCTTCTATTTTTAAAGAATCAGCCTGATAGTCCACTTGAGGCCGCTCTCTACTAATCAAAATTAGCCGTTGGATTTTTCGCAATCTCTGTAGTTGATCTCTTTTACGAATCGCCCTCTCAAACTGCTGATCCTGGGCCAGTTGCTCCATTTCTTTCTCTAGCTTTTGCTCCAATCGAACTCTCTTCCCTTGGACAATAAGCTCAATTGCCCGAATATTCTTTTGGTAGTCCTTCTGAGAAATTGCCCCTGCATAAGGCCCCGGGCAAAGCCCGATTTGAAAATCTAAGCAGCCTTTTTCAGTTTTTCCTGGTCGATTGTGAAAAGGGAATATTTTACGTAAAAACTTGAGAATCTCAGTAACCGTGCGCTTGGAATCAAAAGGACCATAAAATTTAGCAAATTTACCCTCTTTTTTGGCTTCTGTCAAATCCGTTTGTCGAATGACTTCCCACTGAGGAAAATTCTCTTTAGTCAGGGCCAAATAGACAAAGGACTTATCATCTCTCCCTAAGACATTGTAACGAGGCTGAAGTTCTTTAATAAGTCGCTGTTCTAAAAAATAGGCTTCCATGGTAGTAGCAGCTTCTTGAATTTCTACCCCTTCTACTAATTCGATCATTTTCTCAATAAGCCGATCCTTGGAACGAGAAGGGGAAAAGTAGGATCCTACTCGCACCTTCAAGGAAGCTGCTTTTCCTATGTACAAAATCTCTCCTTGCTTATTCTTGAATAAATAAACACCTGGAGAAATGGGCAGGCCCCTTAGAGTTCCATTATTAATCAAATTTCTACCCCTTCTACTAATTCGATCATTTTCTCAATAAGCCGATCCTTGGAACGAGAAGGGGAAAAGTAGGATCCTACTCGCACCTTCAAGGAAGCTGCTTTTCCTATGTACAAAATCTCTCCTTGCTTATTCTTGAATAAATAAACACCTGGAGAAATGGGCAGGCCCCTTAGAGTTCCATTATTAATCAAAAATGTTTGTTTTTTATTTAGCTTCATGTTAAAATCAGGACAAATTTAAAGGCTCTAGACTACCATACCTCCCAATAAGGCTTTTGTTGATTGATTAAATGGCT
>CAYFUG010000004.1:0-65016 GCA_964346295.1 uncultured Bdellovibrionales bacterium
AATTTCAATAATTAACTCAAGGAAAGTTTAAACAACGCTGGACAATCTAACAGATAAAATAAATTTACCAATAGAATTAGCTATACCTCCTTGGCAATAGCAATTTTTTCCTTACTTACTTCTCTGTTTGCTGTTTGGAATTCCTTTCAGTCTTCTCGGTCTAATAATCATTGGGCCGATGAACAGCTTGGAAAACTCGATATTATAATCGAAGACATCGAAGGCAAAAGCGATTTATCTTCTAAAGTTGAGAATGTAAGAGGAGTATTAAAAGAAATCAAATTGGAGTTGAAGGAATCTGAAGGTTAGGACGAAGATGAACTTGGAAAACAATGAAATATCAAAAATTTATCTTTGATAGTTATGATTTTTTCTGGCGGAGTGGCCGGGTGGTTTTGCGGTATAGAGTAGAAGGAGCAGAAGTAACAGAAAAGGGAGAAAAAAAAGTGGTGCTAAATTTTCAAGAGGAATTCACTTTGCCCTTGCCAGGAGAGTTTTTCCAAGAAAGTTTGAGCAGGGAGAAAGTCAAAGCGGTGGAGCGGTCGCTTTTCGGTTTGCATTTAGCGGCTGGGACCACTTATTGGAAAATTTTTTGTCCACCGCAAATTGTGATTAATTCGGGCTCCTTAACTGATCAGCAGGCTCATTTTTGGGAGCGGCTTTACCGAGAAGGGATGGGGCAGTTTTATTTTGAAAATCAACTCGATCCTAACCAGCTAGCGCCCAAATTTCCAGTGGTTGAATCGGAATTACCTTCAAATATGTCCTTTAATCCCCCTAGCCCCAATGATTCAGGCGAAATTTCAGATTTATCAGGTTATTTATTGCCTTGGGGTGGAGGCAAAGACTCCATCGTGGCTTCAGAGTTGCTGAAGGAAAAGCTCTTAAATCAAAAAAAAGACCCTCAGGAGGAGATTTTACTGTTTTCGGTACGAAATTCCTTGATTCAGCAAAAAAGCGCCGAGAAGGCCCAAATTGAGCGAATAGTGGCCGATCGGAAGCTGGCCGACAATCTTCAGCAGGTGCAGAGTGAAGGGGGTGGCTATGCCGGGCATGTGCCTATTACAGCCATTTATGCTTTTGTAGAGGCTCTAGTAGCGATTATTTGGGGCAAAAAAACCATTGTGATGGCCAACGAAAAAAGTGCCGATGAAGAGAACTTGATCTATAAGGGTCTCAAAATTAACCATCAATATTCTAAAACTAGCCAGTTTGAGCAGGATTTTCAGACTTATTTGTCTCAGTTTGTCACTCCTAGCCTTCAATACTTCAGCATTTTGCGAGGCTATTATGAAATCAAAATAGCTCAAATTTTTGCTCAGTATCCTCAGTATTTTGAGAGCTTTTCTTCTTGTAACCGTAATTTTTCTCTTAAAGACTCAGAGAAGTTAGAGAACGCTTCTCGTCTAAAAGAGAATTCAAACGAGAATTTCCTAAAAGAAGGGGGAAAGCTTTGGTGTGGCAAGTGCCCTAAGTGCGGCTTTGTGTTTTTGCTTTTGGCGGCTTTTTTGCCTAAAGAAGAAGTGGTAGGCAAAATTTTTGGTCAAGACTTGCTAGATAATTCGGACCTCAAAGGTTTGTTTGAAGAAATTCTGGGCCTAGAAGGTCACAAGCCCCTGGAATGCGTGGGAACGGTAGCAGAATCTCGTCTGGCGATGCTGAAAGTGATTGAAAAAGGAGAGTTTCAGGATAGTGTGTTGGTTTCTCAATTGGCTGAAAAGATTCTACTTCTGCAAGAGGAGATTTTGGCACAAGAGGGGGAGTTGATGGGGAATCTCTAAATATTAAGATGCAAATTTTGTATTAAAATTATGGCTAAATACCTGATAATTAATGCCGATGACTTTGGTTATAGTAAGATTTTCAATGAAGTTATTTTAGAACTGATCAAGAAGGATTTAATTCGCTCTACAACGGTAATGGTTGACAGAATTACAGATAATCAAAAAGGGCAGTTCGACGACTTGGTTAGTCTTTCAAGGAGCAAAAACCTAAGTATCGGCCTTCACCTGGAATTTGAAAATTTGGACTATTCTTCGCAAATAAAATCTCAGCATCAAAAATTCAAAGATTCTCTTGGTTTTAACCCATCGCATATTGATATTCATAAAGCACACAGCTTAATAGAATCCTTTTCTGCTGTCGCAGAATTTTGTAGAAAAAATAAACTCCTCCTGAGAAATAGTGGCGTATTCCATGAAGGAATAAAAACCACCGCCTCCGAAGCATTTTTCGGTAGCATTCCTGATTTTAATGAAATTGAGGAATGGATTAGAACTCTTGAAAATGGAAAATATTACGAAATTCTATTTCATCCTGGAAGATTTGATCCTACCTGTGAATCAAGTCTTAATAAAGACAGGGAGCGAGATGTGGAGCATATCAAAAAATTGAATTCGATTCTTGATGAAAATAATATAAGGGTTATTAGCTATTTGGATTTAGCTGATGTTTAAATAAGATTCCGGATATTTTCTTTTAAAAATGAAAATTCCGGAATGACATAATTTTTTAGATGCCATTTTTCCATGCCAGTTTTCTTTTTTCAAGCTTTGGGTGCGGCCCTGGTGGCTAGCCTGGTCTCTTTGGTGGGAGTAGTGTTTTTGGGTTTGGCGCAGAAGAGACAAAAAAGATGGCTGTTTGGACTGATTAGTTTTTCGGCTGGAGCGCTTTTGGGAGGAGCTTTTCTTCATTTGTTGCCGGAAGCTCTGGAGGAGCTGGAGAGCGCCCAGGCTGTTTTTCGTTTAGCACTGGGAGGATTTGTGCTATTCTTCCTTTTGGAGCGAGTGTTGCTCTGGCATCATTGCCACGAGGATCATTGCGAAACTCATCGGCTTTTGGGCTATCAAAATTTGGTTGGAGACGGCCTGCACAATTTTTTGGATGGCCTAGTTTTGTTAGCGGCTTTTTCGGTAAATATCGAGGTAGGTCTGGCAGCTACTTTGGCAGTGGTGCTGCACGAGATTCCTCAGGAGATTGGTGACTTTGCCGTGCTTCTGTATAGCGGCTTTTCTCGTGTTAAGGCTATTGTTTTCAATTTGATCTCCGCTTCTTTGGCAATTTTAGGGGTAATAGTAGGATTTTTCTTGTTGGATAGGATTCCTCACTTGGTAGGTTTTTTGCTTCCAATTGCCGCAGGAGGTTTTATTTATATCGCGGCGGCCGATTTAATCCCGGAATTGCATCGGGAAAAAAGCCTCCAAAAATCACTTTCGGCTTTTGGGTTGTTCTTGGTGGCGCTGGTAGTGATGGCAGTGATTTAGTTTAGGTTGATAGTTTTTGAAGACCAGGTTTTCCCAGGAAATAATTTTAAAAAATTTTAAGGCAAAATAAAATTTAAGATGAATTTTAAAAGAGAACAAATACCTAGAGCCAAAGAGGCGATTCCAACTGTTTCCTTGGAAGCGAGAAATCGGAAAATAGCAGCGGCACAGCCAGCTTTTGATAGGGAGCTTTTTCAAAGAGAATGGGAGGATCAGGGTTGGTCAGAGAAAGAGGTTCATCGGATGGCTTTAGTTAGTTTGAGTCCCCGAGCTTTGAGGGCCGCTTATAACTTAATAAGTGAGGATAATCCAAGTGATGCTGATCAATCAGTCTTGGAAGCGGAGTTGCCTGATGGACTTTCCAGAGAGTCGCTTTTAGAGATGGCCCAAAATGTCAAGTTAGAGGGGAGTTTTGGTTCTTCGGATATTTTTGCCTTTCAAGTTCCTAAACTGGTGGAAAAAAAGGATTTGCCTCGAGAGTTGCAAAAAAGAGCGGATAAGAATGAGCTCCTAAAGTCAATGGAGAGGTTTTCCCAGGCGGACTTAAAAGAGCATGCTTATGTGGCGGATATCGCCCTAGAAATTTATCCTGATAACGAGCGAAGACTGCGGTACACTCAGTTTTTCCTGGATAAAATAGAGACTATTAGAGGTAAATTTCCTGCGAAAGCAAGGGATAGAGAAGCTCGAGAGGCGGCGATCACTGAATTCGTGGAAGAGCAAAAAGAAGGTCTGTTTTTACGGGCTCAAGAGCAGTGGGACCCCCTTTTTTGCAATAATATAGAATCTTTAAGTAGAAAACTCAAAGGTCTGGTAAATTCTCCCGAGGGTAATCAGGAGGCTAAGAAATTTTACCGTGATCTTTTTCAGCATTACAAGACGGAAGGCGAGGAGTTAAGAAGTCTAAGAGAGCAATTAAGTTCCTGGGTGAGGCCGGACGAAAATTTTAAAGGGTTAAAAAGGCATCAATTGTTGGGAATTAATTTTCTTCTTAAAAAAGAGCGGGCAATTTTAGCGGATGAAATGGGGCTCGGGAAAACTTTGACGGGAATTTTTGCCGCTTTGGGAGCCCAAACTAAGCGCAATGTGGTGATAGGCCCTAACTCCTTGATTTCTAATTGGCGAGAAGAGCTAAAACGAACTAATGTTCCCGAGGAAAATATTTTAGTAGTGAGGGGTAAAGAGGAGTTGGTAGCCTTAGAAGGTGGACCAGCGGGAGCTGATTCAAGCTTTCCAGTGTTTATTCTTTTTAATAATGAGAAACTAAGCGGAGATTATGCGGAGAGAATTACTCAACAAATTAATGATAACTCTCAAGATACGACTTTGATAGTGGATGAGGCTCATAACTTCAAGTCTTCTTGGGCTAATTCTAATCGAACAGAAGCTATAGCGGGATTGAAAAGTAAGAAGCTTTTCTTGTTGTCGGGGACCCCTATAGTAAACGGGGGAGAGGATTTGTATAATTACCTGAGCTTAATAAGCTCAGAGGAATACCCCCAAGAAGCAATTTCCAAAAAAGGCTTTAAGCAAAAAATTAACACTCCCGAAGGAGCGGAGGAGGTTTATAAAATTCTCAAAGGTTGCATGCTGAGAAGGAGAATCGCTGATTACGATCAAAGAATTAGGGAGATCAAGGAAGCGGCAGAAAAACAGGAAATAACAGTGGATTTGAAGGGTAAAATTAGAGAAGTCTATCTGAGGGTGATAAAGTCTTTTCAAGAAAAGGCCAAGACAAGCGATGTGCTCTCTCAGAAGGATTATATTCGAGCGTTACATCTTTTGAAAAAACTAGAAACCGATCCGTTTTTGGTAAGTGATCAGGCGAAGGAAAACACCATTTTCTCCTACCTAACCAGTCAGGAGCTAGAAGAAGTTTTTGAAACCACTGATCCGGAGCAAGTGGCAACAATTTTATCCCGGGAGCTTTTACCAGAAAAAATTCAAAAAACCATTGAGATGATCAGGAATCTCCCGTCTGATCAAAATGCGGTGGTTTATGTCTGCAACCCGGAAACAACCAAAAGAATGGCAGAGTTGTTAAATGAGCAAGGAGTGGTGAGTACTTTTATTTCTGGAGAAGTCAAAGATGATACCAGAAGGCAATCCAGGAGTGAGCGAATAGCAGATTTTAATGATCCTACCTCTGTTACTAGGGTCTTAGTGATGAATCAAGTGGGAGGAGAGGGGCTTAACTTGCAATCCGCCAGTCATCTTTTTAAGCTGGATAGCCCTTGGACAGCTGCTCAAGATGCTCAAATTGACGCTCGGATTATTCGTCTGGGTCAGAAATTGGCGGTAAAAATTTATTCTTTTATTACTAAAAATCTCTCGGAATTAACCTCTTCGGACGGGAGTGGCCAACCGATTAGAACCATTGATTCTTATGCCAGAAGAGTGGTTTTGCCCGCCAAAGAACGGCTAGCAGAATTCTTTTTAGAGGGCTTACTAACCAAGGCTGAACTAGAAGAACTGGAAGCAATGAGGGATGCTGAGAAAAGGATTATGCTTAGATTAGCAGGTGTAACAATCGCAGATTGATCTTGCAAGAGGTCTGCTAGAAAAGCAAAAATGGGCGTACCCAAGAATCGGGTGCGCCCATTATTTAGTGGATAAATTCCGAGCCTTTAAGTTAGGAAAAAATTGACTCTAAAGCTTCTTCTTTGAGCCATTCTCCTTTGAGGCCAAATTCTTCTACCAGTTTTGAGGCAGCTTCTGCTTGGTCTCCGGTAAGGCCTCGGAAAAGGATCAGGGTGCCTTCGTTTGGATCTTCTCTAACCCGAAGAAGGGGAGGGAAAGCTTCCTTAGTCCCAAAATTAGCCCCAAAAAAGGTATCGAAAAGATTCAGATTTCTTGTCGCTAATTCTTCTGGGACTTCTCCAATGAAATTCACCGGGAAATTGAAAAGGGGCATTTCCCGGGCGGTTTTTCCCAGCCCCTCTAAAACCTCCCTTGAATCTCCCTCCTCCTTGAGGCGGAAGGCCAGGTTTAGGCCATTGGAGGAGCAGGAGCTGGGAGAGTAGCAAAGAATTTTATTTTCCATGACATTTTCTCCTTTTTTTGGTTTATTTTTCTATTTTAACCTCTTTGAATTTCAAAAACAAATCAATAGATCAAAATCAAAGAGGGAAAATTAGAAGAGCGTCGAACAAGTCGACTAGTTTGTTTAGCAGGGAATTGGATTTTTGTAAATAGCGGGATTTATAGGGCGGCTTTGATAAGAAAAGAGGGCCGCATAGTTGCCTAATTATTAGCTTCCCAGAAGCTTTAAAGCACATCGGTTTAGGCCGGTGTTTTTTGTTGGAAAAAATAAGATAGAACATTTTCGCCCCAGTAATTTTTTAGCTAAGATCCTTCGACTTTTTTCTTCGCTAGAGCTACGACGGACAAGCCGCTTGGGATGACAGTTGAAAAATTTTTAGATTTAGAGCGAAATTTATTGAATTACAATTCCATAAATTTGAATTAATTTATAGATTATGCTTCTATATATTATAATTAATTTATGGAGTTAATTTTAACAAAATGGCTAATGATAAGGAATTCGGTAGATTTTTTAATTTAGAAAGACTTATTTCTACTGTTCCAGGTAAAATTCTGGTAATTCAGGGGCCTCGAGGAGCGGGCAAGACCCGAACTTTGAGGAAAATTGTTCGGGAATTAAGACTTGATTGTCACTGGGATTCTGGAGATAGTTTTAGATTACAGCAGCTATTCAGAGATCCGGAAGCAGCTAAGATTTTGCAGTATATCCAAAGCCGAGAGTGGTTAGTGGTAGAGGAAGCCCAGAAAATTCCCAATCTAAGAGAGGGGCTAGAAATTATAAGGAGGCATAAACTAAAACTAAAAATTATTCTGAGTAGTTCTTGGAGGCTAGATTTGGCTACTGCGCCTAAGGGCGAAGAGGAGCGGAGGACTTTTGGTCAAAATTTTTGGCAAGTAGATCAGCAGTTAGGATCAGAAGAAGATCCTTGGGAGGAGCAAAAGACTATCATTGACTTGCTACCTCTTTCTCAGGCGGAACTTAACCAAAAATATACTCGGTTTCAACTGCGAGAATTGCTGCCTTGGTTTCTGATTTTTGGCACTTATCCTCAGGTGATAAGGGCGGCTAATAAGCCTCAAATTGAAGAATTTCTTGGGGAGTTAGTGTTTTCTCAGCTACTTCCAGAAGTGGTGATCCAGGGTAGAGTTAAGAAGCCAGAAAAACTCCTCCAGCTAAGCAAGCAAGTGGCTTTTCGGATAGGTGAGGAGCTTTCTCTTAACGAACTTTCGGAATTGGTGGGGGTGGATGTTAAAACGATAGACCGCTACTTGGAATTGCTAGAAAAAGCCCTCATCATTAAGAAAATTTCACCTTTTAGTCGTAATTTGAAAAGAGAGATTGATTTTAAGGCTAAATATTATTTTTACGACACCGGAGTGCGCAATGCGCTAATTTCTCAATTTAATGAATTAGAAAATCGGAATGATGGGGCGGCGTTATGGGAGAATTTTCTTGTGATGGAGAGAATTAAAATGTTTGAAATAAATCAAAAAAACGCCAGTTTTTATTTTTGGCGGACTTACGATGGGCAGAGGGTAAATTGGATCGAGGAGACTAAAGAAAGACTGCGGGGAGGGGAATCTAAAGGTGAATTGCGAGGCTATCAATTTCAATGGAAGCAAACTAACCGCAAGAGATCTAAAGCCCCTCAGGATTGGCTACGGACTTACCCAGTGACGAATCTTGAGATTATTAGGCCAAGTAACTATTTGGATTTTTTGATTTAGTTTCTAGCTAAAATTAGCTAAAAACACCCCTAAAGCAGGGTGTTTTTTGAGCAAAGGGTTGACTTTTTGTAAATAAATGGTACCATGTTTAGACATAAGATGTAAATAAATGGTACCATGTTTAGACGAAAAATCGAGAAAACTCTTTTAGAATGGAAAAATAGAGCAGAAAGGAAGCCTTTGATTTTAAGGGGTGCTCGCCAAGTAGGAAAAACTACTTTATTAGAGAGTTTTGCTCAAGAAAAATTTGCTGATTATCTGAAAATAAATTTTGATAATGGAGAAGATCTGAGGAATTTTGAAAAAGTAGATAATTTAAAGGATTTTGAAGAAGTGGTTAAAGCCGTTTATCATAAACAGTTTAACAAAGACACTCTTGTTTTTATTGATGAAATTCAAAATCTTCCTAATATAATCAAGCTTTTAAGGTTCTTTTGGGAAGACAGAAGAGAAATTCCAGTGGTAGCGGCGGGGTCGCTTTTGGAGGTAAAAATTAAACAAGAAGGCTTTTCTCTGCCGGTGGGAAGGGTAGAATTTGCCTATCTTTACCCCTTAAGCTTTTTTGAGTTTCTTGATGCCAGGGGAGAAGACCAATTATTAGCCTATATTAAAGAGGCGAATTGGAAAAATCCTCTTGGTCAGACATTGCATCAAAAGTTAGAAGATTTTTTTCTGGAGTATGTTTTGTTGGGGGGTATGCCGGAGGTAGTAAAGACTTTTGTGAGGGAGGGTAGAGCAGATTTAGCAAGAATTTATCAGTCTTTGCTTCAAACTTATGCAGAAGATTTACATAAATATTCCTCTCAATCCGAAGCTAAATACTTAAGATTTGTTTTCGATAATGCTCCTTTTTATGCTGGAAGTCTGGTTCATTATCAAAATTTTGCCCAGTCGGAATATCGCACTCGGGAGATGCAAGTAGCCTTCGAAGCCCTGCGGGATGCAATGCTCTTGGAAACCATTTTCTCTACCGGCTCTAAGCGCTTACCTTTAACAGGTAAAAACAAGCGGCCTAAAAAGCTGCTTTTTCTAGATTCCGGGTTAGCAAGTTATAAAAGAGGTTTTGAAAGGAGTGACTTGAATTGGAACAGCTTAGATGATGCTTATAAAGGGGGAGTTTTTGAACAGACCATAGGTCAAAACCTCAAGTCTCTTTTTGCTAATGAGCAGAAAAAGCTTTTTTACTGGAGCAAAGAGAAGGCTCGGGGAGCAGCCGAGGTGGACTTCTGTTTCGAAAGTAGAGGCAAAATTGTGGGGCTGGAAGTTAAGGCGGGAGTGGCTACTCGAGCTCGTTCTTTGTTTAGTTTTGCTAGCCAAGTGGAAAATAGTGTGATTGTGAGAATTTATCCCGGACCACTTCGAAAAGAGCGAGTAAAACTAGGAGGAGATGAATTTTCTCTGGTTTCGCTCCCTTTTTACCTAATTGAAAGAGTTTTGGATTTTATAGATTAGAATTCTTTGCTAAAGAGTATATTTCAAAAACACCCCAATTATAACGGGGTGTTTTTTGATAACATTAGAAGTCAGTGGGTAATTATCCTTGACATTTTTTTATAAATATGCTATTATAGACCGTCCAGCTGAAATGGGGAGCAAAAACGGGGGCGAGTAGTGACACGATATTGACAAGGTTTCAAAAATATGCTACACTGTATCGTCAAGCTAAGAAAAGGATTCAGGCGAGCACCTTAAAAGCACTATCATAAATTATTCTTTGAGGAGAGAGTAATCTATAAAAAGAGTTTAACAATTGGACCTTGAGGGCTAAAAAGATTTTTAAATTAGCTCCCTAGAAAGGTTGTTATTCAAATTAGATTACAAAGCGGATTTATTTCTCTCTCAAAGTTTTTTCATCGTTTTCTCATCGGCAAGAACGATGGGAACCGACAAGAGGTGGGAATGAATCCGTTTTTTATTGCTTTTGTGGCAAGCCCGATGGAGGAGAGAGTTAAAATCCAAAAGTTTCCGCGGTTACGAAGTCATAACTATTGAATCGCGAGAAAGTATTGGCCGTAGTTTTTTCTACACCTTCATCGGGCTTCTCGCAAAGTCGAGGAGCGATTCTCAGCGAAGAATCACTGAACCCAATTTAGAGCGTTTTAACAGCGCTCCTACAAAGAACCTTACAATCAGGAATTTCTAGAATTTATCTAAAAATTCCTAAAACAAATGTTTAAGCTTTGCTTTTGAAAAACCTCCCCGCCGCTATTAACGCTTTGGCGGGGTGCTAAGCAAATCTAATTCTCACTCAGCCTTCAAGGCTGGCTCGGATTGATTTGTTGGCAGAGGAGAGAGGCTCTAGCAGAAAACTAGAGTTCCCGAGAGGAGAGAGCAAGGTCGAATCATGAACATTTCTTTTGTTTTAGCCGGTCTTTTATAAAGACGGGCGGACATCTGCCGGTAAGAAGTTTCAACGCAAATTTCTTGCTGGTGATGTCTCTCAACGGAGAGACTGTTCTTTGAAAATCTTAGTTACTGTTTAGTCTATTTTCTCCTTATTTTTAAGGTGAAAGGTGATTAGCTTCTTTAGGGTGGTTTGCCATTTGGTCATTGCAATTTGCAATTAGCAATTAGAAGGCAAGCCGCTGGAAAGGAGTTAATCACCAACAACCTTATTTCTAAATCCCGAAAAGGAAGGCAAAAGTAAAGGCCCGGTCCGCTTTGGGCGGATGGTCGGGAGCTACACTGACTTTTGCTGGAATTGGAGGGAGAAGGAGAGGATCATGACCAATTTCGCGAGCAAATTTGACGGCAAGGGGATCCATGTAATCGCAACCGGTTCGGTGGACGGGGTTTTGACCACCGCGGCATTTTTGCGGGTGATCGGACTCCATGAGGAGAAGGCAGGGGTGGAGTTTACCCAGGCCTTCACGGTTGACAAGCTGAATCCGGCCCAGTGGCCGGAGGGGCGGCAGGTCGTTTTCGTGGACCTGGCGGTCAACAATCAGAACCCGGAGATGACGGCGGATTTCGTCCGGCGCATTCGGGAAGCGGGACATGAGATCGTTGCCGTATGCGACGAGCACGACGCCGACGCCTGGAAGCGGGTGTTGGGGCAGGAGCCCTTTGAGGCCCTGATCGTAAAGCCCCAAAGTCAGAAAAAGGGCGAGGCCCAGTCCAGCGGCGCCATTTTATTGGAGGCGCTGGGGGACGAGGCCGATGACCACACTCGCGAGCTGTGCGAAGCCGCGAATGCCGCCGACCAAATGGATTTTTCCACCCATTTTGGCAGTTACGCCAATCGGGCGGTTAAGTCCGCCATGGGAGACAACTCCCGGCGGGTGCATTTGGCTGGGCACTTTGCTGCCAACCGGGAGCCGGACGAAGTTATCAGCAGCTGGTGCGCCGAGTACGAGGCGATTATCGCCACCCACGAGGAAGTCCTGGGAAACCGGGAAGACCTGGGAAGCGGGATCGTCCGGATCGACTGCACTGGCAAGAAGGTGGACATGACCACCTTGATGGGCCAGGTCTACGATCTGCCTGAAACGAAGGCCTGCCTGGTGATCGGGCCGGTGTATAACAAGGCCAAGGGCGGAATCGAGGTTATGGCCTCCTTCGGAACACGGATTGAAGGCTTCGACATTCAGGCCGCGATTCAGTCCGAAGGTGTTTCGGCCGGCGGCTTTGCCTCCAAGGCGAATGTCGATCTGGAAAACGAAAAGGCGGCCATTGAGGCCGTCAGAAAAGCGCTTAACGGCTAGACAGTAGCCCCGTTCGTAACTCTCCTCTCTGCTATTTTTATAGTAGAGCAGCGACGAGTGCGTTCGGGGCCTAGCCAAAGATTTTCGTGTGGTTCAGGGAAAGGAGTTTGTCGGCAACATTCGACAGCTCCTTCCTTCTAAGCTCGGCAACTGAAAGTTTTCAGCTGGTGGTTTTAGAAGGGAATAATGTTTCCCTAGAGAGTGTATCTCTAAGATATGCTCTAGTTCTTTGACAAGTCCTATTTATACTAGACTCTAAGCTCTGGAGGTTTGATTCTCAAGCTTTTCCCATTCCTTAATTTCCTTAAATTCCTAGCTTTACCATCACTGCCTGAGAGCGCAAATACGAATATCCGTTGAAGTAGCGGAAAGTTGTCTAAAATTTGTGCTTGCAAGTGGTGATGGTAAAAACCCTGGCCGGAATGTTTCCGGTGGGGGTTGGAAGTAATTTTTGAAAAAAGGAAAAAGGAGAAGTCATGGAAAACAATTCCAAAGAGATGGCGAAGGTTGTGGCTGAGGGATTAGTCGGATTTTTGTCTGGCACTCTTATACTGTTTATTATGGCAAGGATTGCTAGTCCAGGGCCTTCAGTGTTCCTTGGAATAGCTACAAACCTCCTGTTCTTCATGGGCAGGATTAACTGGATTGGGGGGTGGGAGAAAAAAATACTTTTCATTTTCACTCCAATTATCCTCTGGATGGCTCTTATAGGAGCCTGGGGGTTGGGATTATTTCAAATGCCCGACCCAATCAGGCCACCCGTAATCGAAGAGGGGCCGGAGGTGGAGGCCGTTGAGCTTGATGCGGAAACTTTTATTCCCCGAGTTGAGCGAGAAGAGGGGAAGTTAAGAGTTTCCCTGCATCGACTTAGGCCGTCTACAGAGAAACTCTTTTTTGCCGTTCAAGAGAACGGCTATTTCTTTCTCGAGTTTAATTTTGGGGGAGGCCGTCTTGCTAAAATAGAGCGCAGAGCCTTCGCCTCCAGCGAAAACCCCAGGGAAAGATGGGATTACAGGCTGGAGGGAGGGGCAAGCTCTTTGCTCGAATGGCTTCAGGAAGAGAGAGTTGCTCTTGGAGACCGCGACATGGAAGATTTCGAAAAATTCATGGAGTGCTTCGGTTTCCAGGGCGAAATCGCCAGGGCGTTTTTCTTGGCCTGCCAGTTTGGAATGGACTGGCCGGAAAAATATTCACTCGAGACCCAGTTGGCTCGAGAGCTTTTCCGGGAATTAATTTCCGGGGAGCTGTAAAAATAGGACTACTAAAGAATAGGATGGGGCGCGCGTTGGATCGTCAACCGCGCCTCCCCTATCATCCGGTGAGACCGGATCTGATGAGGTTTTCTGAATAACATTTCAGAGTCAAAGCCGAAATAGGGATTGTTTCTTTGTAATGTTTTTAGTGGTAAAAGTTAGCCTTTTGTGGGCTGTAGTGTCAAATTCAAAAACCTCTCTCCTCCTCTATTGGTTATAAATACTAGCTATTTAGTCACTAGAGTTGAATTTGATGCTCAGCCCAAAGGAGGCTAAGTAAATAAAAAGTAAAAACATCTCTTATCCAGGGGGTGTTTTTTGATGGAAATTTTGATTAATTGGAGTTTTTTGCTAAAATTCAAAAAAGATCTGAGAAATAAAAGGATAAAAAAAATTATGGAAAAGGAAAATCAACAACCATTAGAAAAGGGTAAGCCTGAAGAAGTTAGGAGGAGCCCCGAAAGTCAAGCAGGGAATTTCTGGAAATGGGAAGATTTAGAATTAGGTGAATTAACCCTAAGAAGAGTAGCGGAATTGAAAGCACAGATTGAAGCAGAAGGGCGAAGAGAACAAGAAGGCCTGAATAAAGAGCAAAAAGAATACAACAGTCATCGATTAGTAGTTTTTGAGCCAGGAAGAAGCTCTGGAGAGTTAGTTACTAGAACTTTAGGGAAAGTTGGCCTTGTAAAAGAAAACCCTCAGGAGCTGAAGGTGGAGCCAGGGAAAGTTTACGATGTGACAATTGTAGAAGAGGTTTCTGGGAAGGGAAAGGGAGGATTTTTTCAATTAAGAGTAGAAGAGGAAATTGATCCGGATCAAATCGATGACCGGACTTTGTTTCGCTATAATAACTTGGAAGTAAAAGAGGCGGCTGAAAATCCAAAAGGAACTAATTTGCGACAGCTGTCTTTTGAGCAGAGAAAGGGAAGATGGGGCGCAGTTTATCGAGATTACAAAGGATCTGATTTGGATGGGGTGGAGCGTACTGGGCCTCGCTTAGTTACTCTCAATGAAGAGAATTTTTCGGTTGGAGAGGTCAAAGAAGGAGAGGAGTATCTGGTAGTACTTGGAGAAACTGGCAGAGAAATACCCACTAGAAGAGGTGGAAAAATGGTTTTGCAAAAAGGAATGGTTCTGAAGCCGGCTCGAGAATGGCTAATGCAGCCTCGCTTTAATCGCTTGGGTGGAATCGAGTTGTATTTGCTGCGGGGAGTCAAAAAGGAGAGTCTTGTTCAGGTTGGCTCTCGGGAAGATATTGAAAAAAAGCTTCCAGTTGAGATCCCTTCTGAATACCGGGCCAAGTTAGAAGCAATGTTGAAAATAAAAGAGTGGGAAAAAGGGCAGAATCAAGAACGAGATAAAATAGCAGTGGAATTTATCAGAGGATTTCAAGAGGCTTGGGAGCAGGCGGAGGCGAGGTATTGTGAAGAAGAGGTGGAGCTAAAGGAAGTCAGTGAGGATTTTTGCCGGTTTGAGTGGGATAATCAGGATTATACTTTTGAGCCTTATCTTCCACCTTCGGAATTAGGAAGAGCGCCCGGCTTTTTTGTGAAAAAGGGTGATAAACCAGGAATTAAAAGCAGTGAAGATCCGGTGAGTGAGCATCCTTATTTTAAGGCTTGGGAGGAGCAGAGAGGGCAAGACCCGGATTATCTTTTAAAGACAGAAATTGTGCGGGCTTTAATGAAGTATTCTCAGGAAGATCCCTTAGAGATTGATTGGGGGGATAGCGGCATTTTCGATAGTTCTGCAATGCGAAATTTAGTAGGGGATATTAGATCTCAGGGGGCAGAGATGGATTTAGACTTGGATAACCAAGGGGCAGCAGTGGCTAGGGTTAGTAATGAGGAGGCTAAAGAGGTTTACTTAGGAAGCTCGGGATTAGGCCAAGGAAGATTGAAAGGCAGTTTGGTTTTTCGGTCAGCCTTAGTGGAACAAGGAGGGCGGTATTTTATTCGGTATGTGGTGGACCCGGAGAAGACTGAGTTAAAAGTAAATTCAAAGACACTTCACCTTAAATTGAAGGCAAGAATCAAAACGGAAATTCTGGATCCGTTGATAGAAGAATTGTCTCAAGCAACCAAAGAGGGAGAGCAGTTGATCAAAATGGGCGGTCAAGAAGAAGAGGGGGAAGTAGCCAGAGGGGGTTCTGGGGAAACATTGGAGACCGATCAAGGAACCCCGGGAGCTTTTGATCCAGGTGAAATGGAAGGAGGAGGAGATCAAGAAAGCTTCTCAAAAGGATCCGCACCAAACAGTTATCGGGAGCTTAATCTAGGGGAATTATCAGATGATGAATATGGACGGGCAGGAGCCTGTGCAAATGAAGTATTGAATTATGCTAAGTATGATCGGAACCTTTCTTTTAGTGTCGGGGAGGCAAATAGTACTAGAGATGAATTGACTCAACTGGTTGCTTTTGAGAGGCGATACAATCCGGAGGGCCCTATCGCTGAGGCTATTCAAGGGACTGAGCGCTTAACTGGTCAGGACTGTGCTGTTGTTTGGAGGATTTACAAAAGGGAAGAGATTAGCGCAACTTCTGAAAATTCGGAGAGCGCCCAGGGGAGTCCAGAAGTAGCAGAGGAAGTCTTAGGGGAGCCTGTTCCCGCTCAAGGAGATACTCAACAAGCATCTCCTACGGCAGGCTCGTTGGCTGATTTAAAAGCGATGTTTGGAGGAGAGGGGTCCAAAAAGAAGAATAAAAAATCTTCCAAAAAGAAAAAATAAAAATCCAAGAGGTAGATATATTAAAGAGAGATAAAAAGTGACTTTCAGAGTAGAAAAAACCACTTGCCAGTAGGCAGGTGGTTTTTTAGTTAGAGAAGAGCTATAAATTTGTCAAGATTGGCATATCAACAAAAGTATTAGAAGATCCAGAGTGGGTGATCTTATAATGAGTAAGAAAAATCCGATCTGTTTTGTCTGCTAAATTTTCCTGAGTTAGCTTTATTCCCAGGTTGATACCAATTTGAACAGCCAAGGCGGCTGACCAGCGTCCTGCTAGTATCCTAATTTTACTTTTTTCGGGAGAATTTTTAAGTACCAAGATTACTTGAGAGGAGATGTTTCTGACTAGCTCGCTAATAATTTCTGGTTTATCTAAATCCAGAAAGCCCTTAACGCCAATTTCACAATCGAATTTCTCTATTGGAAAAACTTCCCCTGCTAAATTTGTCACTCCTTTTGACTTGATCTCCTCTTGATTTTCCAGGGGGTTATTTTGCCCGATGTGAAGATTAATATACCCGTTCTTATCTGGAGTTAATTCTCTTTTTTCTGGCAAAGGCCGAAAGAAAGAATTGGGAATGGAAAGCTTTCCTTCGGTTTGGCGCCACTCCTCGATTTGTTCTAGAGTAGCCTGAAGATTTTTATTTTCAGGAAAGGCAGTTTGAAGGTCTTCTAGTAGCCGAGGATTAGCGCGGGTGGTTTCCTTCCAAAATTGAGGAAAATCCCCGTAAGGATATCGGTCAAGAAGTCGCTCTAAGTTTTGAGCAAACTCCGGGTGGATAGCTTCTTTATTCTCCTTAGCCAAGAGCCCCAGGTAGTTAGCGAGGGTGGTTTCATTGACAACTTGCAAATCTCGCTTTCGATTTTCTTCCTGGAAAGCCTGATATTCACCAGAAA
Organism: uncultured Bdellovibrionales bacterium; assembly: GCA_964346295.1. Classification (GTDB taxonomy): domain Bacteria; phylum Patescibacteriota; class Minisyncoccia; order Moranbacterales; family DUUL01; genus CAYFUG01. The sequence continues at coordinate 16,621 of CAYFUG010000004.1, forward strand.
GCACAATTTTTTCTAGAGCGGGAATTAAATTACTAGGCTCTGGTTGACTATTTTCTAGGGCAGGGCGGGTTAATTTGCCTAAAATCCCGTAAGCTTTGCTGGCGATTTTAGCTGGTAGATAGGGGAATTGAAAAGCGGCGTAGTGCTCGTTCATGCCAGTGGGAACCAAAAACTTCTTGCGATCCATTTTGGGAGCTAATCGGTAAACACGATGAAGGGCGGTGGGATTTTCGCTGATATTTGCCAAGATAGGAAGCAGTTCTTGAGTTGGGTCAAGTGCTTCCATCCAGCTGAGATCTAAATCTTCCAAGCCGTTGAGAGCATTGTGAATATCTTCTACTTGGTCTAAATAATGCCGCAACATCTTTAAGGCCCGTTGATTTTTAGCCTTGATGATTTGGGGTGGGTCTTGATAGCCTTCTTGAGTGGCAGCTTGGTTCCAGGCTAGCCGGGAAAGATCATCCATTTCTTCATAAAGTTCGAAATCGCTCTCGTAAATCCGGAAAGATTTTCCATCGTCAGAGAAGATTAAATCCAGACAACCCTCGGGAGCACGATATTGACCACGGTGCTCTGACGGGTAGTGGGCTTCATAATTTTCAAAGTCTAATTTTCCTGCCAGCTGGCTAGCTCTTTGCCGGAAATCCTTTTTGTTGTCCGAGCGTTCAAAGCTCAAGAGATCTTTGAGGACGGTAAGAATTTCTTCTTGATTGAGGCTGGTGCCAGCGGGGCCGGTTGCCACAATACCCCGGTGGCCGCCAAACTGACTTTGCTCCACCGAAAAAGTAGGTCGGGAGCCGTGCCAATTCTCGTACTGATTGAGCCGAGCGATTAATCTCTCCAGGTCGAAGTTTTCTCCGGTGGTATCTCTCAAGGAGGTCAAAACTAACTTAGGAGGTAACTCTTCTTCAGGCTGGTCGATATCAACCCGGTCCACTTGGAAAAGTAAAAAATCAGGCTCAAAATTATACTGTTGCTTAATTTGATTGGCTAAAAATCCGCTGGCTCCTTCTAAGTTTTTTAAATCATCTCCCGTAAGGTCTACTGCGGCAAGTTTAATTCCTCGGAAGGTGGTGGCGGTTTCTAGAAATCTTCCCTCTGCGCTGCTGATTTTTTCGGTGGCAGTTCTTTTTAATTGGCTTTGAAGTTCTTGGTTTTGGGCTTCAACTTGCCCTCGGTTTTCCCGATAGTCCGAGTCAATTTCTGCAGCAGCTGCTTGTAGCGTACTTGAATCGCTGGAGTCTTGGCCGCGTTGGAGCATTTGATCCATAATCCGAATCATTTGCTGGATGAATTCCGGGCGATTTTCCTGGTGCTTAGAGAGATCACTAGAGTGTTGCTGGTCAAAAATTTTCTTTTTGGTGTAAAAAATTTGCTTAAGAGCAGCTAAATCCTTGGCTCGAAGATTTTGAGGCTGAAAGCGGCCACCATCACGGTTGTCAGCACTGGAAAGCCACTGGCCTAATTCCCAGAGTTGAGCCTGACGAATCAATTTAGGATTTTTCTCTTTTGTTTCACTTCTCAAGAGTTCTTTTAAAGCTTCCGGATTAGAGAAATTTTTACTATTGGCTCGTAAAATAGCTTCGGTGGTGGAATGGCCTCGGTCTAGGTCATCGTTGTAGTTTCCAGAAACTTGAGCATTGATCCCGAATTGCTCTTTTTGATCACGGTTGATGCCTTCCAGGACTAAAGTGCCACTATCTCTCAGGGCTTCTTCGGTTACTTGAGCGCCGAAGTTTATTTCTAAAGCATTGATATCTCGGCCTTGAAGGGCGACATAAAGGCTAAAAAGTTGGTCTAAGTCGAAATCATTCCAGGAATGGCCTAAAAAGACTCGAGAGTGGTCTAGGCCTTCTACTAGTCGTTCAGGAGCCATTTCGGGCGAGGCGGCAATTTCACTTTCAGCAGGAAGGGTGATTACTTCTAGCATACAGTAAACCCTTCCTTGAGGACTTTTAGTTTTCCGGATCCTCAAGCTTGCACTATCTGGAATAGTGCCAGAGTTATAAATGGCATTTCCCACTACTTCTGGGCTAACTTGGATGTCGTTTTCAGGTCCAAGGCCTGACCGGATAAACCCAAATTTACCCTTGCTTTTTCTTTTTTTTTCGAATTCAAGGGGCGCAGTATTAACAACTGTGGTTTCACCTCCCACTTCTAAATCAGTCAAAGCTTCTAATCCGTTAGCTGGAAGGGTTGTTTCCGCGTCAGGCGTTTCTGTGGGCGACTTGGGTTTGGGAGGGGCTTCCATTTTGATGTTGGTTTTGATTTGAGATAATAAAAATCTAAAACTAGAATAGCAGAAAGACAGGTAAATTTGCAATACTAGACAAATCCGGAGTCAAATTCCGGAATTGTCCGGAGTTGACCTTCGAGCTCGTTTTGGTTAGTTGCCGATTTAGCAAGAAGTGGTAAAATTATCTGCATTCAAGAGTCAAAAAAATAAATATTTACGTCTTCCTTGATTTTGCTCAATTCCCTTTGCCCCCTTTCTCCCTTTACAAAAGAGGGGAGTCGAAATAGACCCGTCGGTAAAATTGAGGAAACTCTAATCATTTCAACAACATGATCAAACGCAAAAAAACTAGGCAAATACAAGTAGGGAAAGTAAAAATTGGAGGGGATGCGCCGGTAGTGGTGCAATCAATGACTAACACTGATACCCGAGAGGTGGCGGCTACCGTGGAGCAGATTAACGCCTTAGAGGGGGCTGGTTGCGAATTAGTGCGAGTGGCAGTTCCCGATCAAGCAGCGGCCAAAAAGTTAGGCGAGATTAAAGCTCAAATTAATATTCCCTTAGTAGCCGATATTCATTTTTCGGCCGATCTAGCCTTGGAGGCGATTGCTCAAGGGATTGACAAGCTCCGGATTAACCCCGGCAATATGCGGCCCCAGGAAAAGATTCTTGAGATTGTGGCGGCTTGCAAAAAGAAAAATATTCCTATCAGGATTGGAGTGAACGCCGGTTCTCTGGAAAAAGATCTGCTGGAAAAACATGGTGGCAAGGCCACCGCTGAAGGAATGGTAGAATCGGCTTTGCGGCATATTAAAATTTTAGAGGAACTAGATTTTCAGGATATCGCCATTTCTCTCAAGGCCTCGGACATTGAGCGCACGGTGGAGGCTTATCGATTACTTAGCAGCCAGGTGGATTATCCTTTGCATGTAGGCGTGACGGAGGCGGGGACCAAGTTTCGAGGCACTATCATGTCCAGTGTGGGAATTGGGATGCTACTTTACGAAGGTATCGGGGATACCATCCGAGTTTCTCTGACTGATAATCCTCTGGAAGAGTTGCCAGTGGCTTGGGAGCTTTTAAGTGTGCTCGATTTGCGCCACAAAAAGCCTACGGTGACCAGTTGCCCCACCTGTGGCCGAACCGAGATTGATCTGGTAAAATTAACCAATCAGGTAGAAGAACTGGTGAAAGACTTTCCGACTCATTTGCACATTGCCGTAATGGGTTGTGTGGTGAATGGTCCGGGTGAGGCTCGAGAGGCGGATATTGCGGTAGTAGGAGGAAGAGGTGTGGGGCTAATTTGTCGTAAGGGCGAAACTCTCAGAAAAGTGAAGGAAGAAGATTTATTGGAAGAGTTTAAAAAGGAATTAGATAAAGAGGTTGTGTAATTTTTAATCCAGAATTTTAAACTTTCAAATCCGCTTTCGCTAAAGCTACAGCTAGGCATGGCAATTTTAAATACAAAAACTAACTTTATAGCCTTAGAGAGCTAATTTTTATTAAAAATTGAGTCATTAAGTTATTGTTTTGAAATTAAAAATTTAAAATTAGAAATTGAGCGTTGCTTGTGGCTTAAGGCTGGATTAATTTAAAGATATCCTCGATTAAGTGAATATTTAAAATATCAAACCTAAAATGCACCAGGAAATAGTTAACAAAAAGAAAAAGATTGCGGTGATTGGCTTGGGCTATGTGGGCCTGCCAATTGCTTTGGAGTTTGCCAAAAAGTTTTCCGTGATAGGATTCGATATTAGCACCGAGCGAGTAGCCATGATGAAGAAGGGAATCGACCCTTCCGAAGAACTGGATAGAGCGGTTTTTGAAGGTTGTGATATTGAATTCACGGCCGACCCCGAAGATCTTCGGGCGGCTAACTTTTTTGTGGTAGCAGTACCTACTCCGATTGATCGGCATAATCAGCCGGATTTAAAGCCACTTTTAGCGGCGAGTAAAACGGTTGGGAAGGTCTTAGATAAAGGAGATTTTGTGGTCTACGAATCAACGGTTTATCCGGGTTGTACGGAGGAGGATTGCGTGCCAATTTTAGAAAAAGAATCCGGTCTCAAGTTCAAAAAAGACTTTAAGGTAGGTTTTTCTCCGGAACGGATCAATCCCGGCGACAAAAGTCACACCTTAACCTCCATTGTTAAAGTAGTCTCTGGTTGCGACGAGAAATCACTGGCAGAGATTGGCAAAATTTACGGGGAAATTATTACGGCAGGGATTCACCCGGCTAGTTCCATCAAGGTAGCCGAGGCTTCTAAAATTATTGAAAACACTCAGCGTGACATCAACATTGCTTTCATGAACGAGTTAGCAGTGATCTTTGGAAAAATGGGGATTAATACCTACGAAGTATTAGAAGCGGCTCGCACTAAGTGGAACTTCCTTCATTTTTTTCCTGGCTTGGTGGGAGGGCATTGTATCGGGGTAGATCCTTACTATCTTAGTTATAAAGCTAAAGAGCTGGGTCACCATCCTCAGATGATCGATGCTGGGCGTCAAATCAATGACGGAATGGGAGCCTATGTTGCTGGTCAAATTGTAAAAAAGATTATTGCTCGAGAAAAAAACATTCGAGATGCGAGAATTTTGATTATGGGAGTGACTTTTAAGGAGAATGTTAGTGATATTCGTAATTCTAAAGTAGTGGATATTTATCGAGAATTAGTAGATTTTGGGGCACTAGTGGAATTAGTAGATCCCTTAGCGGATTCTAATGAGGTGAAAAAAGAGTACGGCTTTGATTTGACTAAAAACCCCCAAGGGAAGTATGATGCAATTGTGCTGGCAGTTGGTCATCGGGAGTATCGAGAGCTTTCGGAAGATTACTTTACAAAGCTTTCTACTGAGAAGGGTTTTGTGGCAGATGTGAAGGGTTTTTTGAAGAAGAGGCTTGCTGGCGAGGGCAGTAAGCTAGGGTATTGGAGTTTGTAGTTCTAGAAGGGATTTCTAGCTTTTGAACCTTGCGTTAGGATTTCATCCAATATGGCAAGAATCTTGTTGTCGTCACCCGATTTTCGATTGCAGAGTTATCTGGAATTGGAGCTTCTCTGAAATTTGAAAGCCCCCAGTCCTTTGCTGTCTTGTTGTGCTTGTACAAGTTGTGCAAGTTGATAAAATAATTCTAAAATTTAAAATTTAAAGGCTAGTCAGAATGACTAGTTGTAATTTCCAATACTAAATCATTTTATGAAAGAGCACACTAAAAAATTAGGGGGAAAGTTTTTGGCGATTATTTTGTTAGCAATTTTAGGGACAGTATTAGTGAGTCCGCGGGAAACCGGGATTGCTGGGATCGACAATTTTACTGACCGCTTCAGCTATAATTTAGGACTGGATTTAGCGGGAGGAGCTCGATTGACTTATCAGGCTGATATGAGTCAGGTTGATTCTGGTGATCAAGGAGAGGCCTTGAGTGGTTTGCAGGATGTAATTGAGCGGCGAGTAAATGCTTTTGGGGTAGCGGAGCCAAAGATTCAAACTGTTCAGAGCGGTAACAATTATCGCCTAGTAGTGGAATTGGCTGGCATTAAGGACCTAGGAGAGGCTAAGGAGATGATCAAAGAAACGCCCTTTTTGGAGTTTAAGGAGCTAGGAGAGCCTCGAGACGAGAGCGATTTAACCGAGGAGGAAAATCAATTAATCGAGGAACAAATTACTCAAATAGAAGATTCTAATGAAGAGCAACGAAAAAAGGCTCAGGAAGTACTAGAAAAAGCTCTGCAAGGAGAGGATTTTGCTCAGTTAGCAGAGGAGTATTCAGAAGACACTGTGAGCACGGAGCAAGGAGGGGATTTAGATTTTTTTAAGCGAGGGATAATGACAGAGTCTTTCGAAGAGACAATTTTTAGCGAAGAATTAGGAATCGATGAGATTCACCCCGAGTTGGTGAAATCTCAATTTGGCTATCATATCATTAAAAAAACTGGGCAGCGAGGAGAGGGGGAAGAAGAGGAAGTAAAAGCTTCTCACATTCTTTTTAAGACCACGGAATCGGATCAATTGCGGCAAGCTTTTTTGGATCAGTTCTTGCAAGGCAACTTTGAGACTACTGAATTGACCGGAAAAGACCTAGAAGGGGCTCAGATGGTGATTCAAAGTCAGCCGGGTCAAATTACTCAGCCGGTGGTACAGCTCCAGTTCAACAGTGAAGGAAGGGAAAAATTCAAGCAGATTACTGAAAGAAATGTAAGTAAGCCGGTAGCGATTTTTTTGGACGGACAGATTATTAGCTCCCCGGTGGTTAATAGTGTGATTAGAGATGGAAAGGCGGAGATCAGCGGTAAGTTTTCTGTTAAGGAGGCTAAGGAGTTGGCGCAACGCTTGAATGCGGGAGCCTTGCCGGTACCAATTAACTTAGTTAGTCAAGAAAGCGTAGAACCTTCTTTGGGGCAGAACGCTCTAGAGAAAAGTTTGCGAGCGGGAGCCTTGGGAATGGCGGCGGTAGCGATCTTTATGATTTTTTACTACCGACTAGCGGGGATAGCAGCGGTGCTAGCCTTGGCTTTTTACGCCTTAATGATGGGCAGTATTTTTAAGTTTTCTTCGGTGTCTCAAATTACCGCCATTACTTTAACTCTTTCGGGGATTGCTGGATTTATTCTTTCCTTGGGAATGGCGGTGGATGCTAACATTCTCATTTTCGAGCGAATGAGTGAAGAGGTGGCTCGAGGTCGGGATCTAAAAAAGGCTCTTAAGGAGGCTTATAAGCGAGCTTGGACTTCTATTCGAGACGGTAATGTTTCTACTCTGCTTACTTGTGGAATTTTAATGGCCTTTGGAAGTAGTTTTATTCAGGGTTTTGCGATTATTCTGGGTCTAGGAGTATTGCTCTCAATGTTTACTGCGATTGTGATTACCCGAGTTTTTATGGAGCTACTGTTGCAAATCAGTTTTGTTAATAAGGCTCCGGGCTTGGTGATTGCACCCAAGCGGGTTAGAGGGTATAATAGAAAACGGAAACGCTCTTAGAAACTGTCTGAAAAGTATTATCCTACTGCAAATCCCAAATCTCGACTGCAAATTTATCAAATCTCGTCACCGTAGCTTAGGTTACAACTTCCTCAATTTTCAAAATTTTCGCACGAGATTATGAAATTTTCGTCGACGAAGAATACTTCTCAGACAGTTTCTTAGGGGAACTTGAAGGAGGGCTTCCAAATTTTGAAAATTTTAGAGCTAGATTATAAAGAGCAGTTCCCCCTTTTGAAGGGGGGTGACCGGTAACAGTCTTTCTGGTTATTAGGGGTTGTAGAAACTAGAAAAGCAATTGATTTCAAAACTAAAACTAAAATTAAAATAAAAAAGAGAATTTGATTTGAGTTTAGATATTTGAGCTCAGAGGTTGAGATTGAAAATTAGTTATTAAGCCAGAAACCCCGCCTCTGGCGGAGTGCAGGGAAAACTAATTTTTATCTATCACTCGCAAGCTCGCTCTGATTCAAATTGTTTTCTCTACAAAATAAAAATGAAAATTAAAAGTAGAAAAGGGGGTGAGGAAGCTTAATGCATGCTTTATTTTCCCGAACTTTCTTCTTATTTGCTTCTATGGCTCTAGCGGCCGCGATGTACGGATGGGGAATCCAAGATATTTGGCTGGCTTCTACGCAATGGATGCAAGTGGCAACTGTCTTTTTACTAATGGCGATTTTTGTGAAGATGAGTGAAGAGGACGACAAACGAATTGAAGAAGAAATGCGAAAAATTGCCGAAGAAAAGGCTAAAAATGCCCCAAAGAGCAAGAAGAAAGACAAGAAAGATCACAAGTCTTTTAAGTTGTCTAAATAGAACGGAGCCTTACTCATTTTGAAAATTTCGTTGTTGAAATCCGGGCTTCCCTTTCACCGTACACTTCAGTACGGCTCAAGCAAAGCCTACCTGCCTGTCGGCAGGCAGGGATTTCGCCTAGAACTCTCCTAAAATGAGAAAGTCTCTTAGGCTATTCTAAGAAAAAGGAAAATTGCTTCATGGATTTGTTTTAGATAAGGTCCCTCAATTTCGCTCGGGCTGACAGAGGGCTCGTTTTAATTTAAATTAAATCAGGATTTTGAAGCAAGGCTTTTTAGTTATTGCTCATAATATCCGCAGTTGCTACAATGTTGGCTCGATTTTTCGTAGTGCGGATGCTTTGGGCGTGGAAAAGATTTATTTAACCGGCTACACTCCCAGACCGGGTGTTTTGGTTACTTCCGATGCTGAAAGTGGTCTTGATAAATTAAGCTTTAAGGTAAATTCTCATTCCGATTCAAATTTAAGTCTCGGAGAAAGAAGAGGCCCCAAAACGAGCTTTACTGAGGCGCTAAAAGCTAAAAAAGATGCCAAAAAGATTGCTAAAACGGCTTTAGGAGCAGAAGAAGTAGTTGCTTGGGAATACCAGAGGCAATTAGGACCACTGATTCAAAAATTGCAGTCGCAAGGGGTGCAAGTGGTAGCTCTGGAGCAAGCTTCTAATAGTCTAAAATTAACTGATTTTAAGCCCAATTTTCCTTTGGCGCTGCTAGTGGGTAACGAAGTGCGAGGAATCTCTCCTCAAATACTGAAAAAAGTGGACAAAATCGTAGAAATCCCGATGCAAGGAAAGAAGGAGTCCTTGAATGTTGGGGTGGCATTTGGAATCGCCGGTTTTTGGCTCCAAGCTGTTGATTTTGGTAAATTTCGTTGTTGAAGTCTCCACTTCTCGCTCACCGTAGCTTTATTACGGCTTGCTTCGATGCTCGACTTCGCCTAGAACCTTACTCAAAATCAATAGCTTGGCCTAGACTGTGGCTGCTTCAGATTAAACTCAAAATATTGTCTAAAATTTCCTCCCGCTTTTGCCAGTGCTACAGATGGGACAGATAAAACTTGAAAAACTTAGGCCTAGTCGTAGTTATTCTCTATTCCTGTTTTAAAAATTGCTTTCGCGACTAAATTTGGAAATTGCAGTAGAGATTAGATTTTTAAAACAGGCTCTTAGTGCCTAAGTGCTATTTTAAAAAATAAAAAATCTAAGAAAGACTAAATTAAAAACTAGTGGAGAGACTTGTTGTCGATAGAAGTGAAGAGAAGAGAAACGGACCGGAAAGAAATCCGGGGTTTTTTCAGTTAGCTGCTTATCCAAAAGAAGATTGGGATTTGTTAAGGGCTGTGAATAAGGTGTTGTCGAAAGATAGTAGTCGAGTTTATGGTTTGCAGAGGGCTTTATTGGATTATCCCGAACTAGGGAACGAAGAGACAAAGGAGGTAATTTTAGAAAAGATGGAAGAAGAACTTTTAAGCATTTATTCTGATGATTTAAGACTGGAAAATGGAATAAACTCGATAAAAGATGCTTTTGAGGGAATAAGGGGGATTTATTTAGGGAAAATAGAGACAGAGAAGGTTGTGATCGAGCGAGTCAACCAGCTTTACCCAGCGGAGTTGGAAGCCTTTGAGGATTTATTGGGCGACTTTATAGTTTATAAAAAAGTTTTACCTAAAGATGTTATTCAGGCAATTTACAGAAATAGGCTAGAGAAAATTGGAAATGTAAATCTTAATAATCTTTTTAGTTATGGAGATGTAGGCTTAGAAAAAGAGTGTTTAGGGGTTAATGAAAGAATTTTTGAAGCTCTAGAGGAGCTAGCCTTGTTTTCTGATATTTCCGAAGGTCAGAAAGCGGAACTTTTTCAGTCAGTGGCAAGGGGGTTATTTGGAAGGGAAAAAAAGTTTTTTGTAGACCCAGAAAAGGCTTTGAGATTTGTAAGAGTCACTTTTCAAAGTCCAGAGACCAAGCGCTATGCCAAGCCACTTTTCATGAATTATTGGTGGGAGTGGGAGAATGCTATTGAAAAAATGCAGTCAGAAATTGATTTTGAAGATCAGAGCAAGGAGAATATTAGGAAAATAGCAGAGTTGGCGGAAATTTACGGGGCAGTTTACGGAGAATTGATAAAGAGGGGAATCGAACCTAATAATGATGGGGCAGTTTACATGTTGAATTTTATTAACCAGGCGGGAGGAGTAGACGATTTTTACCTTAACTTAAAGGTTAAGCAAGCCGTTTTTCTTATTCAGGCTGATGCTTGCCTTTATTATGAGGAAGGCGAGGATTGGCAAAAGGAAGGAAGGGCGCAGTTGATTTATAGTGCGGCTCAAACTTTGGGAACTGATCTGCAGCTTAGTGGCGAGGAGCTGCAGCAATTTTTAACTGATATAAAAGGTTTTTTTGGGCAAAAATTAACTGCCGAAATTGAACCTCTTGTTAAGGGGCAGGTGGCAGCTCCGGGAGTAGAAGGGCATTTTGATGATGATTTTGATCTGGTGCTACTGGAGGAGGAGAGAGGCAATGAAGGTGATAGGCTGAAGTTTAGCGAATTTATTAAGTTGAATTACTACGATGTTATTGAAGAGGGCGATTTTCTGGATTTGATGTTTATGCAAAATTTATTCATCAAGAAGCGAATTTCCCAGGAGTTAGGCGTGGCTTTGCATAACTTAGAGTTGAGAGCTCAGAATCAGTTTTTAAACTTCATTAAAAATGCCTCCCAGGAGAGAGTGAGACAAGTGGCAGAATTCGTAAAAAATCCAGCAGAAGAAGAGCAGCGCTTAAACCGCCTGAGAGTCTTTCTTTCCTTGGAAGAGGGCCATTTTTCAGGAGATCAGCTATTGGACTTGCCTTCCAGGATTGATGCTGACCAAGCGCAGCAAGTTTTTGACCAGTATGGGAGACTGGTTCAAGACGCTTTTTCGGAGCAGTCGACCCTTCAAGAAGTGCTAAAGAATCCGGAGGATTTGGCCAAAATTGATCAAGAAAAAATCACTCAAAATTTGCTCTTCCGAGGCCAAAAAATCCTTCAAAGGCTAATTGAGTCTAGCGAGCCAGAGAGAGAGGCAGAAAGTGTTTTATCCAGCCTTTTAGCACAAAAATGGCAAATTCAACTAGCGGGAGCAGTTTTTAGGGAAGGGATCGAGGCTGGGATGAGTTTAGATGATTTAGAGGGTGGCAGAATTGAGGTTTTAACCGTCCAAGACTTAATTCAAAAACCAGAATTGGTGGCTAAAATGAGGGATATTTATTCTAATAATTTCTCCAAAAAACCTGATTTGCAAGGAGCGGTTTTGCAAGGATTTGATCAAAAAATGACAGAAGGAGGCGTTAATTCGGAGTTTGCTTTGGCCTTTGTGGGCGAAGAATTGGTGGCTTTTAGCCGCAGTGATCATGTAGACGAAAAAACTCGCTATTTTGCTTCTCTAAACTCTTCTTATGGCGGTGCCAAGTTTGGAGAAGCTCTGAGGAGGAAAAGAGAGGCTCAGGTGGGAGAAAATTTTGATATTCGGGCTCATAGTGAGCCAGAAAGTGCCATGAGTACGCTGTATATTGGCCCAGAGGGAGGATTTATAGCCGATGGGGTAGAATTTAATTATCACAACACCGAGGCTAATTTATTCAGTATTACTAGACAAAAAACCCCGCCCAGTTACTATGCTTGGAGTAAGCCTCGAGAAGAGCTAGTCAAAGAGGCGAAAGAACTTGCGGATAGTGAGATAAGTAGCATTTCTCTAGAAAAGGGTAAGCCTCTGGTTTTAAGCCTCCAGGGGCTAGAAAATACACTAGTGGCACTAAAAACCCTACTCAATGAGCAGGGCGGCCAGTTGACCAATTATTGGTTTCAGGGCGGAAGATATTTTTTAGCTATAGAAAACCCTAAATCAAGCTAATTTTCGGGAATAATCCCAGTGAAATTCGAACAGGGATTTGTGCATTTGGTAAATATTGGGATCTTGGATTAGCATAGCGATTTTGTGTTCTTCTGAAAGGGAGATGTAAATGACTTTTCCTTCGTAAATTTGCATTACAGAACCCGAGAAGGGGTATTTTTCTTGATCAATAAGCTTAATTTCTGTAATATCTCGCAGATAATTTTGCAAGTAATTTTTGGCAAAGGCAGAGTCCAGGACCAGAACCTTTTTGTTAAGGTTAAGCTTGGATCTTTTTTTCATGTAGCACTGATTGATTTTTTCGGTGTATTTGATAACAGCCTCCAGGTCGGCATAAGTGTAAATAATTTCTTGACTGGTGAGAGTGTCTTCCAGGGCCTCTTGAATGCCTTCTAGTCCCTCAAAATAGCGGACGTCAGGTTTCTGAGAAACTAAATTAAATTCTGATGTCAGTGCATCTAGATTGGCCGCTAGGTTTTTATGAGTTTTTTCTAGTTGGGAAGATTGATCGCGGAGTAATTCTTCTAATTGATTAGGGTGTTGAGGATAAAAATGAGTCAATTTTCCCTTTTTTTTGCTAATTACCAGGCTTTTTTCTTCTAAAGATTCTAAAACATTGTAAACCACCCCCTTTTGGAGGGTGGTTTTTTTAATGATTTCGCTGGCAGGAACTGCTCCAGAGCGAAGCAGGAATTCGTAAATAGTGGCTTCATTAGGGGTCAGTCCAACTTGAGTAAGGATGTCTTGGTACATGTTATTGAAGGTTAGTATTCTGTAAAAAGACTATTTTAAATGTATTTTTAAAAGATATTTCTACTTTAAATAAGGTAAAATAATAGATTAAGTTAAATTTTTAGTCATTAAATACTTGACAATTTTTTAATAATATGCTACAATGCCTTGTCAAGCTAAGAAAAGGGTAAAACTCCGAAGCTTGAAGAACTGAAAGGTTCTAGCCAAATAAGAATAGTTGGCTCTTAGTACATTATATCGAGAATAACCACACAACACAAACCACAGGAAAGTTTCTTGCAAGGCTTTTCTAGAGGTGTTTTTTGTGTTGTGGAAACATTCTCTAGCAAGAGCCCTGCAAAAAACTCTCCTATCACGGGGAGTTTTTTGTTCTTTGAAAACTCAGAAATCAGTAAAGTGGTTTTCTCCTAGGGCTTTTGTCCTTGGTAGGCAGCTTAGTGCTTATGAAAGTTTGTAAGCGCTGAGCTGTTTATCAAGCAAGGAAAGCCCGGGCGTCCTAGTCACCGGGAAATTTTACAAAAAAATTATCCGGGCTGTACTAGGCAGCCCATTTTTCAGAAAAGGAGAAAGACCATGAAGAAGAATTTCAAACTCGTTCCCGGATCCAAAGGTGCTCGCCGCTCCTTCGCCGTTACTTGTGGCCTGCAAGAGGGCTACGAAGACGGAACCCTTCACACTTTCCAGGAGGCCGTTGAGGTTGCCTTGGAATGGATGAGGGGGCGGGCCGCCGCCGGTGAGCAGTACTTGACTGGGACCTTCGTCCAGGGTGAGGTGGTGTTTGCCTGGCCCGAAGGCCCTGGCAAGGCCGGTGGCGGTCACGAGGCGACGGTGATTTACCAGGGCGAGGTCAGCCCGATCTACAACGCGGGCATGACCGATGAAGAGGCCGTCGAGATCCTCAATGACCTGGCGGCCCATCTGGGGACCGCTCTGGGCCAGACCCGGGTCTATGTCGCCTTGTGCGACCAGATCTGGATTCTCCAGGCGGAAGAGACGGAAACCCCCACCGGGGAGACCGTCTAGCGGCCGTTTTTCTGTCCCCCTTCAATTTGCTTTTGGCATTTAGGAGGGGGCAGCGCTGATTTCTGAGTAAGAGGGTTCAAGGAAGGCGGATTCACATTGTGCGTCCGCCTCCTTTTCTCAAATCTCAAGTTTAATTGAGGTTTGAGATGAAGGATTGCACCTTGAAAAATTTTCCCTATTTCTCCTTTCAATTGCCTTTTTTCACTTAGTGAAAACAAATCCAACTTCGTTGATTGAAGTGAGGCAATTGACGATTTTCAACTGAAAAAAGGGAGAGGAGAAGGGGCATGAAAATTCGAGTCAGGGATCCCAAAGAGGCGGCCGCCATTACCGGTGGCTGCACCTTTGAACCGGCTATCGGTTGGTGGACCTATACCGACCAGCCGGAAGAGCACGGAAGGCTGGGGCGGCTGTTTGAGGGGGAGCGGGATGCTTTATATATCCCCACACTCCAGAAAAATGGTCAGCCGGTGGCGGAAGAGGCCATTGCCCGCTTTAAGGTGCGAGCCAAGGAGTTGGGTTTTGGTGAAATCTCCGGAGCCTCCGGTATGTGGATTTTGTCCGACACGGGGGAGGCCCAGGTCGAGTACATCTGGATCTGTTGGGCTTCCCAAGTTTCGGATGAGACGCGGTCTCAGATGGCCGCGTTGGCAGAGGAAATCAAAGCCGCCACTAACCAGGACTGCGTGGCCTGGGAAAACGGCGGCCAGCTATTTTTCACGGGATAAGGAGGAGACACTTATGAAACGGATTTTTGTTGTCCCTATCAACGATGGGGAGGCGGTAGAGATTAGGAATCTCCTACAGGATGGCGGTGAAGTGGTTGTGGAAAGCGTCCTCCGTTGGGGAGCCCGATGGGAGAAGCTGGAACCGGAGGTGGTGGCGGAGATCGAAAGGCTTCGCTCCCTTAATCCGGGAGTTCAGATCTACGGCGTGGAGCTGGCCGGCCCCAATCAGTGGGGGGCTCGCAACATCGACCACCACAAGTACCAGGATGAGGATCGGAGTAATTCCAAGTCCTCCCTGGAGCAAGTGGCGGAGTTGTTGGGCGTCCAGCTGACCCGGCACCAATTTTTGGTTTCGGAGAATGACAAGGGTTGGATCCCGGCGCTAATAGCGGCCGGAGCCAGTCCCGACGAGATCGAACTGGTGCGGGCGCAGGATCGCCAGGCCCAGGGGGTTACCCCTGACGACGAAGCCCAGGCTCTTCGGGATATCGAGGCGGCCCAGTGGCAAGGTCGGAAGGTCTGGCTCCAGTGTCTCAAGGGGGCCACCTCGGCCCACACTGACCGGCTCTTTGGTCAGTTTGACGAAGCCCTGACGGTGGATGGGGTCAACGGAAAGTGGATCTATTTTGGTCCGCGATCCGAAGATTTCTTCGCCCTCACCGAAGGGGGCACCGAAGGGATACGCTGGAAAAGCCCTCGACCAGGGGGGTACTCCGGGGCGGAAAAGCCCCAGGAGGAGACCCAGGAAGCAATCCGGAATTTTTTTGGGAGTAATTCCCTTACCTCTTTTTAGCTAAGACGCACTAAGGAGAAGGACAAAATCAGCGTCGGGTTCAGATGGGCTGGCGAGAACCTCGTTAGCCCATCCTTTCCTAGTTCAGCACTAAAGTGGTGGTGGGCTAAGAAGGGATTAACGAAAAATCACCAAAAAAGGAGGCCCCAAAGTGTCTTTAACAAAAGAGCAATTCTCCAGATTAGCGAAGGTAGCGCTCCAGGTGGCAAAAGAGCGGGGCCAGAGCTTTTACGGGTGGGTTAATCCGCCTCAAATAGAGAGTGGAAAATTGACCCATGACTCCGGAAAAGGACCCCAGAAGATTTCTCCGGAAGAATCCCTGGCGATTTATAAGAGGAAGCTGGACGGGGTCTATGGGGAGAGATTCATTACCTCTTTGGGCACAATAGCTGCTTTGATAGCCAATGGCTATTCGGTGCGGCTGGTGCAGTTTTACAAGGAGGTAGGCCTGCCTTTTGACGCGGAGGGTTGGCTAGTGGTGATAATCGAAACCATGCCAATTTTCCATGTTTCGCCGGGGGATCTGCGCCTGGAGCAGGTGGCGGATCTGGTTGAGGTGCTAGATGACAATCAAGCGCCCGATGTCTGCCACAAGGGCACCGACAAGCCGGGAGAGTTTGCGGCTCTTTTGCAGGGCTCTCTTTCTCCGGAGTTGGATTTGGTCAAGATTGCCCAGGAAAACAGTGGCAATTTTTGATTCTGTCTACTTTCGATTTTCGTTCATTTCCAATGGATCAGGTGTCATTGTGCATCTGATCCGGAATTCTGAGCTTAGCTCTATTAAGAGGTAGGTTCAGCGTTCTTTAAAAACTCAGAAATCAGGAAAATCCAACTTTCTATCTTTTCTCTTTGTCTTCTAAAAGTTGTTGGTTACCCGAGAGAATTTAATCTAGTTAATGAACTGAATTAGCCAGTTAAGTTTTTTTGGGCAACCAACAACCAAGGAAAGAGAAGGAGGAAGACATGAGATACCAAGGAGCGAGAGAATACAAGGGCCAGAGGGTGGAAATCCAGCTGCGGGCTGGGGGCAATAATCCCGGAAACGCCTCGGTAACGCTGGTTATCAAAATGGATGGCCAGGAGGTTTTTCGGAGAAGTGCCGGCCGAGACGGAATGGGCCAGGTGGAAGCCCTGGCCGTGGCTGAAGTGGCCAAGGTCCAAGAGTTGGGCGAAGAAATATATATCGTCCAGTTCAATGCCGAAGCTATCTAGCCCTTACCTTAGAATTTTTTTGATTTCTAGGCCCTCTCCATCAGGCCTCCTGCGAAGTTAGCAGGTTTTAAAAATTTGGATGGTAGTCCGAGCGGCGGAAATGACTCAAAACTATCCGCAAAATTAGCCCTGACAATCAGGGCCGGCCGAGGCAAGCGCAATGCCGCTTTAGCCTAAGAGGCCACCAAAAGGCCCGAAAGAGTCTGGCCAACGCGCTAAATCTTTCGGAGGGACGAACTTGTTGAACACAACATTTTCGTCCCCTCTACTAGCAACTTAATTTGAGACTTGATCTTTTATTGAGTTGCTTGAGAGAATCTATTTTGAAAGGCGAGTTCTTTGAAATATATCCAAAGCTTCATTGTAATCTTTGGGTACTTCAACCAAACCAGAAAAGGGGGATGCCATGGGTAAATTTCAGGAAATCACACTGGAATTATTGTTGGAAAATGAAGTTTTGAGGAAGTATCTTCTCAAGGCAAGAATTGGTCCAGCTAAAAAAGGCGACGGTGCTTTTGTGGGGACTTATGATATTGCCCCGAAGGAGTTTCGGAGTTTTGGAATTGTTTTGCCCAGGGGCGGGATGATTATTCCAGGGGCAGATCCTGTCAAGTTAAAGGAAATGGTCAAGGAGCCTGAGCGCCGGCGTGAGGCGGAGGACTTGGCAAATCGTCGTGCTGTTGAAAAAGATTATCTCAATCAGGTGAAAGAGATAATTGCTGAAGCTGGCCTCACGGATATTGAAGTGGTGGAAGAAGACGGAGTGGACTTCCATAGTATCGGCGCCACCAGCTGGCACAAGAGCTTTTTGGTAAGAGAAGGAGAGAAAATCTTCAGTCTTCACAGCGAAGAGGAGCCGTATCGTGGCTTAGATGACGATGGTTCGTACGAGCCGTGGAGGACGGAGTTTACTCCGTTGGAAGAGGTGAAATCCTTCCTTGAAGAGGAGGCGCGTCTTGTTGGTCCGAGAAAAATGTTTGCTGATCGGATCAGGCGGCTTATTGATATAAGCCACAATGTTGGTCAGCAAGGGCCAGATGAAACTGGCTGGGATCGCCCTCGAGTGGAATTATTTTTGTACGATGACTATAAAAAAGGCAGGGACTGGGGTTTTTTCGGTCATCGTTGTCAGGGTATCTCTTCGGCCCACAGGATTTACTATCGAAAAAAACTCTATGAGATTACCGAAGAAGGCATTTCTCGCCTTGAGTATGAAATCGGAGAAAGGGAGGAGGCGCTAGAAGCAAGACGAGCGATGCTCAAAAGACTCTTCGAAGAGAAGGGCAGAGTTTTTGAGGAACTCAAAGAAGAGAAAGATTGCTATGCCGGAAAGTCACTGGCAACCGGCAAGGCAAAGTACGATGAGTGGACTGAAACGCGCTACTTTCTCGGCGACACAGAAGTTACCGAGGAAGAGCGTGATTGGCTGAAGGGCTTACCTAAGGATAATTAGTGGATAAGGCCCTCAAGACTCTTCAAATTTTCAAAAGGCCCGAAAGAGCCTGGCCAACGCGCCAAATCTTTCGGAGGGACGAACTTGTTGAACACAACATTTTCGTCCCCTCTACTAGCAACTTAATTTGAGACTTGATCTTTTATTGAGTTGCTTGAGAGAATTTTGATAGATCTTAGGAAAGTTAATAGATACAGCAAAAAAGCGCCGGTATTAGTCCCGGCGCTTTTTTATTCTACTGCTTTTAGCTATTCAATTCCCCTAATCCCTCCTCCTTTGCTAAAGCTATGGTCGGCAGGCTTTTGTAAGGGGGTTGCTGAGCAGGGAAAGGCTAAGATCTCTTGACTTCCTCCTTCGTCAAAACTTCGGAGGACAAGACGCTCGGGATGACAAAGAAAAAAACTACAATACGGCGCTGGCGGCAATCTTTTCATTTTTCTTAAGCCGCATAATGCGCACTCCTTGAGTAGCGCGATTAAGGACAGAAATCTTGTCAATGGGAGTGCGAATGATTTGTCCTCGGTTAGAGCTAACAATCAAATCCGCTTTTTCTTCTTGATCTTCTTGAGTGATGACATGAGCCGCTACCAAGGGGCCGGTTTTTTCCGTCACGAAAGCAGTTTTAATGCCGCTACCAGCGCGAGACTGAGTTTTGTAGCGCTTGAGGGGAGTTCGTTTGCCGTAGCCGTTTTCCATCAGCACTAGCAATTGATCTTCTTTTTTAGCACCCGCTTCTTCTTTTCTCTTGCGGATCACGCTCATACTGACAATTTCATCCTCCTTCTTAAGGCGGATAGCTTTGACACCAGCGGCAACTCGCCCCATGGGACGAGCCTGACTTTCTTTAAAGCGAATTGATTGGCCCTGGTGAGTAGTCAAGATTAAGTCATCGGTGCCATCGGTGAGACCGACCCAACCCAAGGCGTCATCTTCGTCCAAGCGAATAGCGATCATGCCTCCGCGACGCACATTCTCAAAATCCTTGAGGGCGGTTTTTTTGATTTTGCCCTTACGAGTTTGCATCACCATGTATTGACACCGGGTATCTTTGGAGACAGCTAGGATGGAAGTTATCTTTTCATCTGGGGAGATTTGAATAAAATTGACAATTGCCTGACCTTTGGCGGTACGGGAAGACGGGGGAATTTCGTAAGTTTTCAATTTAAAGACTTGGCCACCACTAGTGAAGAAAAACAGATCGTCGTGAGTCATAGTGGCGAGTACTTTGTCTACGGCGTCGCCTTCTTTAATATTGCCGCCGGCCACTCCTTGACCACCGCGTTTTTGGCTGCGCAAAATGGTGGGGGCGATGCGTTTAATGTAACCATCCTCAGTAAAGCTGATAATAGTCTCTTCGTTGGCTACCAAATCCTCTTGAGAAAATTCTCCGGCATTGGAATCGATAATTTTAGTGCGGCGTTCGTCGCCGTACTTCTTTTTGATCTCTAGGAGTTCCTCTTTGATGATACTCAAGATTTTTTGAGGGTCGGCTAGGATAGTTTCTAATTCTTCAAT
This sequence comes from uncultured Bdellovibrionales bacterium, assembly GCA_964346295.1. GTDB lineage: Bacteria > Patescibacteriota > Minisyncoccia > Moranbacterales > DUUL01 > CAYFUG01. The sequence continues at coordinate 36,018 of CAYFUG010000004.1, forward strand.
TAGTTTTAGCTTTTCCGCTAGCTCTTCCTCAATTTTTTGGCGCTCTAGACCGGCGAGGGTTTGCAAGCGCATCTCCAAAATTGCTTCGGCTTGCCGGTCGGAAAATTTGAATTTGGCCACTAAGTTCTCGTGAGCCTTTTCTTTGGTAGCGGATCCTCGAATAGTCTCAATTACCTCATTAATGTGATCCAGAGCTTTCTTGAGTCCTTCCAGAATGTGAGCTCGCTCCTGGGCCTTCCTTAATTCAAATTCAGTACGGCGAGTAACTACCGTTTGGCGGTGAGCTACATAATATTCCAGCACCGACTTCAAGTTCAGCACTCGGGGCTCCAGGCCATCCACCAAGGCCAGCATATTCAAATGGAAAGTTTTTTGTAGCTCGGTCATAGAGTAGAGCTGGTTTAAAACTTTCTTGGGAAAAGTATCTTTTTTGAGCTCGACTACAATTCGGACACCATCCTTGTCAGATTCGTCTCGTAAGTCTTTAATGCCTTCAATTTTACCGGTCTTTACTAACTGGGCAATTTTTTGAATCAGAGTTGCTTTGTTAGTTTGGTAGGTAACTTCGCTTACTACAATTTGGAATTGACCGTTTTTAACTTCCACAATATCTGCCTGAGCCCTTGTAACCATGCCGCCTCGACCCGTGGAATAAGCGTTCAAAATGTCCTGGCGATTATAGAGAATGCCAGAGGTGGGAAAGTCGGGACCTTGAATGTATTTAACTAATTCTTCAATGGTGATATCGGGGTTTTCAATATAAGCAGTGATACCATCCACTAGCTCGCTCAGATTATGAGGAGGAATATTGGTAGCCATCCCAACCGCGATTCCTAGGGCGCCATTCAAAAGTAATTGAGGAAGTTTGGCGGGTAAGGTGGCTGGTTCTTTGCGAGTTCCGTCGTAGTTTTCTTTCCAATCCACAGTCTCTTTCTCAATATCAAAGAGCATTTCGTCGGAAATAGATTGAAGCTTAGCCTCGGTGTAACGCATGGCGGCTGGGTTGTCGCCGTCCATAGAACCAAAGTTTCCTTGGCCTTCTACTAGAGGGTAGCGCAAAGAGAAATCTTGAGCCATGCGAACCATGGCAATGTAAACAGAAGCGTCGCCGTGAGGATGATATTTACCCAATACCTCACCGACTACGGTGGCGCTTTTGCGGAATTTGGCACTAGAACGCAGACCCAGCTTCCACATGGCATATAAGATGCGGCGTTGCACCGGCTTGAGGCCATCCCGGACATCCGGCAGGGCGCGGGTAACAATTACGCTCATGGCATAAGAGAGATAGGATTCTTCCATTTCCGAGACAATGGGGCGAGGTTGGACTTTTCCGATATTGCTAGTTTCGTTGGATTCGTTTTGGTTGTTGGGTTGCATTGGGCTAGTTGTCTAGTTTTTAGTTTATGGTTGGTAGTTTTAGGCTGGATCTATTAGAGATGCAGAGTGAATCTATTATTGAGTTGTCTGATAATGTATATGTCTAGGAGCACAGATTTGTAAGTTACTATAAAAATTGGCAAAAAAGTCTGATACAAGGTCTGATATTAAGTGAAGTTAATTTAGTTTAATTTTAGTCTAAAAACACCAAAAAAATCTCCAGAATCAACTTTTAATTCTGGTGGCTAGCAGAGGCTTAATTACGGTAAGGTATTTTTTAAATTTATCAATTAAATCAATCTCTCCGAATTCTTTCTTAGAGGCAATTGATAACTCAATTAATCTTCTAGTTCAGTCAAATCAGATTGATTAGAGAATAAGTAAGTTTTCAATTCCTGAGCAAATTCTGAGTCGTTTTGCTCTAGCCAGCCAATCAACATCGCAGCGTGCTCTTTTTCTTCCTGGGCGTTGTGTAGTAAGATTTTCCTAAGATTCTCATCCTGACAAGCGTCTGCTCGTTGTTGGTACCAATCTACGGCTTCTAATTCTTCTTTGAGGGAGTCGATAGCTCTTTTGAGCTCCAAGGTTTTGGGAGAAACTTTGTTTCTCTCTTCGTGAAGCATAGTATTGAGTTTAAGGTTTAGGTTAAATCTATTACAATCATAAAAAATTTAAAGGAAAAAGTAAAGCTAATTAGCGATAAAGGTCTAATACTACTAACCAAATCAAAAGAGCTTCTCGGCTGTAGCGACGAGCGCGGGTGGTAAGCTTAGTCCACCAAGAGTAGTGGGAACGATCGATAGTGCCCAGGCTGTCGACGGCTAACCCTACACCTACTAGCCCTAATTTTTGACAATGGTAAATAATCCGGGGTAGATGGTAGTGTTGAGAGATAAAAACCACTTCTCTTTGAGAAGAGAATTTATCAATTTCTGATCGGCAAGTATCAGGGGTGCTAAGAGCCAGAGGATCCAACTCGATTTTATCTTTGGGAATCCCCGCATTTTCAAGTTCTCTGAACATTACTTGGGCCGCCCGGGGAGCGTTGGAGGCCACCAAGGAATCAGTTTTATTTTCTTCCCAGATAATTTTTCCTGCTGCTAAGCGCTCCTGGAGAATGGGGGAGGGTTTTTGATCGGATCCAAGATTAGCTCCAAAAATTAGAGCAGCGTCTGACTTTTGGAGATCTTCAGGAGAGGTGAAAATTTGGTCTCTAGTAATTTGAAGAAGAATCAAGTAGGGTGACCAAAAAACAGCTAGAGCCAGGATGGCTAGAAGCAGAAACCAGAAAACCTTTTTTTTAAAGCTTCGTGGGGCAGGTTTCGTGGGGAAATCTTTGAGGGAGGGACTCTCTGATTGAGAAAAGAGAGGTTGAGGCTTAGTATCCATGTTGAATTGTCATTAGGATGCCCAGGATAACAAATCCCCCTAAGGCACCAAAGAGGAATGATTCGGCGGGTGAAAGGACTTTATTGAAGTCATAGCCAACAATAATACAAAAGAAGATTAAAAGAAGCGTCATTCCTACAAAAATTTGAAAAATGGGGACTGTTCTGTCGTCCATTTTAATAACAATAGGAAGGAAAATCAGGGCATTTAAAAAAGCTCCCACTAGCCAAAGAAAAGCTGAAAAATTATCTTCTCCAGTGAGCTTTAGAGTTGCTATCATTAAACAAGCCAGAGGTGGCAATAAAAAAAATATTCTCATTGCTTTAAGCAAAATGGTTTAAAAAAGGATTTAAGTTACTTGACAATCAATTGAGAAAAAGATAACTTCTAACTTAATTGCTTTTTATTGAGTCCGCTAAGGCAGCGTAACATTTTTTAGGGAATAAATCTACCCCCTGAGTAAGGAGGACTGGACTTTCTTGGAAAATGTTGTTAATATTGTAGACATAATTTGTCAGACTTCCTTAGGAGGGTAAATTAATTCCTGTTTAATTTCTTTAATATGCCTTAAATAAGGGTAAATTTAAAAAAGAAATTTTAATTAGGAAATTGATTAAGAGTTTTAATTTTATGTTAATGATCTTAATTTAATTTCTCAAAATTTAATTTCTCATCTCAAAAGGGATTAGTTTATTTTTCTGGAAAATCTGAAATTTAATCTACGACTTGAACTCTGCTTGCTGGCTAGACTTGCAAAATTTAGAGAAGCAGTTTATAATAAAGTTAGAAATGCAGGAGGGTCAAGTTTTAAAAGAGTTATGATGTTAGATGAAGAATTGATTAAACTGGGCCTTTCCGAGAAAGAGGCAAAAGTTTACTTGGGGGCAATTCAATTAGGAGCCTCCACTGTCCAAAAAATTTCTCAGAAGTCTCAAGTTAACCGGGCGACTACTTATGTGATTATCGAGAGTTTAATGCGAATGGGCTTGATGTCTACTTTCGAGGAAGGTAGAAAAACTTTCTATGTTGCAGAGAAGCCTCGTCGTTTGGTAGAGTTCTATAAAAATAAGAAGACTCGCCTGGATGAGAAGATTGAAAGGTTAAGCGAGATCGTGCCGGAGTTGAATTCTCTTTATAACGATCATTCCGACCGACCCAGAGTGAAGTATTATGAGGGCAGTGAGGGTTTATTAGCGATTTATGATGATTTCGAAAGTACTTTATCAGGGGGGCAAGAGATATTAATATTTACTCCCATTGATGATTTCAAGAAAATCAAGAAGCCTCAGATGAGTCAAAGGATTGAGAAGTTTAGAGACAAGAGATTGAAAAAAGGAGTGAGAGCCAGGACTATATATAGCTCTGCGAGCGGAAGGGACGAAATATTTGAAGAAAGTATTAGAAAATTAGGTGAAGAGATCCTATTTTTAGAAAAAGATAAGAGTGGTCTCAATGGTTTAGACGCGGGTTTAAATGTTTATGGTAATAAGGTTTTCCTTTTTAGTTACCAAGGCAAGAGAGGCGGAGTTTTGATAGAGAGTCAAAGCGTGGCCAATCTTTTAGGAGGTATATTTGAAATAGTTTGGTCTCATTTGAAATCTTTAAAAAAGTGAATTTAATTAATATTAATTAATTTAAACGATATGGCACCAGGTTTAAAAATGAAAAGAAGGTCAGTCAAGAAAAGGGCTCAGAAGAAATAATTTCTTTGAGAAACTTTTGTCTATAAAATAAAAGCCGGGTTTTTGGTCTGGTTTTTATTTTAGGTTTTGATTTTTATGCATAATCAAGCGAGAGCAATGCAGGATTTTGAAATGCTAAGAGCACTTCAAGTAATTCAGCTCGACTTAGGACCAAATCACTTGGTTGATTTGGGTTTTGTTCGAATTGTAATTTGCCCTTATGCGGATAATGAATTTTGGAACTTTGCAGTTTTTCAGGACGAAATCACATCATCTCAACTGAGGGAATTGGAGCAAAAATTTCAACAATTAGAAGAAGAGGCAGATAAGGACTTTGCTATTTGTGCTTCGGATAATCAGACTCAGGTTCTAAGACTAGTGAAGAAGACTGGCTACAAGAATATTCTGCACCGGTCGTTTTTTGTTAAAGACCTGGATGGATTTCAGGAAAGGACGCTTGATAGCCCTTTCGATAGTTTCAGTGAGAAGCTCCGTTTTGAAAAAGTTCAATCTGATCAGGGCTGGGAGGATTTTGTAAAAGTCTTTGATGAAGCTTTTAGGGAGGAAAATTCTGCCTCTCTTCATCCGGGGCCGATATATCTGGAGGTAATGGAAGAGGTCTGGCGTAAAGATCAGTCCAAGGGAGGCAAGATTGTTAATCATCTCGTTTTGTACCAAGAGGGTGAGCCAGTGGCGGTAGCTTCTAATTTTAATTCTTTGCAGCATCGGATGAGTTATATCTCTAATGTAGGAGTGCATCCTAGGTTCAGAAAAAAGGGATTGGGAGGTCGGATAGTCAATTTTTGTCTGGCCGATTCTCAAGAATTTGGCAATGAGCAGGCAACCTTAGTAACAGAAAACAACGCCGGCTTGAGAAGTTTCTATCGAGGATTGGGATTCCAGAATTTATTTGACTTTAGCTATTATGCCAAAAAATCCAATTAAAAAGCCTAAGATATTGGTGGCGCTGAGCGGAGGGGTAGACTCGGCGGTGGCGGCCCTGCTTCTTCTGGAGCAGGGTTTTGAGGTGCAAGGGATTCATTTTTTGCTGAGTAGCGAGAAATTGATTAGCGCAGAAAAAGTTCGGTTGATTGCTAATGAATTGGGGGTCGAGCTAGAAGTAAGAGATATTTCTCGGGAGTTTCAAAAAGAGGTGGTGGATAGTTTTGCTAAAACTTATCAAAAAGGAGCGACGCCTAACCCTTGCGTGATTTGCAACCGGAAGGTAAAATTTAAGCAGTTACTCCAGGCTCGCGAGGAGCTAGGCTGTGATCTAGTAGCCACCGGACATTACGCACGGATTGCTGCTGGTGAGGGCTCCCTGAAGGCGATCTCCACTCAATCCTCTCAATCTCTCCATCTTCGCCAGGACTACAGTCGACAGGCTCTACAAAAGGGGGAGACTGAGGGTTTTTTTCTTCAAAAGGCCAAGGATCAGCGCAAGGATCAGTCCTATTTTCTCTATCGATTAACCCAGGAGCAGTTGCAATTTTGTCGCTTTCCCTTGGGGGAGCACTTCAAAGATTGGGTCAAGCAGCGGGCTAAAGATTTAAATTTAGGCCTAGAAAGGCAAGGAGAGTCCCAAGACATTTGTTTTTTTGAGCCAGAGGAAAGCCTGCGAGATTTTCTTGGAAGGCGCTCTAAACAAAACTTTACAGAAGCTTCAATAATTTCGGACAAAGGTGAGCCTTTGGGGAAATGCGAGGGTTTGGAGTTGTTCACGATTGGCCAGCGCAAGGGCCTAAATCTCAGTGGGGGGCCTTGGTATGTTTTGAATAGAGATTTCACCAAGCGGCAGCTGGTAGTCACTCGCGATTCGGAAAGCCCGGATTTTTGGCAAAAGGGAATTTTTATCGAGCAAGTCAACTGGATTAATCAATCTCCTCAGCCGGGAAAATGGTACGACTTGCAAATTCGTTATCAAGGAAAAGTTTATCAAGGGATGCTTGAGAAATTAAAAGAGGGGCTTCGAGGGCAGGGCGGGGGATATTCCGTCCCCACTCCTACGGGGGTTGCTCAATCCCCCCAGCCCCTCCTCCTTCGCCAGGACTACAGTCGACAGGCTTTACGAAAGGGGGAGCCTAGCTGGAAGGTTAGCTTGAAGGAGGCGGCCCGGGCGGTAGCAGCGGGGCAATCGTTGGTGGTGTATGAGGGTAGTCAAGTTTTAGGGGGAGGAATCATCTTCTAGTTAGTAGTTTTTGATTTTTAGTTCTTAGTTAATTTCAGAAGGGAATAATTTTTTGGCGTTGCTAACTAAAAATACACAGCTATTGTCATTCCGACTGAAGCGAAGCGAAATGGAGGAATCTTAGCTGAAAAATAATATAAGATCCCTCGACTCCCTCCTTCGCCAAGGCTACGGCGGGCAAGGCGCTCGGGATGACAAACTAAGAATTTTAGAAGCTATACTTTATTGGCAATACCAATTTTTTTATGAAGAAGTTTTTTCAACGGCATCGCAAATTATTTTTGATCGTATTTGTTTGCTTGGTATTTTTGTGGAGTGGCTGGCAAGTTGCCAAGTGGGGGTTTAGAGAACTAGCACAAAGAGGAATTTTGCAAGGTGAGCAAGTTCACGCAGTTAGTTTTTTTGTTAACCTCAACGAATTGGAAGTGGCGACCGGTGAAGGAATTGATCGGGGTCAGATCGAAATTTTTTGGAACGGCGAGCGGGTTTTTGCTGAAGGTAGAGTTTTGAAGTCGAATTTCAACAAGCGAGAAGTGCGTTATAAATACGGCCCTCAATCGTTTGGGGTCAAGTACCGAGGAAAGGAATTAAGCAAGTCAGAGGATATTAAATTTATTGATTACAAAGCTAATAATTGGGATTGTAGCCACTATAAATTTGATATAGTTCAAGAAGAAAATGGCAAGGTGGCAGCTTATTTTTCTTCTGATTATGGCCACAGTAAAATAAAATTTACCCAAAATTAATTTGATTTTATGAACGAGTTTTTTGAATTTTTTATCAAGCGATTGTTATGGGTTTGGATGCCGCTCTATGCACTGTATAGAGTCATTCTTGACTTTATTGAAGAGCGAGAACAGACCTGAGAGTTTTTTGAGTTGCTTTAATCAAGAAATTTGACTTCAAAGAAAAAAAAACAGACCAGTTTTTTAGGGGACAAGAAGGTGGCTTTAGTCCACGATTTTTTGTTATACTGGGGGGGAGCGGAGGCCACTTTGCAAGTGTTGGCCAAAATGTTTCCTCAGGCGCCGATTTACACCCTGCTTCAGGATGAGCAGTTTACCAAAAAGCACTTCAGGGGGCGAGAAATCCGGACCTCGTTTTTACAGAAAATTCCCCGCTGGATCCGCAAAAAACACACTCGCTTATTGCCGCTAATGCCAACCGCCATTGAGTCGCTCAATTTGCGGGATTATGACTTGGTAATTTCCTCCTCTTCGGCTTTTGCCAAGGGAATTGTGGTGAAGCCTAAGACCACCCATGTTTGCTACATGCACGCCCCTATGCGTTATGTCTGGGACTACTATCACCAGTATTTTCAAGAGCGCTTTGGCAATCGAGCTAAAATTTTTACCCGGACTTTTCTCAACTACTTGCGAACTTGGGATCGAGCCAGTGCCGACCGGGCTGATCATCTGGTTGCCAATTCTCGTTACACTGCTCGGCGAATCGAAAAATATTATCGTAGAGAATCCATGGTGATTTATCCCCCAGTGGAGGTGGAAAAATTCGCCCTCAGTCCGGACAAGGCAAATTCCAGTATTTCTTCTAGCTCTGATTTGATAGAGAAGCAAAATCAGGCCAGGAGAGGTAGCTATTTTTTGACAACGGGGCGCTTAGCGACTTATAAGCGGGTAGATCTTTTGATTGAGGCTTTTCAGAAGCTCAAGTTGCCGCTAGTGATAGTGGGTGATGGCCCGGAGCGTAAAAAGCTAGAGAAATTAGCCCAAGGGAACAGCAAGATAAAAATTTTAGGCTGGCAAAGTGAGGAAAAATTAATTCGACTTTATCAAAATTCCCGGGCCTTTGTTTGTGCCACCGAAGATGATTTCAATATCACTTGCGTGGAGGCAATGGCAGCCGGAACGCCGGTAATTGCCTTAAAAAAGGGCGGCGTGCAGGAAACAGTAATCGAAGGTCAGACGGGAATATTTTTCCAGGAGGCACGGTTGGAGCTAGTGGTGGATGGAGTGCGGCGGTTTATTGAAAAAGAGGCTGATTTTGACTCGGAGGTGATTCAGGCTCGAGCGAGGGAGTTTTCGAGGGAGAGATTTGAGAAGGAGATGCGAAAGTACTTGACTTCCATTTTTTGAAAATTTTGGTGTCAAAATCTCCGCTACTCCCTCACCGTAACTCTCAGTACGCCTCGCTCGCTGCTCGATTTCTCCTAAAAATTTCCTAAAAAATGAAAGTCCTTAAATATTTCTCGGATAGATGATAACTAGATTAAAATAAGACCCTGGATATTCTTTTTGGAAATTCCGGAATGGCAGGGTTTTAATTACAATCAATATGGGGATTCAAGTGGAATTTAATCCGGATTTGGCACTGAGAAATATTCAGCATTTTAATTCGGGGAAGCGCCAAAAAGAAGAGTGCATCCCAAAGCCTTTAGAAGAGGGTGGAGTCTATAACTTTCTGAAAGAAGGCCAGCGCAATTATTGGCTAGAAGGCGAGTTGCCGCTTTTAGAAACGGAAGGCGGGGGTCAGCTCTCTCGGCCTCGGGCCAGTATTGTGATTTTAGAGGCGACACACCTTTTAAAAAATGGTAAAATCTATACTAAGGGTAAGTATCAAGTGAAGAAGATCTTAGAAGAAGGGGAGGGGATTTATTTTGAAGGATTTAGTAAGGTGAGGAGTTAATTTTCAAACCCGCTTTCATCTTAGGGCTTCAGCGAGGCGCAGCAATTTTTAATATTTTAATGATTGAATTTTAAATAAGCAGAGCAGGAAAAACAAAAACAGCCCTTTTAGGGCTGCTTGAAAGCTTATTTTTATTCTAAATATAGCAAAGCAATAGAAGGGGGAACACTCGTTAAAATGTCTTCTTCTGCTATAATGTCGGTAGACATTTTAACGAGTGTTCCCCCTTCTGTCAATACCCCTGAAAACAAAATTGTAATTGATAGCAGCAGTGAAATTTGTATTAAAAGTAACAACTTTGAAAGTTTCAGCATAAGTGATTTATTAGAAAATATTAAGATTCTGATTAAGCATATTTTAGCATATTCAAGGGAAAAATCAAGGGTAAAAATCGATTCTAAGCGAGTAATTTGTCAAGCAAAGATGAAAACAAAAACAAAAGCTAGTTCGCAGTCAGAAGAGGGGGGAATTTGGGATAGTTTTTGGGCTTGGGAGGCCCAGTTTAAAGAAGCTTTTTTTCGCAAAAGAAAATTGCTGAGTGGGATGATTTTGGGACTGGTGCTGGTGGCCGGATTGCTTTTACGGCTAGGCTTCGCCCCTGCTAATCTGGCGGCAAATCCCGCTTCGGAGCCTTTTGTTTCCATTCTCCAAGAGCGCACTTTTTGGTACGATGAGGCGTTTACCGGAATTTTGCTAAAAGCCTCCTGGAAAGAGATGAATCAGATGATCTATGACGATGTTCACCCTCCCCTTTATTACTGGTTGGCCAAGCCCTGGAGCGCAGCCTTTGACTATTCTCCGGTGGGGATTCGCTCTTTCTCTTTACTGTTTGGAATGCTGACAATAGTCTCTTTGTTTTGGATCGGATCGCGACTATTTGGCCCTAAGGCGGGTCGGTTGGCGGCAGCCTTGGCAGCCTTTTCGCCTTTTGCAGTGCAATATTCTCAAGAAGCTCGAATGTATGCCTTACTGGGCTTTTTGTTTTTGTGGGCTAGTTGGTTTTTCTATCGGGCTTTAGACAAAAATCGCCTCCAGGATTGGCTGATCTGGGGAGTTTTAGGCGGGCTTTGTTTTTACACTCACTACTTATCGTTGTTCTTTTTCGTTTCTTTTTATATTGCCTTTTATTTTTACCAAGTGCTATTTCTCCAGGGCGGCTATTTTTGGTCCCTGTGGGGACAAAAGCGGCCGCTATTTTGGTTGGGAGTAGCGATAATAGGTGGCTTTTTTGCCAGTTGGTTGAAAGTTTTTTGGGTCCATTTTACCAAAACAGACGGGGACTTAGGCTGGATTGCGCCTTCTAACCTCAGTGATTTACCAGGAACACTGCAGATTTTCCTTTTTGGTCATCCTCCGGGAGCAGGAGGCACGCCCGATGCTAATCCGTTAAAATTCTTTTTTGATCAAAGCTCGGTAGGACTTCTCGTCCTAGTGGCTATGGCGGTTTTGATTTTTTGCGCTTGGATTAAAAAGCGGCGTCGGCCGGAAATTCTAGTCTTGGGGACGATTTCCTTGGGCGCCTTACTGCTTTTAATTATCATCTCTCATTTTGACATTAAGTTTTATGTGGCCCGTTACATGATGCCAGCGGCAGTGATTTTTTACCTGCTTTTGAGTGGTTTGATAGTTTCTGCTACTCGGTGGCGACCAGGGCTGAAGGCAGTGATTTTTCTAGTGGCTTATTTGGCTCTCTTGTCAACTCTTCAACCGATTGACTACGCTCGGGGTTGGGCTAGGCTATATCAAGTGGATCAAGAAGTGGATTATCTCAAAAGCCGAATTCTGATAGCCAATGGTCCTTTTGAATACACTTCGGCTCGTTACTATTTTGGTCAAGAGCGAGTACGGTTTTTCAGCCCGGGTAATCTGGGAGAGGATTTTTCTGGTTGGGTGGTGGTGGGGAACCACAATCGCCTCAGTAGCAAAGAAGAGCTTCGGGCTAGCCCAAACTTTACAATTGTAGATCGGCAGTGTGAGTGGGAGGAGCTGAACTTAGAGGGCTATTCGATGAATATGAAGAGGTACGGGGAGATGAGATTGTGCGTGCCGGGAACTTCCAAATTTTGAACCCCGCACTAGAGCTTTGCTCAATGCGGGACAAGAATCTCGTTGTTGCCGGTTGCGTTTCGAACTCATCGTACCTTTAGTGCGACTCGTCCGAAGCCTCACCCTTCTTTCCCACTTTCCGCTAAGGCTACAGAAGGGACAGATAAAACTTGAAAGTCCTGTCTTATCCGGAAATATTCCATTGATAAAATTTCCAGGAAAAACAATCAGTGGAGTGATATAAATTCCTTGATTTTTTATCAGTGGAGTGATAAAATTTCCAGGTAAATGATTAATTCTAGAAAAATGATTTCAAGAGAAATTTATCCTAAGCTTTATAGTTGGGCGAAAAAGGGCAAGATTATTATTTTGAAGGGACCTCGTCAGGCGGGGAAAACGACCCTGATGAATTTTTTATTAGACAATCTTAAAAAAGAAGGTCAAAATACCGCTTATTTGTTGGCAGATGACATTGATAAGCAAGAGTTGTTTAAGTCTCCAGCCGCTCTGGAATTTTACTTGAGTCAGAAGTATAATTTTCCCGAAAAACATCTTTTTCTTTTTATTGATGAGTTTCAATACATTGATCAGGCGGGACTCTTCATTAAAAACTTTTTTGATAAGCATCAGGGCCAGGTAAATTTAATTTTAAGTGGGTCTAGTTCCCTGGAAATCACTCAAAATCAAGAGTTTTTGACCGGTCGGGCGGTGGAGTTTGAAATGGGAACTGTTAATTTTCGAGAGTTTTTTAATTTTCGAGAAGGAACTCGGATTAAAAAATTTCCCCTTGAAAGCCAGGATGATTTAAGTAATTTTTATAAATCCTTTGAGAGTAAGCTAAGCCTCGCCTTAAAGAATTTTTTAGTTTTTGGGGGGTATCCTGAGGTGGTGGAAACCTCATTAGAGGAAGATAAGAAAGTAATTTTAAAGTCGATTGTTAAGAAATATTTAGAAAAGGATGTGGCGGGTTTTTTGCAAATCGAAAATATCACTGCCTTTAACAACTTAACGAAGATTTTGGCTTCTCAAATTGGTAATTTAGTTAATATTAGCGAACTGGCTAATACGGTAAACTTATCCATTAACACCGTTAAAAGATATCTGGATGTTTTGCAAGGGACATATGTCTTTAGTCTGGTGCGACCATATGCTAAGAACATTCGCAAGGAGCTAAGCAAAATGCCTAAAGTTTATATTCAAGACTTGGGGGCAAAAAATTATCTTTTAGGTGATTACAAAGACAATTTATTTGGTGGCAAGGAAGTGGAAAATTTTGTTTTTTTAGGGATGGCTAATAATTTAAGTTCAGAAGGAGTTAACTTCTATCGAACCAAGGGAGGCTCAGAGGTCGATTTTATTTTAGAAAAAGAGGGTGGCTTGAATTTGATAGAAGTTAAATATCGGTCGGTTTCCAAGATCAAAGAGCCTCTGGCATTCGCCAATTTTTCGGAAAATTATGGAGACAGAGTTCAAAACAAGATTGTGATTTCCAAAGATGTTTTAAAAAAAGATGGGAATATTTACTTTATTCCGGCGGTGCTTTGGCCCTGGATAGAGTTATAGCTTTCAGGTGGTTTTTTAGGCAAATTAAATTAAAACAAAAATATGAAACAAACTAAAATTATTACCGAAAAGTGGGAGCAGGTGAGTCCAAGATTTATCTCTAGCTACCAAAAGACAGGAGGTTATCAGGATTTGGCTAAAGCCTTAAAAATGGGTCCGGATCAGGTACTTCAAGAGGTGTTAGCGTCTGGTCTGGCCGGTCGGGGCGGGGGCGGATTTCCTACCGGAAAAAAGTGGCAAACGGCTTTAGAACAAAAAGCTTCGGAAAACTACTTTATCTGCAATTTGGATGAATCGGAGCCAGGGACTTACAAAGATCGCTATTTAGCGGAAAGTAGTCCTCACCAGCTTTTAGAGGGCATTATGATTGCTTCTTTTGCCCTCAAGGTGAAGAAGGCTTACATTTACCTCAATGGAAATTTTCACGCCGCTCGGCAGTTGCTGCAAAACGCCCTTCAACAAGCCCAGGAAGCCGGATTTTTAGGAGAGAATATCTTGGAGAGCGGTTTTGATTTAGAAATCGAACTATTCGTGGGGGCGGGGGCCTATATTTGCGGAGAGGAATCAGCTTTGATTAATTCTATTGAGGGTAAAAGAGGGGAGCCACGGCGCCGGCCTCCTTTTGCTTGTGTTTGCGGACTGCATAATCGCCCTACGGTTGTGAACAACGCCGAAACTATTGCCAACTTGCCTTGGATAATCCAGAATGGCGGCAAGGCTTATTCCCGGGTTGGCCTGCCAGATCAGCCGGGTACTAAACTTTTTTCCATCGGGGGAATGGTGCGTAACCCTGGTTTGTACGAGTTTCCTTTGGGCGTCAGTGTGCGAGAATTGGTTTACAAAGCGGGAATGGGCATGCGGCCAGGATTGGATTTTTGGTTTGCTCAAGTGGGGGGATCAGCCGGTCGCCTGGTAACGCGCAATTTATTGGATGAAATTCCTAGTTATTCTCGCAAGGCTCGGATTTCGGTAGGATCGGGGGCGGTGCTGGTGGTAGATAAAAACCAGGACATCAAGGAACTTTTACTAGCTTGGAGCCGGTTTTTTGCTCGGGAGTCTTGCGGGCAGTGTGTTCCGTGTCGAGAGGGGACTTTCCGTTTGCAGCAGCTTGTAGAGCGCTTGGGGGGAGAAAATTTCAGTCAAGATGATTGGGAGGACATGCAGCGCATTATTTTCACTCTGGAGCGGAGTACTTTTTGCGCTTTAGGGAAGTTTGCAGCGGTGGCGATTAAGGATGCGCTGGAGCTGAAGTTGGTGGAGGCTTCCAAATTTTGAAAATTTTGGTGTTGCAAGCTGCGTTTGGCACTCACCGTACCCTTCAGTACGGCTCGCACCAAGCCTCGCTTGCGCCTAAAAATTTCCTAAAATTTGGAAGCCTTAATCCAGCGGTTATTTTTAGTGGGAGATTTTTACAAGTTAACTTTTAAAATTTATTAAAATGCAAAATCAGCCTAAAAATTGGCCTCAGGGGGGGGCAGAGCGAGGTAGCAGACAAGAGTTTTTTAATGCTCCAGAAAGAGAGCAGCAAGTAAGGGCTAAAAGATTAGATTCCTTGCTTGCTAGAGAGCGAGGAAATTATTTAGATTTTTGCCTGAATTTGTATAAATACCCTGATAGATTCAAAGGTAATTCTGAGAAAAATACAAAAATTTTTAATCAGCTTAGCTCTGGAAGTAGGATTTTAGAGAGGGCATTTGCTTTTTTTCTTGCTCAAAAAAGAAATCAGGACACAAAAGGAGCCCATGAGGAATTGGGAAATATTATACAAAGTGATACTGGTGGTATTTCTGACCCTAATAATTTTCAGATTGATATCGATAAGGCTAAAGAAATGTTTCGATGGGGATTAGATTTGTATGTCAACGGAGGTGGTGAAAAAATTGGTAGGACACCTACTATCTCTGGAGGAGAGATTGATTCTTTGGTGGACGATATGGGGGAAATTTTAACAAAGGTAAATCAGTGGAGGTAGTTTAATTAAAATCAAAAATTAAAAATGGAGCGATTAATCAATCTCAAAAAGCCGGGTAATTTTGCTGGTAATCCAGAGGAATTCAGAGCTCTAGTAGCCTCGGCGAGTTCAAGTGAATCAGAGGCAGTTAAGAGCTTCTTGGAAAAAGCCGAGGATGAAGAATTCGAAACCTTTTCTTTGTTTTTAGAAAATGCTGATAAGCACTTAGGACTTTCTTTTGATCAGCTGGAGGAGTTGAAAGTTTTGTTAATTAAAAACTTGCGAGGAGAGGGCAAGGAAGATTTTTTAAGGGCAATGCAAAGGGCCAATCAGATTTTGCAATTTCAAGGTAGGGATGGTTTACTTGATACTATTCAAGCTAAGAGAAGGGCTAGGGATGGTGCTAAAGTTTTAGTTGAACCAGCCTTGGCTTGTCTGTTGGCAGTTTTCTTAACAGTAGGAATTGCGGGAGAAGCGTTTTCTTCGACTGATATGGAGGGAATGACTTTTAGAGAAGTCAGGGAATTTGTTACGAGTGGAAATCAAGAAAGTGATAAGAAGCTACCCTTTAAAATCCTTGGTATGAAAACTGCTAGCAATGGAGCTTGGCGAGCAGTAGAAAGCGAAATAAGACATTCAAGGGAGCCCATTACAAAAATAGCAAGAAAGGTGACGGAAGGAGTTGAGAGAGTCTATTTTTATTATGAAGGTGAGATTAGGCCTAGTTACTCTTGGAGTGGAAGGAAAGGCGAAAGTGACGTTGTTGAGTCAGTAGGAGGGGCTAAAGAAATCTCTGCAAATCTTTTAGAAGATGGCTTTAGAGGGAGTGTCGATCAATTGAAAGAATCATCAAGTAGAGCTGTTTTTAGTAAGTTAAGTAAAAACCAGCGAGAGGCTCTAGGGGATTTTTTATCTAATATAACAAGCAATCCTCAAGTAGGGGTAAGCTTTAATGAGTACACTCTTTCCTCGGGCAAGACAATCTTGATTCCTTTGGTAAGTTATTTTATTGGAGGGTATGAAGTCAAGGTTAAGTTTCTTTTTAATAGGACAGAAATTACAGCTAAAGGGAAAGAGAAGGAGTTGGGTGGTCAGGAAACTAAGCATATTTTAATTAAGAAAGGAGGTGGTTTTTCTAGTTCTGACATATTAAGTTTAATTAATGGACAAGATGACCCGGAAAATCAGCGTCAGTGACGACAATCTAAGAGAATGAAAAAATTTAACAAACCACAATTATTGGCGCCGGCGGGGAGTTTGGAGAAGATGAAAATTGCTTTGGCTTTTGGAGCGGATGCGGTCTATTTGGGGCTGCCGGATTTTTCTTTGCGAGCCCGAGTTAATAATTTCACTCCAGAGCAGTTGGAGGAGGCGGCGGAGTATTGCCGAGAGCGAGGCAAACAGTTTTATCTCACTCTCAATATTTACGCTCATCAAAGGCATCTAGAAAAGCTTCCGGAGCAGATCGCGTTAATCCGTAAGTTGCAGCCCAGTGCCGTGATCGCCTCGGATCCGGGGGTTATTACTCGTCTAAAAGCAGAGGTGCCGGAAATCCCTCTCCATCTTTCTACCCAGGCCAATGTCACCAATGCCGAGGCGGCTAGATTTTGGTGGGAGCAAGGGATCGAGCGGGTGATTTTGGCTCGAGAGCTAAGCTTGTCAGAGATTAAACAAATCAAAAAAGCAGTACCAGAGTTGGAGTTGGAGTGTTTTGTTCACGGGGCAATGTGCATGGCCTATAGCGGCCGGTGCCTGCTTTCTAGCTGGATAACAGGAAGAGGGGCGAATGTGGGGGATTGCGCACAGCCTTGCAGGTGGTCATATCGTCTTCAAAATGAAGAATTGTTTAAGATTCAGGACGATCAAGAGCGGTTTGAGATTGAGTTGGAGGAGGATCAAAATGGGACTTATCTTTTCAATAGCTACGATATCAATTTGATTGATCAGTTGAACAAATTACTGGAGGCCGGAGTGGAGTCCTTCAAGATAGAGGGGCGTTCTAAAAGTGTTTATTATGTGGCGGTGGCCACCCGCGCTTATCGAAAAGTTTTGGATGCTGCTTTTGATTTTCTCCAGGATAAGCTCTCGCAGAATGCTTATGAAGAGCTAATTAAAGAGCAAAAACAGGAGTTAGAAAAACTCTCTCATCGGGGGTACTGGACCGGATTTTTGCTGGGTCAGCAGCCGCCGCATCTCACAGATCAAGACGCAGTGCGGAGTGACTGGGAGTTTGTGGGAATCGCGGCCTCAACTGAATCCGGGAGCTCTAGCTCTAAGCCAAGCACCAAATTAAATCCTAAAAAATCTGAGGGAAAGTGGCGGGCGGTGTTTGCGCACAATGCTTTGCGAGAAAATGACCAGGTGGAAGTGGTGACGCCAGAGGAGAATTATTTGGTGGAAATTAAAAAGATCGAAAATAGTCAGGGTGAGCAGGTGGATTCGGCCCACGGTGGCCAAAATGAAATTTTTTCGGTAGAATTCTCGCAGGTGATTGAAGAGGAAGTTTTTTTGCTGAGGAAGAAAATTAGTTAGAATTTCTAATTTTAATTATTAGGGCGATGCATGGATTAATTGAAAAATTTAAGAAGCATGTAATCGAAGAGTCGGGCAGATCAGATTTTATTCATCATAAGTGGTTTGAAATATCATCTGGAGATTGTGGAGAGGATTGCTAATGAGCTGTGCGATGCCTACCCGGAGGCTGATCGAGACTTAGTGAATGCGCTGGTCTGGCTCCATGATTATGGCAAAATCCTTGATTTTGATAATCAGTACCAGGCCACTCTTGAGGCGGGTAAAAAGAAGCTTTTAGAGTTAGGATTATCTCCTGAATTTACTTCTCGAGCAATTGAGTATGTTGATATCACCAATAAAAAATTAGAACTTGACATTGCTAAGCAGTCAATTGAGGTGCAGATTATTTCTTCGGCCGATGTAGCCGCTCATTTCGTGGGACCTTTTTTCAGCCTGTGGTGGTACGAAAATCCCGATAAGCCTTTCGAAGAACTGATGGCTGATAACTTAAAAAAGGCCCAAAAAAACTGGGAAAGAAAAATGGTCTTGCCAGAAATTAGAGAGAAATTTTATCAAAGATATAGAATTACATTAGAAAATAGTGGACAATTTCCCGAGCGATTTTTAGATTAAATTTATCGACTGAAATGAAATTAACGGCTTTGCAAAAGGCCCGGACGGTGGTTTCAGTAAACTTCTTTATTTTGTTTATTATAGCCACATTAACTCCTCGTTTGGTGAGGGGCGATTTTTGGGTTTTGGGGGAAGAGACGATTGAAGGGATGTTTCTCTCTTTGGAATTTTTAGCAATGGTCTTGATTTTTCGCTACTATGATCAGCACAGCAAGAAGAGCGAGGAGGATCGCTTGGAGCTAGAGGGTCAGTTAAAAAAGAAAGAGCGAGAGCTTCTAGGTACTTTGGAATATTTGGGTAAGGTAAATGTAAAGATTTCTTTGGTGCGCTCTATCATAGAAAATACTAAAGCGCCAGGCAGTCGGAGTGAATTACGAGAAATTTATTCTCAACTGCTTAGTAGCGTGCGAAGTCTTGCTAAGAGAAAAAAGATTTTTTTGAAAATTGTCGATTTAGAAGAAGGAAAGACTATTAGTGAACAGACAGAGACTATGAAAGAAGAAGATAGCGGTAAAAAGCAGGCTTTTCATTTTGAAAATAAGACTCTGCTAGAAGCTTATAAATCTAAACAAGAGCTAATAAAAAATGCAGAAGGGAAGCAATTTAGGGTTTATTATTCTAGGCTAGAAAACTTCTCTCTGAAGGCTTTTATTATTGTTCCTAAAAACGGGCAAGGAGATCCCACGGAAGATGAAAAGGAATTTTTGCAGGCGATTGCCAATCAATGCGAGGTGGTATTTTTGTTGTTTAATTCGGCTTATTATAAGTGCAAAGTTTAGCAAGAATCATCCCAGGATTAGAGAGTTTTGTTCCTCGAGAAGTCTCAATAGTTATGTTCTAAGTGCAAAGGCAACTGAGAAGCTATTGTGGGATTTAATCTTTTATCAAATTATCAAATTTAAACTAAACAAATGGAAAAACCGAAAATTCACTTGGGGTCACTGGAAGAGTATCGAACTTCCGTCCTTAAGTATCTAGAATGGATGTTAAGCCGCTACTATCAAGGTCAAGATTTGAGCAAAATTTCTCTAGAGGAAATTGAAAAAGATTCCCTGGAGATCAATGCTTATGAAAATTTCTCTCATCTTAAGCCGATTGATGAGAAGGCAGTGACTATTTTAGATGACGAACGAATCAATACTAAGTGGGCTGAGAAGGCAGTTTTGGAGGGCAAGATTCTTTGGGAGCATACGGCAGCTGGTGAGGCCACTCGTTTGGGATTGGGCACCAAGTACCTTCTTAATTTAAGTCGTTTTTCTCTAGACGAGGTGATTTTTCATATGAAAAAGGAAGCTCAGAAAGAGCTATCCAAGCAAGAACTTTCGGAATCAGAAAAGGAGGAGCGGCTCAAGAATATTGAGAAGCAAATTGATCGGGATCAGGTTTTAGCTCAGATGGGCGGTGACCCCAGCGAACTGGGAGAAATTTCCTTGGGTAATCGGCATATGTTTCAATTGGCTTTCGACATTAAAAAGCTGGCTCAAAATAACGGAGTTGATCCAGGGGAGGCACTTGCCAAGCAGAAAAATTTAATAATTCTCAATGAGCAAACCGCCGAAGAAATCATCGAAGAGTTCAAGCGCTTCAACTTCTTTGGCTTTGAACCGGAGAATATTTATTTTATGGTTCAGCGAGCTTTTCACGGGATTTATTTAAGAGAAGGAGGTCTCTTTTTTGATATCACCACTGAACGTAATAAGCGTTTGCATAATCATGGCCAGATGATCATGCAAAAAACTCACGACGAAATGATTTTTCAGGTTGATCGCAATAATTTGCGCAATCGTAAGTTTCTTTTTAGCCAGGAGCTTGAAGATCTTTTAGCTCAGCACAAAGATTTATTGTCCTATAATGTAGAAGATCTAGCCTACCTTAATAGTGCGATTGATCTGCCTAGTTTAGCTTTGGCGCTTGAGTTAAAAGATCAAGGTTACAATATGACCATGGAAATTGTGGCTAATAATCCTATTAAGCCACAAAAAGGAGGAGCCTGCTTTTACGATTCTAAGTTGAAGCGAGTAGTGATGATTGAGTCCAATCAGCTTAAGGACATTAAAAACGAAGAAATTAAGCACCTTAATAAAAATTTTAATCACTATGTTGATCCAGTAGTAGCGTTTCGGGCAGTTAGAGAACAAGGACTGCCGCTTAGCTTTGATGTTAAAGCGGCTTTTAATCAAAGCGGAGAAGCTCAAAAATATATCTATCCTTGTCCGGTCCAAGGAGATGTCAATTTTTTGGTTAAAACCGCTTTTGTGATGCGCAAGAATATCAAGCCAATTTCTAACTGGAAGTCTCCCGCTACTACTCCGGCTGCTGTTAAGGCGATGTTGGATCAAGACGCTCAAGAAGGCTTCTTGGATTTGGTAGAGAAGGTTCAGAATGGGAAGTAAGGAGTTTTAAATTTTGAAAGGATTCGAGTGAATTATCAAGATACTTTTTGGAAAAATTGTTTAATTTGATTTTTTTAAACTAAAATACTACAATTCCTAGTCGCTTGGTCTAGCTTTGTCTAGATCAAGAGGAAAGTCTGGACACCAGCCGGCTTTCAATTGGAAGCCAGTTAAAAGGGTAATCGGTAACGCCGATCGGGCTCGATGTGAGTCGAGTCAAGGGATAGCGCCGCAGAGACAATACTAGTTAATGCTCTGCATTAACGAAAGGTGAAAAGTGTCGAGGGGCTCATTTCTTCGGAATTTGAGCTACTCGACTCGGCTATTGGCGACAATAGTTTGTGGCAAGCCCTACCCGGTGCAAGGCCGTGTCTTCTCGTAAAAGAGAGGAAGTGCCGCTAAAGTTCAGCAGTGATGTTGAATGTAGATAAATGACTAGGCCAATTTACTTTGGTAGATTGGTACAGAATCCGGCTTATTTTATCTAGTTTTCAGTTAGTAGTTTTCAGTTTTTAGGCCGCATGGAGGCAGCGCAGGTTATAGAAGCGAGTCCTTTGTAAAAATCTCGAGCGTTGTTTACAGCTTTCTTTATTAGTAGAACACCTCTATTTTTCTTCATGAGGCATTTTGTCTCCTATATAAGGCAATAAACGCCGTCATTAAAACTGGAGCGGTTTGAAATTGAAATTTAAAAATGTAAACAACGCTAAGGAATCTTACAAGTTATTTCTTATCTTGAATTTTCTGGTGTAGTATATGCTGAGCTAAGATAGAAAATAAAATCAAAAGAATGGGTCAATTTGTTTATTTTATACCCCATTTATTCCCACTGATTGTCGGAGGGGTGGTAATTTTCTCTCTGGGACATTTTAGCTTTAAATTCTTTATGCACCTTGTGAATAGGAGGTTTTATGTAGCTCCTAGGGAAGGCTCTATTCTTGGTAAGACGGCAGCTTTCTTGTCTTTGGGATTTTTACCAATTTTTTTCTTAGTAGGAATGCTGGAGTCTAAATTGGATGGATTTTTGAATGACCTAATGTTAAATTCTAGTATTTTTCAGCGGGGGACTTTTTTAAGAAAAGCTATCTTTTATCTAGAGCAAAGTTCACTTGCTCTGATTTTTCTAGTTGTTTATTTAATTTTTTACTCATTTTTAATCTTTCTTTCATATTCCAAAGAGTCAAATAAAAAGTGGGCCTTTCTTTCAGAAGTTGTAATTTTTATTGGGATAGGCTATTTGGGCTATTTGCTTTTAGTGGCATTTGGAGTGGGATGATTTTTTAGTTTTAATTGCTTCATTTTCTATGGTTAAAAGATCTTCGGGTAAAATTAAATATGGAGTGGTTGGGGGAGTTTTTTTATTGGTTTTATTGGTGGTCTTTGTGACTAGAGGGAGCGATAAAAAACCCCTGGAGGGCTTTTGGAATTGGACAGTGCGGCCAGTAGCAGGAGTTTTTTCGGCAGTGGGAGGTTGGTTTGGTCAAAAAACTTCGGTGGTTACTTCCATTGGGGAAGTTAAAGAGGAGAATAACCGCTTAACGGAGGAGAATTTAAAATTAAAATTTCAATTATCTCAATTGGCTAGTATTCAGCGAGAAAACGAGGAGTTGCGGAGTTTGTTGGCCTTGGCACCAGTGGATAAATACGATCTGGAATCAGTGCTGATTGTGGGGCGAGATGTGAATGGTCAAAGAGAGGTGGTTTATCTTAGCAAGGGCAGCAAGCAGGGCATTCAAGAGGGGATGGGAGTAGTGGTAGGTGAGGGGGTGTTGATTGGAAAAATTTCTAAAGTTTTTGCTAATTCTTCACAAATGGAGTTTTTAGTGAGTGATATGCGAGTAAACGCTGAAATTGTGGAAGCGGGAGCCAAGGGTGTAGTGGTGGGCCGCTATGAAACGGCAGCGCTAATGGAGATGATTCCTCGGACAGTAGAGGTAAACAAAGGCGATGCGATTATCACTTCTGGGGTGGGAAAAACTCTCCCCAGGGGTCTTTTGATCGGTTATGTAGCGGAAGTTAAACCTTCTTCTAACCAGCTTTTCCAAGAGGCTAGTATTGAATTTTTGGTGGATTTTCAAAAAATTCGGGGAGCGTGGGTGGTGAAAAAGGCTAAGGATGAGGAAGAGGAAGTTGACCGAGTAGAAAACTAACTCTTTTGGCTAATATAAGGCGTTTATTGATTATTAAGCTGGCAAAGTTTTCCAAAGTTGCTCAAATTGGGTGCGTTGGAGAGCGTAGATTTGAGGATCTTCGATAATGATGGAAATTAACCCGGAGGACCCGATTGCCTGGTAGGAGATTTTATTGTGATAAATTTGAATGGAAGCGCTGAAGTTAAGGGCGCTTTTTTTAATGAAACGCACTTGAGTGATGGCCTGGTAATTAGCGGGAGCAGTTCGATATTCTTCGATTATTCCGGGTTCATCAAGATCGATAATCCTTTTTTGGAGCCCCAAACGGGCTCTTTTTTGAGTGTAGCGAGCGTTGATCTTCTCATTGTTTTTGGCTAATTTCGGATCAGTGGTTCTAAAAATAGCAGCAGAATCGATTAAAGTGAGAATTTCCGTGTCGCTGCGCAAAGTGTCCTCCAGCACTTTCTCTAGACCTTCGGAGCCCTCTAAAAAGCGAATTCCTGGTCGATTGAGGCCCAAATTGTATAAAGAAGCTAAGTTAGGCGCCATCTCTAAGAAGGCGCTTTTTTGTTGCTTAAATTCTTGCTCTTTTTGATCGAGGATTTTTTGGATTTGAGCCGGGTGTTGAGCGGAAAAACGGGCTACTTTGCCTTTTTTATCAAGCCTAAAGACTAGTTCCAGGTTCTCTAGCTCAGCCAGAATTTTATAGGCGGCTTCTCTGGGGCGGTTGGTTTTTTGGGCAATTTCTCGGGCTCGGGTCGGTCCGTTTTGGTAGAGGAATTCCAAGATTTGGGCTTGGGAGGGGGTGAGGCCGATGCTTTGGAGAAGTTCCAGCATATTGAGAAGAACTTCCAGATTTGGCGAATCTCGATGTTACTCGCTGCGTTTAGTACTCACCATACTTCTTAGTACGCCTCCCACTAAGCCTCACTTGCACCTAGAGCTTCACTCAAATCTGAAAGTTTTAAAGTAAGCTGTTTATTTTGTCATGGGTAATTTTAGCACATTTATATTTTTTGTAAACTTTTAAGATTACATTTTTTAGGCTTATTTAATTATTTTATCTTTATTGAGTTATTTTTTAAAGTAACATTTTCAATTTTAGTGTAGTTTTGATTATTGACAAATATTAATTATTATGCTACAATGCTCTGTCAAGCTCAGAAAAGGTTCAGATTCGTGGGTTTTGATTGTTGGAATAATTTTGAGATCCGGAAAAAGGCTTAAAAAGCTTTTCTCGGGCTCTCAAAGCAGAGCCTAGGTTCTTTGAAAACTTAGAAATCAGTTACTTCGAGATTCTTACTTGGAAATTGATAAAGAGGGTAGTTATCAGTCTTTTGAGGCTCTAAATTGCAAAATTTGGGGCTTGAGATGACTGATAACTTATTTTTTATTTTCTTTTATCAACAAGGAGGATATCATGAAAAAAATTTTTTTATACAGTCCGGGCGCGGATCTGCTCCTTTCCTGGGGCGCTCATTTGATCGAACGGCCTGATCTGTCAATCGAACGGGACATGCTCGCGGGCGCGATCAGCGAATGGAACCGGAACGAATTGCTGGCGGATTTCCTGGAATCCTGGCCGACCATGCTGGAAGACGCCAACAAGGCGCAAGCGTTTTTTGAAGCTCGTCCCGTCATTCCCAATGATTTCACCGATCCTGACTGGAATGAGGCCATTGACGCCCTGCGGGCGTTCGACCAGGTCGTTCATCTGTGGGTCGCGGTCGAAGACTTGTTCAGTGACAACGCGCCGGAAGTCATCGACGAACTGGAAGGCCGTTGTTACGACATTTCCGAATGGCTTGACAACGCCGAATCGTTTACCAGCCTTCGTCTGGCCCCCTTGAACGAATGGCGGAAAAACCGGATTGAACGCGTCGAAGCGTCTTCCCGGTTCCTGTTTCCCTGGCTTGCCGATATGGCATGGGCCCCCGCCGACGCGCTGGAACAGCTTGAAGCCCATTGGAACGCGGTTCGGGAAAAAGGCGTTGGCGGCCTTTCATTTATCGCCGAGCCGGACCGCCTCATTTTCTGGGATTATTTAAAACGCGACATCGGGCTTCAGCAGGAAATGGAAAACCGCCGGCGGCTGGACATCGCCATCGCCGACGCCGTGGATCAGAGCCTTCCGCTTCAACTGTTGCGGGTATACGAGAAGCATGTGCAAATATCCGACGTGCCGGAACACGTCCTTCGCCATGGACTGGCCAACGCGGCCTGCGCCGCCCTGACGGGCGACCGGCATGACGAAGCGTCCCATGAAGACCTGGGCCCCGCCCTGGAAGCGGCCATGGCGCAAAACGCTCCCATCGAGCGCGTGCTGACGACCGCCCTTTGCGGCCCCTTTCTTACCGACGCCCAGCGGCTTGCCGCGTTCAAGCGGGCCGCGATGAAGCTGGAAAAAGACGTCTCGGTGGGCGGTTTGGAGGGAATCTTCACCCAGGTGGACCTATGGATGAAAAACGAACTGACGGACGGCGATTTTGCCGACGCGATGATGGCCGCCTGGGACCGGATGGCGGAAAACGCCATGAAAGGAGGTGATAACTGATTTCTAGTGGTTCTTTTCGGATCAGGCTCGCAATGCGCGCTTGGTCCGGAATTCTGAGCTTGTCTGGAGCAATTTGATTGCTTTAGGCAAGTTGAGAATTCTTGAGTGATATTTTTTCAAACCTGGCAGATCTAAAGATAGGCCAGGTTTTTTGATGGTGCTCAATTTCCCTGTCTCCCTTTGCAAAAAAAAGGGGGAGCTGGGAAATTGTTTTTTGTTTAGCTAACTGTTAAAATTAGGCTATCAATTTCTATCAACTCTAGGAAGATCTTAAAAAATAAAAACTAATGTTGGGCGAAAAAATTATCGATAAAAAAAGATTTGATTCTCGTTTTTTATCCTCATGAGTGTACTTCATTGCGTCTCCTCGTTGTTCAATGATCTTGTCAATTTGCTTTTCTGATAGCTCCGGATCATCGTTTCCAGTGAATTTTGCCATCATCATTTGAAGTCTCCGCTCCTCTGTTTTTTCAGATTTTTCCAATTCCTTGCTCATTGCGTTGTTTTTTGAAGGTAATTAAGCAAAAAAACGCTCCCTTTGGATTTTCTTGAGTCTTCTTCTTTTTCAAAGTAATAATCTAAAGAATCCCTCAATTCCTTTTTCAGTAAGATAGAAATCAAAAAACGAGCCTCTCTTGAAGTGATTAAACTTTCCTTTTTCGCTTCAACGATTCTATCAATTTTTAAGTCAAGTTCGTCGGAGTAGTTGTTCTTGGGACGGATTGTGATGCTAGTAGTATTCATTAGATTGATTTTATCTTTATGGTTTCATTTTAACTCAATTAGAGAAAAAATCAAGAAAGCAATTGAGGCAGTTAATCCTGAAGCTCCCTTCTTTAGAGATTTTTTTGTGAAAAATTTACCAGTTGCGAGAGTTGGAAAATCTTGTAAACTGAAAATGTAGTTAGCAGATTTTAATTTCCTTATCTATTCCAAACAGGCTCTAAGCCACTATTCAGATTATGTTATGGGCAAGATCATTTTTTTCTTTTTATTTCTCACTTTTTTTGTCGAGTTCTCTCTTTTGGCAGCTTTTCCGGGGGATTTTTTTGCGGGAGCCGGTTTTTTCGCAGTTTTTTTGCTGGCAGTAACTCTCAAGCGAGATGAGGAGGAAAGTCTATTTTGGGCTATTTCCGGAGGTATTTTCTTGGATTATTTCTCGTCTTTGCCCTGGGGAACTAATGCCTTGGCTTTTGGATCAATAGTTTTTTTGGCTGCTTTAGTAAAACAGAAGTTGCTTTCTCAGGACCAGCGCTTTTATCAAGCTTTTGTCTTGGTGCTGGTCTTGGAGATCATCTTTTCAATCCTGATTCTTTTGTGGGGTAATTTTTTATCGTTAATCACGGGAGAGGGTTGGTTATGGCTAGGTTCTTCGGCGGGAAGTTACTTAATTTCGCAGGTGTTTTTTGCTCTTTGGGGAGGATTTTTCTACAAGATACTGTGGCTGGGAGAGAGTTATTTGGAGAAGAAAGAGAGACGGTTGATTGTCTAAGACAGTCCCCAAGAAAGCTTCCGAGACAGCTTTCAGAAAAGTTTTCCAGGAATATTTTTTAGATAGATTTTGAAATTGAAAATTAGCTCTTTTATCATGGGTTTATTTAAAAAACACAAAAAAATAGCGAACTTTGAGATCGATAATCCCTTAGGCTACTCTCGCCGGAAGAGTGGCTTAGGGGAGGCGGAAGAGTCAGATAAGGATTCAGCCTCTCTTAATCGTGGGATAGCTTGGCTAATAATGGCCGGTTTTTTCGCATTGCTATTTGGCAGGGTTTTTTATCTGCAAATAATATCCGGGGAGCATTATAGGGAGATAGCTAGGGAAAATCGAATTCAATCCAAGGTGATTCCAGCCTTGAGGGGATTGATTAAGGATCAAGAGGGAGTGGCTTTAGTGCAAAATAAACCTGGATTTGATGCGGTAGTGATTCCGGCCTTACTCCCTAAGGAAGAAAAGGAATTAGAAAAAGGCATGGAGATATTTTCTCAAATGGTTGATATAAGCAAGGAAGAGTTGCGAGTTCAGGTTAAACAATATCGACCCTATGATCAGAACATGCATTTAATTGAGGAAGGAATCTCAGAAGAGAAAGCCTTAGCAATTGCCGAAAAACAAGGGGAGTTTCCAGGGTTCGAAGTGGCGAACTTTGCTAAGCGCTATTATCCGCGAGGACCGGCTTATGCTCATATTTTGGGGTACGAAGGGAAAGTTAATCAGGAGGAGTTGGACTTAAATCCTGGCTATCTCTCAACTGATAATATCGGAAAGAGTGGCTTAGAGTATACTTATGAGCAATACTTAAAGGGAGAGCACGGAGAGTATCAATTCGAGGTAGATTCTCAGGGGCGTTTAAAAAAAGAATTAGGAGAGGATCCTCCAATTCCCGGGAGTGATCTAGTTTTGCATTTGGATAGTCAATTGCAAGAGATGATTTATCAAGAGTTATCCTTGGTAATGGAGGAAAATCCAGATGCTACTGGAGCCACGGCAATCGCAATCGACCCTCGGAATGGAGGAGTACGGGCACTGGTAAGTGTTCCTTCTTTTGATAACAATCTTTTTTCTGGAGGAATAGGGCAGGAGGATTACAATAAGTTATTGCATAATCCTAACCGCCCACTCTTTAATCGGGCAGTGAGCGGAGAGTATCCTCCGGGCTCCACTTTTAAGCCGGTGGTAGCCCTGGCAGCCTTAAATGAAGGTACTGTTAGCGAAAACCTCATTCTCCAATGCAAAGGAGGGATTAAAGTAGGAGAGTGGTATTTTCCAGATTGGAAAACCCATGGCCCGACCGATATCAAAAAGGCGATTGCTGAGAGTTGTAATGTATATTTTTATGCTATAGGAGGAGGTTGGGGAGATGTTCCAGCCTTGGGAGTTGATCGAATTAACAAATATGCCAAGGGGTATGGATTCGGAGAAATTTTAGGTATTGATTTGCCCGGAGAAAAGGGGGGGCTAGTGCCGAACGATGCTTGGAAGCAGCGTCGATTTGGGGAGAGTT
Organism: uncultured Bdellovibrionales bacterium; assembly: GCA_964346295.1. Taxonomy (GTDB): domain Bacteria; phylum Patescibacteriota; class Minisyncoccia; order Moranbacterales; family DUUL01; genus CAYFUG01. The sequence goes on from CAYFUG010000004.1 coordinate 64,088, forward strand.
GGTATGTGGGAGATAGTTATCATATTTCGATTGGCCAGGGTTATTTTTTAGCCACTCCTCTTCAGGTGGCTAACATGACAGCAGCAGTGGCTAACGGGGGTACTTTATATCGACCTCAGTTAGTAGACAAGATAGTAAATGCGGAGACCAGACAGGAAAAACAGCTGTCCTCTGTGGTGTTGGGCAAGGAAATAGTTTCTCCGGAGGCAATGCGAACAGTGCGGGAGGGCATGAGAGACACCGTGATAACGAAACATGGAAGCGGATGGCCCCTTAAGGAGTTGAAAGTGACTAGTGCTGGGAAAACTGGGACGGCTCAATTTGGAAATGAAGATAAGACTCACTCTTGGTATACTTCTTTTGCGCCTTATGAGAACCCGGAACTGGCGATGGTGGTGTTAGTTGAATCAGGAGGAGGAGCTTTTGATTGGGCGGTTCCAGTTACTAAGAATATTTACCGCTGGTATTTTGACTACAACAAGGGAACCTTTGCTCCCGAGGAACCGGTGGAGGAATTAGTGCCGGCTCCTCCTCGAGAAGGATCGCGAGAAGACTTGGAAGTGATGCCACCAGCGGATGTTCGCGAAGAAGAGGAATAATTTCAAGATTTAAAATAACAGCTCAAAAGCTAACACCACATTGCTCTTAGGAGGTATTAAATTATATGAAAGAAAATTTCTTTAAAACTAAAAAAATATTTTTATTATCTTTAGTATTGCCAGTGATAATTTATATGACGGGCCCTAGTTCTTGCGGTGGCTATAAACGACCTGTGGAGTGTGAAAGTATATCAGAGTTCATGAATGCTATGTTTATTGATGTACAATTACAAAACTTGCCCATACTCATTAGTTTTGTATTTTCATTGTTGCTAATATGTTAGATTGTCCAGCGTTGTTTAAACTTTCCTTGAGTTAATTATTGAAATT
>CAYFUG010000005.1:0-169 GCA_964346295.1 uncultured Bdellovibrionales bacterium
TTTAAATGATAAATCGAATCAGCGTAGGGTTAGATTTTTAGATGATGTATCACGGGCCGGCGTAGCTCAGTTGGTTAGAGCGACTGTCTTGTAAACAGTAGGTCACGGGTTCGAATCCCTTCGCCGGCTCCAAAGTAAAAAGCAGCTTCAAGGCTGTTTTTTGGTTAGT
>CAYFUG010000005.1:269-39368 GCA_964346295.1 uncultured Bdellovibrionales bacterium
GATATCCCTTCGCCGGCTCCAAAGTAAAAAGCAGCTTCAAGGCTGTTTTTTGGTTAGTACTATATTTGACCAAGTAAGTTAGGATTCGAACATAAGGGGGCGTTGGGGGAAAGGATTTCCCCCGTGGCGGAAGCTCTGAAACCGAGGGGTTTCAGGGAGGAGCGGAGTGACGACTGAGATATCCCTTCGCCGGCTCCAAAGTAAAAAGCAGCTTCAAGGCTGTTTTTTGGTTGGCGCAACAAGGTCCTACATGGATAATTGGTCACTCGATGGGCGGACTACTCGCTCACAAGGTGGCCCGCCCGGGCCAAGGCCGAGGAGCTGGACATTCGAGGGGTTATAATGCTTACCCCGGCGGCTGCTGAACTTAGCAGGGGAGGCCTTTTGTTTTTGACTTTAATTTTCTTTGGTAGTAGCTTTCTGGTTTTCTGGCTGATTGGGAAAGTTACCTTCTTTAGAAATGGCGGCACTTGGGGGAGTAGTTTGATAGGCTATTGTTTGATAATTTTCCAAAACATGCATCCAGATTTGACCGGAGACAAATTGAATTTCTTCACCTTCCTGATCGTAAAAAAGGAAGGGATTGCCAGAGCCTTTTTCCCGTTTCCAGGTCCCGATGACTTCTTGGCCATTAAAGTAGAAGCGAGCCTCTCCTTCAAACTTAGTGTCGAACCAGGGGTCGCCTAGTTGCATGTTGGGGTATTGGCCACTGTCGTTTTGGCGGTGCTGGGCGTCTACTCCCAGCCAGGGATCTTTCAGTCCTTGAGCACTGTAGTTAATAGCGGTGCTCCAAGCCGATTTTTCGGTTCGAATCACAATTAGATTTTTGGGGGCGTACTGCTGGCCGGATTCGTAATCCCGATCTACTTGGCCGTGAAAAGAGCGCAAATAGGCATTAGTCTCCGAGTCGTATTGGTAAGAAACTTCGTTGGGTGCTTCAAATCCCACCATCACTTTGGCGTAATTGGGGCGATCTTTTTTTTGGGCGTCGCCTTGATGAGAAAAGCCTTGGCCTTGCCACTCTCTCAAATATCCTAACTCTTCGCTTTGCTTGATTAGCTCCGGTACGCTAGAAGAGGCGCTGGCCAAGCGGCTCATGGGGCCGTCACGACGGAAGCAGACGGGGTGAAATCCACCCGGGTAGACTTCGCCATTGCAATCAATGTGATCCACCGCACCTTGCTTAAGAAGAGATTTTCCAATACTGGATCCGCCCCAAGGAACATAAATAGCATCAAAAGAATTAGCCACGGAAATGTGGTCTACTCGGCCGGAGCGCATCGGTCCGACGATTTCGGGAGTCTGGCATTGAAAGAGGCCCATCAGGCGGGGTTGGCCGTGAGTGGCCCGGTGAGGCATTTCTAAAACAAAATCCGCCTGAGAAAGGTTGGCAAAGTATTCTCTAGCACCGGGGTCGCCGGAGTACATGATGGCAAAGGGACGCTGATCGCGGCGCTCGCAAGGTAGGTCGGTGATGGCGCTGGCATTGGGCGGGGAGCTGTAAGGCTTTTCTTTTTCTGAGTTGGCTTCTGCCTGGGGAGTGGTGGGCTGGGGTTTTATTACCATAGTTTCTCTAGAAGTGCCCTGAGTGAGGAAGAATAAAAATAGGCCCACCCCACCGGCAAAGAGAAGGCCTAGAAATGATAAAAAACTGGCGCGAATTTTCATAAGAAAAAGATTAAATAATTTCTAATTTTAAATTAACTCTAGTCCAATTTTAGCATTCTTAGAAGATAAATCAACTGAGTTTCGGAAACCTGTTTTTGAGGTAAAAAGGGGCTGTGGAAAACTTTTGGTTGGGAAGGGTTGACATTTTGGGAGGATGGGGTAAGGTTCTCGTTAAGTGTGGCGCTGAAGTCTAGCGCTGTGGCCCTAACCGATCTTTTATTTTTTTCAAAGACCACCAAAAGAAAGGAGCTGCCTATGTGCAAGCGTAATAATTGCGCCGGTTGATGAGATCCTTGGATAGGCCCGGAGCTGCCGGCTGAAAGGCTGGCAACAGAATAACCGCCAAGATAAGGAGGCAGCATGGCCTTGATTACGGTTCGGGGTTCGGTTTGGAACTTTTGTCGGTGGGTTGAGGCCTTGAGCCTTGGCTTGCTGGTGAGGGTTTCAACGGAAGAGCCCCGCGCGATGATAAAGAGGCCAGGTCGCTGTTCACGACGGATGGGCGAGGCTGAAGACTTCGTAGCCATCCGAGTGACGGCCTAGAGATCGCTGGCCGAGGTCCGCTGGCGCGAAACAACAAAGGCGAGAGTGGGCAGCTGCCCCTTCGCCACCATGCCTCCCTTAGGGAATTTCAAACGACGAAAGAAGCGGAGACATGTCCGGGCTCTTAGGATCCCAGGAATGTCCGTTTTCAACCGTATGTCGTTTTGAAGCCTTGAGGGAGGCTTTTTCTTTTCAGGCAGTGAGCCTGTTTTTTTGTCTGGAACTATGATTTTGATGATTTTATGATGACTATGATTAGGAGCAGGTTGCAAATTTGCTCTTGTAGATTTAGGCTTTGGTGTGTGATGGTCCGCCTTCGCTAGTGCCGCGGCGTGACAAGGCTTGATTGGTTGGGAAAAGTGGGGTAGAATGTTTTTGGCAATTGAAATAAGAGAGTGCTAATTTAGTGATTCGGTTGTTTGGTTTTCCAGCTATCTGGTTGATTGGCTGGCTTGCTGTAGTCGGGCTAAGATTCCGGACATTTTCCTTGAGAATGAAAATTCCGGAATGACATTTTAAATTAAGTAAAATCAAATTTTTTTATATGGCGCAGCAAGATTATTATCAAATATTAGGGGTCTTGCGAGAGGCTAGTGAAGAGGAGATCAAGAAAGCTTATCGGAAGTTGGCTCATCAGTATCACCCCGATAAAAAAGGAGGAGACGAGGCTAAGTTCAAGAAGATCAACGAGGCCTATCAGGTGCTTTCGGATCCTCAGAAAAAGTCTCAATACGATCAATTTGGCCAGGCCTTTAACGGAGCCGGCGGCGGACCAGGTGGAGGAGCCGGTGGTTTTGGTGGCTTCGATTTTTCGGGCTTCGATTTTGGTGGCGGCCAGGGTCAGGGTCAAAGCGGATTTGAAGATATTTTCTCGGAGTTTTTCTCGTCGGCGGGTTTTGGGGGAGCCGGTCCTCGAGAGGCGGCGGGTTCTGATATTGCGGTAGATGTCACTTTGGAATTCCAAGAAGTAGCTCGGGGGGTTACCAAAGAACTAGAGCTTTACAAAAAAGTGCCTTGCTCGGAATGTGAAGGCACCGGAGCTAAGGGCAAGAAGACTAAAGATTGCCCTACCTGCGGAGGAAAAGGCCGGGTGAGAAAAATGGCCCAAAGTTTTTTCGGCTCTTTCTCACAAGTGGTTTCTTGTCAGGATTGCAAAGGAAAGGGTCAAATTCCTCAGGAAGCCTGCAAAAAGTGCGGAGGAGACGGAGTCACTCGGGACTACCAGAAGGTTTCGGTGGAGATTCCTCCGGGAATTGAAGAAGGCCAAACCCTGCGGATGAGTGGTCAAGGAGAAGCTCCGGCCGGAGCTGGTCGAGCGGGAGATTTGTATATCAATATCCATGTCAAACCTCACGAGGAATTTTCTCGCCAAGGACGGGATATAGTTTCTACTAAAGAAATTTCTTATTCTCAGGCGGCCTTAGGAGACAAAATTTCCGTCAATACCATTGAAGGGAGCGTTAATATGAAAATTACCCCCGGTACTCAACCAGGTGATATTTACAAAATCAAAGGCCAGGGAATTATGGGTCCCACTCGTTTCGGGAGGGGTCATCATTTAGTGGAGATTAAAGTGAAAGTACCGGAGAAGCTTTCTAGTGAGCAGCGAAAGTTAATAGAGAAATTGAAAAAGGAAAGGCTTTGATTTGTCAGAGAGGGATTTTCCTGCTAATCTTATAGCAAATGTTTTGGTAGGAAATTAAAAATGGAACAAGGTCCAAGAATGAGTAGCGCTCTTGAGGGAGGAATAGAGAGAAAAGAGAAGGTGAGCCTAAAATAAAAAAAGGTGATAGAATCGAGATTTGGCATTAGGTTAGAGGAGAGCTTAGATCCCTATCTAAGAGAATCGCTGATTCAGATGCAGAGCAGAATCCAAATTTAAGTCATGGTCCTCATGCGTGGGTTAAAACGGAGAGTGGAAATCGTTATGAACTTGCTGTTAATACTTCTAGTACGAAAATCAGAAAGATTGGCTAAATAAAGGATTTAATTAGAGTTAATCTCCCTAGCCCTCCTGCCTTGCTGGCAAGCAGGCTTTTGTAAAGGGGAACCAATAAAGAGTTCGTAAGTTTTTTCAAAAGCTTTCGGTTTGCACCGGGGGCTTTTTTTGTCTATAATGATTGGTAATAAGATAAAGGGAAGAGATTTTTGATTGATAATAGAAATAGTAAAAACAATAATTTAAAATTTAAACTCTAAACTCTTAGTAGCCGTTAGGGCGTATCTCAAAAGTTTTTTTGTGGGCAAAACTTCTATAATTTTGAGTAAAAATTGTCAAAAATAAGAAATTTAAGGCTCAATTTCTGCCGAAGAATTTTGAACAATTTGCAGCTAAAATTTAGAACTTGGACCAGGAGAATATTTCTGAGATATGTTCTTAAAAAGAAAAGGTGAGGAGATTGGAAAAATGAAATGAAAAGTGAATTACTTCAAGTGATCAGAAGAGGTTTAGTTTGGTGGATGATTCTGCCAGGCGGTTTTGTTTTGGCGGGGTTAACTTTGGGGAGAGTAATTTTAAGGTTTAAAAAGAAAAATAGAGAAGTTTAAGGGCTCAGTTTTTAAAGTCAGCCTTAAAAAATAAAGATCATCTTTTTGCTATAGCTTTCCGGAGGTGGTTTTATCTGCTGGTTCTATTTGGGCGAAGAGGCAAGTGCAGGGTGTAATTGCCAGTAGTTATTAGCGGTTATTCCTCAAGTCTTCCTCAAGTCTTCCTCATTAAAGTGCAGATTTTCGTCGATAAAGAATAGCACTAAGCAATTCTTAGTTTTGGAATTTTTTTATTTAAAACTTAATAATGTTTTTAGTAGTTAGAGTCGTCTTGGCTTAACTGCTGGAAACTACCAGCTATAATTATGGAGGGATTCTTTTCACCTCGCTCCGTGGCCGTAATTGGGGCTTCTCGCAATAAAGAAAAAATTGGTAACATCCTCATTGAGAATCTTTCTCAAAAAAAGGATCTGAAAATTTTTCCGGTTAACCCGTCTAGCGGTCAAATTCTTAAGCTAAAGTGTTACGGGAGCGTTTTAGAAATTAAGGAAACAGTAGATTTAGCTTTAGTGGTAGTACCGGCTCAGTTTGTATCCCGAGTAGTACAAGAATGTGCCGAAAGAGAGGACCCCATCAGGAATATCGTAATAATCTCAGCTGGTTTTTCAGAATCAGGAGCAGAGGGTAAAAAGCGAGAGAAGCAACTAGAAAAGTTAGCTCAAAAACATCAACTTAACATTATGGGCCCCAATTGCTTGGGGTTAATCAACGCTCCTCAGAAGTTAAATGCTTCTTTTGCTCAAAAAGAAATTCCGGCTGGATCAGTGGGATTAATTATGCAATCAGGAGCTATGGTAACTGCTTTTTTAGATAGTTCTTTGGGGTTTTCTCTGATTGCTACCTTGGGTAATAAGTTGCAAGTTTCTGAAAACGAACTTTTAGAATATTACGCCAAGGATAAGAATACCCGAGTAATCGCTCTCTATTTAGAGGGTATCTCCGATGGTCAAGAATTTGCTCAAAAACTTAGAAAAGTGACTCCCAAGAAGCCAGTGGTGGTTCTAAAGGCCGGAAATTCTCAAGAAGCTCAATCGGCTATTCAATCTCACACCGGGGCCATGGCAGGATCAGTAGAAATAGCCCAAGAAGCCATCGAAGAGGCGGGAGGAATTTTTTGCCATAGCATGTGGGAATTCGTCTCTACCGTAAAGTTTTTGGCAAATTTCAAGCTGCCTAGAAGTAATCAAGTTGCATTGGTTACTAACGCTGGAGGACCAGGGGTGGTTACCACTGACCTGGTAGGGAGTAATAATCTGCTGGAATTAGCTAAATTTACTCGCGGTCAACAGGAGAAATTAAGAAAAGATCTTCCTTCTGAAGCTTCTGTCGGTAATCCAATTGATCTATTGGGCGATGCTCAGGCCGATCGTTACAAGGCGGCTTTGGTGCGATTGAAAAAAATGCGCCAAGTAGGAGCAGCTCTAGTATTGGTTACTCCTCAAGCGCAAACTCCTATCGAAAAAATTGTCAAAGAAGTGGGAAGGGCTAACCAACTTTGCAGTTTTCCTATCCTCCCGGTAATCATTGGTAAAGAAGCTCGAGAAAAGGCTCAATCTCAATTAAAGGAGGCTAGTTTAGAGCTATTTAATTTTCCTTTGGAAGCAGTTAAATCTCTAGCGAATGGCTGGAGATTTCAACTTAATAAATCACGAGTTAAGTCTTACAAAGCATCTTCAAATAGGGTTGTTCAGCGACGAGCCACCCAGGCAGAAGTGATTGTGGAGACGGTTCTTCGAGAAGAAAGAAAGGTTTTCTATTATGGAGAATCTCAAAAATTAGCTAGTCTCTATAGCTTGGCTATGGAGGAGGCTTTTTATTTAGACACTTTAGAAGATGCAGAGAGAGGCGATTTTGAACTACCTGTAGTTTTAAAAGTAGATTCTCCTGACGTTCTCCATAAAAATACCAAAGCAGGAGTGGTCTTGGGTATTGATAGTAAGGCAGAATTAAAGCGACAGTTGCGAACTTTTCGCCGTAATTTTCGAGGAGGAAAGGATAAATTTTTAGTGCAAACTCAAATTACCCCCGGAGCGGAATTCATCATTGGTATCAAAGAGGACCCCAATTTTGGCAAGGTGCTGATGGTGGGAGCGGGAGGAATTTTAACCGAAATTCTCAATGAGAAAATATTTTGCTTAGTTCCCGCTTCCAAAAAAGAGATTAAAGCAAAAATTGAGAATTCCTTGTTAGGGAAGATTCTCAAAAAGCAGCATCTTTCTGCCGATCAGCTAGCCCAAGAAGCGGAAAAAGTTTCTCAGCTTGCCCTGGAGAACCCTGACATTAAAGAACTGGATATTAATCCGATTATGTTGTACTCTGATGACAAGCCAAAAATTGTTGATCTTAAAGTGTTGTTGAAATAGCTCGCAGGAGATTTAAATGCCTTGGCTTTTTAATAAAATTGGGGAGGTTTATTTTGGCGTTAAGTGTGTAAAAATTTATGGATGGAATGTTTGAAGAAATTAAAACGATTGAAGAAGGCAAGGGCTTTGTTGCATATGAGTTGGCACAAAGAATTATCATGTTAAAGCGCCAAAGAAAATTACAATTCCATCGAATGTTTATCATAAATTTACGGCATTGACGGATGTTGTAGCGATTGAAACAAAATTAGATTAAATTGCATTACATAAGCTATGATAAAAGTAACAATTTATAGTGATGGGGCATCGCGGGGAAATCCGGGAGTGGCCGGTGCCGGAGCGGTGATTGAGATTGAAGGAGATGCGAAGCCTTTTGAGCTAGTAGAGTTTTTGGGGAGGAAGACTAATAATGAGGCGGAGTACCAGGCGTTGTTTTTGGCACTCAAGAAGGCTAAGCAATTGTTGGGCAAAGCTCGGGTTAAGCAGGCTGAGGTGACTTGTTATGCTGATTCGGAATTGATGGTGAAGCAGCTAAGGCACCAGTACAAGATTAAAAACGAGGGAATCCAGCCGTTGTTTTTGGAAATTTGGAATTTGATGCTGGATTTTGGAGAGGTTAACTTCAGACATGTGCCAAGGGAGCAAAATAAAGAGGCGGATCGATTGGCCAATCAGGCAATAGACAAGAAGGGAAACCCCATTTTTTAAGCGCAGCATCTTTTCGAGAAATGCGGAGAGAGTGGAGTAAAGGGGGCTTTAGTGGCTTATTTCAGTAGTCAACTCTCTTCCTTCTAGGCTTTCTAGGCTTTGCTTTATTCTTCTTTGTCTTCATTTGTTTATAAAAGTAAATGAAAAAATCGGAACTATTTTTTAGTGCTTTACGGATTCCCATGGATTATGTGATGATAGTGACAGCTGGTTTGATAGTGTATTTTTTACGGACGGCAGATTTTTTAGCGGAGTTTATTGCTTTGGAGTTTCGGGTGGGATTACGAAGTTACTTGGAGTTAATTCTGGTAGCCGCGGTAGTTTTCATCGCAGTTTACGCCTTAGATGGACTCTACTTCATTAAGGCTACTCGAACTATTTTAGGAGAGGTTTATCGAGTTTTTAGGGCCACTGCGATTGCTATTACGCTCATTATTATCAGTATTTTCTTAGACAAAGATTTATTCTCCTCCCGATTTATTATTATCCTGGGAGGTTTTTGGATAGTTTTTTTTGTTTCTTTGGGTCGAATAATTTTAGGTAAAATTCAGCAATATTATCTAGTAAAAAAAGAAATTGGCGTCCACCGTCTGTTGCTTCTGGGGGTAAATGGTTTTTGCAGTACTCTTAAGAGAGAAGTTTTAAAAAATAAGCGCTTGGGCTATAAGATTATTGGACATATTGATGATATTGACCTGGAAAGGATTGAAAGAATTAGAAAAATCAAAGGGATCGATGAAATTATTAAGTGCAGCTTAGACCTTGATAAAAATAAATTAATCTCTCTTAAAGATTATTGCCTTAGAAATCGAATTGGCTTTAAATATGTTCCTACCATGCTTCAAACTACTAATTTTGAAGTAGATATTTTTATGGGGGAGCCTTTAATTGAAATTAAAAACACTCCCTTAGATGGATGGGGGAAAATTACCAAGCGAGTTTTCGATATAGTGGGAGCTTTGGTGGGGATTATTGTTTTTGGCATTCCGATGCTATTAACGGCTTTGGCAGTTTGGATTGAATCCGGTCGGCCAGTGATTTTTCGAAATGAACGAGTGGGACACAAAGGCGCCTTTGACTTATTTAAGTTTCGTTACATGAAAATAAAATATTGTCATGGGAAGCAATTCTCCGAAAAACATAACGAGAAAGCTCTTAAGTTCCTTCAAGAGTTAATAACAAAACAATCTATCAAAAAAGGTCCCCTTTACAAAATTAAAGATGATCCTCGTAAAACTAAGGTAGGCGCTTTTATTGAAAAGTATTCTTTGGATGAGTTTCCTCAATTCTTTAATGTCTTGAAGGGTGAGATGAGTCTAGTGGGGCCACGACCTCACCAACCCTTGGAGGTAGAAAAGTACGGAGATTATCATCGACGAGTGTTGACTGTTAAACCAGGTGTGACTGGTTTAGCGCAAGTCTCTGGTCGGAGTGATTTAGATTTTGAAGATGAAGTTAAGTTAGACGTTTATTATATTGAGAATTGGTCGCTGTGGAAAGATATTAAAATTATTCTCCTAACCATTCCGGCCTTATTAAAAATGAGGAGAAATTAAGGAGAGCAGTGTTCTAGTTGTTCAGTTAATTTAAGGGGGCGCGCTAGAGGCGCTTTTAATTTTGCCCAATTTTAGTAGCCGGGTTGTTTCAATAGAGGAGGGCTAGGCGAGATTCGATTTAATACTTTTTAAGTTAAAATCACAAGAGCTTTTTGAGGGGTTAGAGATGTTGCTTGTGATAGGTTATACTCCTTTGTTTAAATAATGTGTATACTACTACAAAGCTTTCAAGGAACAAGATTAACTCGAGTATTCTCAATTATGGACTTTGACGACTTAGGCAGAATTAGAAATTATAAAAGCGAAGTAGTGTAAAAGTAATAATCGGTAAGAACTCCAAGGGAGACTGGCACCTTTTGAAATAATCGTGCCTAAAAAGTAAAATTTATAATTATGGCGATGGATAAAAGCCTAAAAGAAGTTCAAAAAATTTATATTATCGGCATTGAAGGGGCCGGTACTTCAGCTTTAGCGGGGATGCTTAAGTTGATGGGAAAAGAAGTGAGGGGATCTGATGAAGGGGATCACTTTTATGGTAAAACTTTAGAAAAGCTAGAAATCCCCGTCTTCGAAAAGTTTGCTGCTTCTAACTGGGAGAAAGTTAGGGATTGGGCGGACTGGGTGGTTTATTCTACTGCTCAGAATCCCGGGGGAAACATTGAATTGAAGTTAGCTCAAACTGAGCAGACGGAGGCTTCCTTTCAGTTACTTTCTTATCCGCAAGCCTTAGGCCAGGTCTTTAACCAGAAATTTGGTTTGGCAGTTTGCGGAACTCATGGTAAAACTACCACCACTGCTATGCTCACCTTGGCTCTGGAAGTGGCTGGAAAAGATCCTTCGGCAGTAATTGGTTCCCGGATCCCTCAACTGGGAAATTCTGGATCTCGGGTGGGTCAGTCGGATTACTTTGTGTTAGAAGCAGATGAATATCAAAATAAATTGCGCCATTATGAGCCTAAAGGGGTAATTCTTAACAACCTCGATTATGATCATGTGGATTTTTATCTAACGCGAGCAGATTATCGGCGGGCTTTTGCTGATTTTGTCGCTAAAATTCCCTCGGAAGGCTTTTTAGTGATTTGGGGAGAGGAGCCCAATTTAATAGAGTTAACCAAGGTAGCAAGTTGTCCGGTTATGCTGTTTGGAGAGCTTAATATTATTCGAGAGAGCTTTCGAGAATTAAATAAGCAGGGAGGTGAATTAAGAGAGGAGGATTTTCAAATCGCTCCCTGGAGGCACTTGCAACTCCAGATTCCTGGTCGTCACAATCAGTTAAACGCCAATGCTGTGTTAGCGGCTACTCAAGTTCTCCAATTGGACCAAGAGGCAGTAATAACCGCCCTAGAAAGCTACCAGGGAGCAGAACGTCGTTTTCAAATCTGGGGAGAGCGACAAGGAGCTGTTATAATAGATGATTACGCTCACCACCCTCGAGAAATTGAAGTAACTTTGCGAGCAGCGCAGGAAAAATTTCCTCAAAGATCTTTAGTGGTGGTTTTTCACCCCCACACCTTCACTCGCACCAAGGCCTTTTTACAGGAATTTTCTCAAAGCTTTGGAGACTGTGAGGAGCTGATTTTACTAGACATTTATGGTTCGGCTCGAGAAAAAAAAGGCACTATTCACGCCCGAGACTTGGTCAAAGAAATAGAAAGAAACTCTCAGCGTCCAGCTAAAGTGAGTCATCTCGCTGATACCGAGGAAGCTTTTGAAGATCTCAGGGATAGGTTGAACTCTAACCAAGTTTTGATTACTATGGGAGCAGGAGATGTTTGGAGACTGGCAGAAAAACTAGCTCATTAATTGGACTTCTCGCGAAATGACATTTTTTAAAATCTTCACCCGAAGTCTACATATCTAAACATCCAAAGGTGAAATCTCGTGGGAGTAGCCAAAAAAGATTCTCTGAATCCATTCCAATAGACTCTGTTAATCGCGGGACTAATTAAAGGTCAAAAACATTATGAACCTCAAAGAGCTGTTAGCCTTAAGAAATAGACCCTACAATCGAGCACAAGCTAAGCTGATTAGCCGGGCTTTTGAATTTGGTCAAAAAGCTCACGAAGGGCAAAAGAGGAAAAGCGGAGAGCCTTACTTTGAGCATTGTACTGAGACAGCTGCTAATCTAGTAAAGATGGGAATGGGATCGATTACTGTTTCAGCGGGTTTACTTCATGATGTCTCTGAAGATACAGAAGTGAGTCTTAAGGAGATCCAGAAAAATTTCGGCAAAGAGATTGCATTTATTGTGAAGGGAGTTACCAAATTAGGAAGGGTACGCTTAAAGGGAAGCCTAGAAGAGTATTACTTGGATAACTTACGGAAGATGTTTATGGCAATGGCAGCTGATGTGCGGGTGATTCTGATTAAATTAGCTGATAGACTCCATAATATGCGAACTCTTGGTGCTCTTCCTCCTGAAAAGCAACAGAGAATTGCCAAAGAGACCATGGAGGTATTTGTTCCGATCGCTAATCGCTTTGGGATAGGAGAAATAAAAGGGGAACTAGAAGATTTAGCTTTTAAATACCTGGATCCTGAAAATTATCGCTATGTGAAAAAGTTAGAAAATGAGCAATATAAGGATCGAGAAAGGTATATAAATAAGGCTATCAAGGAGCTAGACACTCAACTAAAAAAAGAAGGCATTAAGCCTTTAGATATTCAAGGAAGGGCTAAAACCTATTATCGATTATTCAGGAAACTCCAAAAATATGACATGGATATTAATAAAGTTTACGATATCGTAGCTATTCGAATTGTTGTGCCTTCAGTAGCAGCTTGTTACGAAGCTCTGGGCATTGTTCATAAAAAATATCGTCCCCTTATCGGGAGGATTAAGGATTATATTTCTCTGCCTAAACCCAACGGCTATAAGTCTATCCATACCACTATTTTTGGTCCGGATGGTCGAATCATGGAAGTGCAAATTCGGACGGAGCGGATGCACAAGGAAGCGGAATTTGGAATTGCTGCTCATTGGATTTACTCCGAAGGAAGAGGATGGAAAGACTTCCTTTTCGGCTTTAGCGGAGGTGAAAGTGAAGGTTACCGTTCTCCCCGAGTTCCTGAGGCTGAACTAGCTTGGGTTAAGCAACTAAGGGCTTGGCATGAAGAAACCGGAGGGCGTTCCGACGAGTTTTGGAGTTCTTTGCGGATTGATTTTTTTAAAAATCACATTTTTGCCTTCACTCCTAATGGGGACGTAATCGAATTACCAGAAGGAGCTACCCCGGTGGATTTTGCTTATCGTATTCATACAGAAGTGGGGGATCGAACTAGGGGAGCAAAGATTAATGGCAAGCTGGTGTCTTTGGATTCCACCATCCAAAATGGAGATCTGGTAGATATTGTTAAAAGTAAAGAAAAAAAACTACCCAATCGAGATTGGTTACGCTTTGTTAAAACCGCCCAGGCTCGTTCTAAAATTAAACAGAACTTAAGGAGGGCAGGTTTTAAGATTAACTAAGATAAGGAGAGTTTTCCGTTTTCTTTTCCAGAATAAATTGCTTGCCTCTAGGAAGTTGAGGTGTGTGGGGAGGAGTGGAGAGGGTCGGTCAGACTTTATTCCGAGGCGGATTTCAACGCCTTTAAACTTTTTATTTTTCCGCACTTTCCTTACTTTATCCCATTTCTTTCGCCCCATTCCTTTCCGAGTTATTTCCTGGGTACTGACCATTTCAGCGAATAGCTCTATCACGAACGCCCGGCTTTTTTAGGAATTATTCGTTTTCTCGAGCTCTTTTTTTGACGTTCAAACTGACGGACTCTTTTTCTTCAATCGCCGCTTGGGCGGTTTTTTTGTCAGCGGGAGGGAATTCCTCCAGGGCTTTTTTGAGTCGAGGAGCGCTAATAATTAACACATCCTGCCATTTTCCGTTTTTCTCTAAAAGAGGACGGAGTTTTTCTTGATTGTAGCTAAAACTTTTGCGCTTAGTTTTTGATATGATAGCTTTTTCTCCAAATAGCCGATCGACTTGCTCTGTCTCCATGGCTTCTAATATTTTTTCTTCCAGTTGTTTCACCCGGAGGCGATCTTTTTTGAGGTTTTCTTTGATTTCTAGATAATCTTCAATTAATTGAGATTTATCTTCCTCATCCAAGGTAGCAGCTTTTTTAAACTTGTGCTTCCAGAGAGGGCACATTTTTTGGTAGCCACACCAATCGCAGAGGGGATTGAGAGTGGGCTCAAAATTGGAGTTTTGAATTTGATGAATAATCCCCAGTATTTCTTCTTGACCTTCTCGAAGCTGAATAGCATTTTTAACGGCAGTGAGTTTTTGACCATGACGGAGAAAGTAGAGGCTGAGTCGGAGATTCTCCAAGTTGTTTTTCTCTTGAGGATAACGCTCTAGCAAGGCCATTAAGTAGATTAAAAGTTGCCGATTTTCGTCAATAGACTTTTGAGGAGGCATTTTGCGAGAAGTCTTGTAGTCGATTACTTCATAACCGTCTTCGATTTTATCAATTCGATCAATAAATCCAGAGATGGCATGTTGTTCTTGATTCTCGGGATCTTCCAGGCTGATAGTAAAATAAGATTCTAGATCAACAATTTGGTTTTGATCTGGATTGTTTTTTTTGTAATAGCTTTGAATGATTTGGACTCCCTGAGCAAAGGCGGATCTTTCTGAGGATTCATCGGGAAAAACGGTGGGGTTCCAATTTAAAGAAAAGTGATTGAGAGCCTCTTTTTGGGTAGGAAGCAAAAAATTTCCCGTGTGAATAAACCTCAAAGTATCATGAATAAGAGTTCCAAAAACCGCCTCCGGGCCTTTAGGAGTTTTAATTTTATCAATTTCTTGGAGTTTGTATTTGAGAGGGCAGGAGATAAATGTTTCCAGGGCGCTGTAGGATACTTTCATTTACTGTTTTTAGCGGATGCTTTAGTTTATTTTGGGGCTTTTGAAGGCAGGCTATTGCCTCTTAAGTTGTTTCTCGAGGAAAACAATAGAGCTTAAAAACTATTTTAAGTAAAGCAGAAAAATGGTGAGAAAACAAGGAGCTATTTACAAAAATATAAAAATGTTGTACCAACGAGGCCGATGATAAACATTCGCCCAAAAAATGAGAGGAGGAGGGGTTTGCTCTGATTGCTTTCGATCGGAATTGATCTCCAAGAGGGAAGCTGGAGGCTGTTAAAATCCGTCGGTGTATCCCCTTTAGTTTAGTGTGATGGATTCCTTGGCGGGATCCAAGTTCTAAACTATAAGAGAAGGGATTAATGGCCGGCTTGTTCTTAATTGAGCAGGCCGGCGTTTTGATAGTTTATTTTTAAGTAAGGTCGAAGTTTTAAAGTAATAAGGAGAAGTTCCATTGGTAATAATTTCTTATTAAGCCAAGGGAATTAAGCATGAAGAGGTTAAATCGAGTGGCCAGGTGACTGGAGTAAGTAGCTCCTCTTTTTCTTTCTCCTAAATTTCCATTGAAAAGAAAGCGTTCTTTTTGTGTTAAGCAAAAGAAGTAAGGCAAGAAAAGGTGCTTTTGTGATGAAGAGTGCGAAAAACTTTTCTGGACTAAATTAGTCATGCCTTGGGACTTTACTATTTAATTTAATTGGCAAGAATTTCCAAAAAACTTCTTTTCAAAAGAGGCCACCTCGAAAGTTTTTCAGCTGGCCTCTTTGCTTAGGGCAAGTTTAAAGTCGAGAACAATTTAGATTTTGATTAACTTGACAACCAAGGAATTTGCGCTAAAATTTTAGCAGTCGAAGAGTTGGTCTGCTAATCACAACCAGTTTCCGACAAGCGACTGGAATCAATTGAGGATTAATCTTAATTGGTCTAAAAATTAACTGCAAAAAAATTATGGCAACCAAAATTACTCCCCTTGGGAGAAATGTTTTAGTGAAAATAGAAAAAGAGGAAAAAACCTCTAAAGGAGGAATTGTTATTCCAGATACTGCTAACGAAGACAAACCCCAGCAGGGTTTAGTAGTGGCAGTTGGTACTAGTGATGAGATTCACGAAGGCATTAAGTCAGGTTCTAAAGTGCTGTTTAAAAAATATGCCGGCTCGGAAGTCGAAATGGACGATACTAAGTATCTCGTTCTAGATGGGAAAAAGGAGATATTAGCAGTAATTGAATAAGAAGAATCTTTCAGATTCAGTCTATTCTTCAAGTAAACCACTGGTATTTCCACCGGTGGTTTTTTGATGCTATTTCTAATTTTCGGAGGTATGGGGAGGGTATCAAGTGAAGATAGGACCCCACTCTCTTCTGGTTTCATTGTGGTTTCTTCATAAAAATTATCCAGTGCTAGATCGAAGCTCGGCTCTAGAAACTTCAGGGATTCGTCGTTTTTCTCGACTGACCAAAATTCATAAAGCTTGTCTCATTTTTAAATGCGCTGTCTCTATCGATCATTTGATCTCCGATTATCAATTAGAGAGATAAAATTTCATTTATCTACAAATAATGAGGTTGAGCGTTGCTGCTAACCTTTAGAACAGTTTATTTTTTTAGTGGAAATAAAAAGGAAGAGCTTTACGAGACAAGGCAAGTTCTATATCATGAGCAGTAATTGGACTAGTAGTTAATAGGTAGTTTAAGTTAGGCTGACCTAGAATCATTTTAGCTAAAACAAGCCTGATTAGTCGTTATCCTTATCCAAGAAACTATATTCAAGTTAAAATCAAGTTGATGAAAGTAACTGAATTAATGGGAAGAGAGATTTTGATTCTGGGCTTTGGAAGAGAGGGGCAGTCCAGTTTAAATTTCTTGCTCCATCAAAAGGGAATTAACCCTGGTCAGATAGCAGTTGCCGACCAAAAACCTCTCAAGGAACTTTCCATTCTTAAAGGCGAGGCATTAGCAAAAATTGATCCCAGGAAATGTTTTTGGGGGAACCACTACTCCTATTGGCTCACTTGGCCAAAAAGGAAATCCGGAATAGTAATTAAGTCTCCTGGTATTAAAATTCCTGCCGACCAAAGAAAGCATTTAAAAAAGCGAGGAATTCAAATTACTACCGGTACTAATATTTTTGGATCCAATTTTCCTGGGAAAATTGTCGCGATAACGGGAACCAAAGGCAAAAGCACCACTGCTTCTTTAATAGAAGCGGCTTTGAAAGAGGCTAATTTTCCCGTATATTTAGTAGGAAACATTGGTCAGCCAGCTTTAGAGTTACTAGTTCCTCCTTATTCCCTTTCGAGCCAATCTCTCGAGGAGATTTGGGCTGTTTTGGAGCTATCTAGTTATCAGACAGAAGATTTAAATGAAGACTTTTCTCCTCAAATTGCAGTCATTCTTAATCTTCTCCAAGATCACTTAGACTATCATCAAGGGCAAAAAAACTATCATCGAGCTAAACTAAGACTCCTTCAGAATCTTTCCTCGGGTTCCCACTTTGTTTATAATTCTGATTTTTCTCAATTAAAAATTGCTGCCAAAAAATTACCTGGACAAAGTTGGGACCTTAGTAAGCAAGCTCTCCCCGTTGGTAGTCAATCTTTTTTAGTGGGTCAACACAACCAACTCAACTTACAAGCTGCTTGGACTGTAGCCAGGATATTAGAAATTTCCCCTCAAATCTTTCGAAGTGCTGTGAAAAAATTTTCTCCTCTCAAGCATCGTTTAGAATTAGTGGGGGAATTTCGAGGGATTTGCTTTTATGATGATGCTATTTCCACCACGCCTGAATCTACTATGGCTGCCATTGAAGCTTTGAAAACAGTGGAAACTATTTTTTTAGGGGGGCAAGATCGAGGCTACGATTTTTCTCAGTTAGCAAAAATAATTGGGAATTCTTCTATTAAAAATATTGTAATCTTTCCCGATAGTGGAGAGCGGATTAAGTCTTCTCTGCAAGACATCTGTCCAGAGGAAATTAAAAAAATTAAATTTTTGGCAACGGACCAGATGAGTGTCGCGGTAAAGTTTGCTTATCAGCAAACTACGGCAGGTAAAATCTGTTTACTCTCTTGTGCTTCTCCCAGCTATAGCCTTTGGAATAATTTTGAAGAAAAAGGAGAGGATTTTCAAAGGAGAGTCTTAGAGTTTGCTTAAGTGAAGTATGAACCTTGTTGTTGCTTTTTGTGTTTTTTAAAAGTTGCCTTTTGGAATTGATAGTGGCTGTCTTCTTATTTGGAGGAGTTTAGAAGATAAAAGCCATTTTTAAATCTAACATAGATCTAGAATTGTCAGGTTAAGCTCTTTTTGCTAGGATATTAATTGAGCTTAAAGGCTTGTTTTAAAGATTCAATTTATATTGCAATTTTCAAAGAGGCCTTAGTAAAACAAAAATAAAAGGTACTAAGGCCGATTACCAATTTTGAAATTAATCTTTTTGCGGAATAAACTTATTTACTGCATTCGCCCAAGGCGAATTGGCTGCCTGTTTTTTCTCGGCAAATTATTCAAAGTTGGCCACTGCTCATTCTTTAAAATTTTTCTACTAAATCAAGAACCTTCTTAGCGGAAATTTTTATTTATGAGAGATCTATTAAGAAAAATAAAAATAAAAACTGAGGAGGGGAAGGAGTTAGTTATAAAAATAAAATATGGAATTAAACAAAGGTTTTTTTCGGGGTCCTAAAAGTTTTAAAACAGCTTCTAAGTTAAAAACCAAATCCCCCAAACGTCGTACTCGTCGACAAAGATTATTCGATTGGTTTCCTCAACAAACCAATCGTTTCAGCCTGAACTTACTAAGTCTGGTTGCTTTTTTATTAGCCTTCCAAATGGCACTTGTTTTGTTTGTGTTGGCTGGCTTTATTAAAGAATTAACCGGACAAGAAAATGTAGGAGTCTATTATTTTGTAGCTTACTTAGCGGGAGTTTTTGTGCTTTTAAATCTTCACCACTTAGTTAAGAAGCATGGAAAAAGCGCCGTTGCTCTTTTAATGATTGGCTTTAAAGCCTTGGCCTTGGTGGGAATGGGAATATTTGCCTACGATCAAGCGGGTATTATTTTTGTGGTCTGGTCCTTAATGGCTGGTTCTTTAGCCTGGGTGAGTGTGGATATTTTGATTGAAAGCTTTTCCAGTGATAACTCTACCGGTTCGATTCGAGGAGGGCACTTAACTGTTATGAACTTGGGGCTTCTGTTGGCGCCGGCCTTAGCGGCCTGGATCATTGAGTCTTTTGGTTATCATTGGCTGTTTTTTTATTCTGCGGAGGTAACTTTTTTCGCTTGGATCATTATCTTAATTTGGTTTCGAAAAGTCAACCACAATATTCGAGAAGATCTTAAATTGTCGGCGATTTTTAAGAAGATGTTACGGCGCAAAAATATTTGTCGGATTTATTGGATTGCTTTTTTGCTGGATCTTTTTTATGCCACTACGGTGATTTATGTACCCATCTATCTTTTTCAACAGGGGATTTCTATATTAGAGATGGGAAAAATTTTTACTATTATGCTATTACCTTTTGTTTTTTTGCAGTATCCCTTGGGGCGGCTAGCTGACAAAAAGTGGGGAGAGAAAGAAATGCTAGTTGTTGGAGTATTGATAATGGCTCTTTTTATTGGAATCATGACCTTTCTAGAGTCTTCTTGGCCTTTAATTTGGGGGGTAGTGCTGTTTATGGGGAGAGTGGGGGCGGCAATTGTAGAAGTGATGCGAGATTCCTACTTTTACAAGCAAGTGGGCCCTCGAGATGTTGATCTGATTGATCTTTTCCGAACTACTCGGAGTGTTTCTTATATTTCGGGAACAGCTATTTTTAGTTTGGTGATGGTATTTTTTCCTTTAAAAGTGGTTTTCTTGGTATTAGCCGGAATTATTTTGACAGGAATTGGAGCTTTGTGGAAGTTAGAAGACACCAGATAGAAGGCTTTTGGGATTTTAATTAACGAGTCAGGATCAGAGGTACTAGTGATTGTTAATAATGCTGTTAACAAATTGGTTAAAAGTGTCATATTGCAGCGTCAGGTTTACACTTTTGAGCTTTTTGAGTTTCTCAAGAGGAGTGAGGGGTACTTTGATTTTTAGGGACATTTGATTTATAATCAGGACATGGAGTTAGGAGAGCTAAAAAAAGCTATTAAAGAGTTGAACACTAAAATCGTCCAGCTGGACGACTGTCTTTGAATGGGACGATAAAAAGAGTCATCTCAAAAAACTGAAATTAGAAAGTCAGGTGGAGGATTTTTGGCAAGACCACAAGCGAGCGGGTCAAACAATGAAAGAAATTGAGGAGTTGGAAAAAAGTATTCAAGAATGGAGATCTGTCCAAAAAGAAGTTGCGAGCCTGGAAGCTTTTGTGGGTGATTTGAAGGAGGACCATAAGTCCTACGAGGAAGATCTTTGGTTAGCTCAGGAGCAATACCAACAACTAAAAAAGGATTTTTATCAAGTAGAAAAACTTCAGTTTTACCAAGGAAAATTCGATCTTAACAGTGCAATTTTGGCTATTCATGCCGGAGCAGGAGGAGTGGATGCCCAGGATTGGTCGGAAATGCTTTTGCGGATGTTCTTGCGATTTGGAGAGAGAAAGGGTTATCGTAGTCAGATTTTGGAGCAATCTTTTGGAACCGAGGCGGGCATTAAAAGCGTTTTAGTGGAAATTCAAGGAAGTTATGCTTATGGGAATTTGCGTTTTGAGGCGGGTACTCATCGTTTGGTGCGACTTTCTCCCTTTAATTCAGACAATTTACGGCAGACCTCCTTTGCCCTGGTAGAGGTAGTGCCTCTAATAGAAAAATCTCAGCAAAAAATAGAATTAGTTACCGGCGATTTAAAAATCGACACTTTTCGTTCTTCGGGGGCCGGAGGTCAGAGTGTTAACACTACTGACAGTGCGGTTCGAGTTACGCATCTGCCGTCTGGGATAGTAGTGACTTGCCAAAACGAGCGTTCTCAATTGCAAAACAAAGAAAAGGCCTTAGCAATCCTAAAGTCAAAATTAATCCAAAAGCAACAAATAGAACAAGAAGAAAAGGAGCAGGAGTTTAAAGGGGAGCATCAATCAGCGGAGTGGGGCAATCAAATTCGCAGTTATGTCCTTCATCCTTACAAGCTAGTGAAGGATCATCGGACAGGACAAGAGACTTCTAATATCGACAAGGTATTGGATGGAGAATTAGATGAATTCGTGGAGGCGGGGTTGCGGAATAAGGTTTCTAGATTTTGAAGATTTTAGGATTTGATCAAAAATTAGTTGTTTTTTATGAAAAAGATAGCATTGTTATTTTTATGTATTAATTTTGTTTTTACGGGTTGTCTTGGTGGCTCAGGAGGGCTCAAAGAAAATCAGACGAGTACACTGGAGGATGGCGAGAGAAGTCAGGAGCAAAGAATCCAACAAGCTCAAAAAGAAGAGCTGAATGAGGAATTATTAGATACAAGTCGCGATAATGATTCCATAGCGTCCGTTACTGAAGGTGCCCGTGAAAGTATCCAAAATTCAGAAGAGAGATTCTTGTTATGCAGGAGAAGGAGAGGAGATTGGCGATTTGAGTTATTGTAAGAAAATAAAAAAACAAGACAGAAAGAGAAAAATGGTGTTATTACGAGATAGGCTTGGAGCACAAAAAGCCCGAGGCCTGTGAAAGAATAACTACCAATAATTGGAGGGAGTACTGTTTTATTGTGGTTGCTGGGCAAACAGGCAACGCAGATTTATGCAATAAAATATCGGATGAGGATCGAAAAAAGAATGCCTGAATGTTGCCGCGAAAGATTTTTAGGATTTTTTGTAGGCAGTGAAAATTTTATAAAAAAACAAAAATGATTATTTACGAAAACATTTTTAAGCATTATTCCGCAGATGACGAAGGAGCTCCACCAGCCTTAGAAAGTATTAACTTAGAAATTCGAGAAGGTGAATTTGTTTCCTTGGTGGGGCACAGCGGAGCGGGAAAATCAACCTTACTCAAGATGTTGTATGCTGAAGAGAAGCCTACGGAGGGCAATATTTATTTTCATAGAGAAAATATTTGCGAACTCAAGCCCCGACATTTGCCGGCTCACCGCAGGAAAATCGGAACCGTCTTTCAGGATTTCAAGTTATTACCTAAAATGACCTTAGCGGAAAATGTCGGCTTTGCCATGGAGGCGGCTGGAAAGGCTAATGAGGAAATCGAAGAGGCCGTGCCTCAAATTCTGGATATTGTGGGATTGGGAAATAAACTTGGTAAGTACCCGGCGGAAGTTTCGGGAGGAGAGCAGCAGCGGGCGGCTTTGGCCAGAGCTTTAGTCAATAAACCCAAGGTGCTTCTGGCAGACGAGCCGACCGGAAATTTAGATCCAGTTTCTACTTGGGAGATTATGCAGCTGTTTCTTAAAATCAATGAATACGGTACCACAGTGATTTTAGCCACTCACAACAAGGGAGTAGTGGACAAGGTTTGTAAGCGGGTGATTGTGATGGATAAAGGGAAAATTGTAAGAGATCAGGCCAAGGGTCGTTATTGTGTTTAACGGGTGTAAACTGACAATTTCAATGGTTAAATTCATAAATTCAATAGTTAAAAATGGATAAAAAAGATGAACAAGAGACTCTAGAAAGAAATAATAACTCCAGTCGCTCAAGTAAAAACACACTGATTTTTGTTGCTCTGTTAACATTTATCATAACAATCCTGGTGATGGGAGCGGGATTTTATTTTTGGCAAGATTCAAGAATGAAATCTTCCGAGGAAGTTTTTCAAGAGAGATTCAATCAACTGCAAAAGCAGGTTGCTGAAGTCAAGGAAGATCAAACTGGAAGTCAATCTAATTTCTCAACAGAGACCGAGGAGAGGGGAGAATCTGAGACTGACTGGAGCTTCTATGAAGATAAGAGGGCAGGGTTTTCTTTGAGGTATCCAAAAGAGATTAAGATGATCAAAGAAGGGGAGTTGCTAGATGATTTTGAGGAGATTGCCCTATCTGTGATGAGTAGAAAAATTGATTCCTTGGATTATCCTTCTGGTTATAACAAGAAAACTGCCTTAAATGATCGAGGAGAATTAGCGAAAGGAAATTATGGAAAAGGCCCTGATTGGCCCATTGAAAGCTCTAAGGAAGTTAGAGATTTAGGTGAGATTAATGGACAGGAGTTTATAGTTTTAGGTAGGTTTGAAGAATGCGATGTGATTTTTGAAAGAAAATTAATTTTTTACCACAATGATTACCAGATAGTAGTAACTTTGCAGGGAAACAAAGAAAATATTATTTCTGAAAATCCTCAATATTTTTATTCCAAAGAAGAGAGTTGTGGAGATTTAAAAATTTGGACACAAACTAAGGTTGATCCAAGGGATGAATTCTATGAAGAGCTGAAAAGTGATGAATTAGATGGAAGTGCTCAGGAGTGGTTTGTTTTGTTTGATGAGATCATGAGTACCTTAGAGATAGAAAAAGAATAAAGTTGATTAATTTTTTTTACTCAGAAAAAAACTAAAAGATAAAAATATGTTACTAAAATTTAAGCGGACACTAAGGGCGGGATTGAAAAACTTAATCCGGAATGGTTGGCTAGCGGTAGCAACTGTTAGCGTGATCGCAGTGGCAGTTTTTATGATCAATATTCAGACTGCGGATGTATTTGCTAACCACTTACGCCTGGAGGATGTGAGAGATAAGGTCAATATTACAGTTTTCTTTAAAGAGGATATCTCCGAAGGAGAGGCTCAAAAAATTGAAGAAGAGATCAAGGGCTATCCCCATGTTGCTTCCGTGGAGTATCACACTAAAGAAGAGAATCTAGATAAACTAAAAGAAGGCCCCACTTACCAAAGTGGAGATTCCTTGAAAAAAGCTATCCTAGATTCTGGAGGAAATCCTTTGGGAGCCTCGATTGTAGTTCGGTCTGATGACCCCAATAAGTATTCGGAAATTTCTCAGAGAATTGAGTCTAGTGAATATGCGGAGCTAGTTGATACCGTTAATTATGGAAAGTTTAGCTCGGTGATTGACGATGTAGGGCAAGGGATTCAATCCAGTCAGCGAACCGCTCTTTTGACAGGGGGGATTTTGTCTTTCATTGCGATTCTGATTACTTTTAATAGCATCAAGATTACTATGTATTCCCATCGGCAGGAAATTGAAATTATGAGACTAGTGGGAGCTTCCAATGGCTATATTCAAATGCCGTATATTTGGGAAGGATTTTTCTATGGATTATTAGCGGTCATGATTGGATTCCCACTCTCCATTGGTTATTTGCAATTAGTAGCTAATGGAGGGTCGTCTGATTCAGTGATTTCCTTTCTCTCCGAAACCGGTTTTTTTAAGGATTTTCTTAATACTTATTTTTTGCCTAATTTAACCCTGATCATTGGAGGAGAGTTATTGTTCGGAATTCTTCTGGGGGTGATTAGCTCTTTAATTGCGGTTAGAAAATATTTGCGAGTTTAATTTGGAATCTGCCTTAGTTTTGGGTTAAATCGCCGCCAACTTAGCAATTTGGTTTTATTTAGAAGTTGTCTAAGGGTTATTTATTCCGCTGTGTTATCTGCCGTAAGTTCTGAATTTAGGATACTTACTCTGCTCTGGTGATAGAATTTTCTTTAACCAAGAATGGCTTTCGAGTAGTTTCTTGTAGGATTTCATTAATTTTGTCAATATTAAACATCTGTTGTTCATTATTTAAGTTCAATCAAGAAGAGGCTAGTTGCTGGGGCTAGCCTTTTTAGTCTTAGAAGTTGTCCAGAGACTATTTTTTGCTGCAGATTTCAAGTCTCGGCTATTTGCTGATGGGCGGAGAAGCTTAATAGAATTATTTGCTTTTCATTTTACAAGTTATTATTCAATATTTTTTATGAGATTATAAAATTTTTTCTAAGTTAGCAAAGAATAGTCGCGGGCGGTTTTTAGTTTTTAATCTTTGGTTATGGTTAAAAGAAGCAAGAAAGGTGAAAAGAAAAAAAAAGAAGAGAAAGGAATTGATCTGGTGCTTTTAGCAACGGTGATTACCCTGCTAATCTTTGGCTTAGTGGCCATTTCTTCCGCGGGAGTGGTGGTGGCTCAACAGCGGTTTGGAGACGAGTACTATTTTTTTAAGCACCAACTGCTATTCGGATTAATTCCTGGATTAATTATCTTTTTTATTTCTCAAAAAATTCCTTATACCTTTTGGAGGAAAGCCTCCCTCCCTTTTTTTATTATTAGCTTGACGGCTTTGTTGTTGGTGTTTATTCCTGGAATAGGAATTGAATTGCAAGGAGCTAGTCGCTGGATCAATCTGGGAGTAACCTCTTTTCAGCCAGCAGAAATGATGAAATTAGCCCTAATTATTTACTTGGCTGTTTGGATGGAAAAGAGAGGCCCTCAATTGAGAGAATGGAAGGAGGGCTTTTTGCCGTTTATTTCTATTGTTGGATTAGTGGGATTATTGATAATTTTGCAGCCAGACATGGGAACCCTGGGAGTGATTTGTCTAGTGGCTCTGGTGATGTTTTTTGTGGCGGGATCTCCTTGGAGGTTTATGGCGGCTCTTTTGGGAGCGGGGACTCTTCTGTCTTTACTTTTGATTAAAATAAAGCCCTACCGGATGAATCGGATTCTTTCTTTTCTTGATCCTCAAGAAGATACCCTGGGAATTAGCTATCAAGTTAACCAAGCTTTAATAGCGATTGGATCGGGAGGTATTTGGGGTCAAGGACTAGGAGAGAGTCGACAAAAATTTAATTACATTCCCGAGCCGATTGGAGATAGCATTTTTGCTGTTATTGGTGAGGAACTGGGATTTATAGGAGCATTTTTTTTGATTAGTTTGTTTTTTCTCTTAGCAATTCGAGGAATGAAGATTGTTCATCGCGCGCCTGACCACTTTGCTGCTTTACTCGCCACGGGAATAGTAACTTGGGTAATTTTTCAGGCTCTGATTAATATTATGGCTAATATTGCCTTGGTGCCTCTGACAGGGATTCCCTTGCCTTTTATTAGTTATGGTTCTACCGCCCTAGTTTTTGTTCTGGCGGGTTGTGGAATTTTGATCAATATCTCTAGGCATACTCGCCCCTCAGGACTTTAATTTTTTCCTTAAAAAGAAGAGTGAAATTAAAAGCTGGGAAAGAAGTAAATTGGGTAGCTACTAAAAATTTTCTCAAAGAATTAAATTTAATTTTTTAAAATACTTGACTAAAAAATTTTTTTAGTGTAACTTTCCAGAAGTTGCCAGGTGATTCACTTGAATATTACTTTTGAAGGCATTAGGCATTGTTGTTTTTCACTAAATTAATTTTAAGTTCAGGTTTTACTAATGACAAGCAAAGCAAAGACTACTGAGAATAGAAGCGAGAAAAGTCAAGAACAGCAGTCACGAATTAGGATCAAGATCAAAGCTTATGATCATAAGGTGATTGATCAGTCCACTCGACAAATTGTAGATACTGCTCAGAGAACCGGCGCTAGGGTTGTGGGGCCAGTACCCATTCCCACGGAGATCAAGAAGATGACCGTCAATCGCTCTACCTTTAAACATAAGAGCTCCCGGAATCAATACGAGATTAGGGTGCATAAGCGCTTGATTGATATTGTAGATCCTTCCAACACTACTATTGATAATCTTACTAATATGGATTTACCTGCTGGAGTAGGAGTAGAGATTAGGATGTAGTTTCTTAGTAAGCAAGAATCATTTTTATTTCGAGTTTCTTTAGTTAGTTTCTTTGTGAAGTGTAAAATTTATTTTTAGCCTCAGATTCCTTTTGCTTTTTAATCTCTATGTTTGATTGATAAGGAAAAAGAAGTAAAGTTTCAAATTTATCTATTCGTCAAAGCATTTTAAGTTTCTAGTTTAAACCCCGGAAAGACTGAACTGCTTTGAAGCCGAATATTTTCATTCTCATTATATTATGTGAAAAATATAAGGAGGCGCAGAATGAAAACATTCGGTTTTATAATTGCATGATTTTTTCTCGATGAAATTCTTGTTAGCAAAAAAACTGGGAATGACTACTTTGTATACCAAGGAGCGTGCAGAAAACGTTACCTTGTTGGAGTCAGGGGAGAATACGGTTTCTCAAGTAAGGAGCTCGGAGAGAGATGGTTATGCTGCTTTACTAGTAGGAATAAAGAATGACTCACAGAAAAAGTCAGCCCCAGAGTATCTTTTTCAAAAGGAGTTTCGACTAGAGCCCTCTGAATTAGAGAATCTGAAGTTTAAGGCGGGAGATTCTTTGGGGGTGAATCAGTTTATTCCCGGAGAGAAAGTTATGGTAAAAGGTACATCCAAGGGAAAGGGTTATCAAGGAGTGGTAAAACGACATGGGTTTGCCGGGTCTCCTGCTAGTCATGGACATCGTCATGATTTACGAGCCCCAGGATCAATCGGGAGTGCTTTTCCAGAGAGAGTGCTTAAGGGAAAAAAGATGGCGGGTCGAATGGGAGGCAATAGTGCGGTAGTGAAGAATTTAAGAGTAATTTCTGTAGACGAAGAGAAGAGCATCTTAGCAGTTAGGGGAGCGATTCCCGGAAATAACGGGGTGTTTGTAAAAATTATTGGTGAGTAGTAATTTTAGATTAAATTTATATTTTAGGTGATGACAAAGATAGCGGTTAAAAATTGTCAAGGCGAAAAGGTGTCTGAGCTGGAAATTTCCTCAGAAGTTTTTGAAGTAAGTATCAACGAAAAGTTACTTCAGCAGGTGTTTGTTGCCCAGGCTTCTAATCAGCGAGTAGCGATTGCTAACACTAAAACTCGAGGAGAAAGAGCGGGATCCACCAAGAAGCCTTGGAGGCAAAAGGGAACCGGTCGGGCTAGGACTGGATCGGTGCGGAACCCTATTTGGAGAAAAGGAGGAATTACTTTTGGACCTCAAAAAGAGCGAAATTTTAATAAGAAGATTAATCAGAAAATGAAGATAGCGGCCACCAAAATGGCCTTATCGGGTAAATTAAGAGACGAAGAGCTGATAGTAATTGATAAGTATGATCTTAAGAATAATAAGACGAAAGAATTTGCTGAAATTTTAAACAATTTAGACTTGAATCGACGTACCTTAGTAGCTTTTGATCAGGATCAAACCGAAAAGGCGCTCGCCACTAGGAATTTGGTTTTAACAGAAAATTCTCGGGTTGAAAATTTGAGTGTATATGATTTACTTAATACCAAATTCTTGTTGATTACTGAAGCAGGGATAAAGTTTTTAGAAAATAAGTATCGCAAGGAAGGCGATCGTGACGAGAAGAAGTCCAAATCTCTTCAAGAAGGTCAAGCCAGTAAAGAAGAGCTTTCTGCCTAATTTTAACTTGATTGATTTAAAGATTTTAATATTCATTGAACCATGACTGCTTTTTGGAATAAAACCACTGGAAAAAAGGAATCAGAACCTCCGAAGTCTTCTCGGGAGGCGGATAACAAAACTTCTGCTAAAAGCAAGAATTCGGATAAGAAGGGAAAGAAAGATAAGAAAGCGGATAAAAAGAAGCTCCAATTAGCCAACCCCAAGAAATCCTTATTAGTGGCCAGTACCTTAAAAGGATTAAAGATGTCAGAGGATGTTATGCGCAAACAAGAACTGGGGAAGTATGTTTTCTTAGTAAATAAGAATGCTAGTAAACAACAGATTGCTGAAGCAGTGGAGGCTATGCACGGAAAGTCAGTGACCAAAGTAAACACCATCAATTATCGAACCCGAGAGAAGTCTTTTCGGGGTCGTAGGGGAAATAGTAGAGGTTTCAAGAAGGCAATTGTTAGCTTGAAGGCTGGACAAAAAATCGAAACTGTTTGATTTTTTTGAATTTATTTTTTTGAATTAAGTTTAGTAGTTGAACTATAATGGCGATTAAAGTTTACAAAAAGAATACAGCCGGAAGGAGGGGGATGTCGATTGTAAAGCCGGAGAAGCTAACCGATAAAAATCCAGAAAAATCCTTGACCACCTTTCTTAGTCGTAAAGGAGGTCGTTCTGGAGGAAAGATTTCTATTCGACACCGAGGAGGAGGGGCTAAAAGGAAGTATCGAGTAGTAGATTTCAAGCAGACTGATAAGTTAAACATTCCGGGCAAGGTTACTTCCATCGAAAAAGATCCTTATCGAGGAGCCTTGATTGCCCTAGTGGTTTACTCGGACGGTGAAAAGCGTTATATTTTAGCTACCGATGAAATGGAAGCAGGTAGCGAGGTAGTTGCTTCAGAGCGGGCTCCCATTAAAAATGGTAATCGACTTTTGATTAAACATGTGCCGGTAGGAATGAAGGTTTGCAATGTAGAATTAATTCCCGGTAAAGGAGGGCAAATTGCTCGAGGAGCTGGTAGTGGAGTAATCCTCCAGGCTATTGATAGCGGAATGGCTCAGCTAAAAATGCCTTCTGGAGAAATTCGTTTGGTTTCTGAGAATTGTTTTGTTACTTTGGGTCAAATTAGTAATTTTGAGCATAGTATTTATCGAATCGGAAAGGCTGGAAGGAAGCGTCATATGGGAAGAAGGCCTTATGTTAGAGGCTCTGTAATGAACCCAGTTGATCATCCCCATGGTGGTGGAGAAGGTCGGCAAGGAATTGGTCTTCCTCATCCGAAAACCCCTTGGGGTAAGCCAGCTCTGGGAGTGAAAACTCGTCGCAAGAAACGTTATAGTAATAAGTTTATTGTGAAGCGCCGAGAGAAGAAGCGCCGAGGCTAGTGCGCTTTATATTTGGAGGCTTGAGTTAGTAAGTTTTAAGTTAGTTATTTGATTTTTTGAGATAAATTTATTTTGAAATTATGGCTAGAAGTTTAAAAAAGGGACCTTACATTGATCCTAAGCTATTAAAGAAGATTGCTCAGGTTAAACCCGGCGGTAAGACTGTGATTAAGACCTGGTCTCGGAGTAGTACTATTGTTCCCGAGATGGTGGGAATTATTTTTGGAGTTCACAATGGCAGAAAGCATATCGAGTTTACTGTTAAAGAGGATATGGTGGGTCACAAGTTAGGAGAGTTTGCTCCTACTCGAACCTTCTTCCGACACGGTGGAAAAATTCAAAAGGAATTAGACCAGTCTCGTAAGCAGCGAGAGATTGAGGTAGCTAAAGCAGCTAAGGCTGCTAAGTAATTTTTAATTACCAAAGCTTATCCAGAGTTAGTTTTTAAGTCGGCATCTGTTCCGTATAGTCTGCTAGATTGATTCAGTCAGCTTGAAAAAGTGGCTAGTGTTATTATCAAAGAGTAATTTTTATTAGATTTTAGGCAATGAAAGTTCAGGCAAGTATCAAAAATTATCGAAGATCGGCTAGTAAAGTTCGGGAAATTGTTCCTGTAGTGAAAGGATTGAGCGTGGGGGAGGCTGATTTACAGTTGAGATATTTAAAAAAAGGAAGCGCACGGGACTTGTTAGGATTACTTTTGAGCGCCGTAGCTAATGCTAAGAACAACTTTAATTTAGAAGAAGGCAATTTGTTTGTGGTTAATTTGGTAGTCAATGAAGGTCGAGTAATGAAGCGCTGGAGGGCTCGAGCGCATGGACGAGCCGCTAAAATTCTCAAGCGGAGTTGTCATGTAATTTTAACTCTAGAAGAAAAGAAGGTTAAAAAAGAGGTTTCAAAGGAAGTCTCAAACTCAAAGAAGAGGGATTCTAAGAATAAAAAGGAGACCGGAAGGAAAGATCAGAAAAATAAGACTGAGACGGAAAATTCTAAAAAGATAGCCAGGAAAAATTCTTCTCTGCCCTCCTCAAAGGATAAAACAGGGAAAAAAGACCAGGCTAAAGCGACTAATGATAAATAGATTAGCCGTTTAATTAGGTAGTCATAGTATTTAGTCAAAGGAATAATTAATTTATATTAAGAGTTTAGGATCTTATGGGACAAAAAGCTGACCCCCGAGGAGTAAGAATCGGAATTAATAAAAGTTGGAATTCTCGGTGGTACAACCAGAAGAACTACCAAAAGTTGTTGCGACAAGACATCGAGCTTTCGGAGTATGTAAAAAAGAATTATCGCAATGCGGGAATTTCTACTGTGGAGATAGAGCGCAGTGTTGCTAAGATTCGGGTCATTATTTTTACTAATCGTCCTGGAATTTTAATTGGACGAGGTGGTAAGGGTCTCGAGGAGCTCAAGACTGACCTAGAAAGGAAATTTTTCTTTAAGGACAAACTGAAGGTTCAGATTGATGTTAATGAGATTAAGACGATTGAGGAGAACGCGCAGCTTTTGGCTGACGATGCTGCTTCTCAGTTGGGACGTCGGATGCCTTTTCGTAGAATTATGAAGACCATGCTGGAGAAGGTAATGCAAAATCGAAATGTAAAAGGAGTCAAAGTCCAGCTTTCTGGTCGGCTAGGAGGAGCAGAGATGTCGCGTAAAGAATGGCTTTCTAAGGGAAATATTCCTCTTCAGACCTTACGAGCTAATATTGACTACGCTAAGTCAACTGCCTTTACGCCCAATGGGACTTTAGGAGTAAAAGTTTGGCTGCATAAAATTAATGTGGCTAATAACAGGCCGGAAGGCAATAACTTTGATAATCGAAGTCGACGACGATAAAATCAGCGGCCTAGATTTGAAAATAATTTTTCATGGTAATTAGTTAATTTTTCAGTTACAGATATGTTAATGCCCAAAAAGGTAAAGCATCGGAAACTTCAGCGAGGTGGCAAGATTCGCGGGAAGTCCCAGCGTGGCAGCAGTGTTTCTTTTGGATCTTTTGGATTAAAGTCTTTAGCAACTGGAACTTTGAATTCTCGAGAAATTGAGGCCGCTCGACGAGCAATGACCCGCTTTATTCAGCGAGGAGGGCGGATTTGGATTAGAGTTTTTCCCGATCACTCCATGACTAAAAAGGGAGACGAGACTCCCATGGGAAAAGGAAAAGGAGCTCCGGAATATTTTGTAGCCAAGATCAAACCAGGAAGAGTTTTATTTGAAATGGAAGGAGTAAGCGAGCAAATGGCTCGACAAGCAATGAGGTTAGGCGGCGACAAATTGAGCGTGAAGACTAAGTTTGTAAAAGCCGATTAAAGAAGTTTAAAGATCAGCCTCTGTTTTTAAGAGATGCTCCAGAGCGAGGCTTTATAAGAAGAATTATTAGACACCTTTATGAAATTTCAGCAACTAAAAGATAAAAGTAAGACAGAATTGACCAATTTACTTCAAGAAAAGACAGAGGAATTGGTTCAATTGAATTTTTCTAAGAGCAATTTTCAATTAAAGAATTATCGAAAACCTGGTCAGACTAGAAAAGAGATTGCGCGGATTAAGACCTTACTAAATCAAGCTAAATAACCTGTTATATAAGCTAATGACTGTTCAGAAAACCACTGACAACAACACCTCTCCATCCACTAATTCACCTTCTGGCACCAAAAAGGCCGCGGCGGTTAAGAGTGGCCTGGTGGTAAGTAATAAAATGGACAAGACGGTAGTAGTGGAGGTTGTCTCTCTTAAAACTCACAAGAAATACCGCAAGAAGTATCGAGAGACCACTCGCTTTAAGATTCATGATGATAAAAATCAAGTTAAAGTGGGAGACAAAATCACTTTTAGGAGTTGCCGGCCGCTTAGTCGCCATAAAAAGTGGGAGTTAGTAGAAATAGTTAGTTAGTTTTTGGAGTTTTAAAGATTAGTCCGTGTTTAACTTTATTGTAAAATAGTTTAAGAGCTATGATTCAAGCCCAGACAAAATTGAGAGTAGCCGATAATTCCGGAGCCAAGGTAATCCAATGCTTTAAGGTATTAGGAGGAAGTAGAGCCCGGTATGCGCGAGTAGGTGACATTATTGTGGCTTCTGTAAAATCTTCCGAGCCTCGTGGTTCGGTTAAGAAAAAGGAGGTTGTAAAGGCGGTGATTGTACGCCAAGTGAAGCCCCTTCGAAGAAAAGATGGATCTTATGTTCGCTTTGATGATAATGCCGCAGTAGTTTTGGATGGAAAAGATCCTAAAGGAACTCGAATTTTTGGTCCGATTGCTCGAGAAGTTCGTGAGGCAGGATTTATGAAAATCATTTCCTTGGCAGAAGAAGTTTATTAATTCGTTGGCGGACATTGATAGAGTTGCCTTCAGGAGTGAAGGCCTTAGGCCGAGTTGGTTAGCTTAACAAGAAATCGTTTATTATTTAGTAATTTTTGAGATAATTTAGATATGAATATTAAGAAAGGCGACAAAGTAAAGATCTTGAGTGGCAAAGATCGAGGAAAAACCGGAAAAGTTTTAAAATCCTATCCCAAAGAAAGTCGATTGGTGGTTGAAGGGGTTAATATGGTTAAGAAGCATCGGAAAAGTAACCAACGAGGACAAAAAGGAGAGCGAATTTCTTTTGAAGCTCCCTTGAATATTTCCAATGTTCAGCTAATTTGCAATGCTTGTGGGAAGCCTTCTAGAATTGGGAAGAAAGAAGTAGAGGGAAAAAGAGTGCGAATTTGTAAAAAGTGTCAGGCAGAAGTTTAGGGTTGCAAGTTTTAAACAAGTCATTTAGAAATTATTAGTATATTTTTATGAACAAGCTAGAGGAAAAGTTTAATCAGGAAGTCTTGCCTCAATTAATGAAGGAATTCGGTTATAAGAATCAAATGGAAGCTCCCGGCATTGACAAAGTTTCAATAAATGTGGGTCTTTCTCGGGCAGTTCGAGGAGAACAAAATTTCACTCAAGATGTAGTTCATGACTTAAAGTTAATCACTGGTCAAGCACCAGTGATCACCCAAGCCAAAAAGGCGATTGCTGGCTTTAAGATTCGGGCTGGACAAGAAGTGGGAGCACTGGTTACTTTACGAGGAACCAGGAAATGGGATTTTGTCTATCGATTATTGTCTGTTACTATTCCTAGAATCCGAGATTTCCAAGGAATTAAGCCGAGTAATTTTGATGGTCAAGGAAATTTAAGTCTTGGAATCAAGGAGCAATTGTTTTTTTTAGAAATTTCTCCTGATGAAGTCAATTCTATTTTTAGTCTTCAGGTTAATTTAGCTACGGGGACTAAAACTAAAGAAGAAGGAGTCCGGATGTTTCAGTTATTAGGGTTTCCTTTTGAAAAAGTAGAGTAGGTTTTCTGTTAATTTAGCAAGAGGATTTTTCCCTGAAGTTTCAAAATTACAGTAAGGGAAAAATGAAGAAAGTAAAAAGTTTAATTGAATCCTAAAAGCGATTATTTATCAATTAATTTCAATTTAAGATGAGCTTTGATCAAATAGCAGATATGTTAACTAGAATCAGGAACGCCCAGTCAGCAGGAAATGCTGAAGTTTCGATGCCGGCTTCCAATTTTAAAACCTCCATTGCGAAATTATTGCATGAGAAAGGTTATTTGGAAGAGGTAGCTATTTTTACCGAAAAAGAAAAACGTTATTTGAAATTGAAGCTTAAATATGCGGAGAGCAAGCCAGCAATCACTGGTATCAAGCAGCGAAGCAAGCAAGGTCAAAGAATTTATGTTAGTTATAGAGATATTCCTCAAGTTAAGAGTGGCCAAGGGGTGGCGGTTATATCTACTCCGGGAGGAGTGTTTAGTGGTGAAGATGCCAGAAAGAAGAAGTTGGGAGGGGAGTATATTTGTGATGTCTGGTAGTTTTGTGTGGGAATACCAAGTTTTAAAAACCCCAGGTTGATTGTTTGATGGTGTGAAATTTTAATTAGAGTTTATTTTGTTTAATATAGTTTTGATATTATGGCGAAAAAATCTGTAGTTGCGAGATCTCAAAAAAAGCCTAAGTTTTCCACTCGAAAGGTGAACCGTTGTTGGCGTTGTGGAAGAAAGCGGGGATATATGCGAGATTTTGATTTGTGTCGAATTTGCTTTCGGGAGTTAGCAGAAAAGGGAGGTATTCCGGGGGTGCGGCGTTCCAGCTGGTAGAGCGCGAGACTTCTAAAATCGGTACACTTCGCTGTTGAATCCTTATCGTGCTCTTTAGTACGCCTCAAACGAAGCCTCGGATTCGCGCAGAATCGTATTCAATAGGGGATTTAGTAGTAATTCCTAAAAACCACTCTTATCGAGATGCTGGCGAGATGAAAATGTTGGCGATTGCGGTGCCCCAGTTTGATCCGGAAAGTGTAAAATTTTTAGAATAAAGAAAATTTTTTGTTGCTATAAATTAGATTTTTAAGATAAATTAAGCTAAAGTTATGTCCAGGATAGGTAAATTGCCAGTTAAAATCCCTCAGGGTGTCAGCGCGGATTTCAATAATCGAACTTTGAAGATTAAGGGGCCTAAAGGAGAGTTGAGTATGGAGTTGAGTTACGAGGTGGAGCTAGAATTCTCCGAAGAGGAGATTGTAGTAAAGAAAGTGGGAAAAACTCGCTTAGCACCAGCAGTATGGGGCACCTCTCGAGCTTTAATTGCTAATATGATCCAAGGAGTAACCGAAGGATTCAAAAAGCAACTAGAATTAAGTGGAGTAGGCTATAAGATGTCTTTGTCGGGTAAAAAGTTAGTTTTTAATCTAGGCTTTTCTCATCCGATCGAAAAGGATTTACCAGAGGGGCTTTCTGCTAATATTGAAAAGAATGTTCTGACCATTGAAGGAATTGATAAGCAGCAAGTGGGGCATTTTGCTTCGATAACTCGCTCTCTAAAGCCAGTGGAACCTTATAAGGGCAAAGGGTTTAGTTATGTGGGAGAAAAGATTCTAAGGAAAGAAGGGAAGAAGTCTGGAAGCGAATAGGATTTGGGATTTTTAAATTTTAAGAAGTTTTATCTTCAATTTTTATTTATTTTTATGAGTAAGTTAAGTAGAAATCAGAAAAGATTGCACCGCAAAAGAAGAGTACGAGTAAAAATTAGCGGTACTAGTCAGCGACCTCGGTTGTGTGTTTTTAAGAGCTTGAATGCTATTTATGGACAGTTGATTGATGATCAGCAGGCTAAGACTTTAGTGACTAGCGACTCTCGGAGTTTGAAGAGCAAGAAATTTGATGCAGAGGTGGCTAAAGAAACCGGTAAGCAACTAGCTAAATTAGCTCAGGAAAATAAGATTGAAGAGGTGGTCTTTGATCGAGGAGGTTATTTGTACCATGGAAAGGTGAAGGCCTTAGCAGAAGGAGCACGAGAAGGCGGGCTTAAGTTCTAGTCTTTGTTAGTTTATTGCTTTTAGGATTTTCAGCTCTTGTTTTTGTAGAATGTTTATTTTTAAAGTTGAATAAAGGTTTTAAGTTTATTAAATAATGGTGAAAAAAAGTTTTTCCAAAAAAGGTGGTCGTAGGCCTCGGCGAGAAAAGCCGGAATTTGAACAGAAATTATTAGATCTAGCGCGTGTGACGCGTGTGGTTAAGGGTGGTCGCCGGTTTTCTTTTCGGGCTACTTTAGTAATTGGCAATCGAAAAGGAAGAGTAGGTGTGGGAGTTGCTAAGGGAGCGGATGTCTCTATCGCTATGAGCAAGGCTTTTTCCGATGCCAAGAAGCATATGATTACGGTTCGAAGGAATAATAACACTGTTTCTTATGACATTAATAAAAAAGAAGGCGCTGCCAAGATTATGCTACGCCCAGCTAAAGAGGGACGAGGGATTGTGGCAGGGGGAGCCATGCGACCAGTGCTGGAATTGGCAGGAGTTAAGGATGTAGTGGCTAAATCTCACGGAACCTCTAATAAGATTAATGTGGCCCGAGCAACTATGACAGCCCTAGAAGAACTCAGTCAGCGTTTGGTAGGAACTAAAACTAAGGCGGATAAGACTGAAAAACCTCTCGCGAAAAAGGAAAAGACGACTAAAAAGATAATTAAGTCCGATTCCGAAAAAGAAACCAAGGCAACTTCCAAGGTTGCTAAAAAAGCTACTACTAGTCCTAAAAAAGCTGTAGCGGCTGATACTAAAAAGGCTGCTAGTAAATAAGTAGGGATTTATTCAATTTTATGCAAATTCACGAACTCAAAGTTAAAACTTCCAAGGACCGGAAGCGTGTAGGTCGGGGTGGTAAAAAAGGCACTTACAGTGGGGCTGGAATGAAAGGCCAGAAGTCTCGCTCGGGCTATTCTCAACGATCTACTTTTGGTGGTGGTGGAGCTCGTTTTGTAATGAGTAGCAAAAAGAATCGAGGATTTAAGTCTAAAAAACCAGCTAATGAGCCAGTAAACCTAGATCGGATTGAGGCTAAGTTTGAGACTGGCCAAGAGGTAACCCCGGAAACTCTTAAAACAGCAGGAATTATCAGTAAAATAGATTTTCCCATAAAGATCCTTTCGGAGGGGGAGCTGACCAAGAAGTTGACTTTTAAAGAGGTGTTGGTTTCGGCGGTGGCTAAGGAGAAGATTGAGAAAGCCGGTGGAAAAGTAGAGTAGGGGAGGGCTTCCATTTTTTGAAAATCTCATTATTATCTCCTGCGTTTTGAATTTTGATTCCATCGTCTTGAGAGAAGATATGCCCTGGTGAGACGAATCTAAAGGAGTGACCGGGACTCGGAAGTTTTTTTAGAAATTAAAAAAGAAAAGATGGATGAAAGTTTAAATCCTGTAGAAAAAAGAAGAGATGATCAATTGGAAGAGATCAAAAACAGAGGAAGAAACGCCGCTTACGATTTTTTTTACGAAAGCGGTCGTTTGAATATAAACGTGTGTTTAAGGGATAAATTTGCAGAGAATTTGAGAGAGCTTTGTAGGGGCATGGACGAAAAAGATTTTGAGGGGTCTTATGCAGCCTTTAGGGACGCTTTCCTTGATCAGCTAAAAGAACTACTTGATAAAGAATTATTGAATTATTTGAAGGATCACGCTTGCTAGCTTCTTTTTTAACCGACTTTGTAGAGAATTATTATTAGTTGGAATGCTTAACAAAATCAAACAGAATTTCAGGGGGAAGTTTTTGTTGTTAGGTATTTTTTTAGCGGTATTTCTTAGCCTATTTTTTTCATTGAAAACTATTTCCAGGGAAGTGGCTAGAGAGTGCTACGAATGTCGAGGAGCGAGGCCTATGTGCTTAGAATTAGAGGAGAGACGCTTTCCCGTAAGCACAGCTTCGGCCCAGTTTGATCCGGCAAATTTTGTTGATTCTGAATGGGAGTGTTACTCTATTAAGGCAGGAAAAGACTATGGAGAGAGAAGAGATTGCCGTGCTCTTTATGGGGTTTTAGCAGATTATTCTGATTTGCTTATAAAATATCCGCTACTAGTTTCATTTTTAGGCATCGCAGTTGCTTTAGTTGTTTTACTGGTTGAATTGGCTAGAATTATTAAAACTAAAAGATTCAATAGAATATTCAAATCTGCCATTTTATTATTCTTTGTTGTAGTAGTTTCTCTTGGTTCTTATTTCTTTTTTTATCTAATTAATCTCGTAGGAGGGTATTGTTAATTGGAATGTTAAACAAAATCAAACAAATTTTTAAGGTTAAGGAACTGCGGAACAAGATTTTCTTTATCTTGTTTATTTTGGTAATTTTTCGCATAGCGGCCAATGTGCCGATTCCTGGAATCGATACTCTGCAGTTGCAGAGCTTTTTTGATGATAGTGAGTTGTTTGGTTTGGTAGACATGTTCTCGGGAGGAGCTTTGCGGAACATTTCCATTGTGATGTTGGGAGTAGGTCCCTATATTTCGGCCTCTATTATTATGCAGCTCTTGACGATGATAGTGCCTAAATTAGAGCAAATGTACAAAGAAGAGGGCGAAGCTGGTAGGCAAAAATTCAATATGTGGACGCGTTATTTGACGGTGCCCTTAGCAATTATGCAAGCATTCGGAATGGTTTCTCTCCTCCGTAGCCAAGGACTTTTGGGGGTTTTCTCTATTATGGACTATGTGACTGTGATTACGGTTGCCACTGCGGGAACTATTTTCTTGATGTGGCTAGGAGAGCTGATTACCGAAAAAGGAATCGGAAATGGAGTATCTCTGTTGATTTTTGCCGGAATTGTCTCTGCTTTACCTACGGCAGTGATGCAAATTATTGAAACTTGGGATCCGACTAAATTGCTTACTTATAT
This sequence comes from uncultured Bdellovibrionales bacterium, assembly GCA_964346295.1. Classification (GTDB taxonomy): domain Bacteria; phylum Patescibacteriota; class Minisyncoccia; order Moranbacterales; family DUUL01; genus CAYFUG01. Next base: position 38,361 of record CAYFUG010000005.1, read on the forward strand.
TAGTTTTGGAGCGATCGGCTTCTTCACGATTGCTGCTATTGTGGTGGTTAACGAAGGTCAGCGCAATGTTCCCATTTCTTTTGCTCGGCGGATTAAGGGAAGTTCGGCTTCTGGGTCTACCTCTTCGCACCTACCGTTGCGAGTAAATCAGGCGGGGGTGATTCCAATTATTTTTGCCATGTCAATTATGCTTTTTCCGGGTTTGATGGCTAATTTTTTGGTAACGGTAGATAATCCTACGGTAGCGGGAATGGCTGAAACAGTAGCGAATCTATTTGCCAACCAATGGTTTTATGGTAGTATTTACTTTGCCCTGGTAGTAGCCTTTACTTTCTTCTATACGGCGGTCACTTTTGATCCCAAAAGTGTAGCAGAGAGTCTCCAGCGCCAAGGAGGATTTGTGCCAGGAATTCGGCCAGGAGTGCCTACTATGGAATATTTAAACTGGATTATTAACCGTATTACCTTGGCGGGATCGATATTTTTAGGTTTAGTGGCAGTGTTGCCCTTTATCGTGCAAGGAATTACTGGAATTCAAGCCTTGACAGTGGGAGGAACCGGGCTTTTGATTGTGGTTAGTGTGGTGATTGAAACGATTAAGCAGATTGAGGCGCAGTTGGTGATGCGGGATTACGAAGGCTTTTAGGGAATGGGACTTCCAAATTTGAAAGCCCAAGCTTTTTGTAAGATTTAGGCAATTCCACGGGTGATTATATCAGGCGAGCGTCGTATAATGGCTATTACCCCAGCCTTCCAAGCTGGTGACGCCGGTTCGATTCCGGTCGCTCGCTCCAAGTAAAAAGCAGCCTCATAGGCTGTTTTTTAGTAAGTGCTAAATTTACTTCTGTAAACTAGGAATCGAAGCAAGGGGGCGCCGGGGGAAAGAATTTCCCCCGTGGCGGAAGTCCTGAAACCGAGGGGTTTCAGAGAGGAGTGAAACGACGACTGAGATCTCCGGTCGCTCGCTCCAAGTAAAAAGCAGCCTCATAGGCTGTTTTTTAGTAAGTG
>CAYFUG010000005.1:39468-63735 GCA_964346295.1 uncultured Bdellovibrionales bacterium
CTAAATTTACTTCTGTAAACTAGGAATCGAAGCAAGGGGGCGCCGGGGGAAGTTAGGCTTTAGCTTGAGGACTCGGGTAGGGAGTGATATGATAGAGAAAGATTTTTAGATGAGGTGGTTTTGATTTTATGCTAAGTTGATTTTGAAATCTGAATTATCAATAATTTCGCTTCAGAATGCAAAATTAAAGATAAATCCTGGCTCGCAGCTTGATTTTCTAGTTAAACATTGCTCCAAGGATTCCCAATATTTAGAGAATATCTAAACTGCTCAAACAAAAGGCGTTATCTTCAATTTTACATTCCCTCGCTCAGTTCGGCTGTGCAATTTAAGATTTGTAAGTAACTTAGTATAAAAACAAGCAAATGACAGAAAGCCAAAAAAGATCTTTGGAAAAACAGCTCTGGGGAGTAGCCAATCTTCTTAGAGGAAAAATGAACGCCGATGAGTATAAAAACTATATTCTAGGGTTCATTTTTTATAAATATCTCTCTGAGAGGTTAGAAAACTACATCAATCAAAAACTATTAGCCAGTGAGAGGTTTAATTTTTCTCAAATTAAAGGAAAAACCAAGCAAGGGAAAGAGGCTCTAAAGGCCGTCAAGCAGGCTTGTATTGGGCATTTAGGATTTTTTCTGGAGCCCGAAGAAACTTTTGCTTACTTGGTCAAGAAGGGTCAGGGAGAAATCAAAGGCCAAGAGAATTTTATTCTGGAAGACCTGAAAAATGTGCTCAATACCATTGAACAAACCTCCATGGGGACTGATAGCGAAAATGACTTTAAGGGGTTGTTTGCTGATGTGGATTTAACTTCTAGCAAACTAGGATCAAGTGAAAAGAGAAAGAACGAGGTTATTGTAGGAATTTTGGCTCATTTAAGCGAAATAGATTTTCAACTGGAAGGCTCCAAGAGCGATCTTTTGGGAGATGCTTACGAGTACTTAATCGGTTCTTTTGCGGCGGGGGCCGGTAAAAAAGGCGGTGAGTTTTACACGCCGGGAGCGGTTTCTTCTTTGATGGCCCGCATAGTGACTCACGACAAGCAAAGAGTCCGTTCGGTTTATGATCCCACCTGTGGTTCGGGGTCTTTGCTCTTGAGAATTGGGGACTATACGGAAGTAGCTGAATATCTTGGGCAAGAGCTCAATCCTACCACCTACAACCTGGCGAGAATGAACATGATTCTCCACGGGGTGCATTTTGATCGGTTCGACATCCGGAATGGAGATGCCTTGGAAGACGATCAGCACCCGGATTTGAAGGCGGAGGTGATAGTGGCCAATCCACCTTTCTCGGCCAAATGGAAGAGCGATGCCAATCCGGAATTTGCGCATGATGATCGATTTTCTCAGTATGGAAGATTAGCGCCTAAAGGCGCGGCTGACTATGCCTTTGTCACCCACATGCTCTATCATCTGGCAGACAATGGAACCATGGCGATTGTCTTACCTCATGGAGCTCTTTTTCGTTCGGGAGCAGAAGGACACATTAGAAAATACATCATCGAAAAACAAAACTATCTGGACGCGGTCATTGGTTTGCCTCCGAATTTGTTTTATGGGACTTCTATTCCGGCCACGGTGCTTATTTTTAAGAAATGCCGAAGAGATGATGAGGATATTTTGTTTATTGATGCTTCGAGGGAATTTGATAAAGGAAAAAATCAGAATCGTTTAACCGAAAGCAATCTACAAAAGATTTATGAGACTTATGCCCAGCGGAAGGAAATCGATAAATATTCCCATCTCGCTAGTATGGAGGAGATAAAGGAAAATGAGTACAATTTAAATATACCTCGTTATGTGGATACTTTTGAGGAGGAAGAGTCGATTGATATTGATTTGGTAGCGAAGGAGCTGAGGGAGCTTAATGAAAATGAGATCAATTTACAGAATAAAATTGATGGATTTTGTGAGGAATTGGGAATTGAGAAACCTTTTTAAGTGGAATGTGCAAATTTTGCACATTTCTAAAATTGAACTAATGCAAAAATTGCAACAGTTCAAATTCAACTATCCGGAATTTCCAGATAGTTCAAAAAAATCATACTAAAAACTATGACCAAAACAGATAATCAAATCATCATATATCAGGCAAAAAATGGAGCCATAGAGCTTTCAGTTGATATTTCCAAGGAAACTATTTGGGCCAGTTTACAACAAATAGCTGATTTGTTTGGCATAGATAAATCCGGTATATCAAGACATATAAAAAATATCCTTGAAAGCGCAGAACTAAAAGAAAAATCAGTTGTTGCAAAAATTGCAACAACTGCCAAGGATGGAAAAACTTATCAGGTGGATTATTACAATCTAGATATGATCATTTCTGTCGGATATCGAGTAAGTTCAAAAACAGCTACTAATTTTCGAAAATGGGCAACACGAACTCTTAAAGAGCATATAACTCAAGGCTACACCATTAATCAAAAGCATTTTAAAAAAAATAAGCAAAAACTGCTAAAGGCTCTGGATGATATCAAGTTACTCGCCAAAAATAATGATCAGATTACCCCTGATGATATTTTGGAACTCGTTAAAACTTTTACCGATACTTGGTTTACCTTGGATCAGTATGACAAATCCAAATTTCCCACTAGCGGAGCGGTAAAAAAAGATTTGGAAATAGAAGCGGATCAACTTTACAGCGATATTGCGAAATTTAAAAAAGAGCTAATTAGCAAAAAAGAAGCCACCGAGCTTTTTGCACAGGAGAAAAAAGCCAAAGCCCTAGAGGGGATTTTGGGAAATGTGTTTCAATCGGCTTTTGGTGAGGAGGTTTACCCCACGGTGGAGGAAAAAGCAGCGCATCTCTTGTATTTTGTGGTGAAAAATCATGTATTTAATGATGGCAATAAGCGCACCGGGGCTTTTACTTTTGTGTGGTTTTTGCGAAAGGCGGGAATGCTCAATGAAAGATTGATCACGCCCATGGCGCTCACCAGTTTGACCTTACTGATTGCGGAGAGTGATCCAAAAGATAAGGATAAGATGATTGGCTTGGTGCTTTTATTACTTAGGAAATTTTAAAAATATGACCACTAATACGACACAATCAGGCAATCTAAAAGTTCCGAAACTGAGGTTTCCGGGGTTTGAGGGTGGGTGGGAGGAGAAGAAGTTAAAAGACTTGTTTACAAAGAAAACTCAGAAGAATACAAATGGTGAAGAAAAGTTTGTTTTAACTAATTCAGCAGTACAAGGGATTGTTGGGCAATTAGATTATTTTGAAAAAGACATTGCAAATCAAAATAATTTACTCGGATATTACATTGTTGACGTTGATGATTTTATTTATAATCCACGGATTTCAAAACATGCTCCAGTTGGTCCATTAAAAAGAAATAATTATAGAAAAGGAGTAATGTCTCCACTTTATACTGTTTTAAAGCCAAAAATATATTTTGTGCATTATTTGGAAAAATATTTCAATACCACGAAATGGTATAAATATATGTTTAAGATTGCGAATTATGGAGCAAGGCATGATCGTATGAATATTGCTCAAGATGATTTTTTAAGAATGCCGATTCCTTTCCCCTCTCTCCCCGAACAACAAAAAATCGCTGATTTTCTCGGGGCGGTGGATGCGATGATCACAAATCTGAAAAAGCAAAAAGAGCTGCTGGAAAAATACAAAAAAGGGATGATGCAGAAGATATTTTCTCGGGAGATTCGGTTTCCGGGATTTAGTGGGGAGTGGGAGGAGAAGAAGTTGGGGGAGGTGTTAAAAATTGGAAATGGAAAAGATTATAAACATCTTGATTCTGGTGATATCCCAGTTTTTGGAACAGGTGGTTATATGCTTTCTGTTAATAAAGCACTCTATAGTGGAGAATCGGTTTTAATTGGCAGAAAAGGGACAATTGATAAACCTTTTTATTTTAACGGTGATTTTTGGACTGTAGATACTTTATTTTATACTCATAGTTTCAACAATGTTATTCCTAAATTTATTAATTTAGTGTTTCAGCAAATTAATTGGAAGAAACATAATGAAGCTTCTGGCGTACCAAGTCTTTCAAAAACGACAATTGAAAAAATAAAAATATCTGTTCCTTCTCTCCCAGAACAACAAAAAATCGCTAGTTTTCTTAGTTCGATTGATGATTTGATTGAGGCGAAGAGTAGAGAGATTGAGAAAGTGGAGAGGTGGAAGAAGGGGGTGATGCAAAGATTATTTGTTTAAAGAATTTAATTTTAATAAATGTTAAAACCATTTTTCAAACCATCCGAAGCAGATATAATCAACAATAAAAAAATTGGTGTTGTATATGTTGCAGACTTTACCAAAGGAAGCGGTAAATATATTTCAATTGCTGAATATAGCTCAGAATCCTCAGCCACACCTGATGTAGACATTAAAATTTCTTCAAGGATTAATTTAAGAATTACATATTTAACAAAAGCTGAAAAAATTAATGGTATAGAAATTGCAAAAGTAAGTGGTAAAAAAATAGAGAAATTACATTTTTCCACACTTGATTTTGAAAGAATACTTCAACTATTAAGCTTATTCTCAGAATTAGATTTGAAATCATTTGTAAACAAAAGTATTATTTTTGATGAAACAATTATTAATGATTCAGAGGAGGTTGCTCGTTTCTTAAAACTCATTGCTTCTGACCCAGAAGGACGTGATAAATTTAAGGAAATAGCAAATAATTATGGATTTATTGAAGCTGGCGATATAGGCAACGTTGCTCAAAAAAAAGAGGCAATTAAGTTGTTTGATGAAATATTGAATGATGAAGATAAATTTAATAAATATAAATCAGAACTTCAGGTAGGAAAAAATGAAGAAGTATGGCAAAGATTTTTTTCTAAAAATTCTTGGATATTAGGTTCAGAGTTTGTAGAGATTCTTGATGAAAGACGAATTGATGTTGAAAATATTACTGATTACCTTCTTAAATCGTATGATGGATTTGTAGATATTATTGAATTGAAACTACCGTCTGCTCCTTTTTGGACTAACGAAAATATTCCAAAAAGTGAGCTAACAAGTGCATCTATGCAATGTATCAGATACATTCTTCAAACAGAAAGAAAAATAAATGACTTAGAATTTAATAAAAAAATCAAAAATACTCCTATTGTAAAGCCAAGAATTACATTGGTTTATGGACGATCAAATAATTGGCTTGGAGCTGAAAAAGAAGCATATAGAGTTTTAAATTCAAGTTATTCAAATTTGAATATTATCTCATATGATCATTTGCTTGAAAAGGCTAAAAGATTAATTGGAATAAGCAAATCAGAAATAGTAGATGAGAAAATTAATCCTGAAGATTTACCATTTTAAATTACCTCATCAACCAGAACAACAACCCAAAACCCCATGAAATATAACCCCGAAATCCATCATCGGCGATCCATCCGCCTCAAAGGATACGATTATTCTAAGGAAGGAGCGTATTTCATTACCATTTGTACGCAAAATAGAGAATGTCTATTTGGGAAGGTAACAAATGGAGAAATGATATTGAATGAGGCAGGTGAGATGATAAAAAAATGGTGGCTGGAATTACAAAATAAATTTATTAATTTTGAATTGGATAAATTTGTAATAATGCCAAATCATTTTCATGGAATCATCGTGATCCAAAATAAAAATCCACCCGTAGGGGCACCCCTTGTGGGTGCCCAATCATCATCACAAGGGCAGCCACAAGGGCATGCCCCTACGGCGGGGAAAACCGTTGGGCAATTTATTGGTGCATTTAAATCATTGACCACCAATGAATATATTCGGGGCGTAAAATCAGGTAAATATCCACCATTTGAAAAACGGATCTGGCAACGCAATTACCACGAACACATTATTCGTAATGAAAAATCCTACGAAAAAATATATAATTATATCAAACATAATCCCGAAAAATGGGAAGACGATAAATTTTATGTAGAAATTTAAAAAAAATAATCATGACTCACCAATCAGAACAAGAACTTGAAAAAACCCTCATCGCCCAGCTCAACCGCTTGGGATTCACCAGTGTAACCATAAAAGACAGCCAAGCCCTCGAACAAAATCTCCGCAACCAACTAGAAAAATTCAACCAAACCACTTTCACTGATACAGAATTTAAAAGAATCCTCAACCACCTCCGCAAAGGCGACAGATTCATTAAAGCCAAAACTCTCCGAGATCGATTTGCACTCGCGCGCGACGACGAAAGCACCTTTTACGTGCGATTTTTCAACATGGACAAATGGTGCAAAAACGAATATCAAGTCACCAACCAAATTACCCAAATAGGAAGCTATGAAAACCGCTACGACGTAACATTACTTATCAACGGACTGCCACTTATCCAAATAGAACTCAAACGCCGAGGCGTAGAAATGAAAGAAGCATTTAACCAAATTCAACGCTACCAAAAACATTCCTTCTCCGGCACCCTTTTTGAATATATCCAAATCTTCGTCATCTCCAACGGCGTAAACACCAAATACTTTGCCAATAACCCCAAACAAAGCTTTGAACAAACATTCTACTGGACAGACGCCGAAAACCGCAAAATCACCAAACTAGACGAATTTGCCGCCGCATTCCTAGAAAAATGCACCGTATCAGAAATGATCGCCGAATACATCGTACTGGCAGAGGCTACCAAAACTCCCATGGTACTCCGTCCCTATCAATATTACGCCGTCAGTGCCATAGAAAAACGAGTCCGAGAATCAAACAAAAACGGCTACATCTGGCACACTACCGGATCCGGAAAAACCCTTACTTCATTTAAAACCAGTCAAATCCTCTCCCAAATACCGGAGATTAAAAAAGTGCTCTTTGTGGTCGATAGAAAAGACTTGGATATTCAGACTGTCAAAGAGTTCAACTCCTTTTCGGATGGAGCCGTAGACGGCACCGACAACACTCGCAATCTCGTCAAACAACTCAAAGACCCCAACCGAAAATTGATCGTTACCACCATTCAAAAACTGGATATCGCCATTGGACGAGAATCCCACAAAAAACAGTTTGAAGCTCTGGCAGATGAAAAAGTCATTATTATCTTTGACGAATGCCACCGCAGCCAATTTGGAAAAACACACGCCGCTATCAAAGGATTTTTTAATAAAGCCCAACTCTTCGGATTTACAGGCACGCCGATCTTTACCGACAACAGTAATGGAGGTGTGACCACCAAGGATGTCTTTAGTGATTGCCTGCATAAATACATTATCACTCACGCTATTTCTGATAATAACGTACTCGGATTTGCCGTGGAATACGTAGGCAAATACAAACAAAAAAATCCTGACACCTTGGATGCAGATATTTTTGCAGATACTTTAGTGGAGGGAATTGACACTAAAGAGGTATTAGAAAGTGAAGAACGATTGGAAAAAATTACAGATTATCTACTGGAAGACTGGAAACGCAAAACTAAAAACGGAAAATTTAATGCTATATTTGCCATTACCAGTATCGAAGTATTGAAAAAATATTATACACTCTTCCAGAAGAAAAAGCCTGAGGATTTTAAGATTGCCACTATATTTACCTATCATGCCAATGAAGAAGAAACTTCCGATATGTTGGATGCTGATATATTTGGCGGAGAAGGAAAACCGGAAAATAAACACTCTCGGGATTTTTTGGAAGACTGCATCAAAGACTACAACAAAGAATTTTCTGCTAATTACAGCACCGACCGCTTTTACGACTATTACAAAGATCTGCAAAAACGCATCAAAAGCAAAGAAGTTGATCTCGTACTCGTGGTGAATATGTTTTTGACAGGATTCGACAGCAAAAAACTCAATACATTATATGTAGATAAAAACCTGCGCTATCACGGACTTGTGCAAGCATACTCACGAACAAATAGAATCCTAAACTCCGACAAGCCTCATGGCAATATCGTCTCATTTCGCAATCTCAAAGTAGCCACAGACAAAGCCTTAGCTCTCTATGGCGATGAAAACGCCAAAGAGGTAGTTTTTAAGAAACCTTATGAAGAGCAGAAAAAAGAATTTGAAGACAAGCTCAACGAGCTAAAAGAAAAAGTCCCCAGTATTGATTCAATTGACAATTTGGAAAGTGAAGAAGAGAAAGCCGATTTTATTAAAATATTTAGAGATTTATTGCGAATTAAATCATCCTTGGAAACATTTGCTGAGTTTTCTTTTGAAGCGCTAGGAATCAGCGAACAAGAATTTTATGACTACCAGAGTAAATATTTAGATATTCATGACGAACGCAAAAAAGTAGATATCAACGCAGAATCAATTCTTGATCAAATAGACTTTGAACTAGAGCTTACCGTGAAAGATATAGTTAATTTTGATTACATCATTCAGTTAATTGCCGGACTTAAAAATATTAGCTCAGATGTTGTGCGCAAAAAGAAAGCTGATGAAATCTTGCGTTTATTTGATAGAGATGTGCAGCTTCGTAAGAAAAAGGAACTTATCCGAAAATTCATTGAAGAGAATCTTCCAAAGATTGATAAATCAGACGATGTAGAAAAAGCCTTTAGTGATTTTTGGGCCAGTCAGCGCAGTGATAACTTAAGAGCAGTAGCCGAAGCAGAGCAGATTCCCCTAAAAAAACTGGAAAGTTTAATCGGAGAGTATCTTTACACCCAGAAGTTACCACAAGATCAGCAGATCATCGATTCTCGCTCTCAGCCCACTCCTCCTATTTTGAAGCGTCAAGGTATTATTGATCGAGTTAAAGCAGCAATAGAAAATATTGTGGAGGTGTTTGAGTGGTAGATATTTAGATAAAATCTTTTAACTTAAACAATCAAACCCATGAAAAACTACTATCGCATAATGCCGAGGAGTCTAGAGGTTTTTTTATTTCTCTTAAGGATGAGAAATTTAGGAGATTTTTATTTTTTGTGATATGATAATCTTATTCTAATTAGTCAGTAGAAACTCTTAGGGTTAATCGGAGTCTTTACTGATTAGAATCTGCCTGAAAACCGCTTCTTTGCTGCATTCGTTTCGGGTCAACTAGGGTGGATCGGTGGGTTTGTTTTTACTTAGATCAGTTTTTTGAAAATATAAAATAGAATAAAAATCGTCTGGTAATATGTGGTTTTTAAAGAAAATCATAACAAGGGTAAAAAAGAGAGGGAAGCAAAAAAAATTATTTTGCTTGGTAACCGTTTTGCGTTACAAAAGTAATATTTTCAAGCTTACGGCTCAGAATGGTAAATTTCAATTGAAGCTTGCTAAGCCGAAAGCAGTCAAGGAAGATTCCCCTCAGTTATCCTTTGAAAAAGCAAAAAAAATTGCCCAAGCTCGCAAGTGGAAAGAAGTTAAGATTTCTAAATTTGGGAGGCGCTTGGTAGTGGCGGGAAAAATGACAGCTCCAGAAAAGCGGGAAGTTTTAGCTTGGACTTCTAACGATTTGCTGAATTGGGAGAGACTGAAATTGCCAGAGGCAGTCAAACAACCCTTTGTAGTAGTAGGAGACTATAACTTTGAGCATAATAGGGTAGCTTATGCAGAAAGAGGCCAGAAGATTTCTTACTATCAAATAAGCAAAACTTGGGATTTTAGCTCACCACGAGAGACCGATTTACAACTAGAAAAGAAAGGGTTTACCCAAAAGCGGATTTTTCCTATTAGTACCTTTCTTAAGGCCCAGGGAATCCTGTTGTTTTACGGAGGCCACGACAACCGTGGTCGTTTAGGGGTGGGAGTGGCTTTGATCAACAAGAATAATCCTGCTCATGTGCTGTGGAAGGCTGATAAGCCTTTGTGGCGCTCTCGAGGAAAAAAGAAATATTATCCTCTGGGAGTGATTAAGCAGGGGGAGCGCTATTTGTTGTATTACAAGGATAGTAAGGAACAAGGTCGGTTTACTCGCTTACCGATGATCCCTTTGCGGAATATCTTTTTTGGATTTGAGACGGTCAAAGAACTCAAGAAGAAAGAGCGGATTTTTTATTTAAAACTAAGGAAAAACAAGAATAATCCGATTTTACTTCCCTGTGAGAATAATTGTTGGGAGGCGAACGGGTCTTTTAACTCAGCGGCCTTGCATTTGGACAATAAAGTGCATTTAATCTATCGAGCGGTGGGGCACGATGGTGCTTCTTCTTTGGGTTACGCCGCCAGTAAAGACGGCTTTAGAATCACAGAAAGAGCTTCTCGGCCAATTTATTCTCCTAAGGAAGCCTTTGAATTCGTGGGTCCGCCTCGAAAAAGAAAAAAACTTACTCGCTATCCCTACCTTTCCGGTGGGAGCTGGGGCGGTTGGGGCGGCTGCGAAGACCCTCGGCTTTGCGAGATGGAGAAGGAGGGTCGAATTTTCATGACTTACACGGCTTTTAATGGTTGGCAGGCGCCGGGAGTGGCGTTGACTTCTATTAAGACAGAAGATTTTTTAAATAAGAGGTGGAGATGGAAAAAGTCTCGTTTGATTAGCCCCCCGGGAGAGATTCAGAAGAATTGGGTATTGTTTCCAGAGAAGATTAACGGTAAGTATGCTATTTTACACGGAATCTCTCCCAACATTTTAATCGACTATTTTGATTCTTTGGAGGGAGATTGGGCGATTAAGAGCCATTATTCTAAATCTTCTGAGGGTCTTAAGTGGGAAAATTTTTTACGAGGAGTGGGTTCGCCTCCTATTAAAACCGAATATGGTTGGCTGGTTTTTTATCATGCCATGGATCATAAACACCCTGATCGCTATAAACTGGGAGTGATGCTGTTGGATTATCAGAACCCCCAAAAGATTCTTAGCCGCTATCACGAGCCGATTCTAGAACCTAGTGAGCTCTATGAAAACGAGGGAAAGGCGGGAGTGGTGTATGTTTGTGGGGCGGTATTGAAGGGCAAAAAGGTGTTTGTTTATTACGGAGGAGCGGATCGGGTGACTTGCGTGGCTACTATTTTCCTGAAGGATTTACTAGAGGGCCTGTTGTATCAGCCGGAGTTCCAAACAAAGAAAACTTTTAGAACGGGCCAGAGTTTTTAGATTAGTTCTTAATTAATGCTAATTAGCCTTCGGGTTTTAGTCAAGCATTATTTTAAATAGCTTTAGAGTTTTAGACTAGGGGAATAATTCGGCTAATAAGTTAAAATTTATCTATGTTTACTAAGCGCTACTATCACAATCCGATTTTACTTCCCTCGGAGGTTAACACTTGGGAGGCAGAGGCGACTTTTAATGGTTGTCCGGTCAAAGAAAAGGACAAGATCCGGATGCTTTACCGGGCGATTTCTGCTCCTCAAGATATTGGCCCGCACAAGCTCAATCTTTCTATCGTTGGCTACGCAGAAAGTAAAGATGGCTTGGAATATTCTGACCGGAGGCGTCTGATTTATCCGGAATTTGACTGGGAAAAATATGGCTGCGAGGATCCTCGAGTAACTAAATTAGGTGATACTTACTACATTTTTTACACTGCCTTATCGACTTATCCTTTTGGGCCGGAAGGAATTAAAATCGGGATGGCCAAAACCAAAGACTTTAAGGAATTGGAAAAGTTTCCGGTGACTACCTTCAACTCTAAGGCGATGGCTTTGTTTCCGGAAAAAATAAACGATCAATTCTGCGCCATTTTGTCAGTAGATACTGATCAGCCTCCGGCTAAGATCGCCCTGGCTTTTTTTGACAAAGAAGAGGATATTTATTCGCCGGATTTTTGGAATGATTGGTATCAGCGAGCCGACGAAAATAAATTAGAATTCAAGTTGGGAGAGAAGGACCATTACGAAATCGGAGCTCCTCCCATCAAGACTGATCAGGGATGGTTATTGGTTTATTCTCATATTAGTGACTATTTTGAACCCGATAAGGAAACGGTTTTCGAGATTCGGGCGGCTTTACTGGATCTCAAGGATCCTTCTAAGGTTTTAGGAACTAGCAGCAGTCCGCTTTTAGTTCCGGAAAAAGAATATGAAATTTATGGCCAGATACCTAATATTGTTTTTCCTTCCGGAGCTTATATCGAACAAGACAAACTCCATGTTTTTTACGGAGGAGCCGATACGGTTTGTTGTGGCACAGAGTATGACTTGAAAGAAGTTATTAATGATGTTTTAGAGATTGATGTCAGCACTGATGTTATTAAGCGCTACAAAGGCAATCCGATTCTCAAGCCGATTGAGGAGAATGCCTGGGAAGCTCGCTCGGCTTTTAATCCTGGCGCCATTTACGAAGACGGAAAGGTGCACTTACTGTATCGGGCGGAATCTTTTAATAATGTCTCGGTTTTGGGTTACGCCTCTTCTTCTAACGGATACGATATTGATGAGCGACTCCCAGAGCCGGTCTATGTTCCTCGAGAGGATTTTGAGATTAACCCGGAAGGAACTTTTTACGGTTGTGAGGATCCTCGCCTGATTCGGATTGAGGATCGAATTTACATGTTTTACACGGCTTTTAATGGTCGAGATGTGCCTAAAGTGGCGATTTCCTCCATTAAGCGTAACGATTTTGTGGCCAAAAAATGGAATTGGTCCAAGCCGAAGTTAGTTACCGGTCCTAGGTATTCTGACAAGGACGCCTGTGTTTTTCCAGAGAAATTTGACGGCAAGTATTTATTTGTTCACCGCAGCCATGATTATGGGATGGACATTCATTATTTGGAAGATCTGGACAATCCCCGGAGCGAGGTTTTCATGGAAAACAACTGGGTGATTCCCCGTAAGTATAAATGGGATGATAAAAAAGTGGGCCTAAACGGTCCTCCCTTAAAAACCAAGGAAGGTTGGCTGGTGTTTTATCATGGTATTTCCAATCGAGACTTTACTTATCGGTTAGGGATATTGCTGTGTGACCTGAAAGATCCTCGCAAGATTTTGGCCCGCACCGATGAGCCAGTATTTGAACCGGAAAAATTGAACGAACGAGAAGGGAATGTGCCCAATGTAGTCTTTTCTAATGGCCATGTGGTAATTGGAGATACCGTGTTTGTTTATTACGGGGGAGCGGACCGGGTGATCGGAGTGGCTACCGCTAAGTTGGAGGATTTATTGCGAGAAGTGAAAAAAACCACTTATTAGGCTGGTTTTTAGATAGTAGTTTTTAGTTTTTGAATCAATTAGGCTCTTATGAATAACACTCAAGAGTGGTATGCTCAGTTGATTAAGCCCAGTTGGTCGCCGCCTAGTTGGCTTTTTGGGCCGGTGTGGATATTTTTATATGTTATTATCGCAGTTTCTTTTGGGCGAGTGTTTTGGCTGGTCTTCAAGGGGCGAGTTACTTGGGGGACGGCTTTGCCTTTTGCTTTAAACTTAGTTTTTAACCTACTCTTTACTCCCCTCCAGTTTGGTCTTAAAAGCAATTACTTGGCAGCGCTAGATATTCTTTTAGTTTTGGGTACTCTGATTTGGGCGATGGTGGTAATTTATCCTCAAGTTCGGTGGGTTGCTTACGCTCAAATTCCTTACTTATTGTGGGTGCTATTCGCCACGGGGCTGCAACTCTCTATTACTTATCTAAATCGGTAATAGTAAACTCTCCCAAAGCAGCTTCAGCAATGAAGCTGCTTTTTGTTTATAAAATGGGGAAAAATTGAAGATTGCAGGAAACTTGAGAAGTTGTTAAGATGAAGATAACAAAGATTTGTCGCTACTTTTAGTGACCCTTCTTGACTTTTTTGGAAAAATATGCTTAAATGTGTAGTTAACTTATTTAAGCCCCTACTTCCATGCTTAAAAAGATCCTTCCTAAACAGCACCATTTTCTTCATTTTAGTCAACGCTTCTTTTGGCTGGCCTTCCTTTCTTGGCTGGGTTATCTTTTTTCTTTAAAGATTATCCGTCATCGGAGCCTTAAAAACCATCACCACCGTAAGTTGGATCGACCGGTAATCGTAGTGGCTAATCATGTTTCTGCTTGGGATCCCTTTTTGATATTAGCGGCTATGAACCGGCGCTTCTTTTTTAGGCAATTACTTTGGCGTTTGCCAGCTTATCACGGGCACTTTAAAAAGCCTCATAACCGGGCATTGTTTGGGTTTTTGGGAGTTTATCCAATTGGCGGAGGAGGGAGCACCTTAGAAGAAAAGCTAAAAAGCACTTTGGATTTATTGAAGGGAGGCTATAATTCGGTATTTTTCCCCCAGGGCAAGCGAGTGAAAATGGGAGAGCAAGCTGAGGCTAAGCCGGGAATTAGCTATCTCCTTAAGCAAGCCCAGGTTTATGTATTACCGGTATATATTGATTATACTCGACGCGGCAAAGATGGGCACGGAGCTCGGTTAGGAAGAGCCGGGGTGGTGTTTGGAGAATTAATTAAATCAGAGCATTTTGTAGAAAAATATCCCGAAGAGGAGCTTCCGGAGGTCGTGATGAAGAAGGTTAATTCCTTGGGGGAAGTTTTAGGAGAACGATTGATGGCGGAGCAGGAGCAGGAGTTGCTGGCGCGGATTGGAAATTTGGGCTAGTTTATGGTTTTTAGTTGACAGTTTTTAGTTTTTAGAAGCAGGGAAGGTTTATAACTTTCCCTGCTTTTTATAGGCAAAGTTGCAATTCGATAGTCGGTTTGTTAAACTAGCTATAGTTAGATAAGTTTTAAAAATTAAAGAAAATATTATGAGTAAGGTTCAAGAGATGACAAAAGCCACTGAACTAAAGGGGCTTTTATACAAAAATGCTAGGCCGGTTCTGGTTGATTTTTATGCGCCTTGGTGTGGTCCTTGTAAGGCGTTGAGCCCGTTGATCGAAGAATTGGCCAAGGGTTATAGCGGGAAAGTTGATTTTGTGAAAGTTAATATTGATGAAGCAGGAGAATTGGCTAATGAATTTAGTATCCAGGCAGTTCCAACCTTGATTATTTTTTATAAAAAAGGAAAAGAATATGAACGATTGCAGGGGCTTCAAGCCAAGAGAGCTTTAATGGAACGGCTTGACTCTGTTCAGAAGGCTTAAATTAATACAAAATGAAGCAGCTTTTAATTTTAGGAGCCGGGCCGGCCGGGCTGGCGGCTTCGATTTATGCCAGTCGTTACAAAATTGACCATGCGGTGGTCGGTTTGGAGGTGGGCGGCTACTTAAATGAAATTCATCATATTGAGAATTACCCAGGCTTTGAAGGAATTAGTGGAATGGATTTGGCCCAAAATTTTCAAAATCACGCGGAGAAATTAGGGGGAGAGATTATAATGGACGTGGGAGAAAAAATTGAAAAAATTGACCAGGGCTTTCGAATTACCTTGGGCTCGGGCGATCAATTGGAAGCTCGGGTAGTGCTTTATTGCATTGGCACTAGTCATCGGAAGTTAGAGATTCCGGGCGAGGCGGATTTTTTGGGTCGGGGGGTTTCTTATTGTGCCACTTGTGACGGGCCATTTTTTAAGAAAAAAACTGTGGCGGTGGTAGGCGGCGGCAATTCAGCCGCTGGGGCAGCTTTAATTTTGGCTTCTCATGCTAAAAAAGTTTTTTTGATTCACCGGGGTCCAGAACTGCGAGCGAATCCTACTTATCAGGAGCAAATTACCCAAGAGAACAACATTGAAGTCATTTACAATACTAATGTTTTAGAAATTTTGGGCAAAGAAAAATTGGAACAAGTAAGGTTAGACAAGGAATTTCAGGGTGGTCCGGACTTGGCCCTAGAAGGCTTGTTTATCGAGATTGGTTCGGTGCCCAATGTTAAAATGCTCCAAACTCTCCAGGTAGAGGCTAATCCTCAGGGGTATGTCAAGACTAAAGCGGATCAGTCTACTAGTGTGCCGGGTTTGTACGCGGCGGGGGATATTACTACTAACTCTAACGGATTTCGGCAAATTATTACGGCGGCGGCAGAAGGAGCGGTGGCTGTTGAGGCGATCTTTCGTTATTTGAAGGACTGAGAGGGGCTTCCAAATTTGGAGAATTTTGGTGTTGCGAATTCCAAATCTTGTTCACCGTAGCGACTCACTTCGATTCTCATTCGTGCCCCTGCCTGCCGGCAGGTAGGTAGAAATTCACTCAAATTCGAAAGTTCTGGGACTAATTGCCTTGATCTGATTTTGATTTTTGAAGAAATAGCTTTATGAAAGATTTTACCTTGAAAAAGTTGCAGCAATATGTACGGAATTTGGAGAAAGAGCGAGGTTTTGATCACGAGAAGGTGCTGCAGAAATGTTTAATGTTGGGGGAGGAAGTGGGAGAGTTATTTAAGGCCATTCGGCGGGAGCAAAAAGTAGCTAAAACTGACGAAAATTCCGAGCGGTTTGAAGTGGCCAATGAGATGGCAGATATTTTGATTGTTTTGTCGACAATTGCTAATCGCTTAGAGATTGATTTGGAAGAGGCTTTTTGGGAGAAAGAGAGGGAAAATAAGCGGCGAAAGTGGAAGTAGTTGGAGTTTGGTTTTGTACGGAATAAGTGTTTTTAAAAATTAGTTAGCTGAAATTATATAGGTTCAAGTACATGATTAATTCTATAAAAGCTGCTGGTTGTTTTATCGAATATCAAAACGAATTTCTTATTCTAAGGCGTAATCCTGGTAAACATCAAGGCGATCGCTGGGGGTTGCCGGGAGGTAAAATAAACAAAGATGAATCACCGAGTGAGGCTATAATAAGAGAAACGCTAGAAGAAACAGGCTTAAGACTGAAAGCAAATAACCTATGTTTTTTAGGCGAGTACCCACTTGACTACGAGAATTTAAAAGTCCAGTTTTTTACCTTCCTTGCAAGGGTTAATCAAAAACCAGAAGTATCGATCCAAGAAGAAGAAGTCTATGATTACAAATGGGTGACAATCCCGGAGTGCTATGAATTACCAAATGCCATGGATGGGCTGTATACACTCTTAGAAAAAACCGGATTTTTAAAACAAGGAGACTTCAATAGTATCAATTGCGAGCGGCATGTTCAATTAAAAAAGGTTTTTAAGGAATAAGTACGTTTGTTGCATGGAAGCAAAAAAATGAAAATTTTGAACAAAGAAAACCAAACCAGAGTAGATTTATATTCTCGCCCAAATACTATGAATGGAAAGCATAGCGCTGGAAAATTAGGATTAGACAATTTATCGGGAGTCAAATCCAGCAATATTTTTTTCTTAGAAACCTTGAAAATGAAAGCTGATCTAGCTGATAAAATGATCGAAGAGGCTGAATCACAGGGCAAAAATACCTCTGATTCAAAGATTATGAAAGAATTAGGCGAGAAAATAAACGCAATTGGTACGCCTATTCAGAGAAGTGTGGATGACTCGCCGCAATTTGTAGCAGGTGCTCGAAAGGTGGGAATGAAAGCGGTTTTATATGAAGGAGGAGTTCGCTTATAATTTCTTAAAAATAAAAAATGAAAAGATTTGCCAGTTATTTGTTTCTGTTCGCTGGATTATTTTTTGTCTCTGGTTGTGGTGTTACTAACGAGGAGGAGGCTAGCTTGAAAATGGACGAGATTGAGGAGGATGTTTCTCGTAAGGAGGTAAGCGAAAGCGGTGATTTTTTGGCTAAACTGGAAGAAGATGGAGTCAGCTACTTTGCTTATTCTGATAGGATTGAAATGGATAAAAATGAGAATAGAGAAATTATTTTTGAGTTAGATCAATCAGTAAATCAAGAAGCGGGAAGTGAAATTTATTTTGTTGCCGAAGAGCCTAATTTGAGGCTTTCTCCAAATAACAAGGTGCTTTTCTTTGATTATTTCAAGGGAATGAGCTCCTGTTTTTTAGGGGGAGTTGAAGTGGACTCTGGAGAATTTTTGTGGGAAGGTAAAATTGGCTGTGGCGCAGAAATTTTTTGGTCGCCTGATTTTAGGCAGGTAGCTTTTGTTTGGAATCATTATGACGGATTAAATCTAAGTGTTACAAATGAGGACAATACTAACTCAGTCGAAGAAATTTTTCAGCAGGTATATTATCCGAGTGAGATGGAAAATACTCAATTTTACTGGGAGTCTAATGAGGAATTTATCTTTGAGCCGAATAGTGAATACGGGGATATTGTCAGGGATTCTTTTGAGGAAAAGGGATTGAGCCTTGAGCTTAACAAATTTAAAGTACGATAATTTTTCCAAAACAAAATGATTACTAAAGATCAAAAAAGGGTGCAGGCTTTGACCGGGGGGTACGCAGTGGGAGAGGCGACGCGGCAGATTAACCCGGATGTAATGGCAGTTTACCCGATTACTCCTCAGACGCCGATTATCCAATACTTGGCCAAGCAAGAGGCTAACGGCAAGGTGGATACCGAGATTATCACGGTGGAATCGGAGCACAGCGCCATGAGCGCTTGTGTGGGCAGTGCGGCGGCGGGCGCTCGAACCATGACGGCCTCGGCTTCTCAGGGGGTGATGTACATGCTGGAGATGCTGCCGGTAGCCTCTTCGATGAGACTTCCGATTGTGATGGCAGTGGCCAACCGGGCGATTTCTGGTCCCATTAACATTCACGGCGATCACTCTGACGCTATGATGATGCGCGATACCGGCTGGATTCAAATTTTTTCTGAGAATGCCCAGGAGGCTTACGACAACACACTCCTGGCGATAAAAGTTGCCGAGCGGGCTCAACTACCGGCCACGGTTAATTTGGATGGCTTCATTACTTCTCATAGTGTGGAGAATGTGGAGACTTTGGCAGATAGCACGGTAGAAAAGTTCGTCGGCGAGTATCAGGCGCCAGAGAAAAATCTTTTTAATTTTAAAAACCCGGTAACTTTTGGGCCAATCGCCTTGCCGGACAGTTATTTTGAATTCCGCAAGCAAATTTTTGACGCCTTTTTGGAAGTGCCAAAAATATTCCAGGAAGCTGCCGAAGAGTTTGAGAAAATTTCTGGTCGGAAATACGAAGCGGTAGAGCGTTACAAAACCCGAGGAGCCGAGAAGGTAATAGTGGCGATGAGCTCTACTTGCGGCACCATTAAAGAGACGGTGGATCGGTTGCGCAAACGGGGTCAGAAAGTAGGATTACTGAAAATTCGCCTTTTTCGTCCCTTCCCAGACCAGGAAGTTAAAAAAGCCCTTCAGAATGTTCCGGAGGTGATTGTGATGGACCGCAATTTGACTTTTGGCACCGGGCAGGTTTTGGCGGGAGAAGTGGAGCGCTCCATTGGCAGAAAAGTAAAGAGCGTAGTTTATGGCTTGGGGGGGAGAGATGTTTACGAGAAGGATATTGAAAAAATCTTTCAAGGGAAAATCAAAGACTTCTTGTAGTAGAGGAGGGATTTTCAAATTTTGGTGTCCCCGCAAGAAGACGGGACAGGCAGGGACAGGTAAAAAATGAAAGCCCGGCTTGTTTGTCCAGTGATGGTTTTACTTTATATTTTTTGGTAGGGGCACGCCATGGCGTGCCCCTACTTTGCAGATAGGCTTTAATTCAATTAATTATTGCTTTATGAAAAAATCAATCAAGGATTGGCAGCGAGTGGAGCGGCCACGGGAGAAGTTGGAGCGCTATGGGAGCGGCAAACTTTCTAACGAAGAGCTGTTGGCGATTATTTTGCGGACAGGGACCCGAGGAGCCAATGCGGTGCAGTTGGGGCGCAAGTTACTAAAGAAATTCGGAGAAGACTTGTCGGAGATCTCGCCTTCGGAGTTGCAAAAAATTCCGGGCCTGGGTGTGAGTAAGGCCTGCCAGATCGTCGCCTGTTTTGAACTAGGGCGGCGTTTTTTATTAGGAAAGCCGGGAGGGTTATTAATTTCTCCGGAAGTAGTTTGGGAGCGGCTGGCAGAAATTCGCACTAGCAAAAAAGAGCAACTGGTGGTGTTTTATCTCGATAGCCAAAATCGGGAGATCGAGCGAGAAGTGGTTTCAGTGGGAATTCTTAATGCTAATTTGGTACATCCGCGAGAGGTATTTGAGGGAGCGGTACGGAATAATGCCGCTCAAATTATCTTAGCTCACAATCATCCTTCCGGAGTGGCCGACCCCTCCGAGGAAGACTTGTTGATAACTCGGCAATTAGTGGAGGCGGGCAAGATTTTAGGGATCGAAGTGGTGGACCACATTATCGTTACCAAAGAGGAATATTTCAGTTTTCGAGTGGGGGGCTTGCTTTAGTTTTAGGTGTACGCTACAATGTACACGTAAGATCAAGAGACTTTCATTTTTGGCGCGCTTTGGTGTCTCCGCATAAACGACGGGGCCGGTAGGATCCACATCTCGCTTTTATCTTACGAATAGAGACACGCCGTGGTATGTCTCTACAAGCGCGGAACCTCGATCCTTCCTAAAATCACACTCAAAAATGAAAGCCCTAAAATCAAAAAGATCTTTAAATCCAAGTTGCCGTTTCATTCTTTGTTTTTACTTTGCTCTTAAATAGGTGGAAGCAATGGATTTGAAGATTTTATTAAAGCCATGAAAACGAAAACTACCCTTCCGGTGACGGAAGCCCGCAAAGAGATTTTTTCTTTGGTCAAGGCGGTCCAAAAAAAGTCTACTTATTACACTCTAACGGAGCGAGGGAGGCCCCGAGCGGTATTGCTATCAGCCCAACGCTTCGAAGATTTGGAGCAGTTAAAACAAGCCCAAAGTCAAAATCAAAAGGGGAGTCTGTTTCAATGTATCGACTCGGGTTCTGGTCTAGATTCAACTCTGGAATCAACAGAGGGAGTAGGATCGCTTAAAAAATTAGCTTCGGTGGCCGGTGCTTTGTTGTCTGGATCCGGAGAAGGGCTGTTGGGTAGCCCGGTGTTGCGAGAACGGATCCGACGCTATTCTTGGGAAGCAGAAACTCCTGATCAAGGGGAATTAAAAGAGTTGGTGCGGGCGCAGTTGTATGTTCAGCTAATTGATCGCCAGCGGTTTCCTCTAAAGATGGTTAAGTTGGGCCAGTATGTTCAGGTAGGACCGTTGTCCTCTAAGCGTTACATAGAGGCAGATATCTTGATTTTAGATCATCCGAGAAAAAAAGGTCTAGTGTTTGCGGTGGAGCCTCTAGAGCAATTTGAGGAGAACTTAGAGTTGCGAGTAGGCGAGATGTTTGATTTGGCAGCGAGCTTTCAAGAGAGTCCTACGCCGATTAAAAAGTTGGTGTATTTTTCGCGGGGCTTTCGGGGCGATTTTCTGAAAGAGCAGGTGCGAGTGATTGATTTTGTAAGATATTCTAGTTTTAAAGAGTGGGAAAAAGCAGGTAAACCGACAAGAAAGCGATTGCCAAGATTTCCGAAGAGTGAGACAGGCAAAAAGAGTTGAGGATGGTTTTGAAGGGAATAAATTTGGACGGAGGGGTTTACTTGGAAACTATTCCAACTTGATATTTTTCTCGATTAAAGCTAATTTGTTCTTAAATAAACAACTCAAGCTTCGAGTTTTAAAATCCAACAACAAAAAAATGAAAGATCCCAAAAACTCTCTCAGTTCTCAAAAATTCAAAACAAGTCTCTTGCTAACAAGCCTGCTCCTTCTAGTCTTATCTTTTAGCCTCTCTGGTTGTGGAAAAGAAGAGACTGCTACTGATTCACTGCCAGAGGGTGAGGAGGTGGCTGTTGTGGAAGAAGGCAACAATGATCAGAGCGAACAAGATAAACAAGCCGAGCAAGTCGAAGAGAGTTCAGCAGAAGAGATTGACACTAGCGATTGGAAGACTTATCGAAATGAGGAATTTGGGTTTGAGTTTAAGTATCCGGAGGAATGGGAGATTAAAAATTATTCCGAAGAACATGGTCACTTAACTCTCGAAATCTACTCAGAAGAAGCAACTGTAAATGAGGAATTTTTGGGAGATGTAAGAATTGAGGGTTGGAAAAAAGATGAGGCAGAGAGTCTCGATGATTTTTACGAAAGAGTAAATCAAAATTATTCGAAAGAAAATCTGCCAAGGAAAGAAGGGTTCATTACGGATAAAGGTAATGAAGCCATTATTGAGTATGGTGTTCCTAACATCACAAAAGAGGACGAGATAACAATTGATTGTAACGAAAATTTTATTGTTTTTAGCTCAATTCAAGAGTTCACTGGATTTTCTAAGATTATAGCGAGCAGTCTTAATTGTGAGTAGAGTTCCTTTATTGTTTATCCTGGTTCTTGCATAATAATTTGTGCAAGAAGTGGTTAAAGAATGATGTTCTTTGACAAAAGAATAATGAAAGGAGGTGAAGCAGAAAAAGGCGAAGGGTTTAAGTGGCGCGTATTTTGGCAATGACAGCAAAAAACAGATCAAACAAGCGGAAGGAGAGCAAAATGTTTAGAAGATGGCCTTTTTTGACTTCCCGCCCTCGCCCCTCTATACTCCTGATAAGTGCCGCTGTCAGTTTGCTGAAGCTCAAATCAGCTAATTTAAAACAAAAATAACAACCGCAACCCCTAATTTGACTTTTTCGTATTTTGTCATTACATTTGTTGGCAAGAACTCAATTGGCAATCCAAAGGCTAAATTATAAAAACTTTGATTTCTAAAATCTAATTTCCAACCTTCAAAAAAAATGAAAATCCCAAAAAACTTCTTCCGCTTCAATTTCGATCAAAGCAAAACAAGTCTTTTATTAGCAAGCCTACTCCTCCTAGTCCTATCTTTTAGTTTTTCTGGTTGTGGCAAAGAAGAGACTACCGCTGATCCAACTTTGGAGGGTGAGGAGGCGGCTGTGGAAGAAGTGGAAAGCGAAGAGACTCAGCAATATGCAGAAGGTGAACAGCAAGAAGTAAGTCTTGAAGAACTGAAAGAAATGACCGATGGAGAATACCAGATGGAAGAAATTGACACTAGTGATTGGAAGACTTATCGGAATGAGGAGATGGGTTTTGAGGTGAAAATTCCTGTTGATTTGGAGGCTGTAGATAATTTTTACGAAGATGAAGAAGGTCTCCATAAGTCAATTTATTTTTTGAAAAATAATGATTGCACAGAAGGTGAAGGTGGGGAATGTGCTATTTATGTATTTGTTAGAGAAAAAGAAGGTGACAATGATTTAATCGATCTGGCCTTAGGCAGAAAGAATAATTATCCAGATACAAAAATTTGGAGCTTGAATATTTCTGGGGAAAAAGCGATCTCAGTAAAAAGTTTTTTTGGCTTTGAGACAAGTTTCTATAATAATTCGGAAGCCTGGAATATTAATGTTCTATGGGGGAATGAAGATTTAATAGAGGCCTACCCTGGCATCCTTCAAACTTTCAAGCTCATTGATTAATTGTTCTGATTCTTGAGGAAATTCAAGCCCCTTGAATTTCCGAATGGATTTAGAAAACTTTCTAAATCTTGTCCTTTGACAACTAAAAGAAAGGAGGCGCTGCTTATGCTTATGGGTAGTTAGGTTTCTTGACGGAGTAACTTTTTTCAAAAACACTTTCAGAGAAAGGACTTTGTGATGAAAAAAAAGAAATTTATCATTGGCATCGTTGTGCTTTTGGCGGTAATTGCGTTAGCTACCCCTGCAAGTGCGCTAGATCAAACTAAAACCGGATTCTATTACCCGATCGGGGAAAAGGACTTTGATCAAGCGTGCGGAGGATGGCTTTTTAGGGATAACGCCAATAGGGATACTTGGCCGGATGATCAGGATTGCTCCTACTTTGATGGTCTTTATCATATTGGCGTGGATATGATGACTCGAACTTACAATAGAAACAATGAGAATTCTCATGTTTATTCAGTTGCAGCCGGTAAAGTTATTTACATTAGCACCAGTTCTTCTTGGGGGGCTACTAATGGCAGAAACAATTCCGTTGTATTTATCCATCACAAAACAAAAGATGGGATTGATTTTGTTGGAAATTACGGTCATATCCAAGTTGACTCGAGTAAGATCTATGTAGGTTCGTATGTAAGGTCTGGACAATACTTAGGTTACACCGGAATGTTCTTATCAAAAAGCAACACTCATCTTCATTTTGGGATTTCTCTTGGTACCAGCTATCGACCTACGAATGTTCCATATTATGGCTGGGGAAGGGCTCAAAATGACTACTGGGATAAAACCGACCCCGTCACTGGCGAAGAGCCTTTTACTAATGGATATGTTGATCCGGTTGAGTTCATCGAAACCCACGAACCAGACAACTACTTTCTTCCTGATGCATTCGGCTTCAAAGATTGGACCATCGCCGATAAGTTCATCGAGTGCATGCTGATGTCTTCTCCTGCTGTCGGCAACATGTGCCCCGCAGATGAGCTGAAAGAAGTGATTGATGAGCCAACAAGAAACTTTATCATTAGACTGGCTTCAGCTGATTACTACATGGAAGCTCCTCGGGTAGACTACATGATGTATTTAGGGATGGTCTTCGGGCCTGCTTATGTAGAAAGTGTCATGGGCGGTTTGGGAGGAGGTCCCAAGCCTAGAGTCCTAGGATCATCGCACTCAATCTTTGATGAGTATCCCCCCGACGATCCCACCCCTCCCGACTCAGCCACCCTCTCCTTCCAGTCCTTCAAGCTCTCTTCCAGAAAGAAGGGTCCTTGGTC
>CAYFUG010000006.1:0-54846 GCA_964346295.1 uncultured Bdellovibrionales bacterium
TTTTAAATGATTTACCGACTAGGACTTGGGTTAGATTTTGGATGATTTACTTCGCAAAATAGACAAAATTTTTTAGATTTGTTACATTTAGAGAGTAAGTTTTTAGAAAGAGAAGTTTGATATCTTACTAATCATTAAAAGTAGGGGAATGAAACTGGAACGCTCCAATCTAGTTAATTTAGTCAGTATATTTGTAATCGCCATCTCGGTTTCGACATGGTTTTTTTTGCTACCTAAACTTTTTTCTCAAACTGAAGGTCATGAACCAGAGGAATTGATAGGAGCAGCCTTGGGGGGTGGAGAATTATCCGATTCTGAAGTGCTGGTGGCAGGAGAGAATAGCTTCATGAAAGAGAAGTTTTCTCAAACTGGAGAGAGCGAAAACAGCAAGGCTGTGTTTCGTAAGAACTCGGAAGTTTCAGTAACAGAAGTTTTCACTGCCCAGCGAGAGCAGGAACCTCGTAGAAAGCGAGAATCGGAGGATGTTTCTGTGCAAGCCCGAGCTTCTATCTTAATTGACGCTGACACTGGTCAGGTTTTGTATGCTCAGCGACCAGACCAAAGATTAGCAATTGCCTCTCTTACCAAGTTGATGACAGCGGTGGTGGTGCTAGAAGAGGTGGAGAATCTCAATGAATTGGTGACGATTGATCAGGAAGTTTTGGGAATAGAAGGAACTAAGGTGGGTTGTCCTACTTCTTCCTTTTGCAATGCTAATCGCTTGGAATTAGGAGAGAAAGTGCGAGTGCGCAATTTGTTAGAAGTGACGTTGATGAACAGCGCAAATGATGCGGCAGTAGCCTTGGGAAAGCATGTGGGTGGATCTCAGGCGGATTTTGCGGATTTGATGAACGAGAAGGCTCGAGAATTGGGCCTCAAAAATACCAACTTTTGTAATCCTTCCGGCTTGGATGACGATGATAACCCCGGGAGCTGCTACTCGACTGCCCGAGAGTATTCCAAGATCGTGGCTTATTCTATGCAGGCGCACCCTTTAATTTGGGATATTTTCCAAACCAATGAAAAGTTGTTTACTTCGGCCGATGGCAAGATTTTGCACAAAGCTTCCACCACTCATGCTCTACTGGGGATGATGAATAATTGTATGGGTGGCAAGACTGGCTTTACTTACGAAGCGGGGAGAACTTTAATGAGTACGGTTTACCATCCTCAAGATCGGAGTATTCGCTTGGTGGGAGTGATCTTGGGGAATGAGCATGATTATCCTTGGGATGATATGCGGGGGATGTTGGAGTGGGGATTCACCGCCTACGACTGGGGCTTGTAGGGAGAACTTCCAAAATTGGCGAATTTCGTTGTTGCACTCAAAAATGAAAGCCCTGGGATTTGGTGTAAGTTTGGTCAAAGCTTCTGAAAAGTATTGGGTTTATTAGGATTCGATTGAGGTTTAAATTGGTCTTAATTTAGAGGCACGCTGTGGGCGTGTTTTTTGGTGGGTGAAGTTAGGTTTGTGGATTTGGCGAAAGGGAAGGGGCTTGGTATAATAGGAGTGTTAATTGGATAATTTGGTGATTAAAATAAAATGGAAGAAATTAAAAATTTGGACGAAAAAAGGGGTTCGGGGAGGCTTGAGGGAGGCGATGAGCAGATTGAAGTACGAGATAAATTTCAAGAACTAGGAGAATTGGAAAAGGAGAAGTTGTTATTGGAATTAGAGCTTAGTATTTTAAAAAAGACTAAGGAGACTAAAGAACAAGGCATTGAAAAGCCAACAGTGGTGTTTTGCCACGGGATGTTCGCTAACGAGGCTTGTTGGACTAAGATGGCAGATTCTTTAAGGAAAGTGGGTTATGATTGTGTGGTGCCTAATTTACCTTTTCATGCTCCCCATGAGAAGTCCGAGGGTCAATTAGAAGCCCTGGGTAAGACAAGCTTAGAAGACTACTACCAATTTCTTTTGGGAGTGGTAGAAAAAATAGAAGGGCCAGTATTGTTAGTCGGTCATAGTATGGGAGGGTTTTTGACGGCCAAAGTTTCCACCAATGAAAAGTTGCGAGATAAGGTTTTAGGCGCAGTTTTGTTGACACCGGCTGCCCCCAAGGGAATTCTTAGTCTTTACACCAGCGTAATCAGGGGAAATTTAAGCGGGTTTGTTAAGAGCGCTTGGTTAGGTAAAAAGTTTATGTTGACCTTTGGAGAGTTTCGTTATTTATTGAATGGAGTTTCTCCTAAAAGAATCCAAGAAATGCTAAGAAAAAATCATTTGACGCCGGAATCAGGTACGGCAGCTCGTTCTTTTGCTTTTTGGCTCAAGGATGCTGAAATAGAGGACAAGCTGATTTGCCCTACTTTGGTGGTTGGGGCGGAAGAGGATAGATGGGTTCCTCCAAAAGTTACCAGGCAAGTGGCTGAAAAGTTGGGAGCGGAATATGTCGAAGTTAAAGGATTGGGGCACTGGGTGGTAGAAGATTCTGGGGTGTTAGAAAAGGTCTTAGACTGGTTAGATAAGAGTTATAAAAAATCCCAGGCCAATGAGAAAGAAAAAGGAGCGGGTAAATTGGACAATTGAGAATTGTTTTAAACCGGTTTCTTGGTAGGCAAAATTGGGGTTTTTGATTTGGTGAAGGGGAGGGGTTTTGGTATAGTGGAAATTAATAAGGAGAATATAAAAAATTTTAGAAATATGTATGGAAGCGAAACATTTTAATCCCAGTTCCAGCGAGGAAGGCGAGAGAGGGAAGGCTCCGGGGGAAGGATTTATTAAGGCTGATTCTATGGAATCTCCTAGTGATTTGAGAAAAAAAATCGAGGAGGGACTTGAAAAAATACAGACCATTTCTGGGATCGATAGTGCTGAGGAGTTTATCGGTTTCAAGGAAGAATTAGGAGGGCTAATTGATTTAATGGAAGCCAAGGAGGAAGTGAAGCTTTTGGCGGGGCCTTTTTTCAGTTTAATAAAAGAAGAACTGAGAGAGCTTAGTTTTAATGATTTTAGGGATAGAGAAGTAGGAGTCGTTGCCACCATTAATGATTTAGTTGAAGAGCTAAAACAAGTAATCGAAGCAGAGTTTAATTTTCCTTTAAGCGAGGAGAATAGAGCCTGGATAAAAGATATTTCGAGTAGCCTTCTGAAGGATTCTCAAGTGGAGGATTTTAGCCATATTAAGGATGTTGTGGAGGTGCTGAATGTATTTTTTAAAAAGAAAGAATCCGGTGAATCCCCGGATAAATTTTTAGATATAATAGAAAATAAAAATTTGGGCAAAGCTCTTGACCAAAAAAGCCTTTTCGAAAGAGTTGTTTTTTGGAAAGAGCTCAATAAAAACGGTCAAAGGAATATTGAGCTGCTAAATGAATTAGGTGTGGAATATCAACAGGCTAATCTTGTGAATCAGTTAGAGAGGGATTTTTTGGAAAATTTAAAGAGGTTAAAAGAAGGAGGTATACTTATAAATAGTTACGATTTAGACGCTTATCGTATTCTTAAATTTCAAGAAAGAATTCTTGAAAAAGATATCGATCTTTACTTAAAATTATGCTCTGGCTTAAGACAAGAAAAAAAGGTGGACTTAGATGATTTAGAAGGCTTCTCAAGTAAATTCAAAGGAGTCAATGTTGTCACTGAGGATGTGGAGAACCTGAGAGCAGCTTATGGGAGATTTGGCGAAAGTTTTGAGATTAGCCAGGAAGGTTTAGAAAGAGTAATTTTTGAGTTAAAGGCTATTTCTGAGTTGGGGGTAGATATCGAAAATCTTAACCCAGAGGAAGCAGAGAGTTCTAACTTGAAGAGTGCCATAGAGGAGGCAGTCTGGGAGAGGATAAAGGGCGGGTATGAAGTTTATTTTGAGAGTGTTGCTGTGACGAATAAAACAGAGGTCTTTTTAAGAGCCAACAAGAAATTCCTTATTGCTCTAGCGGCTTATCCTGATCATATTCAGAATGGTGTTTTGGAATTGATTAGTGTTGTCGCTAAGGAGAAAAAATTTTTTACAAAGGAAGAGGTGAGGGGGTTTGTGGATCTTGCTGAAGGAGGTGGTACTAGTGTAATAAGAGAACTTATTAGCTATTTTGATTATAGCTTCAATATCTCAGATAGGATTGGAATTTTAGAGCTAGGGAAGTTAGCTTTCGATGAAAGAGTGGAGTTTTATGTCAAAATGAAAAGCTTGGAGATAGATGGCTATAGGCTTGATGCTAAGAGCATCGGAAAGATTTTAGAATCAGGCTTATTGAGAGAGGAGAGGAAAGAATTCTTTAGTTTGGTTAGCAGATTCACACAGCTTGGCTATAGGTTTTCTGCTGATGATTTAGATGAAATTAAACCTATTGTCCGGAAGAAAGAACTTTTATCTGCCACAAATAAGGCGATTTTCTTCCTGGAAGAGATTAAGTCTTTTAGCGCTGGGGAATTTCAATTTGAAATTCCTGCAATTTCTATTTTAGAGATAGATTTTTTGCTTGAAGCAGAAGCAATTTTTTCTCCAGAGGATGATCTAGAGAAATTTAAAAATTTTAGTCTGTTTTGTAAAAGTTTTTCGCCAGTTCAAGCGGGGGATTTGTTTGTCTTAGGTCTTTTTTTTAGCGTTCAGGACAAAGTTGGTTTGGAGACTTTTGTTCATAGCAGGGAAATTTTTCTTGATACCAGGATGAGAAGTTTTCTTTTGGGAAATAAGGATAAAGCAGCGATTGTTTTTGGTCTATCTAAGGCCGGATTGTTTCAAGATAAGGAATTGAGTAGCTCTTCTAAGGATTTCTTTTTTGATAATTTAGAAACTATCTTAGATAGAGAGTCTTCTGAGAGGGAAGCTTTTTTAGAAAATTGGGGCAAGATTGAAGAAGCAAAATTGCCCAAAGAATTAAACGGTAGAGTCCTAGGGGAGATTTTAATTGGAGAAATTGAAGACGTAGAAGGATATTTAGACGAGGTTGGGATTAGAAGAGAGTCGATTCAGGGCCCGCTCAAAGTCATTGAGATATTTTCTAGGGCTCTGGATAGCGTTGATTTTGAAGAAATAATCAATCTTGAAGATGAAGATTCTGGGCTTGGAAGGGAAGAAAAAAATGATATATTAAGGGGACTGAGTGATTTTATGGACAGAATTCCCTACAGAGAGAAGGGGAGAACGATCTTGGTATTGTCTTTAATGAAGGAGGCGAGGGAAAGCTTTTTTGCAGGCCAGGAAGCAAGCATCTGGCCTTCGTTGGAGAGGACGTTAGAGTTGGTTTCGAATTATGGGGCTATTATAGAAAAAGGAAATTCAGATCGGATTCCTTCGGGGATAAGAGCATCTATGGGTTTAGAATACGAAGTTACTAGAAGTGTTGGCGAAGATTTTGCTTTTGAAAATTGCCTAGATTATGTTGATAGTATCAGAAAGTTGACCGAGTGTGCAAAAATTGGACAGGGGGCGGATGGAATTTTTGAGATCAACACCCAACCTACAGATAATCCTTACTTAACAATTTTAGAAATGAGCTTACTTCAGGATTTGGGCTTTATTGACTTTAACTTTAATAGATATCCCGAGGCTTCCAGGGGTTATCATCTAACCTTGGGGGGAGAATTGGGGCTACAACCTGATATGCACACTCATTTTTTAGAAAGCGTTCTTTCTTGTTCTAATTTTATTGGAGTTAACGCTGGTAGTCACATTAGAAGCGTTAAGGAGATTTACGAAAAAGGAGGTGATAGCAATCACAAATCTTTATTTTCAAATGGATTCACCCCAATGACAGAGTTTAAGGGTTGCTCTTGTGATAAATGGGAAATGTTTGAGAGAGCGATTTTGACTTCTCATAATTCTGCGATAGCGATTCAAGCGGCAGGTGCTTTTACTGAGATAGCTTCTTTTGATGATATTAGTAAGATGAAACATGATTTTCCTGATTCTGCGGGCGACTTTATGGATTATTTAGAAGAAAAGGATTTATTGAGTCAAGAGATTAAAGAAGAAAAAATAGGGGAAATTATCTTTTCCTGGATTAAATTGCAAGTGGAGATGCTAAAATTAATCGAGGATCACAATGAAAATTTTTTGGAAAATGAAGTGCATGGCTACCTTGATGAGGATGGCGATTGGGTCGACGCAATGGATTTTTCAGATAGAAACAACGCGGAAGAGTTTAAGAATTACTTAGGCAGGATTAATGAAGTTAGAAGGGAGGAGGGGAGGGAGCCTTATAGCAGCTTAGATGATTATTTTGAGAAAAATCAGAGAATTGAAGAAGGTTCTTTTTTCAACGGGATGACTTCTGAATTAGTGAATGCCTTTATTTCAATCAATAATTTTTCCTTGAAATCAGGTGGTGTTTCTAGCGATAAAAAAGGACAAGGCTCTAGAGAAAGTGAGGTTGAGGTGGATCGGGCTAATGTAGGGAGCATCTTCAATACAAGGATTGGTCATCAAAAGGAATACCTAGAAGGATTTGATGATAAGCCGGAAGAGACCTCAATTTTTGAGAGAGGAGGAAAGAGCCGAAAGGGGTATTATTACTTTCAAGGCTTTAGTGAGAGAATGATTTCGCATCAATCCCAAATTCTGTTGCTAAAGTTTAATGAAGAAATGGAAGATATTTTAAGTCGAGGAGTGTCCGAAGGAGGGAGCCTGGAGAAAGCCAGATTAGCTGCTTAATAAATCGAATATGGTAAAAATTGATCACTTTCCAGTTCAGCCTGCAAGAAAAGCTCCTTGGGAGATGATTCCCAGAGTTAATGAGAGGGTTTTTGATATATTAGAATCCTTAATCTTGCATAAGGACAAAAAACGAGAGGATTTAACAGAGGAGCAAAGGGTTGAACTAGAAGCTCTAAAGGATGTTTTTGGAGAATTGTCTACTGTTAATCATGGTTTGGTTACTGAGATTAGCCTTGCTTGTGGCGTTGGAAAGATTTCTTATCTAGAGAAAGTTTTATTAACAGTTTTACTTTTGAGTGTCCAGAGGAATGGGCGAGGCATGAGGCTTGTTTTAAGTTTTTTTTCGGGAGATAGTGGCCTGGTTAATGAGGCTAGGAATGAGATAGTTGGAGCAGATTTCTTGAGCCAGCAAAACCAGAATTTTCTGTTGGCCATGGCTGATAAGATAGTTGATTAGTTTAATTAAAATACAAAAGGTAATCACAACTTTCTATGCAAAATTTTACTCAAAAATCCATTGAAGCGTTGCAGGGGGCCCAGGAGTTGGCCCAGGCGCGGGGTCAGCAGCAGCTGAGTGAGTGGCATCTATTGCGAATATTATTAGATCAGCCGGGATCCACCGTGCCGGCAATCTTAGCGGCTCGTCAGGGGGATGGAGTGGGTTTAATCAATCAGGCTGAGGCGGAGATCGCCAAAATCCCTCGAGTGGAGATGGGGACTGGTAAGGATTCCCAGGCAGAGGGAGGCGGTTCAAGTTCAGACGAAGAACGGATTTATCCTACTCGAGAATTGGCAAATGGCTTGCAGGCAGCGGAAAAGCAGATGAAGGCCTTGGGTGATGAATATCTTTCTACCGAGCATTTGCTGTTGGGACTAATGGAGGCCAGCGGTACTATTCGAGAAATTTTAGAGAAATCTAACCTTAATCAAGCATTAATTTTAGAAACCATGAAAGACATTCGAGGCGATCAAAAAGTAGACAATCCAGATCCAGAAGGCAAATTCCAGGTCTTGGAAAAATATACCGTTAATCTGACTCAAGAGGCTCAGGAGGGCAAAATTGACCCGATTGTAGGCCGAGACGAAGAAATTCGACGGACGATGCAAGTGCTTTCGCGGCGCACTAAAAATAACCCAGTGCTCTTGGGTGAACCCGGCACTGGCAAAACCGCTATCGTGGAAGGCTTGGCGCAAAGAATTGTCAACGGAGATGTGCCGGAAAATCTCAAAGACAAGCAACTTTTGATGCTGGATTTAGCCTCTTTGTTGGCCGGAGCCAAATTCCGAGGAGAATTTGAGGAGCGCCTCAAGGCGGTGATCAACGAGATTGAAAAGTCTCAGGGGCGCTGTATCACTTTTATTGATGAACTGCATACTTTGGTAGGAGCGGGAGCTCAAGAGGGAGCAATGGATGCTTCTAACATGCTCAAGCCGGCTTTGGCGAGAGGAAAGTTGCGCACCATTGGCGCCACTACTCTCAAGGAGTATCAAAAGTATATTGAGAAAGACGCGGCTTTAGAGCGGCGCTTTCAGCCGGTAACCGTGGGCGAGCCCAGTGAAGAAGATACTCTGGCAATTTTGCGGGGTATCAAAGAGAAGTACGAATTGCACCACGGTGTGAAAATCCGGGATGAAGCCTTGGTGGCGGCCGTGAAGCTTTCTAACCGCTATATCACTGATCGCTTTTTGCCCGACAAAGCAATCGATTTAGTTGATGAGGCCACTAGCGCTCTACGGATGGAAATCGAGTCCATGCCCACTGAGATCGACAAGTTAGAGCGTCGCAAGCGGCAGCTAGAAATCGAAGAGCAGGCGATTAAAAAAGAAAAGTCACTTCTGGGAGGCAACGGCGAAAAGAAGGAAAAACTGGCAGAATTAAAGAAGCAAATTGCGGACTTAGAAGAGCAATTAAAAACCCTCAAAGTGCAATGGCAGGCCGAGAAGGACCTGATTTTAAGCATTCGAAAGAGTAAAGAGGAGATTGATAAACTTAAAGTTGAAGCGGAGCGGCTGGAGCGAGAAGGAGACTTGAGCAAGGTGGCAGAAATTCGCTACGGACAAGTGCCCAATCTAGAAAAGCAGATCAAAGAAGATGAACAAAAATTGGCCAAATTGCAAGAAAAAGGTGCCATTCTCAAAGAAGAGGTAACTGAGGAAGATATAGCTCAAGTGGTGGCCCGTTGGACAGGAATCCCGGTTTCTAAAATGCTGCAAGAAGAGGTAGCTAAACTGGCCCAGGCAGAAGAGGAACTGCAAAGACGAGTAATTGGCCAAACTCCAGCAGTGGAGGCGGTTGCCAATGCCATCCGGCGTTCTCGAGCGGGTTTGAGTGAGGAGAATCGACCGATTGGATCTTTTATGTTTTTAGGGCCGACTGGAGTGGGCAAGACTGAGCTGGCCAAAGCCTTGGCGGATTTTCTTTTTGACGATGAAAACGCTCTTACTCGAATTGACATGAGTGAGTACATGGAAAGTCACAGTGTGGCCAAGTTGATTGGTTCGCCTCCCGGTTATGTTGGTTACGAAGAAGGAGGGCAATTGACGGAGCGAGTGCGGCGGCGGCCCTATAGCGTGCTGCTGTTCGACGAGATTGAAAAGGCCCACCCGGAGGTGTTCAATGCCCTGCTGCAAATGCTGGATGATGGCCGTTTGACCGATGCCAAGGGGCGAGTGGTAAACTTCAAAAACACCATTGTGATTATGACTTCTAATATTGGGAGTGGATTTTTGGTGGCCAATTCTGAAGAAGGTCAGAGTCAGAAGGAAGATTGGGCAAATAAGGAGGCAAAGGTGATGGAGGAGCTACGCAATCATTTTAAGCCAGAGTTTCTCAATCGCTTAGATGAGATTATTATTTTTCACGCCCTCACCAAAGAGCAATTAGAGAAGATCATTGGCTTGCAAATCGAAAGAGTGAATACTAGGCTGAAAGACAAGGCTATTAGTCTCCAGTTAACTGAGCAGGCTAAAGAATTCTTACTGGAAAAAGGCTATGATCCAATTTATGGCGCCCGACCGCTGAAACGAGTGATTCAGCACGAAATTTTAGACCCTTTGGCGTTGGAGTTGATTGGTGGGAAGGTTGAGAAAGGGGAGGTTGAGGTTGGGTTGGAGAAGAGGGAGATAAGATTTAAATTTAAAGATTAAATTAATTAAAATGACAGAAGAGAGACTTTTGAAAATTCATGAAAAGTTTCAAACTCCATGGAAGCTAATTTTAGCTTCTTTAAAGAAGGAAGCTAAAATTGATGCTGAAAAAGGCGTAAGAATTGTAGCAGGAGAAGCGAACGAGGTTTATAAGGTATTTGCTACTCAAGGAATCTTTATTTTAAGGATTGCTTCTTTGAAAGAGGCTGATTTTACTAGAGAACAGTGGGCCAAAGATAGGTGTCAAGAAAAAGGTGTCCCAATAGCGCCCACCGTTTGTATTTCTGAATTGGAGGATTCAGGGAAAAGAAAAAAATACATGTTAGAGAAATATATAGCAGGTCAACCGGTAGCGCCTGCGCTTTGGAATGAGGGTGTTGAAAAATGGAAAAATACGATAAGAGAAGCAGGACGGTATTTGAGCCGGATTCATTCTATTTCAACTCATGGATTTGGTTATATTAACGGAAAAGGAGAGGGAGAAATTTCCACTTTTGAAGATTGGATAAAGAAGGAGAAGATAAATGATTCAGTGGAAAGAGACTTTTTAAGAATTTCTCACGAACATGGTCTTAGCAGGGAAGATGAACAAGCTGTAGTTGGGGTGGTGAAGGTAATTCAAAATAATTTGCTTTCCTATCCTCCTAAAAAAGCTTGTTTGCTACATGCTGATTTTGGCCCTAAGCACTGGATTGTAGATGAGGAGCTGAAAATTAGAGCAGTTTTAGATTTTGGAGAATGCGAAGGTGGTGATCCAGTAAAGGATTTTTCCAGATTGAATTTTTGGAATCGTGATTCCTTGCCATTGAATATTTTGAAAGAGGGCTATGTGGACAAGGCCTTATTTGAAGGAGACTTTGAGATGAAATTCGAGCTCTATCGACTAATGCAGGGGATGGACTTGGTCTGGTATTACGGAAGAGAATCAACGGATAAAAAGATGTTTATGGGGGTGATAGAAAAGATCAAAAAAGATTTGAAATCTTTTGAGAGAGTGAAGGCGGGGGCTTAGCTCCGCACAAACAAGCCACCACCGATGTTGCGAGCAGCTCCTTGCAGTTCTAGCATGGAGAGTCGGCCACTGATTTGAGCAGAGTCGGTTTTAATTTTGCCGGCTAACTTGCGGTTGAGTTGATCAATAGTGAGAGGGTCAAAAGAGAGCGCCTGGTAGATTTGTTTTTCCAGAGGGTCGGTGAATTGAAACTGCTTCTCGGGGGCGGTTGAGGGATCTGAAGAGTTAAAGAGGCTGGCTTGGCCAGGGTTGTTTCCGTTAGGTGCTTGAGAGGGCAAAGCGAAGTGGAAGGCCTCTAAAATCTCTCGAGCTTGGGTAACAGGGCGAGCCCCTTGGGCAATTAAGCGGTGAGTGCCCACTGATTTAGGCGAGAAGATGCTACCGGGCACAGCAAAAACTTCTCGATTTTCTTCCAAAGCTTCTTGGGCGGTGATGAGAGCACCACTTTTTTCACCAGCTTCGATCACCAAAGTACCCAAGGAGAGACCGCTAATGATGCGGTTACGAGCCGGGAAAGTGTATTTAGAGGCCGGGAAAAGCGGGGGATACTCTGAGACAATTAAGCCATTGGACTGGACAATTTCCTGCATTAAACTGCGATCAAATTGGCCACGAGCTTTTTCTAAAATTCCGCAACCCAAAACCGCAATAGTGGGAATTTGGCTTTTAAGGGCCAGTTTATGGGCGATGGTGTCGATACCTTGAGCGAGGCCACTGGTGACAACTAATCCGCTTCCAGAAAGACCAGGGATGATTTTTTCTACCACCATTTTGCCGTAGGCGGTGAAGGCCCGAGTACCCACTACCGCCAGTTGTTTTTGCTTCAGGAGTTCCAAATTGCCTTTGCAAAAAAGGGCAAAAGGAGCATCCTTGAGCTCCTTGAGTAGCTCTGGGTATTCTGGAGAGTTTTGAGAGAGCAGGTGGATCTGGTGTTTTTCTAAAAGAGCCCGTTCTTTTTTTAGTCTTTCCGGAGTGATTTGGGGCCGTTTTTCCAAGATAAGATCGGCGGTTTTTTCTTTTAGACCAGCGGCTAACAATTCCCTTCGGTTGGCTTGCCAAGCTTTTTCTAGTGAATCAAAATGGCGCTTAATTTTAGCAAAGCGGCGAGGGGTAATGTGAGGGAGAAGGGAGAATCGAAGTAGATGAGGATCGATTTGATTGTTCATGGGAGGATTTTTTGTTGGGTAATTTTCAATTTCAAATAACTCAATTTTAAATAAACCCCCTAATGTTTTTTTTAAGATAGATTGTTAGAAGATTTTTGTCGAGTTTTAGTAATTGCGGTTTAGGAGCTTTATTGACTAGATTAAAGATTTTGGTATAGTTTCTTAAGTTGTCCAAGTTTTCTTTATTGGCAGAGCTAAGATCCCGGATATTTCTTACAGAAATTCCGGCAGAAATCCCGGAATGACATTTGAGTGGTAGCCTGGCCCCTTCGTCTAGTGGTTAGGACATCAGGTTCTCATCCTGAAAACAGGGGTTCGATTCCCCTAGGGGCTACTGAGTTAGTTTTTAGTTTATAGTGTATAGTTTTTAGAAAGATGGATAGTTCACTAAACTGGGAATCGAACCGGCAGCAGCGAGTGCTGAGCAAAGCGAGGGGCGAGTGCCACTGGAAGCGCCTAGCTTTCAGGGCTGCCGAGGACAAGGAACGAAGTGACGCGAAATTCCCCTAGGGGCTATATCGTATTTTCCTATTTCTTATATAAATGCAAGCTTAAAAACCTCTCTCTATCAATTTTAGCCATTTTCATCTCCCTTGTTTCATCGGCAAAATGCCTATGCCTTAAATCAGAAGGCATTTCAACAATCTCAAAGCCTAATTTTTGTAGTAAAGTGCCATATGTATTGGTGGCCACTAACCATGAAGTCATTGTCACTTCTTCTATTTTTTTATTCTTACTCACAATCAATGCTAATTTTTTCATCGCATCTTCGAACATTTCAGGCAATTTATCTTTTACCTCATAAGATGTTGCTAGATGGACATGAATGACACTCCTACCAACTCCGTAGGACAATCTTTCGTTTAAAGGGGTGAAGTCACTCTCTTTCATTTCTCTTTTTGCTTTCTCATCTTCAGACAAAAAAATTTTTTCTAAGTGGCGCATGGTAAGTAATTGTTTAGCTTATTAGATGTAAGACCTTTTACATTCCTAGTATATCATGTGTTAAAGATTTTATCCTATTCCATTTGCATTGCAGAAAATCTAATATTTCAATAAATCAGGAATCGAACCGGCAGCAGCGAATAGGAGTAGTTTTATTTTTTAAAGACTATGAACTATAAGTTTAGGTAATAAAAGAGATTGGAGTTAGCAGGAAGGGGCGAGAGCCTCTTTTTTAGTAGGAATTTAGCTGGTAGCGTTTACTTTCTTTGTGCTATAATCTTTATACTACAATGAAACAAGTTAATCCTTAAAGCTAGTCTTATGAACCAAGTTCTTTGCCCGGGGGAGTTGCTAATTGATTTTATCAGTGAAGAAAACGGCAAGAGTCTGTCGGAGGTAGCTCTCTTTGGGAAGAAGGCAGGAGGGGCGCCGGCCAATGCGGCAGCAGCGATCAATAAATTTGGCGGAAAGGCTTTGTTTGCCGGAGCAGTTGGTCGGGATGCCTTTGGTGATTTTTTGATAGATACTTTAAAGAAGTATAATTTAAGTGGGGAGCTGGTAAAGCGATCGAAGAAGAATACCACTTTGGCGTTTGTTTCCTTGGATGAAAACGGGGAGCGCTCCTTTGAGTTTATGAGAGGGGCAGATGAAAGCCTGGATTTAGCGGATATTCCAGAAAAAGTTTCAGGAGAGACGGAAGTTTTTCATTTTGCTAGCGCTACGGCTTTCTTGGGTGGGAAACTAGAAAAGACCTGTCTCCAGTTGTTGGATCTAGCTAAGCAGAAAAGTAAGTTGATCTCTTTTGACCCTAACTATCGGGAGGCCTTATTTGAAGGACGAGAGGTGGAGTTCCGGAAAAAATCCAAGGAGTTTGTGGCGGTGGCGGATATAGTTAAAGTTAGCGAAGAAGAGGCGGAGCTACTAACTGAAAGAGCTGATCCCAAAGAAGCTGCTCAGGAGCTACTTAGGATTGGAGCTAAAAATATTTTAGTAACTCTGGGAGAACAAGGAACCTTGCTAGTAAGTAAAAATCAACAAGAAGTCATTCCTTCTATTCAGGTAAAAATGGTGGATGCTACTGGAGCAGGAGATGCTTTTATCGGAGCTCTTCTGGGTCAATTGGCTAGTCAAAACCAGAAGAGCTTTTTAGAAGGAGCAGGTAATTTTAACCGAGAACTCTTAAATTTTGAAAATCTTAAGGTGTTAGTGGCTCGGGCTAATGTGGCGGCGGCTTTAACTGTTACTAAAAAAGGGGCGCTGGAATCAATTCCGAGCGAGAAGGAGGTGAGGGCTAAAATGGGAAATAAGCAGTTTTAGACAAGTTGGTTTCTTAGATAATTTATCAATATGAATATTTTAATCAAAATCAATCATCCCCAGGTGGTGGTTTGCTTGCGGGATTCAAGTGAAAAAGAGCGAGATCAAACAGCTTGGGAGGATCAAAACAATCTTTCGGTACGATTACTAGGGGAAATCGACGAATTATTGCGAAAAAATGATCTTTCTGTGCAAGATTTAGAGAAAGTAGAAGTAGAGACGGAAGAGAAAAGTTTTACTTCTGCCCGGATTGCCCGGGTGACGGCGGCAGGGATTAATTTTTGCCTTTTAAATTAGGCTTGTTTTGCTTCGTGTTAACAATCTGTGGATAAATTTGCCTAGCGCGCTATTTTTTGCTAAACTAAACTCGTCTACTTTTTTCTAAACAAATCAAAAATAAAAACAATTTTTCTCCCTCAGTAAAATGAAAACCAAAACTTTCTATACTACTTTTACCAAAGTCACTCTGGCTCTTTTTGTTACAGGGGCTGGTTTTGTTTTATCTCCTGACAAGATCCAGGCGGCTTTTTTATGTGATTCCGGTAGTTTATCTACTACGTGTTATGTTTCGTCTGTGCAAACTCTGGCAGATACGGAGACTATCTCCGGTAGTGGAAACCTGATTATCCAAAATGGTGGAGAGCTGACTACTGCTTATAATTCTACTAATCATCACTATGATTCTTTTGTGATTGATATTTCAGGAGATTTGACGGTGCAGGATGGCGGTAAGATCACCGGTAATGTGGATATTACGGCGGATAATGTTACTATTGAGGGTGATGGTGGGAATGGTGGAGGGAGGATTGATGTGAGTTATAAAGGATATAAAGAAGGTGGGACTAGAGGGAATGGTTATGGTCCAGGTGGGGGTAGCTACGCTAAAGGCAGAGGAGGTGGTGCTGGATATGGAGGAAATGGAGGAAATACTTATTATGGAGGAGCTGGTACTAGCTATGGAATTTTATCTGAACCTAATGATTTAGGTTCAGGTGGAGGAGCAAGTGCTAATGGCTCTGGTGGCTCAGGTGGAGGAATGATTAAGTTGGTCGTTGGAGGAACTCTAAATCTGGAAGGATCAATTTTAGCTGATGGAGAAAATGGAAATATATCTGGTGGTCGTGGTTCCGGTGGAGGATCAGGAGGAAGCATTTGGATTAATGCTGGAGAAATACAAGGAAATGGTATGATGTCAGCTGACGGAGGAAGTGGCGGAGATACTGGTAACAATTATGCCGGAGGAGGTGGTGCTGGAGGTCGAATTGCCATTTATTTTAATAACGATAATTCTTCACTAACCAAAAAAGTTTATAGTGGAGTCAATGAAGGCTATCAATATGGGGGTTCTGGAACAATTTATGAAAAAGATAAAAGTCAATTATATGGAGATTTAATCATTGATAACAATGGTAATAGCGGAGCTATTACGCCTATTACAAGTGACATTAGTATTAATAACTATTCCCAAGGAGAAAATACTCAGGTAGATATTGAAAATGGGGTAACATTTACTTTCTATGGCACCAATCTTGTAATACCTTATGGTGCAACTCTTAATAACTATGCTACTTTTAATGCAGCTTCATTAAGTAATGTAGAGATAAATGGAATTTTTAATTTAAAGGGGGCGTATTCTTCTAATTGGGGTAATGTCACTATTAATAACGGAGGCATTCTTACTCACGGAGCAAATACAGATACTAAGCAATACTTTATTGATCTTACCATGGATAATCTCATTATTAATACCGGTGGTCAAATTAATGTAAGCGAAAAGGGGTATGCAGGTGGGGGTAGTCAGAAAGATGGTTATGGTCCAGGTGGGGGTAGCTACGCTATGGGCAGAGGAGGAGGTGCTGGATATGGAGGAAATGGAGGTGATGGTCGATATGGAAGAGGCGGGAGTAGTTATGGGGTCTTATCTGAACCTAATGATTTAGGTTCGGGAGGAGGAGGGAGTCATTATAGATCTGGAGGTACAGGAGGAGGAATGATTAAGTTGGTCGTTGGAGGCACTTTAAATCTGGAAGGATCAATTTTAGCTAATGGAAACAATGG
This sequence comes from uncultured Bdellovibrionales bacterium, assembly GCA_964346295.1. Taxonomy (GTDB): domain Bacteria; phylum Patescibacteriota; class Minisyncoccia; order Moranbacterales; family DUUL01; genus CAYFUG01. The sequence continues at coordinate 16,242 of CAYFUG010000006.1, forward strand.
AATATACTACAATAGTCGTGGTTCTGGCGGAGGCTCTGGCGGATCTGTTTGGATTGATACTGGAACACTACAAGGAAATGGAACGATTTCTGTTAATGGAGGAATGGGTGGTGAAACGAGTGGCGGAGGCGGCTCCGGCGGCCGCCTCCGTCTCGGAGCAGTCACCAATAACTTCACCGGCACCTACACCGTAGATGGAGGTACAGGTTATCAAAACGGCGAACAAGGCACCATCTACGGCATGATGTCCAGAGTGACCAGCATAGCAGATCAAAGTGCCATCTTTGATGAATTAAATCTTACAGGTGATACAGGATCACTGCTTGGTACACCAAACAAAGTAGAAATCTTAATCACAGATACTACTAATAACACCTACTGGAACGGAAGCAGTTGGGTAAGTACGGAGCCTGCAGATTGGCCTGATGTCAGTGGTACTTTTTCTTGGAGTTATAACGGTATTACTCAAAGTAATATGACCAACGGTCATACTTACAATATCAAGACCAAGATGACAGATGAGCATACCACAGAACAACCTACCTCCGGTGTTACTTTTTCTTATACCAACGGTATCAAAGACTACAGACCGGAAAACGGAATCACTCAGGTGGATTTACCAACTGACACAGGTCAAGTTTCCTTTCCTAATTACATCCACACCACCATCTGGGATTCTGACCAATACACCGATCTTTCCACCTCCCTCACCAATAACGACGGCACCACCATCATTGACGGTACCACCGTAGCCAACGGCTTTCAACTCCTCACCGGCGCCACCCCTTCTGGCTTCCAAGCCACCCAATTCCAACAAGCCACCGGAGCCCCTTCTTCTTACCTGACCTTCTTTGACCAAAACCAAAACCACTCTCTCCAAATCACTGCCAATACCCGCCTCTACAGTGCTGATACCTTCAACGGAGCATATATTCCCGCCAGAGATTTGGGCACCATCCAAGTCAATGGCATAAACACCAGCGCCGCCTTCCGAGCTGGACAAGCAGGCCAGTCCCTTCTCTTCAGTGCACCAGCCAAAATCACCCTCAACTCAATCAACGGAATCCCTTACTACTCCACTGACTCTTCCACCTGGAACCAAATCAACCAATGCGCTGATGGTTCTTCCACCACACCACCCTCCACCCTCAGCTTTCCCTCTGCTTGCTACATTCAAACTGACCAAACCTACATCTGGACTTACCACCTCACTGACTTTGGAGTAGTAGCCAACTCCTCTTTTCTAGGAGCAGCTGATTATCTTAGTAGCACTATGGAACTTCAAACATCAGGTACCACCCACGAAATCCATTTTCAAACCGCCGAAGGTCTCACCGGAGGATCAGCCAACAACACCCTCACCATCCAATTTCCCGATGATGACGACACCCTCTGGTGTAGAACCCCCGGAACCATCACCCCCACCACCACCAACCTCCGAAACTCTGCCACCCCCTTACCGGGAACTCCCAGCGCTTCTTGCACCCAAGGCTCCGGAGCCGATAGCTACGACACTATCACCATCTCCAACCTCGACAATCTCACTCCCACCACTCACTACGCTATCCGGCTAGAAGAAAACACCGCTCAACTGGGAACTCCCTCTACTGCCACCAACGGCATCATCAATCTCTACACCAATGATGGAACAGAAAATGTAGAATCCAAAATGATCGATGTCTACATTCTTAACCCCAATACCATCCAAGTCACCGGAAGAGTAGAACCTACTATTACTTTCAACATTGCCAACGATCAAGTAGGCTTTGGACCAATCACCGCTAGCAATATTCGTTACGCTAACCCTACTCAAACTGGCTCTGACGCTCTCACCACCGCTACCACCCTTACTCTCTCCACCAACGCCGATGACGGAGCTATCATAGAAATTAAAGATCTTAATAACGGCCTTCATAACCCTGCTGCCAGTACTACTCTTACCAGTCAAGCTAGTACTAACCTTACGGCCGGAACCGAAGGCTTTTCTATCCATGGCCAAAATCCCACTAGCCTCATCATCGCTGAAGGTTTTGACCATGACTCTACCGCTGACCAAGCCATCACCACCACCTACCAATCTCTAGCAGAATCTACCGGACCAGTAGAATCCGCTCAAGTAGAACTAGTCTGTCAAACCGCTATCTCTGGCCTTACTCCTGCCGGAGACTACCAAGACACCCTAACCTTGTTAGCAACCGGAAGGTTTTAGGCTATAATCCATATCCATAGCCCATAATTTGTAGGATAGGTAATAGATGGCAGGTTGTAATCCCTGGATTAGCTCTCAGCCTCTAGATTATCCTAGACCAAAGGCCTTTTAGATTAGTTTGTGACCGGGGAGATTTTAAAAGACACCTTTCTCCTAAATCTTTTATGTCCGTGATCTGTGATTCTAACGGTAATTTAATAAAACCCTTTTTATTTGGGGTAGTAAGGTAAATGGTTTGTTGTTAAAAAAAACTTGACAATTTTGAATTTTTAATTACAATAGTTTTTAGAAAATAGTTTTAAGAACTACCTGGCAACTAATGAAAGATTTTAGCAATCCCATTTTTTGCTTGGTAGGAAAATTGAGATAAACTTTACTGATTTTGATGATTAAAAGTAAGCGGTTTTTCTTCTAGGCGGGTTTTGCTGAACCAGTTTTTTGCTGGTTATTTTTTGTTGCCGCTTCTTTAGGGTTAGAAGGTCAATTTTAGGCCTTAGGAAGGGAGACGAGCTTCGCTGGTTATGTCTTAGGGAGCTCTCTAGCAACTTACTTGGAAGCCTAAATCGTAGCTGTTGCAATTTTGGGAAAAAGGATGTTTTCTGCCGGGAAGGCTTATTCTCGGCTTTGTCTTGTTGTTTTTTGGGAGCCTTTGGGTTAATATCTGCCTCCATAACTTGTCTTGAGTTTGTTTTAATTCACTGGGGAAATTCAGCTTTACCCAGGGAGCTCTGTTGGATCTCTTTATTATTGTTCTTGATTCGTGGTTGCCTACTAGTCTCTCGTTTTTTATTTTTTTTATTATTTATAAATATATCTAAGCCTTAGCTCTCCTTTACTCTTATGAACAACGCTCCTAAAGAATTGGTGGTAAAATCTCGCTTCGGATCCAAGTCCAGTCTTTCTAGTCGAAAATTTTTTCGTCGGCAATCCTTGGTTTCCTTGCCTAATTTGATCGAGCCTCAAATTATTTCTTACAATTGGTTTATGGAAAGAGGCCTTAAGGAATTACTTCAAGAAATTTCTCCGGTAACTGATTTTACGGGGAAAGAACTAGAGGTTAGCTTCGGAGATTATTACTTAGATGATCCTAAATATGATGAAGTAACCGCTAAAGAGAAAAATGTTTCTTATGATGCTCCTTTGAGAGTGCAGGCCAATTTGCTAATTAAGAAAACAGGAGAAGTCAGAGAGCAGGAGATTTTTTTAGCTGATTTTCCCTTGATCACCGATCGAGGAACCTTTATTATCAATGGCGTAGAAAGAGTGGTGGTTTCTCAGTTAATTCGGAGCCCAGGAGCTTTTTTCGCTATGGATTATCAGCGAGGAAAGAAATTGTTTGGCTCTAAAGTGATTCCTCATCGAGGAGCCTGGCTGGAGATAGAAACAGACTTTAATGGTGCTATTTGGGTGAAGATTGACCGAAAAAGAAAAGTTCCCGTTACTTCTTTGTTGAGAATTTTTGGCTTAGAAAGTGATAAACAAATTAAGCAGGCCTTTGCTGGAGTAGACTCAGGGGAGACTTCTTATATAGAGGAGACTTTAGCCAAGGATCCGGCTAAAACTACCGGTGAGGCTTACAGAGAAGTTTATAAACGACTACGACCGGGGGATTTAGCTACCGAAGAGAACGCTCGGCAAATGATCGACAGCACTTTTTTTAGTTTTGAGCGCTATGATTTCGGTAGAGTAGGTCGTCATCGATTGAATTTTCGGCTGGGGCTTAATCGTTCCGAAGAAGATGAGCGGTGTCGAGTACTAGGGCAAGAAGAATTGCTAGCAATTATCGGAGAAATTATTAAATTAAATAATGATCCTACTGCCCAGCCGGATGATATTGACCACTTGGGAAGTCGCCGATTGAGAGGAGTGGGGGAGTTAGTGCAAAACAAAGTTAGAGTGGGATTGGCCCGGATGGTCAGAAATATCCGAGATCGGATGAGTACTTGCGATGTAGCAACCGTGGTGCATGGACAGATCATCAACCCTCGTCCAGTAGCTGCTTCTATTAAGGAATTTTTTTCTTCTTCGCAGCTTTCTCAGTTTATGGACCAGGTTAATCCTTTAGCAGAACTAGAACATAAGCGTCGATTGAGCGCGATGGGGCCCGGAGGACTAACTCGAGAGCGAGCTGGATTTGAAGTGAGGGATGTTCACACTTCTCACTACGGAAGAATTTGTCCGGTGCAAACTCCAGAGGGACCTAATATTGGATTAATCGGGCATTTGGCTTGTTATACTCGTATCAACGAGTATGGTTTTCTGGAAACTCCCTATAGAAAGGTAAAGAAGCAAGTTGATCTCCGAGAGAGCCAGGATTTGGTGGGGCGAATTTTAAAAGAGAACATCAAGGATTCCAAAGGAAGCGTTATTCTAGAGAAGTTTCATCAAATTAGTAATTCAGACTTAGAACTTCTCAAGAATGCCGTTAAACAAAAGGTCAAGGTAGCACCGTTTGCTACTAATGAAATTGAATATTTAAATGCGATTGAAGAAGAGGGGAAGAACATTGCTCATGCTGGCATTGAGTTAGATAAATTTGACAATATCGTAGAAGAGGTGATTGCAGCTCGAGTGAAGGGCGAGGCCTCGGAGGTGGAGGTTGAAAATGTCGATCATGTGGATGTTTCTGTTAAGCAATGCATTTCAGTGGCCACTGGATTGATTCCTTTTTTGGAGCACGATGACGCCAACCGAGCTTTGATGGGTTCTAATATGCAACGTCAGGCAGTTTCTTGTATTACTCCCCAGGCTCCTTTCGTAGGAACTGGTCTAGAGGATAAGGCGGCTGGGGATTCCGGACAGGTGGTTTTGGCTAAGGCGGATGGAGAAGTAGTTGAAGTCGACGCCAATCAGATTGTTGTTAAAGAAAAGCCTACTGGCAAAGCAAAGAGATCCCAGAGAAGAACTTATCGTCTACAAAGCTTTGAGAAATCCAATGCCTTCACCAGCATGAACCAAGTTCCTCGAGTAGATAAAGGTCAGGAGGTAAAGAAAGGCGATTTATTGGCAGACGGAGCTTCTACCGAAAATGGGGAGCTGGCTTTGGGCCAAAATGTATTGGTGGCTTTTATGCCTTGGGAGGGTTACAACTATGAGGACGCTATTATTATTTCCGAAAAATTAGTTCAGGATGACCGTTATAGTTCTATTCATATTGAAGACTTTTCGGTAGACGTTCGAGAGACTAAATTAGGGCCGGAGGTAGTTACTCGAGATATTCCTAATATTGGAGAAGATCGCTTGCGAAATTTAGACGAAACAGGAATTGTTCGAATTGGAGCGGAGCTCTCTTCTAAGGATATCATGGTTGGTAAAGTTACTTTAAAGGGAGAGGGAGAGCTAACTGCCGAAGAAAAGTTGCTTCGAGCAATCTTTGGAGAGAAAGCCCGAGATGTGAAAGACACTTCTTTGTATTTACCTCATGGTAAGAGCGGAAAAGTAGTGGATATTAAAATTTTCTCCAGAGAACAAGGCGACAAGCTTCCGGCGGGAGTAATTCAGAGAATCCAAATTTCCATCGCTAAGTTACGCAAAATTTCCGTGGGAGATAAGTTGGCGGGACGACATGGAAACAAAGGGGTAATTTCTAAAATCGCGGCGATGGAAGATATGCCTTATCTTCCTGGTGGAACTCCAGTTGAATTAATCCTAACTCCTTTGGGAGTACCTTCTCGAATGAACATTGGTCAAATTTTTGAAACTCATTTAGGTTGGGCGGCTGGTACCTTGGGTTACCGAGCGGCCTCTCCTTCTTTAGGTGGAGTTACAGAAGAACAAATTAAGCAAGAGCTCAGAAAGGCAGGCTTGCCAGAAGACGGAAAGGTTCAATTAACCAATGGAAAGACTGGGAAATTCTTTGACGACAAGACCACTGTGGGATATATGTATGTGATGAAACTTAATCACTTAGTAGAAGATAAGATTCACATGCGCTCAATTGGTCCTTATTCCCTAATTACGCAACAGCCCTTGGGTGGAAAAGCTCAATTTGGCGGCCAACGCTTCGGAGAGATGGAAGTTTGGGCGCTGGAGGGTTATGGCGCGGCTCATACTCTTCAAGAAATGCTGACTATTAAATCGGATGATGTGTTAGGAAGAAGCAAGGCCTACGAAGCAATCATTAAAGGTGAATCAATTAAGCCCCCTAATTTGCCGGCCTCTTTCCATGTTTTGATCAATGAATTAAAGGCGCTGGCCTTAGAGGTTAACCTAGTTGAAAGGACTTGAATTAAGCCAGGGGAGTGATTTATCGTGCCTCTCTTTCGGTAACTTAAAGAGCTAGATTAGATTAGCTTCAGATTCTTAAATTTTACTTCAAGTACTATGAATGAGAAAAAAAGATTAATCGATGTGGGAGATTTATTGGAAAATTCCTTTCGGATGTACAAAAAGTACTTTCGGATATTTTTGATTGCGGTGGTGGTTTCCTTTGTAGTTAATATGGGAATGATTTTTTTTCAATCTCATCTCCAAGAGCGCTTTCAAAAGGAATTTTTGGGTAATCTAGGATTAAGTGAGGCGGAGATTTCTACAGTGAAAGAGGTTTATCAACAAGGAGGGGACTGGGAAAATCTTAACGAAGAACAAAAGGAGAAATTAGTTACTGCTATTGGTTCGAATTTCGAAGGAGAGAACCCCCGAGATGTTTTTAAGGAAACCCTTGCTTCTTTGGGAACTTCGATTATTTTACCGAGTCTGGGGGTAGGGCTGTTGGCTGGACTCATTGTTGCTTTAGTTAATATCGGAATTATATTTGCTATCAAGCGAATTGAAAAAGGAAAAATTGTTTCTTTTGAATCCGTCTTTGTTTCCTTTAAAGGCAATTTTTGGTCTTTGTTGTGGGTATTGTTTCTTAATGTGATACTAGTAATTCTTTGGAGCCTGTTATTAATTATCCCGGGTATTATTATGAGCATCTATTATTCTCTCTCTTTGTACACATTGATATTTGAGGATAAAAAGGGGATGGAAGCCTTAAGGGAAAGTAAAGCCTTAATCCAGGGTTACTGGTGGGGAGTTCTGGGAAGATATTTGTTTTTGGGTTTACTTGTAGCAATTACGATGATGGTGTTATCGGCAGTGATCGCCTTGTTATTGTCACTGGGATTCGTTGGTGGTTCCAATTTTAATTTCGAAATCAATCTCGTGATGCAAGTATTAGCTAGTTTCTTGGCTCCGTTTTATGTTATTTACCCTTACTTTATTTATAAAGATCTAACGCGAATTAAAAAGCCCTCTTATCAGGAGGCAGGCGATCAGCCAACCATTGAGCAGCCAGTTGAAATTTAAACTACTTAGTTGATTTTTTGAGGATATTTTTATCAATTTCTATATAACTTCAATCTCTTAAATACTCTACTTCCATGCTAGAAAACACTACTAAAATTTCTGACTTTGACGCTATCCAGCTTAAAATTGCTTCTCCGGAGAGGATCTTGCAATGGTCTTACGGAGAAGTGTTGCGGCCGGAGACCATTAATTATCGTACTCAGCGCTTTGAAAAAGATGGCCTTTTTTGTGAGAAAATTTTTGGTCCTGCCAAAGACTGGGAGTGTTATTGTGGGAAGTACAAGAGAATTCGTTACAAGGGTATTATTTGTGATAAATGTGGAGTAGAAGTTACTCGTTCGATTGTTCGAAGAGAAAGAATGGGGCATATTGCCTTGGCAGTGTCAGTTTCGCACATTTGGTTTTTACGAGGAATTCCTTCTCGAATTGGTTTGGCGTTAGATATGTCTTTGCAGCAATTAGAGAAGGTTATCTATTTTGCTAGTTATATTGTGATAAGTGTAGATGATGAGGCTCGAAAGGCCGCCTTAGAAGACCTCAAAAAGGAATATGAGGCCTCCGCAAAGGAGGCGGTCGGGAAGCAAAAAGAGGAAGTCAAGGCGGTTTATCAGGCTAACAAGGAATTACTTAAGAATCTCCAAAAGAAAACTATTCTTTCTGAGTTGGATTATTACAATATTTCTCGTAAGTTCGGGCATGTTTTTACCGCGGCCATTGGAGCGGAGGCAGTCGAGCAAGTCTTGAGGGAGGTTGATCCAGGAGAGGAGATCACTAAAATCAAAGAAGCCTTAGAATCGGGGGAAAGCGTTGATCGAAAGCGCCTCTTTAAGCGCCTCAAGCTCTTGGCAGGATTTCAGCGAAGCGGTATTCGTCCCGAGTGGATGATGTTGCGAGTAATCCCGGTCATTCCTCCTGATCTTCGTCCCATGGTTCAATTGAACGGAGGACGTTTTGCCACTTCTGATTTGAACGATCTTTATCGGAGAATTATTAATCGCAATAATCGCCTTAAGAAGCTAATTGAGCTAGGGGCACCGGAGGTTATTCAGCGAAATGAAAAGCGAATGCTTCAAGAAGCGGTGGATGCTTTGCTGGACAACAGTTCTCGGCGTAATCAGGTGCAGGTGGCGGCTTCTACTGGTCAGCGTCGAGCTCTGAAATCGGTAGCGGATATGTTAAAAGGAAAGCATGGGCGTTTTCGACAAAACCTTTTAGGGAAAAGGGTGGATTATTCCGGTCGAAGCGTGATTGTTATTGGACCGCAGCTTCAACTTCACCAGTGCGGAATTCCTAAAAAGATGGCCCTGGAGCTTTTTAAGCCTTTTATTATCAATAAACTAATCGAAAAGGAGTTTGCTCACAATGTTCGGACGGCTGGCCGAATAGTAGACAGTGAAAAAGAAGAGGCTTATGAAATGTTAGATGAAATTATTGATCATCACTATGTATTACTAAACCGAGCTCCTACCTTACATCGACTTTCCATTCAGGCTTTCCAACCAGTTTTGATTGAAGGAAAGGCTTTGCAGATTCACCCCATGGTTTGTCCGGCTTTTAATGCTGATTTCGATGGTGACCAGATGGCGGTGCATGTTCCTCTCACAGCTAAATCTCGTGAAGAAAGCGCTGAGATCATGCTTTCTAGCAGAAATCTTCTGAAGCCTTCTAGTGGAGAGCCAATCACTACTCCTAGCCAGGACATTGTATTGGGAATTTATTACATGACTACTATCAAGAGTAACCTCAAGGGAGAGGGTATGATTTTTGATTCTCTACAATCCTTAATCGGAGCCTATCAAATGGAAACGGTTAATTTGCGCTCTAAGATTATTTTGTACTATAAAGGAGAAAAATTTGAGACTTCTGCCGGAAGAGCTCTCCTGAACGATGTTCTTCCTTTAGAGATGCGGTATGTCAACCAGCAAATGACTAAGACCGAGCTCAAGCAACTAGTAAATGCTTTCATCCAAAAAAGAGGAAGTTTTGAGGCGGCGGGATTTGTTAATAAACTGAAAGATTTAGGTTTTCGATATGTAACTCAGTCGGGAATCAGTCTGGGAATGGACGACTTCCGGGAGCCTGACTCCAAAGAGGATATTTTATTAGCGGCCGATGAAAAGGTGGCTGAGGTTCATGAACAATTTGAAATGGGACTTCTTACTGACTCCGAGCGACGCACCCAAATTATTGAGATTTGGAACGAAACCAAGAATGAAATTGCCGGAGAGGTGACTAAGGTAATTGATGTAGAGGGACCGGTTTATGCCATGGTTAATTCCAAAGCTCGAGGCTCAGAGGCGGTAGTAGTTCAGGTAGCGGGAATGAAGGGGTTAGTGGCGGGACCTACCGGGGAAACCATTGAATTACCTATCAAAGGTTCTTTTAAGAAGGGCTATAATGTATTGGAATATTTCATTTCTACCCACGGTGCTCGAAAAGGAATGGCTGATACTGCGCTAAGAACTGCTACTGCGGGCTATCTTACTCGACGTTTAGTAGATGTTTGTCAGGATGTGGTAGTCAGGGAGGATGATTGTGGTGACGAAGAAGGGGTTTATATTTATCGAGAAGATTCTGATTACATTGGCCAGGAGTTTGCTTCTAGAGTAGAAGGTCGAGTGGTGGTAGACGCTGTAATTAACCCTCAAACTGGTGAAGAACTGGTGGCTTCAGGAGGGCTAGTGGAAGCCGATCAAGCTATCGTTATTGAGGAAAGTGGCGTGGAGCGAGTAAAAATTAGAAGCTTAGTAACTTGTCGAACCATTCGGGGAGTTTGCCAGAAATGTTACGGTAAAGATTTAGGAAGAAACGAAACTATAAATGTGGGTCAGGCAGTGGGAATTGTGGCTGCTCAGGCAATTGGGGAGCCGGGAACTCAGTTGACCATGCGGACCTTTCATATCGGAGGGGTGGCGGGAACAGATATCACCCAGGGTCTACCCCGTGTTCAAGAGATTTTTGAAGCTCAAACTCCTAAAGCGGAGGCGGTAGTAGCGGAGTTTGACGGGGTGGTAGAGGAGATCCGAGAAAACCGGAAACAGAAAATTATTCGCATTCAACGCAACGAAGAGGATGGTTTAAGCAAGAAGAAGACTGATAGTAAGGAATACATCGTTCCTGGTATTATGAACATGAAAGTTCAGGAGGGAGACTTAGTTACTCAGGGCCAGGTTCTCTCAGAGGGTCATATCGACCTCAAGAAACTCTTCAAGGTTAGTGGCCGAGATCCTGTTTATCGTTATATTCTCCGAGAGGTCCAGGAAATTTATCAAACTCAAGGAGAAGGAATTAGTGATAAGCACATTGAGATCATTATCCGGCAGATGCTTTCTAGGACTCAAGTTTTAGATCCGGGAGACACTGAACTTTTGGCGGGTGACGTGATTGATTATGTTCAATTCGAGGCTATTAACGAGCAAACTATCCAGCAGGGCGGTAAAGAAGCAGTAGGAGAGCGACTAGTGTTGGGAATTTCCAAAGTGGCCCTTTCTACTGATAGCTTCCTTTCCGCAGCGTCTTTCCAGGAAACTGCCAAGGTTCTTATCGAGGCAGCTACTCAGGGAAAGATGGATCATTTGCGCGGTCTCAAGGAGAATGTAATTATTGGAAAACTTATTCCAGCTGGGACTGGGTACAGGAAGAAATAGTAAATTTTCGATAATCGGGGTTATTGCTTACTGTCTTTAGATTTAGTTTTCGAGGAAAAGCAGGCTTTTTAGGGCCTGCTTTTTTGATTTGGCCAAGAAAGGATAAAAGTGATAAAATGAGGATACTGATTTTAACTGAATGATTTTGATTTAATTAATTTTATTTATATGGAAAAAAATTGGCACAACTGGAAAATAGAAACTGTTCAAAAGAAGCTTAAAACTGGGGTCCGAGGCTTAACAGAGAGGGAAGCTCAGAAAAGATTAGAATTACACGGTAAGAATGTTTTGCCTCAAAAAAAGCGGTTCTCTCGATTAAAAATTTTTCTTGATCAGTTTACCAATTCTTTGACCTACATAATGTTAGCAGCTACTGGAATTTCTTTTGCTTTGGGGCATTTTTCTGACGCCGTTTTCATCCTAATAGTGCTCTTGATCAATACCCTGGTGGGGTATTATCAAGAAAATAAGGTTAATAACTCCTTGGAGGCTCTTAACGAGGCGGTTCGCTTGGAGGCAAGGGTTATTAGAGGGGGTAAGGAAAGAAAGCTTGATAGTGAGGAGTTAGTTCCGGGGGATTTAGTAATTTTGAAGGCAGGAGACAAAGTCCCAGCTGATGGAAGGATCGTGGAGTTTGATGATCTGAAGATAAACGAAGCTTCTTTAACAGGGGAGTGGTTGGCGGTGAGTAAGGGTTCTCGGAAAGTAGCTGAAGAGGCAGTGGTGGCGGAAAGAAAAAACATGGCTTTTATGGGCACAGTGGTGGAGCGAGGGCAAGCTAAAATAATAGTTACCGAGACTAGTCTTAGTACCCAGTTTGGAGAAATTGTTGCTTTGGTGAAAGATACCGTGGAGCCTAAAACCCCCCTTCAGAAGAAAATTGCTAGACTTTCTCAGTGGTTGGCTCTGTTTGTGGTGTTGGCGATTGGAGTAATCGTCGCAGAAGGGTTTTTGATGGGCAGAGACTTAGCAGAGGTGTTTATCGTGGCTCTAGCTTTAGCAGTTTCAGCAATCCCAGAGGGCTTACTCCCTGCTACTACGGTAGTGCTGGTTTTGGCGATGCGGAGAATCCTCAAGAATAAAGGAGTGGTTAAGAAATTGACGGCCGCGGAGAGCTTAGGAAGTGTTACCACGGTTTGTACCGATAAAACCGGCACTCTTACAGAAGGAAAAATGCGAGTGAGCCAAGTGATTGCCGGTAAGAGCCTGGTTTCCCAAGAACGAGTAATTGCTTCTTTTAAAAATTACAAAAATTCTAAACAGAAAAACACAGGAAGCGGACAATGGAACGAAGGCGAAAAGGAGGCCTTGATGATTGGAGGTCTCACCAACGATGCTTTTGTAGAGAACCCAGAAAAGGATTACTCTAAATGGAAAGTTCACGGAGATTTCACTGACAAAGCTCTTTTGTTGGGCGCCGTGGAGTCCGGTCTCAAATTAAAAAGACTTGAAAAACAAAATCCACTTGTTAAAAAATTTCCTTTTAATTCCCAGGTACGGTTAGCGGCTTCTTTACGAGAAAATCCCAATAAAAAGCAACAAGAACTCTTAGTAGTAGGAGCTCCGGAGGAAGTGATGAGTCGTTGTCAGGCAGTAGATTGGCAGACTGGCAAAAAAGACTCCTTGGACAATAAATTAAGAAATCGTCTGGCTGAAAAACTAGAAGACTTAACTACCCAGGGTTTAAGGGTGGTGGCTTGTGCTCAAAGGAAAGTGTCACCTCAAACTAAGGTAACGGACATTGATCAATTGGCTCAAGAGTTAACTTTAGTAGGATTTATTGGGCTTAAAGATCCCGTCCGGAAGGAAGTGGTGGATTCTATGCGCAAAATAAAAGAAGCTGGTATTAATCCGATTATCATCACTGGCGATCATCGCCTAACTGCTAAAGCTGTAGCGCAGGAGTTAGGCTTCGAGCTTCAAGATGACCAGATTTTAGAGGGTTATCAATTGGCGAAACTAAGTGATAAGCAACTAGAAAAACATTGCCGAAAAGTTTTGTTATATTCCCGGGCCCTTCCCGAACAAAAATTGCGAATAGTAGAGGCCTTGCACAAAAATAATCAAATTGTGGCAATGTTTGGGGACGGAATTAATGATGCCCCCGCTCTTAAGGCGGCAGACATTGGAATCGCGGTTGGATCCGGGACTGATGTGGCAAAGGAAGTGGCGGATTTAGTTTTATTGGATGATAACTTTGCTACTGCTACTAGAGCTATCGAACAAGGGAGGGTGGCTTTTTCTAATATTCGAAAGATATTTATTTTTTTGGTAACAGATACTTTTACGGAAGTGGTGTTATTTATTGGGGCAATGGCCTTGGGTCTTCCCTTGCCTCTTTTGGCAGCTCAAATTCTTTGGATTAATTTAGTCAACGATGGCTTTCCAGGGATTGCTTTGACTACCGAACAGGAAACAAGAGGAGTAATGCAGGAACCTCCTCGTGCTCCTCAGGAACCGATTATCAATAAACCGATTCGGCGTTGGATTATTGCTATATTCATAATTAATGGAATCGTAACTTTTGGCTTTTTTTGGCTTTTGATAAAGCTTGGTTGGCCAATTGAGCGGTTGCGTACTGCGGTTTTCGTTTTAACAGCCTTAGACTCTCTATTGTTTGCTTATTCGGTGCGATCGCTGAAGCGTCCGATTTTTAGAAAGGACATTTTTTCTAATCGTTACCTCAATTGGTCAATAATAGCTGGGTTTTTGATGTTGGTAGCAGCGGTTTATTTGCCTTCTTTGCAGTCATTTTTAGGGACAGTGGCTTTGAGTGGTTGGGCTTGGCTGGCAATTTTCGTGATTACTTTTGGGGAGTTGGTGATGTATGAAATATTTAGGCAAGTTTTTATGGATAAAAAGAACTAAATTTTCAATTTTGAATTGTTAAGCAATTTCTAATAATTCAATGACTAAATGCTTAATAATAAATTTAGTTTAAGCTAAGAAACTGTCTGAAAAGTATTCTCCTACTGCAAATCCCAAATCTCGGCTCTAAATTTATCAAATCTCGTCACCGTAGCTTAGGCTACAACTTCCTCAATTTTCAAAATTTTCGCACGAGATTATGAAATTTTCGTAGACGAAGAATACTTCTCAGACAGTTTCTAAGATGAAGCTATGCAATTAAGTAGGGAAGAAGTCAAAAGCTTTATCCAGCGGGATATTGAAAAATAAAAATTTGATTTATAGGGGATTTAAGAAAGGAAATCATGAAAAAAGAATTTTTAGCTAAAAATCTCAAGGACACAGAAAAAATTGCCAGGGAGGTAATCAAGAAAATGGCCTCTGAGAGTCGAAATGTTTTGTTTTTGCAAGGCGAATTGGGAGCAGGAAAGACCACTTTTTCTCAGCAAGTCTTGAGGTTTTTGGGGGCGCGGGGGCCTTTTACCTCGCCGACTTTTGTAATCATGAAAAAGTATCCATTGAGCAAGTCTGGAGAGAGTCAGGGATTTCAGACTGTTTATCACTTAGATTGCTATCGCGTGGAAAGCTCGGATGTGCTAGAGTTGGGCTGGCAGGAAATCATTGGAGACCCTCGGAATCTAGTTTTAGTAGAGTGGCCGGAGCGGATTGAGGATATTTGGCCAAAGGAAGGGGAATTTTTGAGGGTAGGGTTTGAGATTTTGGGAGAGGAGGAGCGGAGGATTAGTATGGAATTATGAATTTTAAGTTTCAAATTTTAAAACAATTTCAAATAGTTGAAATAGTTGAATATCAAAATAATCTTGAAAGGGCATGGTATCGTTAAAGAATCTATTAAAGAAGGTGGCGTTGCTTGCCAAGAAAGTTTACTGGAGATTTAGGTTATTAAGCTTGGGTGGAGAGGAATATTTTCCTGGTAGGCATTTAAAAAATACTCGAAAATTTTATCAAGAAAAAGATTTTGGAGCTCCGGACCATGAACTCTATCAACTTTGGAAGCAACAAGTTTGTGCAATTGCTTCCTTAAAGATGATTACTGATTATTTAGGCAAGACATCAAGTCAGACGCTTTATCAAATGTCGCAAGAGAGTCTTGTTTTTGGCACTTTTGAGATCCCCAAGAAAATTGAGCGGCCCGATGATATTAAGGGGATTTTTCATAAAGGCCTAGAAAAGTATATTCAATCTTTCGGATTAGATGTCTTGAGAGATAGTATGGTGCCGATAGAGAGGGTAATATTCTTTCTCTCTGAGGGGTGGTTATTTTTGGGATCTATAAATTACTATGAAATGTACAATGAAGTGACAGAAGGCCCGGGTAAACACATTGTTTTAGTAATAGGTGCCAGCAAGGAAAAAGAAGGATGGAAAATCTATTTTAAAGATCCTTCTTGGGGAAGAGAAAAAGAAACAGAAGCGGTGAGCGAAAAGATATTCCTAGAAAATTTTAATCATAGAGGTTTGTTTATAAAACTTAAAACTCAAAATCATGAAAACCAGTAAAATCAACCCCGGAATTTTTAAGGCCTATGATATTCGGGGGCTTTATCCACAAGAACTTGATGGTGAGATGGCTTATCGTTTAGGCCGGGCGCTAGTTGTGTACACGGGGGCGAAAAAAGTTGTAGTAGGTAAGGATATGCGAGCTAGTTCAGAAATCCTGGAAGATCGTTTAATTGGGGGGATTTTAGATCAAGGAGCGGCTGTAGTGCGCTTGGGCCTAGCAACTACTCCCATGCTATATTTTGCTAGTGGCAAGTTGGAGGTGGATGCGGGAATCATCATTACGGCTTCCCATAATCCGGCTCAGTACAACGGTTTTAAGATGTTCTTCAAGGAGGCGGTTCCGATTGGCGAGGGAGCGGGGATGGAGGAGATTCGAGACTTGGTTTTGAAGAATGACTTTCCAGATTTGAAAGGCGAGAAGTCCAAAGTGGAAGATCGAGAGGATTTTCGAAAGCAATATTTCGAATACATTAAAAGCTTTTTTAATGCGGAGGTTGCTAAAATTACTCCTCGCAAGATAGTGGTTGATTTTGCCAATGGAATTGGGGCAATTGACAAGCCGATTCTGGAATCTCTAGAAAAGCGAGGGCACTTAAAAGCCAGTTACCTTTTTGAAGAATTGGATGGAAACTTTCCTAATCACGAGGCCAATCCCCTCAAAACAGAGACTCTCAGAGAATTGCAAGAGACCGTTAAGGATCAGCAGGCAGATTTGGGAGTGGCTTATGATGGAGATGCGGATCGAGTGGGCTTTGTGGATGAAAAGGGCGAAGTGATACCAATGGACTTTATTACCGGCTTAATCGCTCGAGAAGTGCTCAAAAAGCATCCAGGCGGTAAAATATTGATGGATTTGCGTAGCTCTAATGCGGTGAAGGAGTTTGTGGAGGCGGCTGGAGGGATAGTGAAGCGTTGCCGAGTGGGGCATTCCTTAATTAAAGCTCAAATGAGAAAAGAGGGAGCAGTGTTTGCCGGAGAATTAAGTGGCCATTATTTTTTTGAAGAAAATTACAAAGCGGAAATGGCTTCGTTGGCAGTGGTGATGATTCTCAATCTTCTTAACGAGACGGGTCGGCCAATGTCGGAGCTGGTCAAGGAACTGAAAAAGTATTATCATAGTGGGGAGATTAATTCTGAGGTTCAGGATAAGGAGGCGGTCTTTACGAAGCTGAAAAAGGATTATACTGAAGGCGAATTAGACGAGTTGGACGGAGTGCGGATTGACTTTAAAGATTGGTGGTTTAATGTGCGAGCTTCTAATACTGAGTTTAAAATCCGGCTTAATTTAGAGGCTAAAACTAAAGAGTTGATGGAGGAGAGAAGGGATGAGGTTCTGAATATCATCCGAAGCTAGCGGAGTGGGGAGGCGAGAATTTCATTTTTGGCGCTACATCAGGATTGGATTCTTACTCAGAGCGGGAAAGTTGCTTAGTTGCTCGAGGGTTTTAGTTTTATCCAGAACAAAGCAGTTTCGATTGGCAATTAGTGTAAAAAATGAGTAATTTAATTATAATAGAACAATATAATACAAGAATTGAGGCGGAAGTAGATAAAGGCCTACTAGAATCCAATGGAATAAAGGCTTTGATTTTTGCGGATGATGCCGGAGGGGCAAGACCGCATTTAAATTTGGCTGGTAGAGTAAAACTCCTGATAAGAAAAAAAGATCGAGACAAAGTCGCCGAATTATTAAAAGGTGGCGTTAAATAAAACCAAAGTACTTTGTAATAAATTAGGACGGATGACACCGATAAACTTAAAATCAAGGGAAATATTCCAAAAAACAAAAGCAAAAATTAAAAATAGCTAGAAAAGTATAATGAATAAAGAAGACTTAAAAGAGGCTGGCCAATCTCCTGGTTCATCGGGAGTGCGAGGGGAAGTTGGTCAAAGACAGGCAGCTCAAGCTCAAGCACAGGCAGAGGCTAGTTCTCAGGTGAAGCCTCAATCTCAGATTTCAACAGCCTCCTTGGGAAATGATAAAAGTAATGGTGATTTGAGTGATGATTCCCAAGATTCCTGGGCTTCTTTTCGATCGGATTCAGAAGGAGAAGAGGAACGATTAGCCGAAGAAGAGCGACTCAGAGATTTAAAATCTTTACGGAAGGACAATTTTAATGTTGGCAATGATGCTCGCTTGCATCGAACTCTAAAAAAATCTCATCGTAAATCAGAAGAAGAAAGGGCTTCGCAGTTAGCCAAGCGCATGAAGCTTCCTTACTTAGATCTGAATATCTTTCCGGTGGATCAAGAGAATGTCACAATCATTCCCAAAGAGAAGGCTCAAAAGTTAAAGCTGGCAATAATCTTTAAAAAAGGGAAAAAGGTTAAAGTAGCCTTGTCGGATCCTGAGGACCCAGCAGCTCGAAGCTTTTTGGAGGATTTTCAAAGCCAGCACGGTTATGATTTAGAAGCGTATGTAGTGTCCTATTCTTCTTTAGAGAGGGCCTGGGAGGGTTATGATAAGATTAAGTTGATTGATAAATTTGATTATCTGAGAATGGGGTTGAGCGGAGAGGATTTGGCAGAGTTCGAGAAAAATCTGAAAGGGCTAGTAGATCTGGAGAAGCGAATTAGTGAAATTCCTACCACCGAAGTTTTCAATATGATAACCGCGGGAGCAATGAAGCTGGATGCTTCTGATATCCATTTTGAACCTCAAAAAAACGAGAAGGTTCGGTTGCGATATCGAATTGATGGAGTATTACAAGATGTAGCGGAATTTCCTATTAATACCTATTCTTCCATTGTTTCTCGAGTGAAGGTATTGGCCAAGATGATGCTCAATGTGCACGATGCCGCCCAGGATGGTCGTTTTTCGATAAGACTGGATGATAATGAGGATATGGGAGTGCGAGTTTCTATCATTCCCGGGAGCTTCGGAGAAAGTATTGTAATGCGTCTTCTTAGTCAAAAAATGGATGATTTAGAGTTAAGTAAGTTAGGTCTCCAAGGCATCAATCATGAGTGGCTAATGGACCAAACAGAGAAGAAGCAAGGACTGATTATCAATTCTGGTCCTACCGGAAGCGGAAAAACCACCACTTTATATTCTATTATTAAACATCTCAATACTCCGGATCGAAAAATTATCAGCATCGAGGATCCGGTGGAGTATCAGATTCCAGGAGTAAGTCAAACTCAGGTTAACGAAGAGGAGGGCTACACTTTTCAAGAAGGGTTAAGAGCGGTGGTGCGCCAAGACCCCGATGTAATTCTAGTAGGGGAAATTAGAGACGAAGAAACCGCTGAGACTGCTATTCATTCTGCTCTTACGGGACATTTAGTGCTTTCCACTATTCATGCTAACAGCGCCGCTGGAGTAGTAGGGAGAATCTTAGACCTAGGTGTGAAGCCTTCCTTGATTGGACCGGCGGCTAACGTATTTATTGCCCAGCGACTTTTGCGGAGATTGTGCCCTCACTGTAAAGAAAAGTATGAGCCAGCGCAGGAGACGGTAGAGGTAATAAAAAAGATGCTTTCTTTGGTTTCTCCTCATTCCAAGGTAGAGGTTCCTAAAGATATTGAGGCCCTTTGGCGTCCCAAAGGCTGCACTAAATGTCGCGGCTTAGGCTATAAAGGCCGAGTAGGAATTTTTGAGATTCTCAAAGTGGATAGTGACATTAAGGAGTTGATTGAAAATTTATCTTCAGAAGATGAAATTAGAAATGTTGCCCTGGAAAAAGGAATGATTACTTTAGAGCAAGATGGAATGCTAAAGTCAATCGCAGGAGAAACCAGTCTCGAGGAGCTGCAACGAGTAGCCGGGAAGGGAGATTATTTGATCGAGATTTATAATAAATTGATGGTCCAATCCTTGGCGGGTGGGATCTTATTAGAAGAAAAATACTTTAATAACCTAGAAAAAGTCATTAAGAATCGTCCTTTGATGTCCAAGGTGCTTAGTAAACTTAAATCCACGGGGATGTTAAAAGGCATTATGACCGGAGGAGTGCTGATGAAGGCGGGGGATATTCATATTGAGCCAGGAGATGGGGAGTTTAAGGTTCGTTATCGAGTAGATGGAGTATTGCACGATATTGTTTCTTTACCGATGGGGGACTTTCTGAGTCTAGTAAACGAAATCAAGTCTCTTGCGGGCTTTAAGACTGAGTCTCGGGAAGGAGTGATAGATGGCCGTTTCCGCTTGATCCTTCCTGACAGTCTTCATCAGAAAGTCGGGGAAAAAATCGACATTCGCCTCTCTATTATCTTAGGAGGATTTGGAGATATTATTGTAATGCGGCTCTTGAGAAGTGATTCCTTGAAGCCTAAATTAGAAAGCTTAGAAATCAATACTCTTAGCTTAGAGCGCATTAAGAGAAACATCGTTCGTCCTAATGGTATCGTAATTAACACCGGTCCTACCGGAAGCGGAAAAACTACAACTTTGTATTCTATTCTGGGCCATCTTAATCGTCCGGAGCTGAAAATTATCACTGTGGAAGATCCGATTGAGTATCAAATGGATGGTATTATTCAAACTCAGGTTAACGACAAAGAGGGATATACTTTTGCCACCGCGATGCGTTCTCTATTGCGTCAAAATCCCGACATTATGATGATTGGAGAGATTCGAGATGAGGAAACAGCCCAAATTGCTTATCAGGCAGCTTTGACCGGTCACTTAGTGCTCTCTACTTTGCACACCAATAGTGCGGCGGGTTCTTTTCAGCGCCTTCTGAATATGAATATGAACATCTCCGATCTTTCTAGCGGCACCAATTGTTTTATGGCGCAACGGTTGATTCGGAAAATTTGTCCTCATTGTAAGCAAAAGCTTCCCTTGAAGGGAGAAGACAAGGAACTATTGGAGCAGGTGGTTAATTCTATTTCGCCTAAAGCCAATCTAAATCTAGAGATTCCAAAGGAGATTTACTACCCGGGTGGTTGTGATAAGTGCTATAATTTGGGTTACGAAGGTCGGGTGCCAGTAGTAGAAGTATTGGAAGTGGGAGAGGCGATGGAGAAGATACTCTCGGGAATGCCGACTACTAGAGAGATTGAGGACAAGGCAGTGGAGTCGGGAATGTTAACTATGACCCAAGATGGAATCCTAAAAGTGATTGAGGGAGTTACTGCGCTGGAGGAGGTGTCTCGTATTAGCCGCGAGTTTTAGAGGGGGACTTTCAAATTTGGTGAATCTCGTTGTTGCCGCCTGCGTTTTGACCTCACCGTACCTCTCTCAGTACGGCTCAGCCAAAGCCTCGGCGTCGCCTAGAGCTTCACTCAAATTTGAAAGTCCTAGGTTTTGCTGTTACAAGTTGTAGTTTATTGTTAAAGTTTCCGTGCCTCATTCACTGTACTTCTAGTACTAGTACAGCTCATTTCGGTGCTCAACTTTTCCCTCGCCTTTGCGTAGCCGCTACGGCGGAGCAAGTTAGAACTGCACTCAAATTTGAAAGCCCTAAATTATGAGGATAGTTTCGTTGTTGCTGGTTACATTTTGGCACTATTTTTTGGCAGGGGCCCGTCATGGCATGTCTCCTCGGCGGGGTATCTCAAGAGCGCAGATTAGCAGGTATTTTAGCCTAATTTAGAGTAGATTCCGGATATTTCCGCAGGAAATATCCGGAATGACAAGATTTTATATAAAACAATTAATATTAAAAAAATGAGAGGAAAAACGATCGAAATTTTAACCAAAGCAATGAAGGGGGGATACGCTGTAGGGGCCTTCAACACCACCAATTTGGAGTTTACTCAGGGGATTGTGCGAGCAGCGAATGAGCTGGAGCGAGATTGTGTGATTCAAATTACCCCTAAAACGATGCGTTATGGCTGTGCTCCGGTGATGCTAAAAATGATTGAGGCAGTGGTCGAGCGAGAGGGAAATTCTTGTTCCATCGGATTACACTTGGATCATGGCAAGAGCTTTGATGATGTGGTGGAAGCGATTGAGGCCGGAGTGGATTCGGTGATGATTGATGCTTCTCGAATGGAATTCAAGGACAATATGGACACTACCAAGCGAGTGGTGGACTATGCTCACGAGAAGGGAGTAACTGTTCAGGCAGAGTTAGGGAATGTGCCCTACTTGGGGCAAGAAGAACAGGAAATCAACTGGGAAGAAGTGATGACTAACCCCCAACAGGCAGCAGAATTAGTAGAAAAAACTGGCATCGACGCTTTAGCGGTAGGGATTGGTAATGCTCACGGATTTTTTCGGGAGCGAGAGGAGCCAGACTGGGAGAGGCTGGCTAAAATTCGAGAGCTACTGCCAGATTTGCCTTTGATTATGCATGGGTCTTCCAGCTGGAAGGAGGAGAATGTTAAGAAGGCAATTGAGGGAGGAGTTTGCTGCTTTAATATTGACACTGATGTCCGGGTAGCCGCCATGACGGAGGTTTGCAATATCTTGGGAGATCGTTGTGAGGTTAGCGATCCGCGGAAAGTTTTTGGTCCCATGCGAGAAGAAATTAGCAAAAAAGTTAAGGAAAAAATCAAAATGTTTGCCAGAAAAAACTAGATAGTGTATAATCAATTCATAATATTGTTTTTTCAAATACCAAAACTTAACCAAAAATCAAAACCAATGAAACCACGGACCCTCAAAAAGTCTCTCCGGTGGACTTTGATGAGCTTAGCTTGTCTTAGTTTACTGGTGACCTACCAACCCTTAGCGGCCCAAGAAGAAGAGCAGCCTCCTCAGCCTCAAATTCAAGCTATTGACGCTGTCTTAGTCCAACCGCCAGGACAAGTCAATCAAGCAGTTCATCTAACGGCAGAAGCTCAAAACTACTCTCAAACAGGCCTTACGGCTGGAGTAGCCATTTTCCAAAACCAAGGAGAAACCAGGCAACTAAAAGACCGGATGACTCTGGATGGACCAGTCTACCTGCCCAAGGAAGAGGCAATTGTAGTTGAAATTCCTTACAGTCCCGCTCCTTACTTAAACGGAGAATTTGAGGTGGTAGCCTTTCTAGAGACTCCCGGAGGAGATCAAGTAGCATTCAAGAGTTTGGGAGAAATGAATTTCCAGGGAACTCAACCTTTTGCTCAAATTAAAAGCGAAGAATGTTCTCTAACAGCAGGAGACAATCAATTTTCTCCAGGTCAAGTAGCTCAAACAACTGATTCTCTTAGTATCTCTTGCCCGGTTCAAAATCAATCCAGCGAGACTCTAACGCTTACTCCTAGCTTTCAAGACCAGCCGCAAGCTGATCAAGAATTTACCCTTAGTCCCAATCAACAAAAAACAGTTACTTTAGAAGTTCCGGTTCCATCCGATCCGGGTCTTTATCAATCTAAATTAGAACTGCTTAGTCAAAGCCAAGAAGCTTCCAATGAGGTCCTTTTCAGTTATCACAAAACCGGCAATAGCGCTTTGATTTGGCAAGTTTCTTCTGACGATCAAGGTCAAGTTTTTGTTAATTGGTCTTCTGCTAAGAGCACTTATCGATTAGACACCAGCCTCACTGAAGAAGAAGCTCCCAAGTTCACTCTAACCGCCAAGGCTTGTGGTAAAGAAGCTACTCAAGAAGATCCCGCTCTGGGACTGGAGAGGATGAAAATTTCTCCCGAACCTCTCAAGCTTGCTACTAGCTGCAACAATCCAACTTTAAGCCTGACAGTAGAAGATGATCAAGGAGAAACTGTTCTAGAAGAAACCTATCCCCTTTATCAAAAACAAGCTGATCAAGCCGCCGGTGATCCAATGCTGGATGCTTCCTTAGAAGGAGAAGAAGAGGGGTCTTTCAATTGGCTACTAGCAATCGGAGGGGGAATTGCTCTAATTATCATAATTGTAATTCTCATCAAAATCATGAAAGACCGAAAACCCCCGATGGTAACTCCCGGATCTAGCAACGGCTCCAAACTCTCTGCCTTACTCTTCGCTTTCCTTTTAGCGGGAGGATTGCTAATGAGTGGAGGAGTAGAGGCAAGAGATGATGGTTTCAGTGGCTACATGAACGACTTTGTTAATCCAGATGGTACGCTTAATTGTCCCCCTGGTAGATTTTGTGAGCTTACGGGTCCCAGCTCTACTGATAATGTAAAATGCGTCTCCTTGGAATATCATGACGAATATCCCTACAGAGTCCAGTACGATGATTGCAGAGTGTACGATGTTTGTCGGTTCTGTGGAAGCGGAGATTCCGAAACTGTCTTGAGATCAGAGTGTGCGGGAACTTACATTTGCCATAAAGATGGTCAAGTCACAGCCACCACTGGGCAGGCCTCGGTTATTAATAGTGGACCAGGTTTTGTCAAGGTTAATTTTAAGAGTGGTATGCTAACTAGGTATTCTGGATTAGGAACTTGCACCGGGAGAGAGTGTACACCGCCCTTAATTTTTGCCAAGGATAGCTGTGACAAAACCTTCACCTTTAGTTACGAGGCGCCCAACCAAGCTCCTTCTGCTTCCATCACCTCTCCTTCTAGCGGCACTAGCGCTACTACCGGTGAGACTGTTTCCCTTTCCGGGAGCGGCTCCGATCCGGACGGAGATTCTTTGAGCTACACTTGGTATCAATCCTCCAGCTGCAGCGGAACTGCTATTGGATCTGGCAGGACTGCCAGCACCTCCTTTACAACTGCCGGAACCAAGTATGTTTCTCTTCGGGTCAGTGATGGCAAGGGAGGAACGGATTGTGCTAGTGTGAGCGTGGAGGTGGGTGAAGTAGCAGGAGAATGTGGTCCTTCCGGGAATCCGGGGAGGAATTTCACTAGCGTTAATCAATGGGCTTCTCAACTTAGCGATGCTTGCGCTGGCGGTAGTCCTACGAATGTTAAGATGACGGTAGGAGCGAGTGGCGATGCCCAATTAACTTGGAGTTGCTCTGGAGGGGGGGGTAGTACAGTGACAACTCCAACTCCAACTCCAACTCCAACTCCAACTCCAACGGTAACTTGTCCAGCTGGAACATTTAATATTAATGGAGCTTGCATTCCCTGTAGTCAGTTAACAAGGAGCCAGTGCCAGGAGGCAAGTGCTCAAGGGAGGCTGGATGATGGTAAGTGGACTACTTGCTTTTATATGACTTGTGACCCAGGGGACGATTACGACAACTGGGCATGCCTTGAAAGGCCTACCACGAGTGCTGTTATTGATTGTCATGCCAATTAGTTAAAATCAATAATCAAGTGTCAATACCAAAACTTAACCAAAAATCAAAACCAATGAAACCACGGACCCTCAAAAAGTCTCTCCGGTGGACTTTGATGAGCTTAGCTTGTCTTAGTTTACTGGTGACCTACCAACCCTTAGCGGCCCAAGAAGAAGAGCAGCCTCCTCAGCCTCAAATTCAAGCTATTGACGCTGTCTTAGTCCAACCGCCAGGACAAGTCAATCAAGCAGTTCATCTAACGGCAGAAGCTCAAAACTACTCTCAAACAGGCCTTACGGCTGGAGTAGCCATTTTCCAAAACCAAGGAGAAACCAGGCAACTAAAAGACCGGATGACTCTGGATGGACCAGTCTACCTGCCCAAGGAAGAGGCAATTGTAGTTGAAATTCCTTACAGTCCCGCTCCTTACTTAAACGGAGAATTTGAGGTGGTAGCCTTTCTAGAGACTCCCGGAGGAGATCAAGTAGCATTCAAGAGTTTGGGAGAAATGAATTTCCAGGGAACTCAACCTTTTGCTCAAATTAAAAGCGAAGAATGTTCTCTAACAGCAGGAGACAATCAATTTTCTCCAGGTCAAGTAGCTCAAACAACTGATTCTCTTAGTATCTCTTGCCCGGTTCAAAATCAATCCAGCGAGACTCTAACGCTTACTCCTAGCTTTCAAGACCAGCCGCAAGCTGATCAAGAATTTACCCTTAGTCCCAATCAACAAAAAACAGTTACTTTAGAAGTTCCGGTTCCATCCGATCCGGGTCTTTATCAATCTAAATTAGAACTGCTTAGTCAAAGCCAAGAAGCTTCCAATGAGGTCCTTTTCAGTTATCACAAAACCGGCAATAGCGCTTTGATTTGGCAAGTTTCTTCTGACGATCAAGGTCAAGTTTTTGTTAATTGGTCTTCTGCTAAGAGCACTTATCGATTAGACACCAGCCTCACTGAAGAAGAAGCTCCCAAGTTCACTCTAACCGCCAAGGCTTGTGGTAAAGAAGCTACTCAAGAAGATCCCGCTCTGGGACTGGAGAGGATGAAAATTTCTCCCGAACCTCTCAAGCTTGCTACTAGCTGCAACAATCCAACTTTAAGCCTGACAGTAGAAGATGATCAAGGAGAAACTGTTCTAGAAGAAACCTATCCCCTTTATCAAAAACAAGCTGATCAAGCCGCCGGTGATCCAATGCTGGATGCTTCCTTAGAAGGAGAAGAAGAGGGGTCTTTCAATTGGCTACTAGCAATCGGAGGGGGAATTGCTCTAATTATCATAATTGTAATTCTCATCAAAATCATGAAAGACCGAAAACCCCCGATGGTAACTCCCGGATCTAGCAACGGCTCCAAACTCTCTGCCTTACTCTTCGCTTTCCTTTTAGCGGGAGGATTGCTAATGAGTGGAGGAGTAGAGGCAAGAGATGATGGTTTCAGTGGCTACATGAACGACTTTGTTAATCCAGATGGTACGCTTAATTGTCCCCCTGGTAGATTTTGTGAGCTTACGGGTCCCAGCTCTACTGATAATGTAAAATGCGTCTCCTTGGAATATCATGACGAATATCCCTACAGAGTCCAGTACGATGATTGCAGAGTGTACGATGTTTGTCGGTTCTGTGGAAGCGGAGATTCCGAAACTGTCTTGAGATCAGAGTGTGCGGGAACTTACATTTGCCATAAAGATGGTCAAGTCACAGCCACCACTGGGCAGGCCTCGGTTATTAATAGTGGACCAGGTTTTGTCAAGGTTAATTTTAAGAGTGGTATGCTAACTAGGTATTCTGGATTAGGAACTTGCACCGGGAGAGAGTGTACACCGCCCTTAATTTTTGCCAAGGATAGCTGTGACAAAACCTTCACCTTTAGTTACGAGGCGCCCAACCAAGCTCCTTCTGCTTCCATCACCTCTCCTTCTAGCGGCACTAGCGCTACTACCGGTGAGACTGTTTCCCTTTCCGGGAGCGGCTCCGATCCGGACGGAGATTCTTTGAGCTACACTTGGTATCAATCCTCCAGCTGCAGCGGAACTGCTATTGGATCTGGCAGGACTGCCAGCACCTCCTTTACAACTGCCGGAACCAAGTATGTTTCTCTTCGGGTCAGTGATGGCAAGGGAGGAACGGATTGTGCTAGTGTGAGCCTGAGTGTGACAGCCGGAGGTACTGGAGGGACTTGTACCGCTACCATTAACCATCCAATTCTGGGTCCTGGTGGCAGCGGAGGAACTCCCGTAGGCGGTGGTAGTGTGGTAATTGATGGTGAAAATAACGGAGGAAATATCAGCTTAAATTTAGATGCTACTCCGGATAATGTTAGTTCCCCTGGAGACGCTTCTATGGAGTCTACTTTATCGATTAGCGACCCTTCGGTCACGGCTATTTTAGGGCTAGGAGTGACTAATTATGATCTGATCTGCGATAACGGTGGCCAACAATACGCCCTAGCAGAACAAACTGGCTCGGAAACGCAGCCTTGCGGATATTCAGTAGGAGGGGGTAATGTAATGCAAACTTTTACTCCTCAATCTACTCTTACCATTCCAACAGGGACCTATCAAGTGACTTTGCCAGGAGGACAGCCGTATACTGCTCAGTATCAGGCTAAATTTGTTATCCAGGCTAATGAGAGTATTTTAGCTACTCAATCGGGAGTTTGTGGAAATGGTATTCTGGATAGTGGAGAAGAGTGCGATGACGGGCCTCTTAATGGTACTTGTGCCCAGGGTAGAACTTGTAGCTCTAATTGCACTGAAAATAATTGCACCGACTTTGAGCAAGGGGGTTCTTATTATGAAGTGAACCCTTAGTAGCTGGGTTGTGTGTGGTCAGTCTTCTGAGAATCTCTGAGTTTCTCGATCAATCTAGTTAACGCATCGAGTAGCTTAAGATTAGTTGGAAAACAAAAAACAGTGGGGGCATTTCCTCGCTGTTTTTTTAATCTCTAAAAACTTCACAATATTATACATATTAGTTATAGTTAAATCAGTTAGAAATTCCTCCAGTTTTTAGAGGGCTCGCCTCCAGCTTCCCCCTTTATAAAAGAGGTTAGGGGGATTGAGCAAATCAAGAAAAATGTGACTATTTAGAATGAATTAACTATAAACAAAGGAGCATAAAAAATAAAAACAAGGATTTTTTAGCAAAAAAATAGGAAGAGAAAGGTGGGTGATTGGAAAGTGAAAGGTTGCGTTGGGTGGGATAAGGGGGTAAAATAACTAGGAATAATAATTAATCTCCTGGGGATAGCGAATAGCTTGCTATTTAGAAGTTTGACAAAAAAGGCATTGCTAACAAAGTATAGCTCTAAGGTACTCGATCTGTCATCCTGAGCGAATTCAAGGGATTTTGTATCATTTTTCAGCTAAGATTCCTCCATTTCGCTTTGCTTCAGTCGGAATGACAACGGTTGTGTATTTTTAGTTAGCAATACCCTTTTTTTGTGCTTTGAGAGGGGAGGTCCAGTTTGTTGTTTTTAGGGATAATCACTTATTGGATTTGAGAAATTTTAAGGGAATTAGAATTGTGAGTCCGGAAGATTTTTTTAGACAGATTGAAATTACTAGTTAGCTTTTAATCCAATTTTAAATTAGCTATGAAGAAGAACATCAAATACATCTTTGTTTTTGGAGGAGTGATGAGTGGGATTGGCAAAGGAGTGGCGACTTCTTCGATTGGAAAAATTCTTCAATCAAGGGGTTACAAGGTAACCGCTATTAAAATTGACCCCTATGTTAATGTGGATGCTGGAACTATGAATCCTACCGAGCACGGAGAAGTCTTCGTTTTGACTAGTGGGTTGGAGACTGACCAAGACATGGGTAATTACGAACGTTTTTTGGAGACGGAACTTCCTGAGGATAATTATATGACCACCGGGAGCATTTATCAAAAGGTTATCCAAAGAGAGCGAAACTTAGAATACAAAGGTAAGTGTGTACAAATCATTCCCCATGTAACAGATGAAGTAATTCGTACTATTGAGCGAGCAGGAAGACTTAACAAGGCTGATGTAGTGATTACAGAGATTGGCGGAACTACTGGAGATTATGAGAATGCACTTTTCACTGAGGCGGCTCGTTTGATGCGGCTCAAACACCACGGAGACACTTTATTTGTGATGATTAGTTACGTGCCTTATCCGCAAAAAATTGGAGAGATGAAAACTAAGCCCACTCAGCAAGCGGTTCGATCATTAAACGAGGCGGGGGTTCAGCCTAAATTTATTATCGCTCGGAGCGAAAAGCTAATTGATCAAAAGCGCAAAGAGAAGATTGCTTTGTTCTGCAATGTCAAAAAAGAGGCGGTAATTTCGGCCCCGGATGTGAATTCTATTTATGAAGTTCCGGTCAACTTCGAAAAAGACAATCTTAGTCAGCTAATCTTAGAGCGCTTGGATTTACCTGTTAAAAAGGCCTCTAAGGATTTAAACGGTTGGGTTAAATTTGTTAAAAAAGTCAAAGAATCCAAAGAATCTGTAAGAATCGGAATAGTAGGTAAGTATTTTGGTACTGGTGATTGTGTGCTTTCTGATGCTTATATTTCGGTAATTGAAGCCATTAAGCACGCCTCTTATACCTTGAATCGCAAACCGGAAATTGATTGGATTAACGCCGAGGAGTTTGAAAAAGATCCCGAGAAAGTGAAGGGCCTAGAGCGCTTTGATGGGATTATTGTCCCGGGTGGTTTTGGAGAGCGAGGAATTGAAGGTAAAATTAAAGCCATTCAGTTTTGTCGAGAAAATAAATTGTCTTATCTAGGTCTGTGTTATGGAATGCAGCTGTTGGTGATCGAATACGCTCGGAATGTTTTAGGAATCAAAAATGCTCACACGACGGAAATTAATCCTAAGGCTAAAGACCCAGTGATCGATTTGATGCCAGAGCAGTACGAGAATATGAAAAAAGGCTCTTATGGAGCGACCATGCGCTTAGGGAATTATCCGTGCGAGATTAAAAAGGGCACTTTGGCGTATCAGGCTTATGGCAAAAGCAAAATTCAAGAAAGACACCGACATCGCTATGAAGTGAATCCTAAATATATCAAGCAACTAAAGGAGGCCGGGTTGGTGTTTTCCGGTACTTCTCCCGATAAGAAGCTGATGGAGATTGCCGAGCTCCCCAAAGACCAAACCCCTTTTCATTTAGGAAGTCAGTTTCATCCGGAGTTTACCTCTTGGCCGCTAAGACCGAATCCGTTGTTTTTGCAGTTCATCAAGGTCGCAATTCTGGAATGATACCTTTTTAAAATTCAATTTTATGCCAGAATTGCCAGAAGTAGAAACAGTAGTGGGGGATTTAAATCGGAGAGTGGCCGGTTGTTATATCAGTGGCTTTTGGAGTGATTGGGAGAAGGCTTTGAGATCAGAAACAGGATCGGAAACGAGTGCCCAGTATTTTAATCAGAAGTTGGCAGGTGACCGGATTAAAAAGTTTACCCGACGGGGGAAGAATATTTTGATGCGCTTGGAAAGTGGGCGAGTGGTGTGGATTCACCTCAAAATGACGGGACATTTGTTAGTTAAGACTCGGAGTCAAAAAAATAAGGAAATCCCGCTAGCCCCCCTGCTTTGCCGGCAGGCAGGCTTTCATAAAGAGGGAACTGGCAAGGAGGATGAAGCTGGAGGCGCCGATCAGTATCAAGGAGAAGCTAAAAAAGAGCTCGGAGCTACCTGCCTTCGCCAAGGCTTCGTCGAGGCGAGGGCAAGCACCGACCAGCCTAAAAAAAAGAAAAAGGGGGAGGTAGCAGGGGGTTATTTTGCAGAAAGAGTGAACCAGTATATTCATCATATTTGGTATTTGAGCGAGATGGTGCAGTCGTTAAAGAGGCAAGATGAGGTCGGCGGAGTTGAGAATACTGACCAGCAGGAGGTCGAAATCCCCCTAACCCCCCTGCCTTGCCGGCAGGCAGGCTTTCATAAGGGGAGGGCTGATAAGGATGCTCCCAAGGATTTTGATTTAACGCTGGAATTTTCGGATCTGCGGAAATTTGGTAAAATCAGATTGTTTGAAAATTATGCTCAAGCAGAAAAGGAAGTACTGGCGGCGTTAGGGGAGGAGCCATTGTCAAAAGAATTCACTTTTGCTAAATTTAAGGAGATTCTAAAACAAAGCAGGCGGCGCAATTTGCGGGCCTTGCTTCTAGATCAGTTTCAGATTGTGGGAATCGGTAATATTTATGCCAGTGAAATTCTGTTTGAAGCTGGGGTGAGCCCTTATCGAGCAGTGGGAAGTCTCCAAGAACAAGAGGCTCGAGCGGTATTTGATTGGACCAAGAAAATTTTGCGTTTGGCAATAAAAGAACGAGGAACCTCCGATAGCGATTATCGGGATACGCAGGGAGCACCGGGGAATTATCAAAATTTACTAAAAGTGTATGGCAAAGAAGGCCAGCCTTGTCCGCGGAAGGGTTGCCCAGGAGAGATTCGGCGAGATAAGATTGGTCAAAGGAGTGCGTTTTGGTGTGAGGGGTGTCAAGGCTAGTGGTTCGGTGGTTTAGTGATTTAGTTATTGGGGCTTGAGATTCGGTTAGATTAGACTACTTCTTTTCTATAATTTCGAGTTCTGCCTGATTTGCCAAAAGTTACACAGTATTTAGGTTTAGACGAAGGAATATAATTTAAGATACAAAAGAAAATGGAATATAGAACTATTTTTTATGGAGTTAAGCACAAGGGGGTTTTTATTAAGGTAATTCACGCTAGCGATAGTAGAGGAATTAAAAGAAAGTTGTTAGAAGAATCTAGCTTAATAAGAGGCAGAAGAGATAAAGATGGGGAGTATTTCTTGGTGGAAAATGATGTTGTCGCTGATGAAAAAGAGCAGCTTAAAATTTGGAAAAAGATTTTAGCAGGGGAAGAAGGGGTAATTGTAGAGAAATGGAATTATAAGGGATTGATAGAAAAAGAAATAGCGAGGATAGAAAACAATGAGAGGTTTAAAGAGGAAGAGCGGAAAAAGGAGAAAAGGAAAGAAACAAGAGTCAGGAAAAGTGATTCAAAGGATTCTCAAGACGAGTGGAGAGATGAATTAAGAAAAAATAAGGAGAGGTCTATTAGAGATGAAGGTTTTGAAATTAAATAAATAGTTTAAAATAATTTCTTAAAAAGAAAAAATGATTCAAGAGAGCGAACTAAAACTTAGTCCACTTTTGAGTAAAGGGGGCAGTTATTTGTACAAACCGGGAGAAGATTCTCCGGCTGATCAGCCGGATTCGGCCGGTAAGGCTGAACCAGGGGGAGGAGAAAATCCTCAGTCTGGAAAGAGTAACAAGAATGTGATCATTGGAGTTTTAATAGGTTTAGTGATTTTGGGATTGGGAGGATTTTTACTTTTAGGCCAGGGAGAAGAGTCCACTCCTGATAACGATCAGTCTCAAGCAGACACGGAGGGTGATAAGCCAGAGGAATATCCCTTGGCCAATACCGGGGAGGTGAGCCCGATTTCTGGCTTAGAGTGTGAGAACTGGGCCCGGCGCCCAATAGCAGTGATGCACCCCACTGATGTAAGTACGAGACCTTTGGCGGGGCTTTCTCAGGCCGATATGGTAGTAGAAATGCCGGTCTTAGTTGACGGGAAAACTCGCTTGATGGGGGTCTATGTTTGCGGAGAACCAGAGGAGGTAGGTTCTATTCGTAGTAGTCGCCACGATTTTATTAGTCTCGCCAAGGGATTGGATGCCATTTATGTTCACTGGGGCGGTTCTCAATTTGCTAAGGAAAAGCTTAATAATGCTACTATTGAGAACATGAACTGCAATAATGACGGAGGAAAATCAGCTGATCAGTGTTGCTTTCGAAAAGAAGGTTTTACTAAGTACGAAGATTCCGGTTATGCCAAATTTGATCAATTATTGCAGTGTGCGGAAGATTTTGAATATCGTCTAGAAGGTAAATTTGCCGGTTATCCTCATCAAGGCGAAGCTCCTGTGGAGGATCGACCTAATGGTGGCTCTTTACGAGTGGGATTTGCTTCCAATAACTCACCGATTTATGTAGAATTTGCTTATGACCAAGAATCCAACTCTTATCAGCGAATTTGGGGTGGAGTACCGGATAAAGATCGTAACAATGACAAACGCTTAGCACCTAAGAATGTTGTAGTTTTGGTAACCACTCAAGAAAAGATGGTAGATGACAATGGTAGTCTGTATAACAATGTGGAGCTGGGAGACCCCTGGTACGATGAAGTAGAAACCGGCAAGGCTTTTTACTACTTTAACGGTCAAGAAAAAACCGGAACTTGGGAAAAAGATAATACCAGCGCTGATTCTAAATTGAAATTTCTGGATGAAAACGGTAAAGAGATAAAATTTGTTCCCGGTCAAATTTGGGTAGAAATTTTAGAGCCAGGCAGAGCATTAGAGTGGACTCCTTTTAGTTAGTTAATCCTTAGCTGTTAGTCCGCAGTAGATAACAGTGGTTTGTGTGGGGGCGACTCTCGTGGTCGCCCTTTAGCCTGCCAGGCCTTTCAAGATCTGGCAGTTTTTGGTATAAGGAGATGATTTTCGGCGGTGGTAATTTTAGAAGGCTTTGGTATAATTGGGCTGTTATCTATTTGACGAAGGAGGGGCTTTTGGTATAGTTAAGATTGATTTTTATTTTTTATCTTTGATTATTTTTTTATGCTCAGAACACATAACTGCGGACAATTAAGAAAAAAAGAAACTGGCCAAAAAGTCCAGTTGGCCGGATGGGTACATAGCTGGAGGGATCACGGAGGGGTAATTTTTATTGACTTGAGAGATCGCTATGGTATTACGCAGCTTAAATTTGATCCCAAAGTGGATGCTAAAGTGCACCAAGCAGCGGACAAATTGCGGAGCGAGTGGGTTATTCAAGTTTTGGGAGAGGTTCGGGAGCGTCCAGAGGAGATGATCAACTCCAAGTTGGAAACCGGAGAGGTGGAAATGGCGGTTAAAGAGTTTAAAGTTTTAAGTAAGGCCAAAACACCTCCCTTTGAAATTGACGAAGAAAAAAGCCAGGCGGCGGGGGAGCAAATTCGCCTCCAGTATCGTTTTTTGGATTTACGCCGTAAAAAAGCTCAAGAGATGCTGCAAATTCGAGACCAAATGATTCGCCACATCCGGGCCTATTTTCAGGAGCGGGATTTTACTGAAATCCAAACCCCCATTTTGACCAGCTCTTCTCCGGAGGGCGCCCGGGATTTTGTGGTGCCCTCGCGGCTTTATCCGGGAAAATTTTACGCTCTTCCGCAGGCACCTCAGCAGTTCAAGCAGCTTTTGATGGTGGGCGGATTGGATCGTTATTTTCAGATTGCGCCTTGCTTTAGAGACGAAGACACTCGGATGGATCGGCACTATGGCGAGTTTTATCAACTCGATATGGAAATGAGCTTTGTAGAGCAAGAAGACATTTTTGAGATTATGGAGCCGTTAATGATTCAACTTACTGAAAAATTTAGTACCAAAAAAGTGCTTCAAACTCCTTTTCCGAGGATTCCTTGGCGAGAAGCGATGAATAAGTACGGCTCGGATAAGCCAGACTTGCGTTTTGAGATGAAGATTGAGCCGATCACTGATCTGGTTAAGGGCTGTGGATTCAAGGTATTTGGCGAGATGGCTAAAAAAGAGGGTCGCGTAGTGCATGCGCTCAAGATAGAGGGAGGGGCGAAATTCTCTCGTAAGGACATCGACGAGCTAACTGAGTTGGCGCAGAGTCGGGGTGCCAAGGGGTTGGCTTATATCGTGGTTCGAGAAGATCAGCTGCAATCACCAATTGTGAAATTTTTGGGTGAAGAGTTAGCTCAAAAAATCGTCAAAGAAGTTAAGGCTAAAGTGGGAGATATTATTTTCTTTGGGGCGGACAAATGGCGCACGGTTTGTGAGGCCTTGGGAGCCGTGCGAGATGTTTGCGGTGAGCGTCTGGGGTTGAAAGATTCCAGTAAGGCGGCGTGGCTGTGGGTGACGGACTTTCCAATGTATAGGGATTTAGAAGCAGAAGGTGAACAGGAATTGGCTCACACCGTCGGTCAAAAGATTGATTTTGGGCACAATCCTTTCTCGATGCCTCAAGGAGGTCTCAAAGCGTTAAAAGAAAAAGATCCGCTGGAGATTTTAGCTTATCAGTTTGATTTTGTTTGTAATGGCTTTGAACTTACTAGTGGAGCGATTCGCAATCATGACCCTAAAATTATGTACCGGGCTTTTGAGATTGCCGGCTACAGCAAAGAGCAGGTGGATGAGAAGTTTGGCCACATGTTGCGAGCATTTGAATACGGAGCGCCGCCCCACGGAGGAAATGCCCCCGGGATTGATCGGCTCTTGATGGTGCTGTTGGAATGCCAGTCAATTCGGGATATTTACGCTTTCCCCAAGGATGGCTCCGGCCGAGATGTGATGATGAATGCCCCGGGAGCGGTGGAAGAAAAACAGCTGAAGGAGTTGAAAATTAAGATGGCTAAGTGAATAAAATGAAAAAGATTGTTATTAAAAAAGCTACGGCTAATAATCTTAAGGGAATTGATTTAGAAATTCCCTTAGAAGGATTGGTTGGAATAGTGGGTCCTAGTGGGAGTGGAAAATCTTCTTTGATTGAGGGAGTTTTGTTTAATGAAGAGAATCGAAAGCAGTTTGTTCAGAGTAAATTGCCAGGGATACAGCACCTTTCTCAGCGAGTGGTTTTACCAAGAAATTCCAGGCTTAGCTTGGGTGAATATAACTTGAAGCGTCTAGACAGGAAATTAAAACAGCTAAATCCAGGCGAGTTGCTGATTGTGGATGAACCTTGTGCCGGAATGACCGAGCAGGAAGCTAAGGGAGTGGTCGAGAGGCTCCGAAAAGTTGCCAACGCAGGAGTTTCTGTTTTAGTGGTAGAGCATGCCCGAGAAGTTATCAAGGAGATGAATTACTTGATTGAATTTGGACCAGGTTCGGGGCGTTACGGTGGAGAGGTGGTTTTTCAGGGTGTGAGTTCGGAATTTAAAAAATCAGGAACTTTGACAAGTCGTTGTGTTTTTGAGGGGGCGAAAATTGAAATAAAAAGAGCGCCTAATGATAAATCGCAAAAATTTTCTAAATTGGAGTCGGGGATAACAGGAGTCAATCATAGGAATCTGAAGAATTTTGGCTTTAAGTTTCCCTTGGCTAGCTTGGATTGCATTTTTGGCCCTATCGGAACAGGAAAGACAGCTCTATTGGATGCAGCTTATCGATCTTTTTTCAAGGGTAAAAATGCTTGGAAGATTAGAGCTGACTTTGAAAAGGCGGCTGTGAATAAAAATCATGTCAGAAGGAGTTATTTAGTAGAGCAAAGTCCGATTAGTAAAAATCCCCGGAGTTTTGTGGGGACTTACATGGGCTTTTGGGATGAGATTCGAAATGTTTTTGCTGATTTACCGGAGGCTAAAAAGTCTAAGCTAACTAAAAGTGATTTTAGCTTGAACACCCCTAGTCATCAGAAAAATAAGCGAAAAGTGGAAGCGGCTAGATTTTCTAAAAAAAGTATTTTTGATGTTCTCGGTATGACCATGGATGAAGCTTGGGATTTATTTAAAGAGAATGCTTTGATTTCAAGAAAAATAAATTTTCTAAGAGAGGTGGGCTTGGGATATTTGGTGGTAGGTCAGCCAGCTGCTTCTTTGAGTGGTGGTGAAGCGCAGAGAGTGAGACTGGCAAAGGTTTTATCTAAAAAATTAAGCGATCGCTGTTTGTATATCTTGGACACTCCTTCGCGGGGTTTGCATTTAAGTGATCTAGAGAGCTTACTAAAGACTTTTTATGGGATTATTGATAAAAATAATACCATTTTAATTGCTGACAATAAAAAGGAGTTGATAAATAAGGCCGATTTTGCCTTTGAGGTGAAAGAGCTTTCTAAAAAACAAAACTAACTTAAAATATGTTTCCTAAAGCCTTTCAACAGTTAATCGAGCAGTTTGCAGCTTTGCCTTCGGTGGGCCCTAAGATGGCGGAGCGGCTGGTTTTGCATTTGTTTAAACAAGATGCCGAGCAAGTGAAGCGATTTTCTAAAGATTTATTTGATTTTGCCACTCAGGTCAATTTTTGCTCCCGCTGTTTTCATATTTCCGAAGAAGAAGGACGCTGTGGGATTTGTCGGGACTCTAAACGGAACCAGGAATTGATTTGTGTTACGGAGGATCCCTTAGATGTAATTGCGATTGAGAAGACTCGTCAGTACCAGGGCTTGTATCATGTTTTGGGAGGGAATTTGAGCGTGATGAGTCAAGAGGAGATTAAGAAACTTAAAATCGATGAGTTAACTTTGCGAGTGGAGGCGGAAGGCACTAAGGAGGTAATTGTAGCCACTAATCCTACTACCGACGGAGAGACCACGGCGCTCTATTTAGCCCGAGTGCTGCGGCCCTTAGGTGTATGCGTGACGCGTTTAGGGCGAGGAATGCCGACTGGTGGAGACATTGAGTATGCCGACGAGATTACGCTGTCCAGTGCATTAGAGGGCCGCCGCGAGTTATAGCCCCAGGCTCTAACGCTAAAAGTCGCACTCAATTTCGAAAGTCTTAAATCTAAATTGAAGCGTTGAATTTTCTAAAATATAAGCCTTAGATACATGAAAAAGCTTAAAAAAAGCTTAGCAGAATATTTTTTGCGGCCGATATGGCGGGATTTTTTAGAGAAGATGCTCTTAAGTTTGGGGGTGGCTTATTTGATTTTATTTAGCCTGGAAACCATTCTTCCGGAATTAATAATCAAGGCAATTAATATTAATTTTATTCTAGGAATTATCTTATTAGATTTAGCTTTGTTAGTGTTTTTTTACCAGAAGATTCCCCTTGAAAAAGATTGGTTACTAGGGAAAACTTTCGGAGTTAAGAGTTTGGCAACTTCTTTAGTAGGGATGTTTTTGGTGACGCTATTTTTTAGTTTGTATAAGGTTTCTTTAGTAGAAAGCTTGATCTATATAATTTTAGTAGCAGGGGCTTTTTTCTCTTTATTAAAGGAATTTTCCCCTGAAAAAAATCCAGATAGACAGTAAACTAAAGGTATATTTTAAAAACTTTGTTAAATACTATTGACAAAGTTTTTAAAATATATTAAGCTGCTTGTGAAGTTAGTCAATGGTTATTTGGCGATTTCTGAGCAGTTTTTTGATAGGCAAGAGTGAAGAATTAAAAGGCACTATTGTGCCAATGATAAATTTTCGTTGAGGATCCATTCCCTCCTTAGTCCTTGGCGAAAGTATCATTGGCTCAATAGTGCCTTTTGCTTGGTAGCATCGTTAAGGTCAGGTAGTGTAAACCAGAAAGATTTTAACTATGCTTATTTTTGGCAGTTTCAACTCCTTCGGTCAGGTAGGATTCGAGAGCTTCCAGGCAGAGAGGAAATATTTCTGTTTGAAGTTTGCCCTTTTCTGGAGCGGAAAATTTCCCTAAGACAAAGTTGCTGGTGTCTGGGCGAAGAGTATGATTTAGCAACTCCGGATCGCTAATTCCAATTCGAAGCCGGGTGAATGCTTGGGTCCCTAAGTGCTTAAGGATAGACTTAATGCCATTGTGACCAGCGGGACCAGAATCATAAGAAAAACGGATCTTCCCCAAAGGAAGGTCTTTTTCGTCGTGGACAATCAAGAGCTTTTCGGGATCTAGCTGATAGTAGTCCAAAAGCGCTCGAACGGCTTGCCCAGATAGATTCATGAAAGTTTGAGGTTGAGCTAGAGTCAGGTTTTGATTTTGCCAAGTGACCTTAGTTATAGCGCTTTTGAATTTACTTTGCTGGCTGAATTTCTCCTGCGGGAATTCTTTTTCTAAAAAATAATTCAAAAAAGCAAATCCGACATTGTGGCGGGTGTTTTGGTATTGAAGGCCGGGATTACCCAGGCCGACGATGAGATGAGTTGGTTTCATGAGCTAGGTTTTCTGATTGAGTGCAAAACAAGATTTGTCCTTAAAGTGTATTCTAGCAAAAGTTCTGATTTAAGCAAAATTCGCGAAGTAAATCATCCAAAATCTAACCCAAGTCCTAGTCGGTAAATCATTTAAA
>CAYFUG010000007.1:0-51260 GCA_964346295.1 uncultured Bdellovibrionales bacterium
TGCATTTGCATGAAATTCTAACAATTTTTGTAAACAACGCTAGTATATCTTACACATAAGTGATTATAAAATCATATAATTATACATTAATTTGGCTTTTAATTCAATAAAATCGTTTCCGTAGCGGAGCGAAGGAAACACCTTGTACCCCTCTATAATTAAAGAAAAAGAACTTTTAAAATTTTTTAAAACAATTGGGCGATAGCCCAAAAAAGAAAAGGAATATTTCAGCTAACATCAGGATTTAGAGAAGTTTTCACGCAGTGAAAATTTGGGAAAATTCAGCAGGAATTTTCCTCTAAATCCTTGTTATGTGAAGAGACTGCAAGTCGACCGACCGAAGGGACAGTTTTAAAACAATCTTTCTTATCTATTTAGGACAGGATTTCGTCAAGTAGTTCAGGGATTTCTTGCTTAGGCAACTGACTTCCAAAGTGACCTCTATTTTCAAATATTAAAAATTTAGCATTTAATCCTTTTGCATTTTCTTCACCAGATGCAAACGGAACCCATTGGTCATCTTTGGAATGTAGAACAACAAATTCATCACAATGATTTTTAGTTTTATCAAAATCATAAGGTCCTTCTTCATAAAAACCATGGGTATTGGCTTTCTTATTTTTTTCAGAAACAGAGGGCTTATTTGCAGCAACAAGAATTACCTTTTTTACTTTTGTGTCTTGTGGTTGTTTTTCTAACCAACGCAAAATTGCAACTCCACCTCTAGAATGACCTACAAGAATACTATTTTTATCTGGATTAAGTTTATCAATTTCATCAAGCCATTCACTTAATACAGGATCATTAGGTTTTGGTAATTCTGGGGCAAGACATTTTATTCCTCTTTTTTTAATTTCATTAATAAGCCAAGGATACCATTTTTGTGATGGATTTGTGTTTTTGCCGTGTATCAAAATTACATTTAATTCGCTCATAAATATTATAAATTGGTTGACATATATAAAGTTAATTCAAGAAATCCCGTCCTCTTATTTTTTAGAAAGATTGTTTTAAAATTGCACACAATGTTTCAGTATATGAGAAGTTTGCCGTACTCCTTAATTTCTATCAATAGCGTGAGGCAAATTTGGGAGAAGGCTTTTGTAAAAAGCCGTAACCAGATATGCCGTGTTATATGATGTATGCTTTTCTTTTTGCCTCGCCTTAGCGAGACCACTTTTCTATAATCAATAAATTTTATTTTTGTCTTGGCGTAGGGGTAGAGGGGCTGGGGATGAATGCCCCGAAGCCAAGACTCCTTATTATTAAATTATACATTATTTTTGGTCATTCTGAAAATTAAATAGAATACTCAATAAGAAATACCTAAAATCCGGCTCTCGCCGGACTTTAGAAATTTGACTTTTGAGTTTAACTCTTATTGCTGGAAAGCGGCTTTAAAATCAGCGTGCGCTTTCTCCATTGTCGTTTTGAAATCAGAAATTGCTTTTTCTACCGCTTGTTTTCTAGTTTCGCGGACTGATTCAAACGAACCTTTGAGTTTAGCAATTGCCTGATAATCAGTTTTGAATTTATCCTGCGCCGCTTTCATGCTTGTTCGAAAAGTTTCGCGGATGGTTTGCGGAGCAACTCCAGCAGCGCAATCTGCCTTTGCCTTTTCAATGGCGGTGGATTTGGCGCTGGTAAATTCGTTCTTTGCCGTAGTTACTGCGGCTCGGCGGGCATCAATTGATTGATCAACGCTTTGCTGTAAGGCCGAAATGGCTGAATCAACTGCGGCTTTGCGCGTTACGACCGCCGCTTCGACTGTTGCCTTAAAACTGGCAACGGCTTGTTTCTGTGCGTCGGTTGTCGCTTTTGCCTCCAATTTGGCGTATTGCACTTCTCGATTGTCATTGCGGGTGTTTCTGTAATCAGACAAACGGGAACTTCTGTCTGCTACGCGTTTTGCTAAATTGGCGTCTATTTCCTGCCACTTTGCTTGAAGTTTTGCGTCACGATCTGCCATTCGCTGTTCAATCGGAGCAATAATTTGATCAATCCTTGAACAGAAGGCGTTTTTTGCAGGCGCTGTTTGGGCAAAAGACGCGACCGGTGAAATCAAAGTGAAGACAAACGCCAATCCGGCTAAACCCGCGAACAATTTTTTAGAATTCATTTTCATAGTAAGATTGATTAAAATTATTAATTGATTGATTATCGGCTACAATAAGCTCGCCATCTTTGATCGCGTCCGCAAAGTACGTTTTTTCGGCAGAAGCGGCGGCAAGAATGGCGTTTACTGTTTCGTCAATGTCGCCTGTTGCCGGCTGTTGGCTTGCTGTCGGCAAATCTTGCGAAATCGCAATCGGCGCTTCTTGAACTTGCCCGTTATCGGCGATTGGAGCTTGCGGCGACTTTGTTTCAAATTGACTTACGCCGACTAAGACAAGCACGATAACTGCCACAACGCCAACTGGTGCAATGATTTTCCAATTCATAGTCATAGGATTTAATATTTTGGTTATATTATTAATTTTTGACCAAGAGGGTCGACCTTGCACCTCTTTCATAAAAGAATAACGAGGATTGTTTTGATTTGTGACGCTTGAGGGAATTTTGGCCATAGCTTGTTTGAAAATTTCTCTGTCTGGATATATTTTCTCTCCTTCTTTCTTGATAAAATTAACGGCAAAAAATACTTGTTTCAATTCTTCACGATAATCCGGGATCAAATCAAAAATCTCGTCCGGTGTTTTCCCGTCGTCAATATATTTTAGAGCTTGCTCTAAAATTTCTTCTATTTTTTTGTCATCTCGGTTATTCATAATATTTTTGATTCTTTAAGATAATTTTTAACGACCTTAGCGCCCGGCATTGGAGCTGGCGCACCGCCTCCTCGGTTTTTCCCAGTAATTCGGCGATTTCTTTGTTGGATAGCTCGCTTAAGTATTTAAGTGTGATCACTTCTCTCTGGATGTCGGTAAGTTCTTGCAAGGCGCTCTGGATCAATTCCTGATTTTCATTTTTCTCATAGCTTTTTTGCGGGCTAGCATCTTCATCAATCGTTCTTTCAATAATAGCGTCAAAATCGTCAACCCCAACATCTTTTTTTGTCCGCCAAAAATCTATGACCGCGTTTCTCGCCACAGTAAAGAAATATGCCAACGGGGATTTATTCTGCTCTTTAAAATTCGGCAAGGCCGTAAATACTTTCAAAAATACCGTTTGTGCCAAATCATTAGCTTTTTCTTTATCTCTAACACGCAGATAGATGTAGCGAAAAATAGGCGTAAAATACAATTCATAAAGTTGTCCGTAGGCCTCGCTGTTTCCAGCTTTCGCCAACCGCATCAGCTCTTTCGGGTCATTTTGTAAATTATCTTTATCCATAAATTATAACGAAAAATCTTTGTTTTTGTGATTGTTCACACTATTTTATATATCGTTTTCTGGAACGAAGCGGAAGAAAACACCGTATACCCCCCTAAATAATTAAAAATAAAATTTATTCATTATAGAAAAGTGTAAGGCGTTAGCCGTAAAAAGAAAAGCATATTTCACATAACGTGCGCGGATATGCGAATTTCCCGCGTAGCGGGAATTTGGGCTTTAGTCGTATATCCGCTGTTGAGCGATGCTTCATGTCGCTACCTTTTCTTGTTAGCAGAATAGACTTTTTTTAAAAGCCCAAATCGCATAGCCGCGCACGTTGAGACATTTAGAAATTTCAGGGAGCGAAGCGACATGAAATTTCGTCTCAACTAGTTTTTATGCGAACTTTATGTTTGAATTCCTCCCTACGGTTTCTCAAATTTCCTTGCTTGCCAGTAAGTATCTTGTCTGGTAAGCAACTCCTCTTTGCGCTCGGGATGCGCCATCACTTCTTCTACCACCTTTTCCATTCGCACTCCCTGAGAGCCCTTAACCAAAACCAAATCTCCTGGCTCCAAAATTTCTTGCAAATAAAATTTAGCCTCCTCCGGACTTTCAAACCACACCCCCTTGCAATTCTCCTCCGTCTCATTTCTTTTAGAAGGAGTATTTTTTCGAAACTCCTCCACTGCCTTTTTCATTCGGTCCCCTACCCCAATCAAGCAATTTAGTCTTAACTCGGCGGCTTGTTGCCCCGCCTGACGATGGGCTGCCTCTTCTTCACTTCCTAGTTCTAGCATATCTCCCAGCACCGCTATTTTTCTTTGAGCTTTAACTTCTCCTAATGCATCTAGAGCCGCCTGAGAACTATCCGGGGCACTGTTGTAAGTATCATCAATCAAGGCAGTGTGTTTGATTCCCTCTAACATCACCGTCCTTCCCGCCGGAGGATAAAACTCTTCCAAGGCTTGTACTCCTTCTAGTAAATTAACCTTGAAGTACTCCCCTGTTAATAAAGCTACCATGGCGGCGTACACTTGAGGACGACCCAGACTATGACTCAATTTAACTGGAATAATCTTGCCTTGATAAGTTACCTTAAAGCTAATTCCTCGGGGTAAAATTACTTCCGGAGCTTTCTCAGAAGCTCCCGCAGTTTTTTCCTCGTAATTAAAAGTAATATCACTAGCTTGCATAGCGGCTCCCTTTTCAAATCCAAAGCTAGTCTGATTAGCATTGAGGCTTTTTAGCACTTCTAGAATATCCGGATTATCATGATTACCAATCGCCAAGCCAGCCCCCTCAACACTGCGTAACAACTTAGCTTTCTCCCTTAAAAGAGCTTTTTTATTCTTAAAATACTCCAGATGAGAAATTCCTACATTAGTTAAAATTCCTACTTTAATAGGCACAAAGCTACATAAATACTCAATATCTCCTGGCCGGTCCGCTCCCATTTCTAATACTAAAATCTCCGGATAACTAGAACTGAGCATGGCTTTCATCCAGGTCATCTCTACTTTTAGCCAGCCCCACCAAGAGCTTCCTCCACTAGAAGCGCCGATGATAGTCAAGGGAACACCTATCTCATTATTGTAGTTCTTATCATTCTTTCGCACCCTAAAATTGACCTCCAGTACTTTGGCCACCATTTCTTTAGTAGTGGTCTTCCCCACGCTCCCAGTAATAGCAACTATTTGAGGTCGATGCCGCCTCAAGAGCATACTGGCCATTCGACGCAAGGCATTTTCTAAAACTTGTTTTTTGAAACTTTTCATGAAATTTATTTAGTCTAGCTTAACCAGGATATTAAAAGATCTTACCAATAAAAGCAACGGGTAACCTTTAATCAAAAATTAAAACTAACCCTTCTTAGTAAATATTAAATTTATTCAGGATGTTTATTCAGCATCAATCATCCTCTCTGATTGCCCCCTCTGCATCTTTAGACCAAGGCCGGGCAAGATCAATTGAGGATTCTCCCAGGTAATCATGTTCGGCATAAAATTCCTTCAGCTCCTCCTGAGTATAATTACGACTAGGCTCTACTCCATAATAATCCAAAATCACCTTGGCCATTTCTCCGAAAACTGGAGCCGCGCTATGCTCCGCCCATTCTACTTCCTGGGGTCGATCAAC
Source organism: uncultured Bdellovibrionales bacterium (assembly GCA_964346295.1). GTDB lineage: Bacteria > Patescibacteriota > Minisyncoccia > Moranbacterales > DUUL01 > CAYFUG01. Next base: position 5,455 of record CAYFUG010000007.1, read on the forward strand.
TATCACCGCCATCACAAACCGAGGGTCTTCCACCGGACCATACCCTGCAAAGCTTCCAATTGCCTCTCCTTCCAAATAACCTCCTCCTTCTGGATTAGGTATTTGAGCGGTTCCGGTTTTACCAGCAATCCGATAGCCTGGCACCCCGGCTAAACGACCATGACCTTGGTCTATGTTAGTGGCCATCATTTCTGTCACTTGGCGCGCGGTGGAAGAAGAAATAACGCTCTTTTTTATTTGAGATTTAAAAACTTGCTTTTCTCCAGAAGGTTTTTCCAAATAATCCACCACCCTGGGAGTCACCAACTCTCCTCCATTAGCCATTGCTCCGTAAGCAGTTACTAATTGAAGAGGAGTTACTGTAATTCCTTGACCAAAAGAAGCAGTGTAATACTCAATATTCCGTCCACTTTTCAAATTGGAAAGATTCCCCCTGGCCTCACTCGGAAGCTGAATCCCAGTAGTCTCGCCAAAGCCAAAATCTTCCAAATAACGCAAAAATACTCGATTTCCTACCTGTTTTTCAACGAAAATAACTCCGGTATTGAGAGATTTTCCCAGTACCTGGGTCATGGTTTGTTCTCCATGGGCCTTCTCGTCCCAATTTTTAATAGGAAACCCCGCCTCCTCCACCTCTCCTTCGTCATAATAGACGGTTCCCGGAGAAACTTTTCCGCTGTCAATTCCGATTGCCATGGTAATAGGCTTAAAAACAGAACCACACTCGTATTCATCAGAAATTAGAGGATTCCGAAAATTAGCAATATTAGTTTGAGAAGCATAACTATTAGGATTAAAACCAGGAGTAGCCGCCAAGACTAGCAAGTTCCCATCTCGAGGATCCATTACTATCATCTTGGCTCCCCGCGCCTGGTACCGCTCCACAGCCGCTTCTAAGATCTTTTCCGCCTTAAATTGAAGAACATAGTCTAGCGTTAAGATTACATCTTCTCCGTCTTTGGCCGGAACAAAAGACTTCTCACCCACCGAAATCCATTGATTAAAAACATCCTTTTCCTGCTCTAAAACTCCTGACTCCCCCTTCAGATTCTTCTCAAAAAAGCGCTCCACTCCGTAACGACCAGTTTTATTGTCACTATCAGCCGAAAACCCCACAAATCCTAAAGTCTGAGAAGCTAACTGCCCGCCGGGATAGTAACGCCAGTCCTCATACTCAAATCTGATTCCCTCTAAATCCGCCTCTTTTATTTTTTTCAAAGTCTCTTCCGGAACCTTTTTTTGCACTACCTCATACAAGTCTTCTTGGCTAGTTATTTTATCCCTCAATTTTTCAGAATCGACCTTCAAGATATCCGCCAATTTTTCCGCCACCTTAAGGGGATTATCTATATTCCTAGGAATAGCATAAATAGTGGCTAGTTTTCGATTAACAGCCACTGGGATTAGCTCTTCTCCGTTACGAAGATAAACATTTCCCCGACTAGGAATAAGGCTGGTCTTTAAGTTGTGTTGACCCTGAGCCCGTTGCTGATAATAGTCACTAGCCTTAACTTGCAAGTTGAAAAGTCGCTGAGAAACCAATCCAAATAAAGCAAATACAACAAAAAACAGAATATAAATTCTGTTTCGATAAATAGAAACTCCTCCTCCTTTTGATTGTTGTCTGGTTTTAATCTTCATTTACGCTACGAAAGCCTGCTATAAAAATCCGACTTACATTACAATTTCTAAGGCAGACTCTGAAACTCACAATTTATATCAAATAAAATTACTTTAAAATAAAACCGTAGAAGCATTACTTGTGGACTCAGCAGCGACCTTTTCTGGACCTCTCTCTTTTCTGCCATTCCAAACAGAAAGATCCCTCCCTTTCGAACTAGCTCACCGCATTGCTACTGAGCCCACTCCTCCTAAGCTAACATAACTAACTTGCCCTGGCTTGCCCATCTTCAACTCTAAGCTAGCCTGCTGAAGACTTTCAATGGAACGTAACTGAGCTACTTCGATCTTTAGATTCTCACCTTCTCTTCTCAATTCCCTCAAGGTTTTCTCTTTCTCTTTAATTTCTCCTCCCGCTACTGCTACTTTATTAATTTGGAAAATATAGCTAATTGCCAAAAAGATTGCTACACCCAAGAGCAAAAACAGTACTGCCTTAGGAGCAAAATAAGACTGACTATTTAATTTTTCCTTGGCAATTACTTCAACCATTTTCTTAAATTAAAAACTTTGCGAGCCGTAATTAAATATCTAATCTGCGAAAAAATCTGGCGGGCTTGCTATCAAACTCCCTCTTTCACAGAATAATTGTAACTAGTATAGTGCCTTCAATTTTAAGGCATTTTACCTATGCTTCTTCTCTCAATTTTTCTATCACTCGTAATTTAGCACTTCTAGAACGGGGATTATCTTTCAATTCTTCTTTATTAGGAGTAATTGGTTTTTTAGTTATTAACTTACCCTCCGGATCCCTACCACAAATACAAACGGGGAATTCTTTAGGGCACTCACAACCTTGAGCCCAATTTCGAAAACACTTCTTTACCAAGCTATCCTCCAAAGAATGAAAACTGACTACTGCTAATCGACCCCCGGAATCCAAAACTTTCCAACTAGAATCCAAAAAAATCTCTAAATTAGTCAATTCTCTGTTCACTACCATTCGGAGAGCCTGAAACACCTTGGTGGCGGGATGGATTTTTTGGCTTCTCTTAGGAGAAACCACCTGAGCGATGAGGGTTGACAACTCTCGAGCTGACTGAATAAACTCTGCTTGTCTTTTTTTGACAATTGCTCGAGCGATTCGAGAAGCTTCTTTTTCCTCCCCCAGAAAAAGAAAAATTTCTTTTAGCTCTTTTTCTTGCCAAAAATTGACAATTTCGTAAGCTGTCAACCTCATCCCGAACTCGGCTTTGGTAACTTTTTCGTCTTGGTTTTGGTTATCAAAAACTTTCCTGGTTTTTACTTGATCCTCTGAAGTCATTCCTCTCGACTCCAAACGCATGTCTAATCTTTCAGAATCAAAACTTAGTCCATAAGTCGGATCTTTCACTTGCTCAATCCTCCAGCCCAGATCTGCTAAAACTCCGTCTACCTTTTTTATCCCCCTCTCTATTAACTCCTTCTCTATCTCTATAAAATTGGCTTTTATCCAAGTGACCGGAGACAAGTCCTTTTCTCCGGAAACTCGAAAATACTCTTGCGCTTGCCTGATAGCTGCTTCGTCTAAGTCAAAGGCAATCAATTGTCCCCCCGGGCCTATTCTTCTGGCAATTTCCAAAGAGTGACCTCCCCCTCCCAAAGTTGCGTCCACTACCACTCCTCCTCTCGACTGAAGATTTAAAGCTTCTACACTTTCTTTTAGTAAAACTGGAACATGCTTCATAAAATTTCTCTCCAATAACTAACCCATTGACTAATACATTCCTAACTTTCCTAGCTGCTCGGCAATCTCATCCTGATTCTTCTCGGCCTGCTTCTTGTAGCGCTCCCATTCATTCTCGTCCCAAATTTCCAATCGGTTAAAGAGTCCCGCGATCACCGCCTTTTTGTTTAATTTAGCGTAACCCTTCAGATAATCGGGTACCAGCACTCTTCCCTGAGAATCCAGCTGAGCCTCGAAAGCTCCCGCTAACATTAAACGCACAAAACTTCGGGTTCCTCGCTCTCCTACCGGCATATTTCCCAATTTCTCAGCAATTTCCTCCCATTCACCCTTAGGATAAACAAATAAGCAACTGTCCAAGCCTCGAGTGATCACTGCTCCCTTTTTAAACTTCGCCCTAAACTTAGCCGGAAGAGCGATCCGCTTCTTAGAATCCAGAACATGCTGATACTCTCCAATAAACATTCCCTACTTTGAACAAGAATTAACTTCGAAGTTTTGATTTTTAGGCAAATCACTCCCCGAGCTGTTTTGTCTAGTTATCAAAAACTCGAATTCACTCTCTTTTTTACTTCTTTTGAAAAATTTAGTTTTTGTTTTCTTTTTGTTTTTGATTTTTCACCTTTTTCTTGATTTTCTTTCTTTAAGATCTAGCGGGAGCTCTCCTTACTACCGAAAAAAGGAAAGCTCCCGTTTGCGATTTCCCCACTTTCTACCACTTAGTGACATTATAATCCACTAATCCCCTTTCGGTCAATGTAAGGCCTGTTCTAAGGCCAAAACAAAAATGGCTCTGCAGAGCCATTTTTAGTAAAGTGTCACTATTTTGTTATTCACAACTTTTCCCCAGAGGCTTTATTTTAAGCCTCAATTTGTCTCCTAAGTGCTTTTGAAGCCTCTGGGGTGGTGGACGGTGGGGAGAAAATGGAGATGAAGAGGGAGCGCAAAAATTATTTTTTTATAGAAAAAGATTTTACTAACTGATCCCACTCTTCTACTTTTTTTTGATTAGCTTTGTCTCCCTTTATTTCGTCTAGATGCTTTTTAGATTTAATTCTCCCAATTTCTTCTTGGCCTAGAGTTGGAGACTCCGCAATATCATAAGAATCCCCCGTTAAATATCCTTCAAAAACAACATCTTCCCCGTTGATGTTTTTTATATATATCTTCTTCCATTTCAATAAGAAACCTCCACCAGTAGAAAATTGCCTATAGTTTTCACCAAACTCATATTGAGCTAAACAATCTTCTCCATTTGTTTCACAATAAAAATAAGGCTTCGAGGGAAGGAGGGAGCTGCTACATTCATACAAAATCTTCCTTTCCTCTCGATTTTCATTTGGAAGATTAATTGAAATATCTTTGTAAAAATAAACCCCTTTAAAAGCATCTATCATTGGATACTTAGAAAGATATTGGGGGTCTCCTTGAAAAGAATAAGTGCTCCCTTGAAAGGAGATAAAGATTTTTCCGTTATCAAATGAACCTATTTTTTCACCATAATAATAAATTTCATCTCCCACAACTACTGTTCCGGGTTTATTGGTCTCTTGGCAAATTTCGGATTCAGCGAGAAAGCGAAAGGAAGATAGGATGCCTTCCAGCACCTCTTCGTTCTCCGTGGTGATATCATTCATTCCCAGGCGAAAAAATACTCCATCTTTTTCAAAAACAACCACTCTGTCACCATCCTTAAAGATATAAGAAGTGGCCTTTCTTCCCAGAAAATCAATCCCTTCCTTTTCTTTTACTTCAGGGTTATTTGTTGGCAAGTCTTTATTGTCAGTGAATATTCGAAAGTAAGATCTTCTTTCGGGTTCTCTGTTCTTAGGGAGGGCAGCGAATTGATAACCCGTTCCGTTAGCAGGAGAATTTCCATGTATATCATTCATCCAATCTTGAGGATATTGGATTTCAAAACGAAATCTCTCATTGCAGTATCTTTGCCAATTTTGCCCCGGAAAGTCTTCTTGAGACTCAAAGAGTAAAGTATCATTTTTTTCTGTATCTGCATTTTGAACCTGTTTATGATTGCAACCTGAAAAGGCAATAACAAGAGCACAAGCTATCAAAGATACTTTTTTCATAAGAACACAGATGAAATTATTATTAATCAAAAAATTATCACTCGCACAAGCCACTCTTGTTTAAGGCGCAACGCCAAATCAACACGCCCTTTTGAGACGGTTTCTTCCGTTGTTACTTCACCTGGATTTTCAAGACTTCTCATGTTTCAACCAAAAAACTCAAAAAGAGGCTCGATAAACTCGTTTCGGGCCTGAGCTTCGTTGTATGATTTTACTTTTCGGGTATCAACAAGATGTTGGTATTTTTCAACCAATTTTGTTACTCGTTGCTTTGCTACTTGTTTTGTTGTCATAATTACCTTCCCATTAAACAGAGCTTACTACCTTTGCCTTCCCTTTATAAACAAACTGTTTTCGGAGCAATAGCGAAGGAAACAATTTGTTAAGTAATCCGAAGGGCAAGAAGTTGCTTTCCTCAGACTTTATTTGTTTGTAGTTTCGTCGTAATTCACCAGTTGTTCTTTTCCTCGCTACACCTCGAAAAGCAAGCCCGCAGAGTTTCAAGAAAAAAATTAGACATTAAACCTCTTTTTTACTTTTTCTAGTTTCGTATTAATGGCAGATTCCACATCAACATCATAATTAGAGGCCAGCTGCAACAATAAAATAATACAATCACAAAAGCCAGATTCTAAAAGTTCTCGGTTAACTTTTTCACGACCAATCTTTTTATTGTACATCTGAGCAGAGAGTTCGCCCAGCTCTTCCAATAAATGGACAAGTGTTGTATCAGCGTCATGCTGGCCGGCGAATTTAGAATCAATCTTGGCTATTAAATCTTTGACACCTTTTTGAAGCTCCTTTATTTGCATATTTTTTAAAAATTAGTTGAATATCGCTAAATCACTCCCCTTCCTCCTCATTTCTCTCGCTACTCTCCACTCCTTCCAAAGTAACCTTGACAGTTTCCTTTTCTCCATCTCGCCAAATCTTTAACTCTACTTCCTCTCCCACGCTCTTACGCTTAATAAGACCTCCTAGGTCATTCTCTTTGTTCACCTGGGCTCCGTCTACTTCTAAAATAATATCATCTTGCTGAATGCCGGCTTCATCCGCTGGACTCCCTGGCACCACGGCCACCTGGCCTCTTCCGGGACCTCGAGCTACAATTGCCCCGTGATCAAAATCTAAGTCTAAATCTTCTTGGAGTATTTCATTGTTAGGCACATAGCGAACCCCCAATTGAGGTCGAATAATTTTTCCAGTCTCCCGAACGCTTTCATAAACTAGCTTGGCTTCGTTAATCGGAATCGCAAAACCAATATTTTCCGCTCCAAAGGCCATTGCCACATTTACCCCTACCGCTTGACCGGTCAGATTAACGATGGGTCCTCCGCTATTACCTGGATTAATCGCCGCGTCAGTTTGAATTACTTTGTCCAGAAACCCTCGCTGCTGAGAAAATCCTCCCACACTCAAATTACGCTTTAGTCCCGAAATGACTCCCTTGGAAACAGTATTTTGAAATTCTCCCAAAGAATTACCAATCGCAACTACAGATTGACCTAATTGTAAACCATCGGAATTTCCCATCTCGATAGTAGGCATCCCTTCTTTATCAACTTTTAAAACCGCTAGATCCATAAAAGAATCCCGTGCCAACACCTCAGCCTCAATTCTTTCTCCTTCGGTGGTAATCACTGTATAATCAGCCTCCTGGTCATCTACCACATGACGATTAGTTATTATATAGCCATCCGCTCCTACAATAAATCCTGTTCCTCCTCCAATTTCCCTTTTCTCAGTCTCTGGATCATCCTGAGGGCCCGGAAAGGAATGGAAGCCAAAAGGATCAAAAAAGGGGTCGTTAGAAAATGGATCTAAACGAGGAATGTCCTTGGTAACCACGATACTCACCACAGCTGGAGAGGCCTTCCCCACCGCTTCTATGGTCGCTGATTCTTCTTCTATCAAACCCAAAGTGGCCACTCCCGCAGACCTTCCATTGGAACCCCTCTCTCCGAAATCAGTTTTAGTAATTCCTAGTCGGCCCTCCAATTCTGTTAATCTTTCTCGCAATCCTTGATTACTAATTTCACTGGACAAAAATCCAGTGGCAGCTCCTAGCACTGCGCCAATTAAAATCGTTAAAAAGAAAAAGGTTGCACCTCCTCTTGATTTACGAGTAACTCGTCGAGGGTTGTTGACAGTTCTCAGTCCCGAAGGATTTTCTGGAGGAGTACCAGCTTTATGAGAAGTGGTTTTTGGTTTCCTTTTTTTAAACATAAATTGTCAAGCTAATTATTAATTCAGGCAGTTTTCTACTAGCCTACCTACCACAATTATACCTTAATTCTGGTTTTTATTCAAGGCTTTATTACCTTAACTAAGAGGCTTCGCTTTCTAGCTCCTCTCCAATATTTCACTCCCGTTGACTTTGTTTTTGGCTTTTTTCATTGACTCTTAATGACTTTTCATTGAATTTTATTAGATTTTAATTCTAAGCTCCACCCAAGGTTAAACTTCCAAATCAGAGTCCTTCAACTAAATTAATCTATTCCAATGCTTCTAACCCTGGTAACTGCTTACCAGCCAAAAAGTCCAACATCGCTCCTCCGCTCATCGAGACATAATCAAATCCTTCAAAGCTACTAAGCTGTTTAACTGCTTCTAGGGTTTCTCCACCACCAATCACCTTAAAGGCCCCTTGATTAGATTTAATAGCCTCAATTACCTCTCGCGTACCCTGAGCTGCAGCACCCTCCTCAAACTTACCTAAAGGACCATTCCAAACAATGGTTTGCGCTTGGGCCAACTCTTCCTTAAAATGCCTTAAAGTTTTGGGGCCAATGTCCAAGCGCTGACTTTCTTGTCCCGCTGGAGCAAAATCTTCCGGAAGAATAACGTTCGCTGGAAGCTGTAAATTTTGATCCAGGGCTTCATTGGCCACTAATCCCCCTACTAAAACTTTTTGGTAGTTTTGAGATAGATTTTCAATCACCGGCAACTTGGTTTCAATCTTAGCTCCTCCGATTACTGCCACTGCTGGCTTTTGAGCCCGATCTCTCACCTGAGTTAAATTACGCACTTCCTCTTCCAGAAGTAACCCCGCACACTTTTCCTGAGTGAACTTTGACACTTGAACTAAAGAAGCATGCGCTCGATGAGAAACTGACAAGCAATCGTTGACATAAACATCAAACAATTGACCAATTTGCCTTCCCAAATCTTCACTACCGGCTTTTTCTCCCGCCCAAAATCTAATATTCTCTAGTACCACCATCTTTTTTTCGCTAGTCTCCGAAAGTGCCTTTGCCTTGGCATCCAAATCCTCAAGTGACTCCAAAAGCCCTACTTTCATTCCCATTTTATCTCCTAAATAACGACAAATCGGGGCATTAGAGAGATCGGCTACAGGCCTTCCTCCTGGTCGGCCAATGTGATTAAGAACTACTACTAATTTTGGACCCAATTGCCACAACTCTTCTAGAGTAGGCAGTCCAGCTACCAAGCGGCTATCATCATCCACTTGACCGTCCGTCACCGGCACATCAAAGCCAGTACGCACTACTACAGTTTTGTTTTTAAAGTCAAGGTCGCGAAAAGTTTTCATTTTGGTTTAATTACATTTTAATTAAAAGATTGTATTCTTTTAGTATTATTTAAAGGCTTTCATTCCATATGAATTATTTTTCTCGAATTCATAAGTCTGCCTTAGTTCAGGAAAATCTAAGATTGCTTTTGCTTTTTTCATAGCTTTCCAGCTTTAAACTGCTCATATTTATCATCAACAAAAGCCTTCGTCCTTCGCTTAAAGCCCTCCCAATCAAATTTTTGGGCACTGGAACGAATAAATTCTGAATCAAAATCAATCTGTTGAAATTTTTTAACTGCTCCTATTATAGCCTCCTTAGTTTGATAGTCAAAAAACACTCCCGTTTGACCTTCTATTACATGCTCTGGGATATCCCCCGCCCGATAAGCAATCAAAGGGCGTCCCGAAGCTAGGGCCTCAATCGCCACAATACCAAAATCTTCTTCCTGAGGAAAGATAAAAGCCTGTGCTCGGGAATAAATCTTCCGCAGCTCTTCGTCAGAAACTCGCCCCAGAAAATCTATTGTAGGTCCCGCTAACTTCTTGAGACGCGCTAGTTCCATTCCCCTCCCCACAATCCGCAAAGGCAATTGCAATTCATTAAAAGCCTCGATCACCAAATCCATTCGCTTGTACTTCATCATTCTCCCCACCATCAAAAAGTAGCTTCCTAAATCCTCTTGAGAAGTAACCCAGAATCTATTTACTTCTACTGGAGGATTAAGAACTTGAGAATCTCGTCCATAATATTTCTTCAAACGCCGCGCTACAAACTTAGAATTAGCCAGAAAACTGTCCACTCCATTAGTTCCGTAATAATCATAAACTCGAATATAATTCATTAAAAGCGGAGTGATTAATTTACGAATGACAGCTGGAAAGCTAAACTCTTGAATGTAGTACTGACAATCATCCCAAGCATAGCGCATGGGGGTGTGACAATAACAAATATGCAAAGTGTCCGGTCGAGTAATTAAATTTTTGGCAAAACTAGAAGAATCAGACAGTACCACATCATATTGATCCAGATCAAACTGCTCAATGGCGCTCATCATTAAAGGCGGAAAAATTCGATGGTGCCTCTTGGCAAAAGGCACTTTTTGTAAATAAGAAGTCTGGATTAACTTGCCACTAAAGCGATGCTGGACTAATCTGGGATCATACAACAAAGTATAAATTGGCGCCTCAGGCCAAACTTCACTAAAAGCCTCCAGAACCCTTTCTGCCCCCCCGTATTGAATCAAGTAATCGTGTACTAAAGCTATTTTCATTTTATTTCAGTTTGGAATTTGTTACCCTGGTTATTTTTTGATTTAGCCTTAATAATGCTAATGCCCCGCATATGCCAATGCCTTTAGGAATTTCAGTAATGGTCTTTATTTTTTTAGAAACTTCCAAAGCCCCCTCCTCAAAATTTTTCAAAGTTGGTATTATCACCTTATCTGTGAATTTTATATTTTCTAACAATGGACTTCTGGCAATACGAGTATGGGTACCACCGATATCGACGCCTATATGCATTAAAAAGTCTAAAATTTTATGGGAACTGTCCTCAATTTTAGCAAGCTGTTTCTAACCTTACAAGCAAGAAGTTAACAGAATCTTTTTGTAACTAATCTACCAAAAAATGACCGTCCAAGAAGCCCTTGTTTGGGCCCATCAAACTCTTAGAAAGGCTCAAGTTGAATCGTTCCAGCTTGATAGTGAAGTACTTTTGGCGCACATTTTAAAACAACCTCGAGTCTTCCTCTTAACTCATCCTGAAGATTCCCCGTCAGAAAAAGAACTCAAATCCTATCAAAAGTTAATCAAAAAACGCGCCACTCATTGCCCAGTGGCTTACCTAACTGGGTCCAGAGAATTCTTTGGCAGAAACTTCTTAGTGACTCCGGATGTTCTAATTCCTCGCCCGGAAACGGAACTTCTAGTAGAAACAGCTTTGGAAAAAGCCCACCTGGAAATAAAGAAGGCAAATCATAAAAAAGAAGTTGATCTGGCAGAAATCGGCACCGGATCCGGTTGCATTATTCTTTCTCTGCTAGGAGAATTAACCCTCTCTCTCAAGGCCTCTCAATTTAATTATTACGCCACTGACGCTTCTCCTCGGGCTCTAGCAATCGCTCAAAAAAACTACCGTCGACTATTTACCAATAAAAACCCTGTTTCTATTAAATTTCTCCCTGGCAACTTACTAGAACCGCTTACGCCCCATCTTTTTCCTACCACCTCCAGCAACATTATCCCAATAAAATCCCGCCCTCAAATTAAAGAAAAGGTTTTATTTTTATTAGCTAACCTTCCCTACCTCTCCGCTCAAGAGTATCAAGCAGCTCCCTCCACCGTAACTAAATACGAACCCTCGAATGCTCTTCTTTCTGACCAACAAGGCCTAGCTCATTATCGAGAACTTTTCTCCCAACTCCAAACTCATCTCTCAAACGCCCCCTTCAAGTCTTCTTCTTACTCTAAAATTCTTATTTTTTTAGAATTCTCTCCTTCTCAAAAAGAAAAACTTGAGCAACTAGCTCAAGTTAGTTTTTCTAATTTACCCAATCACTCCTTGAAGGAAATTAGATTTTATCAAGATCTGGCCAAAAAGTGGCGCCTGGTAAAACTGGAGCTTCTAACCAAATAGAAGCCTCCCCCTAAATCTCCACCCTCTTTCCCACAATGTCTCTCTTGGGATTAGTGAAGGTGTGCCGAAAAGTTTGACTGCCTAATTTGGTTTCAATGGAATAAACTCCCTTGTCTAAAACAAAAGCATAACGCCCACTTTGGTCAGTGACTACTCGAGCTAAGGGAGTGGTTTGATTTTTAGCTTTAGCACTCACTACCGCAAAAGGTTGAGGGATGTTTTTTTGGTAGACCACTCCCCAATGAGGCTTGGAAAGATTAACCACCTTGAGGAGGAAAAAGAAAATATAAAGTAGCACTACTAAAGAATTGTAAAGATTGGAATTGAAAACGAGAATTAGAATAGCTAAAGCAAACCCTATGTAGAAAAGTCCTTCAAAAATTTGATGGATTAGTTTCTTGTTTACTAGAACACTAGACCAATTCTTTTGAGATGCTTTAAGAGGGATAGAAGGATTAATAAGATCTTCTTTTTCAATTTTAAGCACTTGTTCAGGAAAGTAGTTGTTTTGATAGACTACTTTTAGTTGATCTTGGTATTTTTCGGATATTTGCTGATAACCTTTTTTATGCACCGAAAGTTGGTATTCTCCTTTGGGAACCAAGAAGAAGTAACCCCCGTGCTTATCGGTGGTTTTAGTTTCTAAAGCCTTTCCTTTAGGGTTAAGGATTGCAACCTGAGCAAAAGGAATGGGTTGACCAGTCTGTCCGTCATAGACAATTCCTTGAGGTTGATTTTTTCTTCCAAAAGGGATGGCGAGGAGATTTCCCAGAGCTTCTTTGAGTTGACTAAGGCTGGTAAAGGAAGAAAAAAGCAAAGCAGCCGAAATGGCGGCAAATGCTGCCGCTAGAGCATTGGAGGCTGGCTTAGCAGCTTGAGTGATTTTTTCAATAACTCCTGTTTTACCCAAAGTTTCTGGAGGTTGATCTTGATCAGAAGAGGTAATCTGAGTCTTTAGAGAAGAAGATTGGTTATTGGTTGGCTCCTTCTCTTCTTCCTGTTCTTGCCCTTCTTCTGCTTGTTTCTTTTCTTTTTGATAAGTCTCAGGGATAGGAATGGAGGTGAGGATTATCTCCGTTTCTTCTTCTTTGGGATTGGAAGGAGAGGGAGTAAGGGTGGTAAAAGAGTAAATTTTACTTTCGTCTTCTTCTTCGCACTCATCTTCTACTTCTACTCGCAGATAATAGGTAACACCAGAAGTAAGATTGGTAAGATTAACTTCGTGTTTGCGTTCCTTTCGGGTATGTTTTTCTTTGTTTTGTAGATCATTTTGATTAGTACCCCAATAGAGCTTGTCCTCTGCTTTATTGTTAGTGCGGAAGGTAACAAGAGCACTGGTAAGGGTGATGCTTTGAATTTCAATGTCTTTAACATCTAGATCATCTAAGTCGCAGTGGTCTCGTTGTTCCTCTTCTCCTTTGCCAGTGAGACTTACAGTAATCTCGGGAGCAGTAGGGTGAGTAGAGTTGATAGTAAGATAAGAATCAGGGTAGTTCTTGGCTTGAGTAGGAGTAAAAACAATTTTTACCTGACAAGTCTCTTCGGGAGGCAGAATTTGACCTTCCTGACAATCAGTTTCTTCCCTGAGCTGATAAATGCCTTCTTCAGCAGAACTTAAAGCAAAAGAGTTGATAGTTAGATCATCCCCTCCGGTATTCTGCAGGGTGATAGACCTGGTTTCACTGGTGCTTATGAGCTGAGATCCGAAGTTGAGTGGATTAGGGGTGATAGCAAGATCGGGGATTAGAGTGGAACCCTGGATGTCGGCAGTGAGGGTTTGATTGTAAGTATCATTGCTTTGAACACTGAGTTGATCAGTTTGAGCTAGATAGTCATTGGGGGCAAAAGCAATTTCAATCTGACAACTCTCGTCTTTTTGTAAAATTTGATCTTGAGCGCAAGTGGTTTGATCGGGATTGATAGCAAAAACAGTGCCTTTTACGAGAGAGTAGGAAGAAAAAGTCACCGGAGCTTCTTCTTGGTTAGTAAGATTAAAGAGTCGCATGCTGGTAGTATCTTTAGATTGAGCAGCAAAGATTAAGGGACGGGGAGTGATAGTGAGACTAGAGGCCAGAGCCTGAGCTTGAGCGATATTGGTTTCTAAAGCCGGAGAGCAAGTGGCTTGATCCAAAAGATCGGTGCAGTAAGAGATAAAAGCTTGGTTTTCAATTAAGTCTCCTTGCATGAGATCAGAGTTAGTTTTCAGCGTGAATTCTACAGTAGCAGTCTCCCCGGGATTGGTAGTAGAGTTAAGCGTGTGATTGAGAGTTTGATCAGTGACAAGACTATCGGAGGCAGTGGCACCGTTGATTTTTAGAGATCCGCTTCGATAAGTAGCTTCTTCTGGGAAGGAGTCATAGAAATGAAAATAGACCGGAAAACTTTCTTGATTCTGAGTGCTAAGGGTGTAGTGAAGAGTGCTGACCCCAATCTGAGCGTAGTTAGATCCTAAGTCAGGGCTAAGAGTCTGAGATTTAGTAATATCTAAAGCCGCGGTAGTCAGAGAGCTACAAGTAGTGTCTCCGATCCCTAGTCCTCCCGGGATAATGTTGGCGCAGTTTTCAATGGTAGTTCTGGAAGGAGTGGCAGGATCAATCTGAGTCCAAAAGCTGATAATTCCTTGATCGGATCCTCCGGTAGGATCTCCATCATCTTCTTCTAGGTTGGAGATCAGGAAAGTAAGGGTGCCTCCGGTTTCATCGGGGTCTTGGTCAGTGATGCAATTAGAGTCCAAACAAGACTCATTAGAATCTAATTCTCCCTCTAATTCTTGGTAAATCAATTCAGGAGCTAAATGATCCTCCAGGACAATGTCGGTGACCGGAGTGGCGCTGCGGTTAAAGTAGCTAAGAGTCCATTTGATCATTCTTCCTCGGGTAGGATCGGAATAGTATTCTTTATCGATCTCTAGCACTACACTGTAGCCTACTTGGGTTTGGTTGATGGTGGTCTCTACCGGAGTAAGATCAGAAGGTCCCCAAGCACTGTTAGCGCCGGCGAGGGATTTAGAAAAGAGCTTTTCTCCTTCTGAGGTTTCAGCAGGAATGTAGACATCCAGGGCCGTATTAAGCCAGTCTCCCGGATCCAGTGAATAACTGGAAGAATTATCTATTCTAGTTCGAAGGCAGATTGTGCCAGGATCAATGTTGCCTACTGTTTCACTTTGATAGCCGCTCCGAGAAGTAGCTTGAAGAGAAAGGGTGTTCCAAGTTCCTCCGGTGGGACTAGAAAAACAACTGGAATCGGTGGAATATTCCGCTATTATATCTGCCTCAGAAAGGTTAAAGTACGCTTTTTGATAATCAGGGGTAAAAGTGGAACCTAGGCTATCTCCCGCTTTGGGAAGTAGGGTTACTGAATAGATACCATTATTAGGCCCATTCCCTTGGTTTTCTACTTCGGTGAGATAGGTGAAGGAGTTATCGGTTGGCCAGATACTAGGAGCGGTTTGAGTAACATCCAGAGCGGGACTGGCTAACACGGTGATGGAGGTGGTATCGGTGTAATTGTTTATCGCCCAACGTGCAGGGTCGACAGCGTTGTCAGCGCCGAGACTAGAAAGGTCTGAAGTACGAACCTCAGCGTTGAAATCCAGTACTGTGTCCGCGGGAACAGTGTTTAGGATGGGAGCGGAGAGGTGAAGTTGGTAGGTGGATTGGTACCAAGTTGATGGAGCGTCAAAACTATATCTACCCCATCCATTTGGCAACTGACAAGCATCAGGAATCTCCCAGTAAGCGAAACAATCGGGGGAGTTGGGATCACTGGAGGCCAAGCAAGTGGCCTCGTCTGGGATATGGAAGGAAATATTAGCCGGATTGCAACTTTCACCCGCAATGTTTTGATCAGGATGGGGATATTCCCCGCCGGTTGGCAAAACCACTTCTCCCGTTAGGCCGGTAAGATTAATTTGATCGCGCAGGTTGTAAAGATTAACTCCCCAAGTAGATTGGGGGTATTGAGAGGCATCATTGCGGTTGTAGGGATCAAGAATAACTTGAGCATTGGAGCCAGCTTGGAATTGAGAATTTTGAGAAGAAATTAAAAACCCCGGCCAAGATTTAGCTTCTAGATAATTAGTCCAACTCCCCATATTGGAAACACATTCTTGAACATACGGAGCGACTTGAGTTTGGTAAGTATAAAGTTTAGAAGAAACACTGTTAATGGAAATCGTTGATCCTTCCGGTTTTTGAGCACAACCGAAAGAACCATCACAGGTTCGAAAAAGGAGGGATGAACTTAAAGCTCCATTATCCGGCCCCACCCAAGCCGGGTTGTCATCGTTTTTAACAATTAAAAGTCGAGTGCCTGGTCCAGCTACGGCTATTGAATTATTATCATCTGGCGCATCAGAAAAAGGATCTCCCGGCCAAGCCATCTCCACTGGATGCCAACCACTGCTTTCCGGGTTACCGTGAGTAAAAGCCGGATCGGTTGGCAAAAGGGCGTCACCGTCAGAATCTTTATAGACCGCGCTTATCCATCCATCATCTCTGAGACCATGAAAAGTTATCCCAGGAGGAATTTCCGTGAGGTTGTAAGTATGGTCGAGGGTTATAGTATGAGTGCGATTACTTCCGCTTCCATGAAGATAATTATTAAAATATTCTCCAGGATGGAGCGACTCATTTGTTAAGTAAGCTCCATCATCTGTATTAATTCTAGGCCAAAAAATATAATCGTTACCCGGTTCTAACCCACTCATAACTCTTCGAGTAAGCCAACTAGCTCTTCGACAACTGTTGAAAATAATATTATGAGTTCTCTGAAGTTCTTGAAAAAAAACACCGTCTTTTTTAATTTCCGCCTTGGAAATTTCAATATCTCCCTCCGAACAAGAAAGCGGGATGTCAAATAATAATCCATACTGAGCCCGATCATAACTGATTCGATGAATTTTTAAAATCACCGAATTGGAGTTATTTAAAGGATTTCCAACGGTTGGTTCATCCACGACAGTATATGGATATGTTGAGGAATATTGATGAATACGATAACCAGCGTAATTAGGGACACAAGAACCGTCTGCTGCAGTGAATGTTACTTCTATATTTTCAAAATCGGCTCCATTTAATTCTGACCCTAATGAATTTCTGATGTAACCATAATCATAAATATGAGTAGCACCAGGGCCTAAATCTCCATATTGACTGCCAAAACCAGCTATCATGTTTATTGCCCCATTCACCACCACCTCTCCCGACTCCGAAACTACACTCTGCTCATTGTTAAAACTCCCATCTCCTGAAACACTTCCAAAAGCAAGCCTCGCCCTCGCTTTTAAAGTTTTCCCATCCACATACCCCTTGGGAATTTTTAATGTTACCGTCGCCGAACCACTGTAGCCATCCGGTATATTGTTAAGATTGTAAGTGATGTTTCCAGTTCTGGATCCTTCGGTGGGAGTGGTCGGGGTTTCGCCTTGGGGGCCACGAGAGGCCGAAGAGAAAGTCAAGGGACGATAAAAATTACACTCCTCAGCGGTATTTTCCACCACCCCGTTATTATTCACATCATAACATACCGTGGCATCTTGGGCCAATCCTGGGCTAATGCCATCCCCGTTGATGTCGTCCAAGGAGATATTGAGAACAGGATTTTGGGTGATAGCGCCGTTGGAGGAAAGATTTATATTAAAAGTAATGGTAGAATTATTATCAATACTTGTTTGATTGGGCGTGATGGAGAGACCGGTGATGTTTTGGGATTTACCAAAGACTTTCCAAAAATTGAGTTTGCTGGCGCTTGCTCCGGAGCCAGGAGTAGCAGAGTGTTCTACCGAGTAGACCAGTTTAATTTGCGCGCTAGAGCTTGGAATTGATGATAAATCAAAACTGTTGATGCCCTCTGTTAAAGTTTCAGTTTGCAAAACATTATCAGAGCAATCTTTAACTTCTAAAGTGTTAGTAGTTACATCGGTTAGGTTTTGCACTTCTATATCCAGAAAACTCCATTCTTGAAATGCTCCTCCGGCTGGCTGAGGAAGAGAAAAACAATTAGAAGAAGTGGTAGCGTTTTGAGCGGTGACTTCCATTGATCCTCCGGTATTGATAAAACCGGTAGTCTGGTCTAAATCTATGCCAGAGGAATCCTCAAAAGAATCTTGATAGGTGTAGGCATCGTTAACCACTCCTCCGGCTTGGAGGGAGTGTTGGAAAAAGAAAAAACCCCCCAGTAAAAGAATCACTAGAGCTAGGACTCTAAATTTGGACTGCTTTTTTAGTAAATCAAAAAAGCTTCCCGGAAGAGTCCGAAAGATTGAGTTACTCCCTCCTTTATTTCTGAAATTCTCTTGGGAAAACAATTGGATTTTTATTTTAGATTATTGTTTTTGAAATAAAGATAAAAACTCTAATTTGAATTTTACATGACAGAAAAAATTTCAACAAGTAACACAAAAACCCTACTCTCTATTCCCTACTCCTGATGCATTTCTCCCTTTAATAATCGATTAAGCCGCTCTTTAATTTCACTTTCGGTAGGTTCTTCTTCGTCTAAATTAACCTGCTCGCTATCGATTCCGCCACCATTTACAACTTCCGCATAGCTTCCATCCTTCCAAACTGCCTTTAAGCGCAACCTATCCGCCTGCTGCTTTTCTTTGGCTAATTTAGTGGAAGCAAAGCCAGGAAAAAATTCAGTCTTATCCTCCCCCCACGACTCCTTGCGTTGCCCTTGCTCGTCAAACCGCTCCGGGAACTTCCGTCGCTCCTCTAACTCCGCTTGCTCTTGATCTGCCAAAAGAGATTTTCCATATAGCTTAGAATTAACATCCTCTCCTTTCCCTGGAATCTCCTCTTGATGAGGGTCACTCTCTCCAGTAAATTCTTCTGGAGAAACAAAAATTCCTTCCTCTGGAACAGTGGGAGCCATTAAAGGAAGCGGCTTTTCTGGAAGTTCTTTCTTTTCAGAAAGAACTTCCGCCTCCTCTGATGGACTACTCACTAAATTTTTCTTGGAGTCTAAAGGAATATTTGACTTAGAAGCTACTCGCACTCCATTGGCAGAAAACCCCACTTCCCTCTCTAAACCCTCTTCTTTTCCTCCTTTTACTTTTTTCTTAAAAGATGGACCACCGTCTCTTCTTTCAAAAGAATAATCCTCTTCCGAATGATTCCGATCACTGGAAGAAGGCTTGCTTCTTTTGCCAAGTTGTTCCTGAAGTTTTTCTCTGACTTTCATTTTAGCTTCTCGATTTTTCCCAGAATTAGTTCGGGAATAACCTCTCCCTTGATTACTAGCCGGAATCCCTAATAAAACCAAGAGGAATCCTCCGCCGAAACCTACTGCCGCCCCATAATAAGAATACTCTAAAATGTCCGGTTCGGTGGGAATACTACTCGTAATAGGTCCTTCTAGTTTTTCTATTCTAAAATTAGTTTGATTATTGTAATAAATCTGAGCTTTTTTAGTTAAATTCCAGGTCAAGGCTTGAGCCAAATTCTCTGCTCCCTCCTGAGTTTCACTTAAGGCCTTAATGGTAATGATTCCTTTTTCCGGAGCAATTTCCACTTTTACTTGCTTCTTCCAGGCCTCTTTTTTAGCCAACGAGTTAGCTAAACTAGGGAAAACTCCTTCCAACTTATAGGGTGCCTCTAAGGTACCATCGATAAAAGGCTCCATATAAATTATTTCGGAGAAAATTTGAGTAAGCTCTTTTGTTCCTAGTAATAAATTATTAGCTCGCTTTTCCTGGATCACTGCCAAGGCCACCTCCGAAGAATGCTGTGCAGGCAAGAGCGAAGCATATAAGAAGGCTGCCGCACCTAATAACAAAGTGCTA
This sequence comes from uncultured Bdellovibrionales bacterium, assembly GCA_964346295.1. Lineage (GTDB taxonomy): Bacteria > Patescibacteriota > Minisyncoccia > Moranbacterales > DUUL01 > CAYFUG01. The sequence goes on from CAYFUG010000007.1 coordinate 24,844, forward strand.
AAAATAATCAATTGTAACTTCTTCATCTTTAAAAAATAACTATTAAAATTTCAGAGCCGCTTAGCATAGCTTCTTTAGATACCTTTTGTCAAGTTTTCAATAAAAAAATCTGCCTAAAAATAGCAATTTAAGCAGATCAAAGATAGTTCGTCTTTTTTTCGCTAAGTTCTAAAGACTAATTCTCTCCTATAAAAGACCCTAACCAAGCCCAAAACACCCACAAAATCCCCAGCAACAAGCCAGCATTGAATAAATTGGGTACCAACAACGCCACTGCCACTAGAAGCAGCAATAAACTTTCCGGCTGCCTAGATTTTTTGCTTTTAGTAAAAATTAACCTTAAAGGGAGGATAGTTGCTAACACCCATATTCCTACCATTACAATTACCCCCCCCACTCCCAAAGAAAACCAAGCCTCTAAAAACAAATTAGAGGCATTCAAATCGGATCCATGGGCGTCCTGGCCTAGAATCGACCCAGTACTCCCTACTCCATAACCCAGCCAAGGCCGCTCTTTGATTTTATTCCAAATAGTGGCATAGATATTTTTGCGAATATCTACATTGGGGTCCGGTCGATAAATCTCTCGTACATCTCTACCCTGCTGACCTTCGACTTTTTTTTCTTCTAGGTTAATATGACGACAATCTTTCTCCGGGAGCTCTTTTAGGCTAGTAATTCGCTCAAATTCCGGCGCATCAGGAGCACAGCTAATAGTAATGAGTTGTTGGCCGCTCACCGAACTAGTCGCTCGATCTAGAAAATTGAAACTGGATAAACCTAATCCGATCACGCCTCCCAGGGTTATCACTCCTAAGGCGCCTAAAATTAAGCCTTCGCGAATCACTCGCCTTAATCCAAATTTCCTAGATTTCGATAATGACTGGCTCTTCTTTTTGTAAAGAGGGTTAGGGGGGTCAAGAGATTCAGCTTTAAAGGCCTTAACTATCAATATCCCAAAATAAACTATCAACACCATCGCTGCTCCCAGCCAGGCGCTGCGGGCCACCGTCAAAAAGAGTACTGCTAACACTAACAGTAAGTACCCACTCAATAGCCAGCGGAAAATACTGGCAAAGCTCCAGTTTCCCCAACAAATATTTTTCAGAGTAGGATTTTCCAGTACCGTCTGCTGCAAAAAAAGCACCACTGCCATTAACACCACTCCGTACATTCCCAACCAATCGGGCTCAGTAAAAGTACTATTAACCCGATGAGCAAATACCTCCCAATGTTGCCAGCCCAGTCTAAACGCCACCGCCTGATACAGGCCAAATAAAATCGGCACAATGGATCCGGTCAAAAAAAATATCAGCGCCTCTATCCGATCGGTCGAAGTTCGCAAAAAAAACCGAGCCAAAAAATAAAGTGCTCCAAAGGAAGCGGTTACTATCGCTAACTTAATAGAGGCAATCGGACTCAAAGCAGCAGAAACAAAGGCCAAAGCTAGCAGTAGAACAATCGCTCCGTCTAACCAGCGCGCTAGTCCCCTTTGCTTTAAAAAATCCTGGGCCTTAGTAGTAAAACTCTCTTGCCAGTAGCGGCTTTTGATTTTAGGAAGCAAGTTTTCCATGCCTATCCTAAGCACTAAAGCCCCTAAAGTTAAGGCCCCTACCCACTGAAAGGGTCGCAAAGAAGCCGGCAATTGCTCCGGAGAAATGATTAAATTTTCCAGAGCTAAAAAACTGACAAAAGTCCAAAGTCCCCAGCGCGGCTGAATCACCAATAGCACCAAGCCCAATAAACTTAGTCCAGTAAAAACCGGCAAGTTTAGCGGTAACCAGCCCAGTAATTCCAATTCCAATAGCGCCCAACTTCCCAGTAGCGCTACTAAAAACACTCGCAAATAAGCTAAAATCGGACTCTTGGAAAACCGCATAAGAGATTAAAGATTAGTTGAAGAGACTTCTTAACTTTACCCTAATTCTTTCTTTTCGACAAACAAGAAAATGCCATTTTAAATTTCTAATTTTTAGAAATTTAAAATTCACCGCTCATTCTTTTTGGACGCCTTCTGCAACTCCTGATCCAACTCATGAATCCGAGGATTAATTTCCAAGGCTCGCTCATTGAGGCCCAATAATTTAATCCCCGCCAAAGTCCGGACTCGAGAAAGCGCCACATAGCCCATCCCGTATTCAAAGCATTTCGCCAGGTCCATCTCGGCGGCATCCAGGCTCATGCCCTGACTTTTGTGAACCGTAATCGCCCAGGCCAAGCGCAACGGCAATTGCCCCAGCTGAGCTTTGGTCTTCATTTTTCCTCGTCGGTCCGGCTCTTCCAGCTCCCAAGTTTCCGGCGCCACCGTGATCTTTTCGCCCGAGAAAGTCCGCACTATTGGCAAACGATTTTCCTCAAAACCAGTCACTGTTCCCAGGGTGCCATTGACATAGCCCCGCTCAAAATTATTTTTGACAAACATCACCGCCGCTCCTTTTTTCAGTACTAACCGCTCCGGCGCCAGACAATTGCGCTTGAGCATCTCCACTGGATTAGGCCTCCCCTCCTCCCTCATCAGATAAGCTTTAGCTGACTCCGGAAGTTTGGCTAACTCTTGCCAATTAAGCCGGTCAACATCGGCGTTGTGAGTAAACAAGCGAGTAGGCTTAACCGGACCGGCCCCTTCTACCGCTTGACCCAAGCGACTTTCTAAAAGCTGGCGAGTTTTTTTGGTCACCTGAGCGGTGCGAATATCCCCCAAAACACCACTCAATTGAGGGTCTTTTTGCCGAAACTGTTGATCCAAGTAGCACACTTTGAGGTTCATGTTACTCCAAACATTGGAATCCGAGGCAAATTTCAGCTCTTCCGGAGCCGCCTGACTTTCCTGTTGAGGGCCACCAAAGTCGTTGCCAGATTTAACCACCGGCGGCAACTGAAAAAAGTCTCCCGAGAAGATCACTTGCAAGCCACCAAATGGCACAAAAGGCTTTTTGAAGAGCCGGCAAATCCGGTCCAAAAGATCCAGCTGGCGAGCGTGTAACATTGAAACTTCATCGATAATCAATACCTCAGTCTGGGAAAAATTGTGCTTAAGATAAAACTTAGTCCGCAAGTCCCGTAGCTCCTGATCGCTGAGGCGATCTCGAATGCCCATTCCGCTCCACGAGTGAATGGTCACTCCACCCAAGTGAGTAGCCGCGATTCCAGTAGAAGCCGTCACGGCCACCCGGATTTTCTTCTCGCGTAAATGGCGAATGTAGCGCCTCAAAAGATAAGTCTTGCCGCTACCAGCCGGCCCCGTCAAAAACACACTGTGCCCCTTTTGCAAAATTTCCCAGGCTCGTTCTTGATTCATGAAATTAAGATTACGATTTGAATTTTCTCTCTTTCGTAAAGACTTGCTTCGCTATAATTTTAGTGATAGTAGGTTTTTTTGGTAACCTTCCTTGACAGAATTATTAAAATATGCTTTATTTTATTGTTGTTCTTTGAAAACAGTTTCTCCTCGGGGGTTTTTGTAGAGTAATTCCTTGACCAATCGTGCTTTGCATTGTTTTTAGCTAGACTTTGAAAAGTAGGCTTGGTTAAGGAAGAGCGCTTTATAAAAACCCAAAAAAAGGAGAGGTATCATGAAGAAGCGCATCACAATCACCCTGACGGCCCTGGCGATTTTTTTTGCAACCCTCACCCCGGCTTTTGCCTGGGTTAAGGTCTCGTTAAAGGCCGATTTATCCCTTGTTTTAATCCCAGCTCAAGAAGGAGTGGAAGCCCAGGAATTCTCCATGAAAGACGGAGTTGCTAAATGGGAAGAGAAAGGAGAAGAAAAGGACAATACCCTCAACTTTGGAGGGTTCATGACCCATGCAGCCCTCAAGAGAAAAGCTGAAAAAGACGGCTTACAGGTTATGGTATTCAATTGGCCGTCACCCATTCTCCCGCAGGTTCTCAACGGCCTTTATCTTGTCTTCATGCAAGGAAGAAAGGCTGAAGCCATTCCAATTCAGTTTAATTGGCTCCAAATTGGAGTGGGGCCGGAGGGAAATCGCTGGCATAACGGTTATTTTTTTGTTGATACAACAAATTTAGGTGAGTGGGTTCCCTGGACTCCAGAGTTTGGGGAGGCAAATTAATTAGGCAGGCGCATTTTTTCAATGAACAACAACCCTGGATGGACACTGAACTTTAGTGTCCATCCAGAATCCTGAGTTTATCTCATCTTGCATACCGAGGTAACTTCTGGATTCTTTTTTTAAATTTCCAAAACCCGTTAGCTTTTAGGCTGACGGGTTTTTGCTTGCCAGTTATTGCCAGCTTAAAATTAAGCTACCCTCAATAATAAGCATCTTTTTCATTTCCTTTTTTGTTGTAAATAAGTTAAACTTTAAAAATCATTTTCTGCAAAAATAAAAGCAACAGACTCTCAATTTAAAGCCGACTTAAGTCTATACCAGACCATGCATTATTTCAAACACAAAATTTCCCTGGACTTCATTCACCTGATGGAAGGCGAGCTGACCAATCGCCTGGCTGTCGGACTTTTGAGTATTTTCCTACCCATCTATCTTTACCTTCTCTTAGATCAAGACTTCAAAAAAGTCATCCTTTATCAACTGGTTATTACTATCGCTTACTTTATCAGCATCTTGTTTTTTTCTCGATTTTTTAACAAAATCGGCTTTACTCGCTCTCTGGGGATCAGTGTTTTTTTAGGTGCTACTTATTACTTGGCTTTCTTTTTACTGGATATTACCGGCCATGTTTGGCTACTGGGATTCACTGCTGCTTTTTTGATACTCCGAGCCTTCTTCCGCTGGACACCTTATCACACAATTTTTTCCACCTTGACTGACAAGTTAGAGCGAGGCAAAGAAATCGGCGCCCTAGAAGCCTTTACTAGTCTAATCGGAATCTTCTCTCCTTTTTTAGCGGGAATCATTATCAGCTACCTAGGCTATAAGCCGCTTTTTCTTTTGGGAATTGTAGTTTTTTTAGCCTCTTATATCTTCTATTCCCAACTTCCTCGTAGCAAAAACAACTTCAGTTGGAGCACTGGCGAGATTTGGCACAATCTCTGGGCCAAAGAAAATCGCCGGGTACAATGGGCTTTTTTTTCGGAGGGATTTGAGGCAGTTTTTGGCTTGATCGTTTGGCCCATTTTTATTTTTGAGCTTTTAAATGGAAACTTTTTTCAAGTGGGAGCTTTGGCTACGTTAATTTCTCTGGCCACCATGATCCTTCAATTTATTACCGGGAGACTAGTAGATAAAAAAGAAAGCAAAAAGGGCCTTCTTAAGGCTGGTAGCATCGCTTATTCGGTAGTTTGGATTTTTAAAATTTTCATCGCCACCGCTTTTCAAATTTTTATTGTTGACACCCTGCACAGTTTTAGTAAAATCTTCCTTCGAATTCCCTTTGGAGTCCTAACTTACAATTTTTTTGAGGAAAAAGAAGATCTTTTGGATGAATATGTCACCATTCGAGAGCTTTCTGTCGGAATGGGAAAAATGACTGCCTACTTTCTGGTGATCGGACTATCTTTCTTGGTCTCCTTGAATTGGCTCTTTCTCTTGGCCGCCTTAGCTTCCATGATGCTCAATCTACTGGCTCTTTCGGAGCAGCCGACAATTACCGAAATCAAGAGCTCTAAGCCTGCTAAAGCATAAAAGTCACCTATCCTGAAACCATTGAATAATTCTACCACTCCCTCTAAAAAAACTCGTGCCTTGATAATCTTCTCCGGTGGCCTGGATTCTCTTTTAGCCGCTCAATTACTTGGAGGGCAAGGCCTAGAAGTTACCGGGCTCACCTTTGAAAGCCACTTCTTTAACGCCCAACAAGCTCGCGTCTCCGCTCAATTAATCAAACTTCCTCTGCTAGTCCAAGATTTCTCTCCGGACCACTTAGAGATAGTCAAAAATCCCCGTCACGGAAGGGGTAAGACTCATAACCCCTGCATTGACTGTCACAAATTAATGTTACTGGAAGCTTGGAAAATCAAGCAATCCCAGGGATTCGACATTTTGGCTAGTGGCGAAGTTCTGGGCCAACGCCCGCTCTCTCAAACTAAAAAATCTCTAGACTTAATTGATCGTCAACTGAAAAAAGTAAGCGCGGAAATTGAAGTGTTGCGACCCCTTTCTGCTCAACTTCTGGCAGAAACCCACTACGAAAAAATGGGCTTGGTCGATCGCACTAAATTAAGCAGTATCCAAGGCCGTAATCGCAAGCAACAACTAGCTCTTGCTCAAGAACTGGGCATCAGTGACTTCCCCACTCCCTCCGGCGGTTGCCTTTTGACAGTGCCAGAGTTTAGTCGTAAACTTCAATTACTCTTTCAATCCGACCCTGATCCTCGTCCCAGCGATTTTGAACTTTTGAAAATCGGCCGCCACTTTTGGCTCTCGAGGGAATCGGATCCTCAAGATCTCCCTGCTCTACTAGAGCCAATCAATCCTAATAAAATTGAAGCTCACTTAACTCTAGGCCGAAACAAAGAAGAAAACCAACAAATTTGGAAACTGAAGCAGCCAGGAGATATTTTAATAGAACGAGAAGACCTTTTAGGTCCTACTGCTCTTCTGCGTTTTTGCCACTCTAATCAGGCTCAAGAAATTGATCTAACACCTTTTTTAACTAAAACCCGAGAGCTTATTTTTCGCTTTTCTAAGAGCTCCTTAGTCGATTGGCGAGACTTGCCTTGTAAGATAACAAAAGTATAGACTATCATTTTGTCATTCCGGAATTTGAGCTAAGTTTCTAATCAAAAACACACTTCAATATTCTAAGACTTTCAAATTTTAGGAAAGCTCTAGGCGCTGCCGAGGCTTCGCTTGAGGCGTACTGAGGAGTACGGTGAAAGCGAAACGCAGGTGGCAACAACGAGATTTTCAAAATTTGAAAGTCCCCTTCCTTGCATGCTAAAGCCCCCTAACTTCCAACGCGCCCCCCAAGAAAACTTTATTTGCCTCCACTGCGGCCAGGAGGTTTTTAGCAATGGCTATACTAACCACTGCCCTGCCTGCCTTTGGTCTCTCCATGTCGACAACCATCCCGGTGACCGAGCTTGTAGTTGCCAGGGATTGATGGAGCCCCAAAAAGTTTTTTATCAATCCGATCAGTGGAAAATCATTCACCGCTGCCAAAAGTGCGGCCAAGAAAAAACCGTCAAAACTAAGCCCCAAGATTCCCAAGCAACCATTGAAAAAATCATTGAAAAAAGCCTCAAGGAGTGATAAGGTAAAGGTGGCCGAAGCTAAAATTTTCCAAAAGAAAAAGCCCCGACTTCTTTATAGAAGTGGGACCTTTCCTCAACGCTGTAGTTATTTTATTCTGGCCCGTTCTCATAGGTGAAAACGAGCCTATCTGAGTGGTCTGTTAAGACAATTCTCTCTTTTTTTGAGTTTGAGATTCGGAAAAAGGCGTTTCCACCTCTTTCTATGGGAAGGGGATTTCTGTACCTAAAGCCGAAACCCCCTCCTCCATGAATAACAAAAACGAATTCTCCGACATAATTACCTCGAAAGTAGATGCTCACAAGAACCTCCTCCCCGATGCTTTTTTTGACCTGGTTAAAGTCAGCGATTACTTTGTAGGCGGTATTAACATCGCCAGAAAAAAAAGTGATGCTGCGACAAAAATCTGGATCGCAATCTACCTCCGAAAAAACAATTTGCAGGCCATTGTCACCGGCCAAGGCCGCACCGGAAAAAAGGGTTGTCGCCAAAAACATCGCCGCCACTGCCTGGAAAAAATTCTTGCTAGTCATAGTCAATCTCCTTCCTGAAAATTTGGGTGAAAAAATAAAAAAACTACAACGAAGAGCCTATTTGCCCGCAAGGATTTGCAGACAAATTACTCTCCGCTGACAATATTCAATTATCAAAGAACTTCTAAATTTAACATATTTTTAATAAATTGTCAATAGCAAGTAACGGGCCTATTTGCAAATCATCTATTATAAGCTAAAATTTTCCTTTACATACCCACTAAAAACTAACCATGTTACCTCAAATATTTCTAAAATCAGCCAAAGCCTGCGGCATGAGCCACCTAGCCACTCTCGATCAAGAGAAAAAAGGTCACTTTTATGTAGAGAAAAACAAAGTCCTCAGTAGTTTGGCACCGGAAGGAGTAGTGATGCAAGCCCAGGAAACCAACCAAGGCATCCGAGCTCGAGTAGTTATTCAAAAAGGAATTCGACTAAAAGAACCACTCTTCTTTTGCTTTGGCTTGAGCGGGCAACAAGAAAAGCAGGAAGTAATACCGGAGATTACCCTAGAAGAAGGCGCTCACGCCGAAATTTGGGCTCACTGCAGCTTTCCTAACGCCAGTAAGTCATCGCACTTGATGGAGGGGCTTTTTAAAATCAAAAAAAACGCCTCTTTTGTTTACAAAGAAGCTCATTATCACGGAGAGGTGTCCGGCATGACCACTGTTCCTAAGCTCCGAGTAGAAATAGGTGAGAATGCTATCTTCAAGAGCGATTTTAATCTTTCTAAGGGTACAGTAGGCAAGGTTGATATTGAAGTAGAAGCCCACTTAGCGGCCGGCGCTAAATCGGAAATCACTACCAAAGTTTTTGGCAAGAATCAAAAAGACCTCATTAATATTTTAGACAAAGTCTACCTAGAAGGAGCGGATAGCCGGAGCTTGATTAAGATGCGAGCAGCCGCCCGAGACGGGGGCCAAGTGGTGATGCAAGGCGAAACTTACGCCAGCGCTTCCGGGGCTACCGGCCACGTGGACTGCCAGGAGATTGTAATTGGCCAAAACTCCCGAGCCCGAGCCGTTCCCATTGTAGAGGTTACTCACGAAGAGGCTCAGATTACTCACGAGGCCTTGGTAGGCAAAGTTAACCAAAAGGAACTAGAAGCCTTAATGACCCGAGGCCTCTCGGAAGAAGAAGCCACGGAACTCCTTATCTCCGCCATGATGCGGAGTTAGAAATAACTCATCAAAGCAATTAACTGTCATTCCGAAATTTCCGAAGGAAATATCCGGAGCCGGGGATTACTTTAGCTAACCTGCCTGCCGGCAGGCAGGGATTCCCGCCTACACGGAAATGACAACTCGGGTAATTTTAATAAAAATTAAGATCTCAAAAACTCCCCTTCATGCTGACCTTCCACCTCCTCACAATCTTCCCTGATATTTTTGATTCTTACCTAAAAGAAGGGATTTTGGCGCGGGCCTTACAAGGGAATCCAAAGGAAGAGAAAGTGGCAGTCAAAGTTTACAATTTGCGGGATTTTACCACCGACAAACACCGCACCGTAGACGACACTCCTTACGGTGGCGGAGCCGGCATGGTCCTCAAAGTAGAACCAATCTATCACGCTCTAGAAACTATCAAAAAAAATATTAAGGAAGAGTGGAAGTCCCAAAAGAAAAAAGCAGAAAAGGGCAAAATTCGAACCATTCTTCTGGCTGCCAAGGGCCAGCCTTACAATCAAACCAAGGCCGCCTTTTATCAGCAAAATTTCACTGACTTGATCTTAATTTGCGGGCGCTACGAAGGGGTAGACGAACGAGTAGCTCAACACCTGGTAGACGAAGAACTCTCCATTGGACCTTTCGTGCTCAGCGGTGGCGAACTCCCTGCTCTCACCGTGGTAGATTCTGTGGCTCGCCTGGTACCGGGCGTTTTGGGCAATCAAGAGTCCCTGGCTAATGAAAGCTTTAATCCAGAACCCACCTCTGCCGAAAAAGTAGTCTTGCAGGCCAGTTCTAATCCAAACAAACCTCAACTCGACTACCCGGCTTACACCAAACCAGAAGAATTCCGGGGCTGGAAAGTACCCGAGATTCTTCTTTCCGGCCACCACGCCCACATTGAAAAATGGCGAAAGGAGCAGCAAGGAAAAGTCTAAGTTCTGCACTAAACTACTTAAAAATTCTGGATTAACAAGGCCTGAGCGAGAGAGTATAAAATTTAAGATAACGCCTCTTGTTTGAGTAGCTAGATTTTCTCTGCAATGTTACGAATCCTTGGAATAATATTTAGCTATAAAATCAAGCTATGAGCCAGGATTTATCTTAAATTTTTACACTCTGGAGCAGTTTTAAGTTGCTCAGATTTTAAAGATGACTTAGTATATTTTCTCAATCCCCCTAACCCCCTTTACAAAAAGGGGAAGCCGAATTAACCCACCATGCAATTTTATCTCAAAACCTTCGGCTGCCAAATGAATTTTTCTGACAGCGAACGCGTCAGCAGCCTCCTAACCCAAAATCACTGGCAATCCACCGACCAAATCAACCAGGCTGATCTGGTGATTTTTAACACCTGTGGAGTGCGCCAAACTGCCGAAGACCGCCTGCTTGGCCAAATTCACAATCTACGAAAAACCAATCCCGAGACTATCATCGTAGTTACCGGCTGCCTAGCTCGCCGCCAGGATGTGAAAAAAAAGTTACTCAAAAATAAATCTTCCCACAAAGGCGAAACACCTTCTGACCAAGGAATTAACCAGGGCGGAGAATTTTCTACCCTTACTGAAAATCCTGAGGAGATACTTTTCTTGCCTATCAAAAACCTCACCACCCTTCCCCAGTTGTTAAGCGAAAAATTTCCAGCAACTTCAATCCCCTTTAAGGCCGAGGACTACCAAGAAGATTATCTTTCTCTGACTCCTCACTACCAAAAATCCCACTCGATTTTAGTACCCATCATGACCGGCTGCAACAATTTCTGCTCTTATTGCGTAGTACCTTACGCTCGGGGACCAGAAGTTTCTCGCTCTCCCAAAAACATCTTAGAAGAAGTTGAGTTCGCTCAAAAACAAGCCTTGAAAGACAAAAAGACTTTAAAGGAAGTGCTACTACTGGGCCAGAATGTCAATAGCTACTCTTATCAAGACAGCCCCGCAACGAAATTACCCAGGGTTTCTTCTGACATCTCAAGGAGCTCGCTCCCGGTGCCCCCTTTACAAAAGGGGGCTAGGGGGATTGGAAAAGAAAAAAGGACCTCTTTTCCCCTATTACTAGAAAAATTAGCTCAAAAATTCCCTGCCATTAATTTTCGCTTTCTCACCTCCCACCCCAAAGATTTTTCCCAAGAGTTGATTGAAATAATTCAAAAATACCCCAACTTGAGCCGCCAAATTCACCTACCCGTCCAGTCTGGCAGTGAGCGAATTCTAAAGGCTATGAACCGCCACTACACTCCGGGGCATTATCTGGAATTGGTGAGCAAAATAAAAAACGCCCTGCCGGACGCTCAACTTTCTACTGATGTAATTGTGGGCTTCCCCAGCGAGACTGAAGAAGATTTTCAAGCTACCGCGGAAATTTTTCGCCAAGTGCGATTCCAAGAAGCCTATATCAACAAATACTCCCCTCGCCCAGGAACCACTGCCGAGAAATTAGGTGATCCCATTCCCTGGAATGAGAAGAAGCACCGAGAAAAAGAATTACGAAAAATCCTAGAAACAAAAAAATCTCCCGCGAAATAGTCCCAGTTATTAAAAAAACACTCTTAGTCTCCTGCTTGATTCCTTAATCATTAGTTAAAGTTTAGACGAAGACCTTCTTTGTCTTTAAAACTCGATCTTCAACAAAACCGGTCAGAGTCAAAGCCCCCGACCGGTTTACTAATATAAACTCAACTCACCTTAAAAATTTCCTTAGAACTATTCGTCAACAAAAACTCCACGGCTACGGTGATGGGATTTGAGAAATTTTTCCCTCTACCAATAATCAGCCAGCCTAAATTTGAGATTTGCAAGAGAAGCCATCGTTTTGAAAAATTTTCTTAGCGAATATCAGCTTTTAGTTCTTCTATCGCTCTGTCTAATTGAGGATCTCGCTCGTTTTCAAAATCCTCTAAGGTCCTTTCCACTTTAATATCAGGTTCAATCCCTACTTTATGAATCGACCCTCCAGAAGGCGTCAACCACTTGGCAACTGTTACCTTCAAACTAGACCCATCCTGAAGAGACTTCAAGCGCTGAACCGAACCCTTGCCAAAACTCTTCTCGCCGACTAGTTTAGTATCCCTTAAATCTCTTAACGCCCCTGCTAAGATCTCTGAGGCACTAGCGCTGCCTTCGTTAATTAAAACTATCACTGGAAAATCGACTAGAATCGGCCTTTCAAAGCCTTTGGTGTCAGCCCGATAAGCATTTCTATTCCCCTCTCGATCCTCCTCCCAAACCACGGGCTCCCCAGAAGGAACAAATTCAGAAGTAATCTCCACTGCCACATTTAAGAGCCCCCCCGGATTATTGCGTAAATCCAGAATAATTCCTCGGTTATTATCCGACAAAGCACCCGCGACCGCCCCTCGAAATTCATCGGCAGTATCCTCTGAAAAACTTTTGATTTTAATATAACCCAAATCTCCTTCCTTCTTTTCATATTCTACGCTCTTTATCTCAATAGTATCTCGAGTAATAGCAATCTCCTTTGCCTCTGATCCGTTGCCTTCTCGGATAATGGTCAAAGTCACTTCCGTTCCTTTCTTGCCTCTAATTTTTTTAACCGCCTCTTCAATTCCTAGGTCAACGGTACTTTCGTTGTTAATTTTAATTATTTTGTCCCCTGCCTTCAGGCCAGCTTTTTCAGCAGGCATTCCCTCTATCGGAGAAACAATCATTAGAACCCCATCCTTCATATCCAATACCGCTCCAATTCCTTCAAAACTACCTTCAATTTCGCTATTAAAATTTTTAGTTTCTTCCGGATCCAAAAAATTAGAATGCGGATCCCCTAAAGAATCCACCATTCCATCCACTGCCCCGTATACTCTTTCTTGAGCATCCAAGTCTTCCACATCAACATACTCCTGGTCCAATACTCGCCAAGCCTCCCAGAACACCTTAAAATCAACCTCTCTAGGCTTGCTATCGTCTGTCGCAGAAAAAATTTTCCCAGGACTGGAAAGGTTTTTCAAGAAACCTCCTTCTTCTCCTTCTTGAGCAGAGCCACTTACTCGAGCACCCCAAGCTACCCCCACATAAAAAACCACCATGAGGATAATCACTTGCCAAAAAACTCCCCCTCCCTTTGACTTTGACTTCCTATTTTGAGACTTATCAAAAGAATTCTTCAAATTAGGACTCACGGGAGTGTTGCCATGATTAGTGGCCTCTGAATTTATATTAGAATCAACAGCCTCTGCATTGTTATTTAAATTTTCCATAACTAAATTATTTTTTGATTTTTATCCTATTAGCTATCCTATAAGAGTCTAGTCAAAACTAGACTATTCTGAATTACCTACAACTAAAAACGAGTGTCGTAGTTAATCTCTACCTCCCATTTTTAGTCACTTTGGATCAAAACCTCTTCTATTATGTATGTTTCTAATAAACTCTAGTCCTCTTCCACTTCAATCTCTAGCACCACATCACTGTTTTTATGAGAAATAATTTTCACTCCCAATAATGCTTCTAGATCCTCTACTTTAAACTCGATAGTCTTCTCCTCTTCCACTTCATCAAAATCATCTAAGTCAATCTCTAGTTCTTCCTCGTCGTACTCTCCTAAAATCTCCACCTCCTCGATTTCCAAATCTATTTCGTAATCCAGGTCGCTATCCACCTCCAACTCTCCGTCAATGTCTATTTCTATTTTGGTAGTAATTTCCGTCTCAGGTTCTTCTTTAGGGTCCTTCTTGGAGCTATCTTCTTTGACTTTCTTCTTGGAAGTTGGCTTGGCATACTGCCTTACTGGTTCAATGTCACTTTGCTCTTCTAAGTTAAAAATGTTTTGGCAAACCTGATGAATTTGAGAATAATTATCCCAACCGGCTCGCGGAATCAAGATATAACCAGCATAGTCAGGGCCATCTTCCGGAACTTTCAACATACCCTCCTGGGAGTTTTCAAATACTCGCTGGTGTATTTCGGCGCTCTGCAGACTAGAATATTTCTCGTAAAACTTAGGCATCTCGCTGGTGGCAATGTCGGTTCGAACATTATCTCCAATTGCATCTAGGATTCCCGAAATCTTATTAAAACTAGTTAAGGTTCCCGCTGAGATCATCTTGGCCTTTAAAGCCTTTAGCACTACCTGCTGCCTCTTGGCTCTATCAAAATCTGAGGTACTCTCCCGAGCTCTTACATAACAAAGAGCTATTTCTCCGTCTAAAAGATTTTCTCCAGCAGGTAAAGAAAATTCCCCTCCACATTCGTTTCCTTTTACAAATTGATTGGGCTCATAAAAAGGAGTCTCCAAATTCACAGTCACCCCTTCCACTGCGTCGATTAGCTGCTCAAAACCAGCAAAATTAATACTCACCGCGTAATGAACATTGAGACCGGTAACTTCTCCCACCACTTGCTTCATACGCAATAAACCCTTCTTGCGACCGTTTTTTTCCCCTAAGGCATAAATAGCATTAATTTTGGTTCGATCTTCCGACTCTGGAATTTTAACATAAAGATCCCGAGGAACAGAGATCATGGCTGCTTTATTCTCGTCTGCTCTTAAAGAAAGTACCATGATAGAGTCTGCTAAAAGTCCTCCTCCCGGCAAACCCTCTCCTCGCATACCCAAGAGTAAAACATTAGTTTGTCCATTTTCTTCTGCTACATTACTACCCCCCAAGATACCCCCCACTCCACCTGTAAAAGCTTGCCATCTCGAGGTTTCTGAACCAGAGATTTGAGAAAGTGTACTAAGGGTTTTATAAGTAAACCAACTACCCACTCCTAGTGCTAAAAATAAAAAGACGGCTAGTATCAAAAACCACTTCTTTTTATAAAACCTCCCCTTGTCCTTGGTTTTAGTAGTAGGTAGTTTTTTATCCTGAGATAAGGAATCTTTCTTTTTTAGTGATAAGCTGTAATTAAAGGCCATGAAATTGAGAATAATAATTTTTATATTAAACCTCCTAAGAGGTCCTCTTCTAAAAAATCCGACTTCTCCCCGTTATTACGATTTCCTTACTTTCTCTTAAGAGTTGCTCGGAAATTATTCTTTATCAACAGAAAACCTAAAAATAGCGCGAGAGACTTGGAAGAAGTTAAAAAATGACAAAATTTGAGAAATTTTCCCTTGCTGGAACCAGGCAGGCCACTAAAATTTAGGATTTTCAGTAGAAAGTTCTATCCTTCAGATAGAGTCTAGGAAGCCCCAGAACTTAAAACTTCTAGTTCAGGATAGCATACTTAAAATAATTTCAAAAGACCACTCTTAGTCCCCAGCCATTCTCAAGCTAACCGCGGCTTGGGAAAGGCCCTCTCCTGGTAATAACCCACTTTTCAGTAGACTGGGAACAACTCATCTTTGATTTAAATATTTTGCTTTCTGCAAAACCCCCAAAGGACTATTTCAAGTTATTTAATTTCAGACTATGTTGGCTAACTTTCTCGAAATCTCCTTACCTGATCGATTCTTTGCTGAAAATCAGGGTGGTCCGTATAAAAATCCCAATTCCAAAAATCCTTTTCCAAATTTTCCACTTCTTTAGCCCTTCTAAAAAAATT
This sequence comes from uncultured Bdellovibrionales bacterium, assembly GCA_964346295.1. Lineage (GTDB taxonomy): Bacteria > Patescibacteriota > Minisyncoccia > Moranbacterales > DUUL01 > CAYFUG01. Next base: position 40,218 of record CAYFUG010000007.1, read on the forward strand.
CTCTGCTCCCTCCACGCTACCATAATTAGTCTGGAGAATCTCTAGGGCTTCTCGATCAGCTCTTAATTCTACCTTTCTACTAAAGCTAATCTCTGCTAATCGACCTAAATTGCTTGGTCCCAAAGCCCCCTGCCTAAAGAAAGAAGTTACCCCTTGGAAAGGTATCATTCTAGCCATAGCCTTAAAGGAATCCCTGTTTCTTACATGAGAAAGCTCATGAGCCAAGACAAAAGCCACTTCTTCTTGAGTCTTCAACTCATCTAACAACCCAGAAAAGATGTAAATCTTTCCCCCAGGAACTGTCACGGCGTTTATCAGATCATTTTTCACCACCATCACCTGAAAAAAATCAGATCCGGAAATATCAGTCAATAAGGCTTGAACATCTTGTGTTCTATCCTTATCAAACTCTACTTCTTGACCATTCTCCACAAAGATACTAATAAAATCTACTCCAGAAAAAATCTCTGCCTCTTTTTCTAAGTCAATAAATTGAACCAAACTTAAAGCTATTAAATGAAAGCCCGCTATTAAAATTCCCCCTAATACAAAAACAGCCGCCAAGTAGTTCAATAGAACCAACCAAGGCGACCCTTGAGAGACATTGAAATTTTCTTTTTCAGTGACTGCCTTATATTTATCAAGCATAAGGATTTTTGTAAACTCTAAACTCCTTGCATTCAAAGCATTCAAGAACTTTTCAAAATTTAAACAAATCAAAGAAGCCAAGAGTTACCGCTTGCTCCACTGAGGAGCTCTTCGAGCCTTCTTGAGGCCATACTTCTTTCTTTCTTTACTTCGAGGATCTCGCTTAAGATAGTCCAAATCTCGAAGAGTTCTCTGGAACTCATCATTAAATTTCACTAGAGCTCGAGAAAGACCCAGCTGAACTGCTTCCGCCTGGCCTCTTAATCCACCTCCATTAAGGTGCACACTTACTTGAAAGCTCTCTTGCTGTGCAGTCGCTTCTAGAGGAGCCTTCACTAGTTTCCTTAATTCTTCAGTTTTAAAATACTCGTCAGAATCAGTTTCCTTGATTAAAAACTGAGGTTTTTGGCTAGTTTGATAAATTCTAACCCGGGCTACCGCAGTTTTTCGGCGGCCTACTCCTTCGTAATAAACTTCTTCTTTTTTAGTGTCTTTCTTGGTAGTGTTAGTAGTCATAAATATTTTAATTCCAATTTGAACCTTATAAATTATCTATTTAACGGATTACCTCAAAATCCAAATCCTGCCTTAATCACGACCTGGACTTTTTAATATTGCATAAACATTAACATAAGGATTGCTTCTTGAGTAAACCCTCTTCTTTTCTGCGGCCCCATCTAACAAATCGCTATACTCTTTAAAGGAGATATTTTCCCCTTCTTCTTCTTGATAACTACCCTCAGCAGAATAAATCCTACAATCAGACTCAAACTCCGGACTGCCGCCATTGCTTCTGCCCTCGCCCCAATTATCATCATAAGACATCATTCCAGGTCCTGAAGATAAGGCGGTGAACTCCTTAATAACAACTCCTCCTTTACCTAGTATTTCATCAATCTCGGGCCATTTTGGATCATTCTTTTCATTCTCCCAGGAATTTTTTAATTCCCCCAACCTTTTTTTGCCGCGATCTAATAAATCTCTTTCTCGGGAATCTTCTCCTGATTTTATTCTACCCTCAATATTCCTTTTAAGATTGTTAAAAAGAGCCCTACTGTAACCACCAAATTCGCGAAAGAATCTCAGTAAAGGATTTTTTGAAATATCATCATCCAATTGCTTCTCAAACTCCTCCAGTTCTCGCAATAAATCCCTCAATTGAGAAACTTCCCGGCTTCTTTTTTCTAGCGAAAAATATTCATTAAACTCTATAGATAATTTTTTCCAAGCAGCGCCTTTTATCTTATTTATCTCTCCTGGATTCCTTTTTAAAAATGCGTCGTACTCGTCCAGTGCCAATTCCACCTCCTCTGAGTCTCCAAAGTTCTCTACTCCCAACTTTGGCCTACTATTAATAAAATCAAAAAAGTATTCACAAAAAATTTCTACTTCATAATCCCTGGTATCTTTATCAAAACCCTGCTTTACTGCACTAGGATTTAATTGCTTAGGAGCACCCAGGATTCCCCCGATCTTACTTCGCAAATCTTCTGATTCAAGCACAACATCAACCAGCAAATTCCTATTCTTCGCTTCTCCGCCCTGTCTTTCTTGATTTAAAACTAAATCTAGGGAATTTTCCATTGGGGGATAATTTTAATTTTTAGCCTCCTGGTCTGCTACTTGCGCTTTGTAGCTATGTTCCTCGGTGGGAAAAATTCGCAAGCGCTTCAAGGATTGACGAGAAAGCTTATTTTGAGGCAACATTCCCTTTACGGCCTTCTCAATAACTTTAGTGGAATCCTTGGCCATCATTTCCTCAAAAGTTGCCTGATAAATTCCTCCGGGATATCCGGAATGCCAGTAATATATCTTCTTAGAGGCCTTTTCCCCGCTCAAGCGAACTCCATCAGAGTTAATAACGATCACCCAATTATCATTAGGTCGATTGGGGGCATAATCAATCGCCTTCTTTCCCATCAAAGCCTGGGCGATTTCCACCGCAAACCTTCCAAGGATTTTACCTTGGGCATCAAAAATAAAATACTGGGGTTCCTTTTTTGTAGTCATAATAGTAATATTGCTCTTCTTTAACTTTAAAAACTAGTCTAATAAGCCTAAGCAGTAACGAACAAAGGGAGGCTACTAGGAAGCACAAACACTGAATCCTCTTAGAACCCTTAATTGCTATCCTTGCTGGATTAAGCTGTTTGGGATTGCTTAGCCTTAGAAGAACTTTTCTGTGATTGATTGCCTTTGCTTGGCTTGGAGTCCTTGGTTGAAACCTTCTTTTTTTTGTCTTTGTCCGTAGTCTTTTTTACCCCTACCCACTCCACTAAAGCCATGGGAGCAAAATCGCTCTCTCTAAATCCCAGCTTTAAGATTTTTAGATAGCCCCCTTCTCGCTTTTCAAATAACTTAGCCAATTGAAAAAGGTTTTGGACTGATTTCTCTGGAAGATCTTTTTTGAGTAGTCTTATGGCTGCCGTTTTTTTAGCTTCTTGTGCTAATCCTCGCTTAGCTCGAGTTATCATTCTTTCCGCGAAAGGACGCAACTCTTTAGCCTTAGCTAAAGTTGTTTCTATTCTTCCGTGCTTAATCAAACTCACTAAAAGAGTCCTCTTGAGAGCCAACCGTTGATCACTGGTGCGAGATAAAGTTTTTCCTGATTTCCTTTTTTTCATCTTAACTGAATTTTAAAAACTGAGATAAATTCGAGACAAGTCCCTTCTGCCTCCAGATTACCTTGTTAAATTACTGCTTTAAAGTAAATCCAAACCGCCCGATTCCTTGACGAGTTTCTTTAATGCCCTTCTCTCCCATTCCCTCTAAATCTCTTAATTCTTCTTCGGTCATTCCAATGACCTGAGCTACATTTTCAATGTTATTATCGCGTAAAACATTAGCTGTTCTAGTAGAAAGATCTAACTCCTCTAGTCCAACTTCTTCGGGAGAAACTTGCTTTTCTTTCCCCGAAGACTCTTTCGTGATCACCTCCAGTTCCTTTTGACTATCTTCTGTCTCTGCCTCCTTAATCTGAGAAACCTCTTCTAATTGCGAAATTCCCTCGAATTGATCCTTAAGAATTTGCACAGCCTGGCTATAAGCTTCCTGAGGAGTAATTGAGCCATCGGTAAAGACTTCTAGTGTGATTCTATCGAAATCAGTCCTTTTTCCTACTCGGGTATTCTCTACGTTAAAATTAGCTCGTAAAATAGGAGTATACACTGCGTCAATTGCAATAGTCCCAATCTCCTTCTCTTCTTCTTCTTGTTGATCAACGGGTACATATCCTAGTCCTCTTTTTACTTTTACCTCTATTTCAAATTCCGAGGAAGAGCTAGTCAAGGTAGCAATTTTTTGTTCAGCATCAACTACTTCCAGCTGAGAGGAGGTTTCAAAATCTCCGGCAGTTACTTCCCTCTCTCCTTTAACCCTAAGGAAAGTCATCGCCTCGTCCACCTCCTTAAGATTAAAGGTAACCTTTTTGAGATTGAGGATTAATTGTACCATATCTTCCTTGACTCCTTTCAGGGTAGTGAACTCATGGGTAGCACCCTTGATCTTCACGGAAACAATCGCGCAACCCGGCAAAGAAGACAGCAAAACCCGCCGAATAGAATTTCCTAAAGTGGTTCCATATCCAGGATAGCAACCCTCAATAATAAACCGACCAGACCTTTCGTCAATAGATTCGAAGACTGGTGTTTTTGGTAAAGAAACAGAAAGCATCGTTAAAAAATTACTGCTTAATTCTGTAGTCACAATAAATAATAAAAGTGACTAGAACAGGGAGAGAAAAAGCACCTTCTAAAAATTAATCAAACTTATTCCAGTAAGCCAAATAAGTTAAGTTCAAGTCACCAACTAATTTAGGCTCGAGAATAAAACTCAATGACAGTTGCCACATCTACATTAAGACCCACCTCTTCTTGTTTAGGCAGACTTAAAACCTTTCCTTTTAAAGACTTAGGATCCATTGAAATCCACTGAGGAGTCTGATTTTTCTTGGCCAATACTACCTTTAACTGCTTGAAGTAAGTTTTCTCTTGCTTAGCTACTTTCACTTCCACCTCATCTCCTACTCTCACATTAGCAGAGGGAATGTTTAAAGACCTTCCATTCAAATTAACCATTCCATGCCCTACTACCTGCCGAGCCTGGGAACGAGAATCAGCTAATCCCATTCGAAAAACCACATTGTCCAAGCGAGTCTCCAGAATTGCTATCAAATTATCTCCTAAGATCCCTTGCTTCTTCTGGGCTTGCCCCAAATGTTTTTGAAACTGGGACTCAGAGACTCCGTAAATTCTTCTCAGCTTCTGCTTTTCCGTCAACTGTCTGCCGAAATCAGAAACATTTTTCCGCAACGACCTGCCTTGAGTTCCTGGAGCGTAAGGCTTCCTGGTAACTGCGCACTTAGGAGTAGCGCAACGCTCTCCCTTTAGAAAGAGCTTTTCTCCGGCTCTCCGGCAAAGCTTGCATTTGGTTAAACTAAGATTTCCTGCCATATTCTAATTCTAATTATCTCAATATAAGTTATTTAGCCTATCTCAAGTTATTATACTTTTTTAATAGACTACCGATTAAAAAATTCTGCAAAAATACTAACAGAGTACTCCTGTTGCTCCCCACTAAGTAAATTAACGATGGCAACTTTAGGCCTAGAAAAAATTAAAGTCATTACACCCTTCGCGGCTTAGGAGGACGACAACCATTGTGAGGAATCGGGGTGTTGTCCTTAATTTTAACAATATTATAACCCTTTTGAGCCAAGGCCCTCAGGGCTGCATCTCTTCCGGCTCCTACTCCCTTTACAAAAACTTCTACATCCTTCATTCCGTAACGTTGGGCTTTTTCGTTAGCGTCCATTAAGACTTGATTAGCCGCATAGGTGGTCGCCTTCTTAGCACCCTTAAAACCCAAAAATCCCGCTGAAGACCAAGTCAAAACATTTCCATGAATATCAGCAAACGCCACTTTAGTGTTATTGTAAGAAGAAGAAATATAAACTTTACCTCGTTGCACCTGGCGTCGAAGCTTTTTCTTCTTGTTCTTGGCCATATAACTCTTCTTAGTCTTTTTTTGAGAAGTCACCTTTTTCTCAGATTTTTCCGTAGCCTTAATGTCAGCTTCAGCAGAAACAACTACTACTTCTTCTTGAGCTGCTTGAGTCAAGTCTTTTTTGGTCTTACTGTGGGGATCACTCTCTACTGATTCCTTTACTTCCTTAGCTACTTCCTTCTTCTGAGAATCACCGGATGATTTAGTTAGTTTTTCTTCTGCCATAATTAAATAAATTTTATAAAAATTCTTCGTTAAACTCAATTGGTAATAAAAAACAAAAAACTAGTACGCCCCCTGTTTTCTGCTAAAAATCCAAAGGATTAGGAATTCCTTGAGAGGAGTATGGTTATTTCTTCTCCACTGAGCGACGACCGCTTCCCATAGTTTGACGCCTATTGCCTCGCCGAGTTCGATTGTTGGTCTTAGTTTGCTGCCCTCTAGCTGGCAAGCTAGCGCTATGACGCATTCCTCGATAAGAGCCTACTTCTTTTAGGCGCTTAACATTCATCATCACCTGTCTTCGCAACTCTCCTTCTACGGTATAATTACTCTCTACTTCTTCTCTTAATTTGTCAACTTTAGCCTTGTTCAATTCCTCAACTTGAGCATTTCTATCAATCCCCAGCTTGCCTAAAATCTTATTAGACCGAGAACGACCAATGCCATGTACATAAGTAAGGGCTACTTCTATTCTTTTGTTGGCTGGGATATTAACTCCCGCTATTCTAACTGCCATACTTTTAAGTTTCCTATTAAAATTAGCTGCTGATTAAAATTCCCTGGGATTCTCCTGTTAGTGCCTTGGTAAACTCTCACCAAGCTCTAAAAGCAAATTAAGGTTAATCTTTTAACCATTTTAACCTTGGCGCTGCTTGTGTCGAGGAGTGGTGGAACAAATTACATAAACCTTACCCCTTCGACGAACAATTTTACAATTCTCACACCTTTTTTTTACAGAAGCTTGAACTTTCATAAAAATAAAATTAAATTAACCTGCTTGAATCTACTGGTCTTACCGGTGGTCTTACCGGGTATTATATCCACTGCCCAGACACACTTCTAGCGCGCCTTCCTAAATTTTCAAAATTCTAAAAGCCTCTCGAATCACTCAAAAATTCAAAGGCGACGAGTAATCCGCCCCCTGGTTAAATCATAGGGACTCATTTCCATCTCCACTCGATCTCCAGGCATAATCTTAATAAAATGCATTCGCATCTTCCCAGAAATATGACCTAACACCACATGCTCATTGGATAACTTGACTCGAAACATAGTATTAGGTAGAAGTTCTACCACTTCTCCTTCCAATTTTACTACCCCCTCCTTATCCCTTGTTTTGTCACTCTCTTTGTTACTTGTCTTTGCCATAAAAATTTCCCAACAAAAAAACGAAGGTCTTAAAGCTTTAACTATCCTAGTTCCTGCCAAACAATCCCTAGCAAGCCTTCTTAAGCTTAATTAATATAAAATAAAAACACCAACTAAGCTTCCTTCTAAGCTTAACTCCTAATAATACCTATAATACCTTGATCAAAATTAGAGGATCAAAATTAGAATTTGCGGTAGTGGCGATAGTAGGTAGTAAAGGTATAATTTTTAGGCAATTTCTTGCGATCACATCTACTACTAACCTTTAATCGTGTTTGATGCTACACCAGTAAAAAAAACTTGTCAAGGAAATGTCCAAACTTTACTTTTACCTCTTTATCTACTAACATGTACTAAGGTCATATTAAAATCCTAGTTATTCATAATAATCTAAAATATCATAAAAAAACATGAAGGAAACTATCAAAAATTTGGCTGCCGCCTATGTGGGAGAAAGTCAAGCTCGCAATCGCTATACCTACTATGCCAAAGTGGCTCGCCTAGAAGGCTACCGAAAAATCTCTGAAATCTTTATCGCCACCGCCGAGCAAGAACGAACTCATGCCAAGCGCCTCTTTGAACATCTCAATAATCTCACCAAAAAAGAAGGCTTAGAAGAAGACCTGTTGCTTGATAAAGCTTTAGTGCCTCATATCTATGATAACACCAAGGCTAATCTCCAAGCAGCCATTGAAGGAGAAAAGTATGAAAACAGCGAAATGTATCCCGAGTTTGCCCAAAAAGCCGATGCGGAAGGTTACCCAGAAATTGCCAACCGAATGAGGGCCATAGCTAAAGCTGAAAAGCATCACCAAGAACGCTTTCAAAAGCTTCTTGATCTAGTAGGGCACGGCAATTACTTTGAAAGAAGTGAGGAAAAAACCTGGGCTTGCTTAGAATGTGGCTATATTCAGATCGGGAAAAATGCCCCTTCCAAATGCCCTTCTTGTGATCACAGTCAAGCTCACTACGAGGTTCAGTGCGAAGAATTCTAAAAGTTACAACTTACTCTCTGTAATCTGTAAGCTGAGAGATGCGCAATCAAGCAGCCTTCTTCTTTTTATTCTTTAGTTTTTTGGTTTTAAAAAGAGGGCTGTTTTTCTTTACAAAAGAATTAGTTTAAACTAGATTTAACAAAAACAACTGTCTCTTGGTGATAACTCGAGTATCTTACTGATTATAGCTTAATATCATCTTAACTCTTACCTGCCCCAACTCTTAAGAAATTGCCTTAGATTAACACGATGAAGAGCTTAGCCCAAAACAAGCGAGCCTATTTCGATTACGAGATTCTCGATAAATTCGAGGCTGGCTTAGTGTTGCTAGGCCACGAGGTTAAGTCTGCCAAATTAGGCCATCTCTCTCTTAAGGGCGCTTATGTTACTTTTATTAACGAAGAGCTTTTCTTAAAAAATGCCACAGTCACTCCTTACAAATTTGCTGGCTCCCTCCCCAGTTACGAGCCCACTCGCAATCGCAAGCTTTTAGTACACAAGAAGGAATTGGCTTCCTTGCGAGGAAAAACCCAGGCTCAAGGCTTGACATTAGTGCCTCTTTCCGTCTATACTAAAAGAGGATTGGTGAAACTTTCCTTCGCTTTAGCTAAAGGTAAAAAGCGCTTCGACAAAAGAGAGGCTATTAAAAAGCGCGAGGATGCGCGAACTATGAGTCGAGCCTTTAAGCAAAGAAGGTGACCAGTAAAAGTGGAAGGAAGATTGAAACCAACTTGGGGATGACAGGTATCGACAGTTCAAGTACTTTTAAATCTGCAAGTCGAGCGGCGCCAACTCGTAAATCTGGTGCAAAGTTTTAAGTGCAAACATATTCAACAAGGCTAAGAGCATGGTTGCTAACGCTTTCATGCCTTCTTACGCTGCCGCAGTAGCCTAATTTAGGCCCTGCCCGTCGGCTGATTGACTCCTGATAGGTCAAAACCGGCGTCGTTTATCAGGATGCGATTCGACTTTTTATTCTCTTCATAGTCGAAACTAAGTGCACTAAAGAGATCGCTGAATAACTTTTTTGGCTGACTTTAAAGGTTATTTAGCGTAAATTTAAAGCCAGCTAAGCTTGTAGATGGTTTAAAAAACTTGGATTGGACATGGGTTCAATTCCCATCATCTCCACCCATGTATTTTCTATTTTTTTGTAGGAGCACAACCATTTGCACTCCTACGCACTCGTAGTAGAAAGACAAGTAATTATTAATTTTCAAGACCATAAGAAGACCACGAAAAAAACCCCGCCCTATTATTCCTCGCGCCCCGCGAACTAGAATCAACGAAATGATTCGCATTTCTCCGGTGCGCCTAATCGACGAGGAAGGAGAGCAAGTAGGAATCACCGAAACTGCTCAGGCCCTTCAAATGGCTCAAGAAAGGGGCCTAGATTTGGTAGAAGTCGCCCCCAAAGCTCAGCCGCCAGTTTGTAAGATAATTGACTGGGGAAAACATCAATATCAAGAATCCAAGAAACAACAAACTGCTAAGTCTAAGCAGAAAAAGAACGAAACTAAAGGTATTCGGCTTCGGCCTAACACCGATGTGGGAGACCTGGAATTTAAGCGAAATCAAGCCGAAAAATTTCTCGAAAAAGGTCACCGAATTAAAGCGGAAATTATCTTACGAGGAAGAGAGAAGGCTCCCATGTTTGCCAAGCAAGCCCGGGAAAAACTCCAACAGTTTGTTGACAAAATTGAAGTTCCCATTAAGATAGAACAGCCGGTTCAAAGACAATTTAACGGCTTCAATGTAGTGGTTGCGCCAGAATCAGAAATCCAATCCTAAGTCCTACTACTTGAGATTAACCAACTAACTCCCCTAAAATACTTGCATTTTGCATCCTTAGAGGAGTCTATTAGCAAACCAAATATTATGCCCAAGTTAAAAACTCGCAAAGCAGTCGCTAAGCGCTTTAAGTTCACTTCCAAAAAAAAAGTTTTACGCCGCAAGGCCGGACAAAATCACTTTAATGCCCGACAAACTCCCAAGCAAAAACGCAATAAACGCTTGGATAATTTGATTGAAGGGAAAATGGCAGAAAACATTTTAGAAGACGCCCGAGTTTAAAAATTAGACCAATTTTAGGAATTTCAAATTTTAGGAAATTTTTACTTGCCTACCGGCAGGACGAGCAATATCAAAATTTTCAAGACTTGGAATTCCCAAGAAATAACCATGACAAGAGTAAAACGAGGAACCATCGCCAACAAACGCCGAAAAAAATGGCTCAAAGAGGCCAAGGGATACAATTGGCGGCGCAGTACAAACTTTCGAGCCGCTAAAGAAGCAGTGATTAAGGCCAAAAAGTATGCCTACCGAGACCGCAAAACTAAAAAACGCACTTTTCGCCGCCTCTGGATTTTACGACTCAATAACGCCTTGCGTGAATTGGGGGCTAAATATTCCACTTTTATCAAGTCTCTTCAAGATCAAAAAATTGAGCTGGACCGAAAGGTTCTTTCTCAGTTGGCGATTGAAAACCCTGCCACTTTTAAGAAATTAGTAGAACAAGTCAAGAAATAGCCAAAACTCCCCAAGAAGGGGAGTTTTTTAGAAAAAATTTCACCTTTAGATATTAGATATAAAAAACCTGACTACTAATAAAAATAGACAGGCCCCTCTCTGTGAATGAAACTAACTGGATCCATCAAAAAATCAACTACCTCGCCGCAAGCGGCGAGGTAGTTGATTTTTTTGCCGGGATTTTTAGTTGGTCCCTTCGGTCTCAAGCTTCAAGTTTCTTTGCAGCTGCCAACTTCATTCCGAAACAATCATCCAATTAAAGTTAATCTCCTCCTCTACCGGCTCTTCAATTTTTACTCTGAAACTTTCTCCTTCTAGAATGTCTTCGTAATAGAGAATTTGTCCATAAGTCTTACCCAAAGGAGTTAAGTATACCTTCATGCTATCATTAATCTTAGAAACATCTATTCCCGCACTTTCATCAACCAGAAACTCCGCCTCCCCTCCCCCAATCACTCCCTTCCCGGAGGTTTGTCCGGTAACAGTCAGAGAGTCG
>CAYFUG010000008.1:0-51167 GCA_964346295.1 uncultured Bdellovibrionales bacterium
ATTTTAAATGATTTACCGACTAGGACTTGGGTTAGATTTTGGATGATTTACTTCGAAAATTGGACAAAGGAGCGAGTTTTTTATAAACTAGAAATAAGTTGTTTTAAAAATAATTTGGATATTAAACAAAAATGAAAAAAATATTAGGTGTTTTGCTGTTAGTGGGAGGAAGTTTGTTTTTACTAGGATCAGAAGTAGAAGCTGAAAAAAGAACCATAGGATGCGGAGAGGTTTATAATGAAACTAACGACACTATTTACTTGAAAGGTGTTTGTCGGGATACTTGTCTTAGCCCGGGGATGGTACCGAAAAGTCAATTTAACGGAGAGTGTGAGAGCGGAGAAACTTGTTGCTATGCTAATCCGGTGGGAGTGGAATGTGAAGACTCAATGGGTAATACTGGAGAATGCTCAGAACAGAGTAGTTGCTCGGCTGGTCGAGCAACTAATTCCAATGACTGTGAGGGAAGTTTAGTTTGTTGTATTGATGATTTTAGATGTGAGAATACTCAAGGAGAAGTGGGTACCTGCACTGATAAAAATGGTTGCGGCGGAGGAGACTTTGAAACGGGCAATGCTTATTGTCCTAATACTATGGGTTGTTGTGTGAGCACTAGCCCTTTTGGTAGTGGTTCAAGTGGTTCAAGTGGTTCGGGTAGTTCAGGTAGCTCCTCAGGCGGTAATTATTGGCAGACTTGTAGCGACAACACTGAGGAGACGGGTTATTGTTTTGATGGAACGGAGGGCTGGGTTTGTGAAGGCCAAAAAGGCACTTCTCCTGATTGTGGTTCAAGTGCAGTTTGTTGCTTTGGAAGATTAGTGCCTAATTCTAGTATTCCTGATAGCGAAAGAAGGATTAAGCAGGGTCCATCTGGTGGTCCGAGTAGTTCGGGTTCTGGAGGGGCAGGGGGAATTCTCATCCCCACTAATACCGGCTTACCGAATCCGGGAGGAGAAAATGGTCCGGTATTAGAAGTTTTGAAGTTTATTCTTAGTTGGCTGATGCGAATTTTTATGCTTTTTGCAGTGGCCTCCTTCGTGATTACCGGGTTTCAGTACATTTTTGCCCTGGGGAATGACATTAGCCAAGCCAAGCGGAACTTTCACTATTCTCTAATCGCGGTGGCGGTAGTGGGAGGAGCAATGGTAATCATTCGCACCATTGATTATTTATTGCGGGCGGAAGTGCAATTTTTGTTCTAAAGAGTGAATTTTTTATAAATTGTCTATGAATCGGAGATAGAGGCTTCTTAATTAAGGCTTACTGGGATTTAAATTTGAAAATTTTTACAAAATAAAACACCCCTTTAAACGCCTCTTTAATAGCAGGGGCGTTTTTTAGTAGTCTCACTTAAATCTAAAATTTATTAATAGCGGCAGTAGAGTACCGAGACGAAAGAACTTTTTTGGATGGAAGCCAGCCAGCTCTCAAGAGCTTTTACTCAAAATGAGCAGTTCTCTCTAGTTCTGCTAGTCGGTCTTTGAGTAGCGGGAATTGCTTTAATTGGGGATCAAAGGCTAAAATCCTTTGGGCTTCCAGGCGAGTTTGTTGAATAGCTTTGATGTTACTGAGAGCTTCCATCGCCAAGTCCGCGGGGCCGGATTGGTTGGAGCCCAAAAACTCAAAGACGGGATGGATATTGTCCAGTGGGTGCCTTTTGAGGACAAGGTGATTTATAAATATTACGATCAGGCTAGCGGGGCGCGAACCATGGACTTGGCGAATCCTGATGGCTCTAATTGGCAAACTATTGCCGATATTCCTTACAAAGATGCTCAGCTTAATTCTAGCTTGAGAGGAAAGGACATTTGCTATTATCCTTGGCCAGATGCGCGAGTGGAGACGCAGAAGGTTTGTTTGGGGGGGCTGGACCGAGATCAGAGAGTGGTCTATCAGGGGGTTTTTGGAGCGGATTATCTCTGGTCGCCTAGTGGTAGCCGAATTCTGGCTTCTTTTGCTCAGGAGCGGGTGGGCAATAAGCTGTCTTTAGCGGCGATGAATGGCCAGGGTGGTGAACTTAAGCCTTTGAATTTTCCTACTACGGTGCGCAAGTGTGTGTGGTCTAAGAACGAAGTGTTTGTTTATTGTGCTATGATGAGTGGTTTTCCAGAAGGCTCGGAACTGCCAAATGCCTGGGAGGAAGGCAAAATTGAAACCAAGGATACTTTGTGGAAGATTAATACTCAAAATGCTAAAAAAGAGCGGATTGTAGAACTAGAAGAGTTGCCGGGCTCCTTAGACGCCATTAATCTCTTCTTGGATGATGATGAGGCTAATTTGTTTTTTATTGATCGGAATACGGGGGGGTTGTATCGGGTTAGGCTAATAGGGTGAAAAGTTAATTTTAAATTTTCAGTTTTAAATTTCTAAACAATTTTAAATGCTCTAATTTTCAAATAAACGACCCATAATAAAGGTTTTAAGGGCAGGCTTTAGGGGCCTGTTTTTTGGTGGGAGTTGATTGTTATTGACAAAAATTGATAAATATGCTACACTTATGACAGAAATAGGTTAAACATAGCCTAGGGTTTGTTTTTAGAAAGGAAAAGCGGCTGGCCCGGTTGTCGGGCTAGCTAGAAGCAGTTCTTTTGAAAACTTAAGAAGAGAAGAGGAGAGGGAAAATGACAAAAATTCGTAATTTTTGGTTGGTGGCAATGGTGGTTGTGGCCCTGGCTTTTGCTCTGGGATGTGGCGAGAAGTTTCAGGCCAATGGCCTTGAAGAGCCTAAGGTCCGGGTCCAGGCCGTTTCTGTCTCGGATGAGGCTGTTGCGGCTGTTGCCTCTGGCGAAGTCGAGGCGTCTGTGGAAGCCGAGGAAGCCGAAGAGGCTGGCGCTGGGCCGAGGGCGCGGGCGATTTTGGGCTCCGGAATTAACCTCGTCCACACAAGAGAAGGAATAGACCTCGGAAGGGTGGAGTTGACTTCCGGGGGAGGTGATTTTTCTTGTCACCTGAGGATAGGCGGAGAGATGATTCTTTCATCACGCTCAGTAGGCCTCTATGTTGGGCTTTCCCCCAATTTAGAAGGCCGGGTGGGCGTGGAAATAAATGAGGGCTATCTGATTGGTGATTCTTTCGAATTCCCTTTAAGTTTAGTTTTTACCCCTCTCGATTTGATTGAGGAGGGGGAAGGCGATGTCGAGGGTTTTGTCGTTATAAGCAGCGTCGAGAAAAATGATGTGAGGAGCGTCCCTGTGACGCTCAGACGGCCCGATCTGCCAACTATTAATGATTCCTTGGTCAATTGGTATTTTATGACCGAGGAAGCGGGGTTTGCCAATTTTTCGGCTCCTTTTTCAGTTACAACAGGGGAGGGGATTGATGGATGGGCGCATATCGATCTCAGCGGCCCATTTGAGGAGGACGCCTACCTGTATTATGAGGCAACCAATGTTGTCGCATATACGGAGGCGGCCATAACCCCGCTCAGGGAGAAGGGATACATCTTCATCCCTGAGGGGAGTTATGTCAAGTTTCAAATGGGAGAGAACTCCCGATTGAAACTGCCGACAGGGCGCCTTATCGACTACTGGGAGGGGTTAATCAAGCCTGTTCTCGAGGGCCACCTCATTCCCAGTCTTCTAGAGGGAAGGGACGCGGGCTATCCCTCTAGTGGCGGCGGGCCCGGGGATGCCGAGGGCGCTGCTTAGGCCCTGCCCCTCTGGTTTGATTTTTCTTAAAGACAAACGAAGACTGGCTCTTGCCATTGTGCGGAGTCGGTTTTTCTATGGTTTATAAAGTGTCAATTCTTAAGCTGTAGAGTGAAAAGCATTGCTAACATTGCAGCAAAACACTTTACATGCTTACCGCATTATTGACCCTACTCAAAATGAGTAGTTCTTTCAAGCTCCTTTAGGCGTTCTTGCAAAAGGGGGAATTTTTCTAGAGCGGGGTCAAAACCTAAAACTCGTTGAGCTTCTAGGCGAATCTGAGCAATTGCCTGAACATCACTGAGAGCTTCCATCGCCAAGTCCGCGGGGCCGGATTGGTTGGAGCCCAAAAACTGCCCGGGTCCTCGAAAATTTAAGTCATATTGAGCAATCTGAAAACCATCGTTAGTTTTTTCCATGGCTTTGAGGCGCTGAGGAACGCTGCTACTCTCATCAGAAGTAAACAAAAAGCAATACGATTGGTGAGCGCCGCGGCCCACTCGTCCGCGAAACTGGTGAAGTTGCGAAAGACCAAAGCGTTCTGATCCTTCAATAATCATCACGGTGGCATTGGGCACATCCACTCCCACTTCTACTACCGAAGTAGAAACTAGAATTTCTAACTCTTTTTTCTTGAAATCAGTCATAACCTGATCTTTTTCTTTAGCCTTCATTTTGCCGTGCAGGAGCCCCACTCGAAATCTGGGAAAGATTTGTTTTTGAATTCGTTCGAATTCTGATTTTACCGATTTTACTCCCGCTAGAGATTCTGATTCTTCTACTAAAGGACAAATGACAAAAATCTGTCGGCCTTTTTGGAGTTCTGAGCGGCAAAATTGATAAATTTCTTCTCGTTTTTGGGGAGGTACGGCTTGGGTGACAATTTTTTTGCGTCCTTGAGGATATTCATCAATAACAGAAAGCTCTAAATCGCCAAAAATAGCTAGAGAAAGCGTCCGAGGGATAGGAGTAGCCGTCATAGTTAAAAGATGAGGAATAAGTGGCTCAGGAGCTTTCAGAGAGCTTTCGGGAGACTTTGTTAAATTACTTGAAAGGTTTTTTTGTTGGTCTTTGTTTTTTATTCCCTCCTGATAGTCTTCTATTTGAGCTAATTTCTGAGTCTGTTGTTGCAAGAAAGCCCGCTGACCAACTCCAAAGCGATGCTGTTCGTCAATAATCACCAGCGCTAAATTTTCAAACTCGATACTTTTTTGTAAAAGAGCATGGGTGCCTACCACTAGCTTCAATTTTCCTGTTTGCAGGTTCTTTTTTAGCTTAGGCTTGGAAGTTTCTTCTTCATCGATTTGACTTTGAGATCCGGTTAGGAGTCCTAATTTAAAATTAGTATTGCGGGTAAGCTCTCGAATCCCCTGAAAATGCTGAGTAGCGAGAATTTCCGTGGGGGCCAGAAAGGCCGCTTGAAATCCCTGATGAGCTGTCAAAGCCAGAGCTAAAGCGGCTACCACAGTTTTTCCACAACCAACATCACCCTCTAAGAGTCGGTTCATGGGAGTAGATTTTTCCAGGTCTTGAATAATCTGCCAAGTAGCTTTTTTTTGGGCTCCGGTTAGATCAAAAGGAAGTTTTTTTACTAAGTTCTGGATGAAGGTCTGATCAAACTTCACTCGAACCGCTTTTTGAGTTTCCCAGTCTTGCTTGGCTTGCAAAACGCGTAATTGTACCAAGAACATTTTTTCGAAGGCAAGGCGCTGCTTAGCTGCTTGGAGAGTCTCGTGGCTAGCCGGATTATGAATTTTCTTTAAAGCTTCTTCCAGGCCCAGTAATTTTTGGGACTCCCGAATATCCCGAGGCAAAAATTCCTCCACTTGAGTTTTTTTTAAGGCTTCTCGAATCGCTGTTTGGACTTGGGCCCGCTTGAGGCCTTTGCGCTCGGGGTAGACTGGCACTAGCACGCCTGATTCCGCACTTTCATCCAGGCTGATTACTTGCTCTTCTTCTGCTCGGATTTGCCGCTTGGAAATTAGTTCAAAATTAGGGTGTTGAAATTGGAGTTCGTTGGTCTTACTCAAAGAAGTTTTGCCACTGAGACGAATATATTTGCCTTCCTTGAGATAAGTCAGGGGTTGAAAAAAATGAAACCAAACTGCCTTAATCGTTCCAGTGTCGTCAGCCACATAAATTTCGGTAAACTTGCGGCCGCCTCGCCACGCTGAACGGGAGTTAATCTGAGTGATTTTTCCCTTCACGGTCACTTCTTCGCCCAGCGTTAGTTCCTCCACTTTTTTGCATACCGAAAAATCCTCGTAGCGGAGAGGAAGGCAGTAGAGTAAGTCTCGCACCGTTTCTATCCCAGCCGAGGCGAATTTTTTGGTTAGAGCGGGGGTGACTTTTTGGAGATTGGTAATAGGTTCGTTAAAGGTGAGCATGGTGGGCTTTCAAATTTTGAAAATCTCGTTGTTGCCGCCTGCGTTTCGCTTTCACCGTACATTTCAGTATGCCTCAAGCGAAGCCTCGGCAGCGTCTAGAGCTTTCCTAAAATTTGAAAGCCCTAGATTTAAGGGAAATATAGCAGACGAGACCAAGGTTAAAGGTTAATTGTAGAGGCGGAATATTTTCTGCCTAAATTAAAGCGATATTTTACCAGGACAGATGATAATTCGCTTTTACTTCTTGAAAATAGCCAAGCAAGAGCATAATTTACTTGCCAAGAGTCGCAACATTGCTATAATGACGGTATTATTCTAGGCTTTATTAGAGAAATCGTCAAAACTTAATTAAGACATTATGGAAAAAGGAACTTCGGAATTTTCATTTATACTAAAGCCTTCAAGGCTTGGCATTGGTGTCTTTGCTGCACACGATATTAAATCAAGCACATATTTAAGGCTTTTTAGGGGAAAGGATGAACCAAAAACTTCTAGAATTAGGGCAAAGAAGGAAGTGCCGGAAATCTTTCGGGAATTTTGCGTGGATAGAGGAGACGAGATGTTGTGTCCCGAGGACTTTGGCAGAATGAATGTTGGTTGGTATCTTAATCACTCAAAAAATCCCAATGCTCAGCATCGAGATTACGAGTACTATTCTTTGAGAGACATTAAAGCCGGAGAGGAGATTACTATTGACTATAATTCTCTTGAGGAGCCGAAAGAAGGGAAGGCGGATTTTTACAGTGAATGAAAATTAGAGTAAGTATTTATAAAAAACAACTAAATTAGCGCCGGATAACTTTTTAGCGAGAAAAATTTCCAAGGGAAGTTATCTCCAGAGCGCTTCAATCCTTCCATGCCTAAAAAAACTGCGGATTCTAAGTCTAATACCAAATCCAAAGATCAAGCTAATTCTTCTGCTAAAGCTAAAGGCGATGTTCCTAAAAGAAAGCGAGCCAAGCAGTTTCAGACAGTGCGGGGGATGAGAGATATTCTTCCACGGGAGCAACCTTACTGGCAGAAATTAAGGAAAGTAGTGGAAAAATCAGCCGAAGATTACGGCTTCAGAAGAATCGACTTACCTTTGGTGGAATTTCGAGAGCTGTTTGAGCGAGGAACAGGACAAACCACTGATATAGTGGAAAAGGAAATGTTCAAATTTAAAACTCCCGGAGGTGATGATGTTTGCTTGCGACCAGAAGGAACTCCTTCTGTGGTGCGAGCTTATTTGCAACATGGAATGAAGTCTTGGCGCAAACCAGTCAAGTTGTTTTATACTGGACCGATGTATCGCTACGATCGGCCCCAAGAAGGGCGCTACCGAGAGCATTTTCAGTTTGGATTTGAGGCCTTAGGAGAGCAGGATCCGATTTTAGATGCTCAAATGATTCAGCTAGCTTTGAAAATTTTTCGAGGTGTAGGACTAAAAAACTTTTCTTTACAAATCAATAGCATCGGTTGTCGAGAATGTCGACCTAAGTATAATAAGTTATTGGTTAGTTATTTGAACAATCAGAAGCAATCTCTCTGTGTTGATTGTAAAAAGCGCCTCAAGAAGAATCCTTTACGAATTTTGGATTGCAAGGAAGAAAAGTGTTCCCGAGTGGTGGCTCAGGCGCCCCAAATGTTGGATCATCTTTGCGAAGAGTGTCGAACCCACTTTACCACCTTGATGGAATGTTTAGATGAATTGGATATTTCTTATGATTTAAATCCTCGGCTGGTACGAGGTTTGGATTATTACGCGAAAACGGTATTTGAGTTTTGGACTAAAGATAAAGATGGCGCTCAAAATTCTTTAGGAGGGGGAGGCCGGTATGACTATTTGATTAAGACTCTAGGCGGAGAAGATACTTCCGGAATTGGTTTTGCGGGTGGAATGGATCGCTGGGTGGGAGAAATGCAAAAGCAGGAGGTGAAAGTTCAGAATCCGGCTTCTCCTCGAGTTTTTTTGGCTCAACTAGGAGATTTGGCTAAAAAAAAGAGTCTACGCGCCTTTGAGGCTCTGGAGAAAAGTGGAATTGTAGCGGCGGAAAGCTTTGGGCGGGGAAATCTCAAGTCTCAACTGCGACAGGCTGATAAACTCAAAAGCGAAATAGTACTTATTATTGGTCAAAGAGAAGCCTTGGACGAAACTGTTATCCTCAAAGATATGATTAGTGGCTCTCAAGAGGTGATTACTTTTAAAAAAATTGTAGACGAAGTGAAGAAGCGGCTAAAAAAGAATTTCGGCAAGAAGAAGTAGGGACTTTTAAATTTTGAAAGTGTAACTAAGTATCTAACAAGAAACAAAAATATGAGAGCTTTGGTTTTGATAGATTTACAAAAGGAATGGGTTAATCGACGATCTGATTTTTATGTGAGAGGGGCAGAACAATTAATTGATAAAATTAATCAATTAATTGATTATTGCCGGAAGGAGAATTACAAAATTATTTTTATCCGGCACGAAGAATTGGACGGAGAAGGGGAGTTTGATTCTAGTACTCAAAATGTAGAGTTGATGTCTAAGCTTAATTATCACAAGGTTGATCCGATAATTGTTAAAAATAAGATTAATCCTTTTTACCAAACTAGTTTAGAAGAGGAGTTATTAGGGGCAGAGGAGGTGGCAACAGCCGGGATTTTGACTAACCTTTGCGTGCGAAGTTTTATAGAGAGTGCTTATGATCGAGAATTTGAAATTACTGTCATCAAGGATTGTTGTCTGGCCAGGGACGAAGAAACTCAAGAGTTTACTTTCTTGGATCTTAAAAATACTCGACCAGAGGTGGAATTTTTAGAGCTAGAGGATTTTTTAGTAGAAGAATGAAATTAGTCCTGGTTGCTTGTTTTTCTGGTTTTTTAATTGGGGGCTGCTAGGTTTCTTGCGAGATAAATTCTTGGCGGGAGTCTTGTTAAGGCTCTAATCTGAGGGAAGGTGATTAGTGGATAATAGCTAATTTGGAAAATATTATGGCGGTAAGAGTTTATTCAGCTTGCGCCTTAGGAATGGATGGGAGGTTAATTGAAGTAGAAGTGGATTTAGCGCCGGGCCAAGTTTATTTTGGTCTGGTGGGCTTGCCGGACGCGGCCGTCAAAGAGGCCAAGGATCGAGTGGCTAGTGCCTTAAAGAACTCTGGTTTTCGGCCCCCGCAATTTTTTGGTCGGGTGACTGTCAACCTGGCGCCGGCGGATTTACGCAAAGAAGGGCCGGCTTTCGACCTTCCGATTGCGTTGGGAATTTTAGCGGCTAGTAGCCAAATTGACCCTCTCGAGGAAGAAATGGCTTTTCTGGGAGAGCTAGCTTTAGACGGCCGGTTGCGCAAAATCAAAGGCTCTCTTCCCATCGCTCTGGGACTGGCCAAGCGGGGCTTTAAGAAGCTCTTTGTACCCAAAGAAAACGCCGCCGAGGCCAATCTGGCTCCGGACATCGAAGTTTATCCGGCTGATAATCTCTCTCAAATAGCGGCTCATCTGCTGGGTCAGGAGCCGATAGCGCTTCAGGAAAAGCAAGATCCTTTTGCTCAAGTTTCCCAGGAAGAAGTTTATTCTAGTGATTTCTGTTTCATCAAAGGCCAGGAATATGTTAAGCGAGCGTTGGAAGTGGCTATTTCTGGAGGTCACAATATTTTGCTCACCGGTCCTCCTGGCAGTGGCAAGACCATGCTAGCCAAGTCTCTGCCTTCCATTATGCCGGCCATGAGCCGAGAGGAGGCTTTTGAAGTAACTAAGCTTTATTCCATTGCTGGCCTGACTAGTCCTGAGCAGCCATTGGTTATTAAGCGACCTTTTCGTTCGCCTCATCACAGTGCTAGTGCGGTTTCCTTGGTCGGGGGAGGGGCGTTTCCGCGGCCAGGAGAAATTTCCCTAGCTAATCGAGGAGTGCTCTTTCTAGACGAGTTTCCGGAGTTTCCTCGGGAGGTGATTGAAAATCTCCGCCAACCTTTGGAGGATGGAGAAGTTTCTATTTCTCGGGTGCAGGGCAGCATGTGTTTCCCGGCCCGTTTTATTTTAGTGGCAGCCATGAATCCTTGCCCTTGTGGCAACCAGTCCGATCCCGAGAAGAATTGTACTTGTACACCGATACAGGTGGCTCGTTATCGGCAAAAACTCTCTGGTCCTATTATGGATCGGATTGATCTTCATATTGAAGTACCGCGCCTAAAATGGGAAAAACTTTCCGGAGAGCAACTAGCGGAAAAAAGCCAGCGGGTGCGCCAGCGAGTGGAGCAGGCTCGGCAAGCACAGAGAATTCGTTTTCAAGAGGAGCCCATTCTTACTAATAGCGAAATGGATACTCGTCTTATTCGCAAATATTGTGCAATTGAGGAGGCGGAAAAAGAGT
Source organism: uncultured Bdellovibrionales bacterium (assembly GCA_964346295.1). Taxonomy (GTDB): domain Bacteria; phylum Patescibacteriota; class Minisyncoccia; order Moranbacterales; family DUUL01; genus CAYFUG01. The sequence continues at coordinate 10,362 of CAYFUG010000008.1, forward strand.
TGCTCAAAAGAGCAATTACCAAGATGCAGCTTTCTCCTCGCGGCTACCATCGGCTTCTCAAAGTGGCTCGCACTATTGCGGATTTGTCAGGATCGGATAAAATTAAGGCTGAACATTTGGCGGAGGCGATTCAGTATCGTTTCCGAGAAGAATCGTGAGGAGATTTTCAAGACTTGAAAATCTCGTTGTTGCTCGCTGCGTTTGGCACTCACCATGTTAATCAGTCAAACCTCGTTTGCGTCTAGAGCTTTCCTGAAATTTGAAAGAATCAAAAGATTGTGCTAGAGGGAGATTTTCTAAAAAATGAAAAACCTAGACTTCAGTAGATTTTCAAAATTAGAAGCAGGCCAAGCAGTTAAGGGGTGCTAAGTAGAGGCGGAAAATAGAAGTGAAAATTTAGCAACTTGGCATTTTTTTAACTAAAAATCAGACAATTAGACCGGGCAATTAGCTCAGTTGGTTAGAGCGCATGCTCGACACGCATGAGGTCGGAGGTTCGAATCCTCCATTGCCCACCAGGATTAATTTTAAATATCTCAATTTTAAAACAATCATGACCAGGGAAAAGAAAATCGAAATGATCAAAGATCATGTGACTCCAGAGTTTGAAATTTTTCAAGAATGCTATAAAAAGATTTCCGAGGAAAGATTTAAAAATTAACCTAAAAACAAAAAAGATAGGGATGAAAAAAGGATATTTTTTGATTGCTTCTTGCTTTGCACGAGAAAATTGAGAGAGTTCTTTTTGGGGCCCAAAAAGAATAGGTATGATTTTTTTGCTGATGATTTACTTAACGAGGAAAAACAGAAAATTTCTTGGGATTTATTAAGTGCCATTCCTATTTCAAAGATAAATAAGCAATTGGCACACATTTCTTCGAGTAGGATAACTGGAGCGCAAGAGGATCTTTTTCCCAAGAAAAATGAAATTTACAATGCTGTCAAAAAAGCCTTGGAGGATTACAATGAAAAAGTGGTTAGTGATTTCAAGATAAATATTAAACTTTAATTTATGAATTTTTCTCAAGTAAATTGGCTTAGTGAAAATGTCAGTTGGCTCAACTTTGAGTGGTTGGGTAACACGGGAGCGGATTATGTGATGGCGCTAGGAGTTTTTTTAGTAGGCCTTGTAGTGTTTAAGATTTTCTCTCGGGTTGCTGTTAAGAAACTAGAAAAAGCTTCCTTAAAAACCACTACTGACATTGACGATTTTGCCATTGAGCTGATCCAGAGCATTCGGCCACCGTTTTATTTTTTAATTTCGGTTTATTTAGCTTTGCAGGCTCTTAGCCTTTCTCCGCTAGTAAGTAAAATTGCTTTTGGAGTGTTTTTGTTGGCGGTGATGATTCAGGTGATCGTGGCTTTCCAAAAGGTGGTTGATTATGCAGTGCGGAAGGTATTCCTTAAAGGAGAAGAGGCGGGTGAAGAAGGAAAAGATAAAGCCGCCAGAGATAAAGAGGCGGTAATTAAACTTTCCGCCCAAATCTTTAAGGCGTTGTTGTGGGTAATTGGCGGCTTGATGATTATGGCTAACTTAGGAATCGATGTAGGATCTCTAGTGGCTGGTCTGGGAATCGGCGGTATCGCAATTGCTTTGGCTTTACAAACGGTGCTGGGTGATATGTTTGCTTCCTTTTCGATTTTTACTGATAAGCCTTTTAAGGTGGGGGACTTTATTGTGATCGGCAATGATATGGGAACGGTTACCAAGGTGGGAGTAAAAACTACTCGGCTCAAGACTCTCCAGGGAGAGGAGTTGGTAGTTTCTAATAAAGATCTTACCAGTGCTCGGATCAAGAATTACAAAAAGATGAAGCGGCGGCGGATTTCTTTTCAATTTGGGGTAGTTTACGGAACTCCTCAAAAGAAGGTGGAGAAAATTCCAGCAATGATCCAGGAGGTTGCCGGAAAAGTGGAGAATCTCACTCTGGATCGAGCCCACTTTGCTCAATTTGGGGATAGCGCACTACTTTTTGAGGTGGTGTACTTTATGGAAACTTCAGAATATGCTAAATATATGGATGCTCAGCAAGAACTTAATTTGGGAATGATGAAGCGATTTGAAAAGGAAGGGATCGAGTTCGCTTATCCGACGCAGACTCTTTATGTTAAAAAGTAGTTTTTCAATGGGGGACTTCCAAATTTTGAAAATCTTGTTGTTGCCGCCTGCGTTTTGACCTCACTGTGCCTTTCAGTACGGCTCGGCCAAAGCCTCGGCGTCGCCTAGAGCTTTCCTAAAATTTGAAAGCCCTGAACTGCGTGCAAAAACTAGACTAACTTAAAAAGTATGAAAGAAAAGTTTGATAGTGGTTTTGAAAGATTGGAGGCAACAACTTTAGTTTTTGAGGTAGGGAAGAAGCTTTTTGAATTTGACTGGCGGAGCTTTGCTAAGTGGGCAAAGGAGGAAAAAGGCCTAGCAGAAGATCAGATAGAAATGGCTAGGAGTCATCTTGAAAGTGCGCGTATTCAACTAAAAGTTCTTTATTCGAGAGAAGCTTATGTGGAAGATATTTCTCAAATGGCTAAAGAGTTGTGTGGGTTCATTGATCAGTGTCAGGGCCTGGGAAAAAAAGAACGGAATGTAATGTTTAAGGCGGAGGAAATAGAACAGTTTATAACAAAGCTTTCTTTTCTGGAATCTTAAAGTTTTAAAAATTAATTTCATTTCAAAAAAATGGAAGAAGGTCTAAGCGGAAAAAAATCAAAGTTCGAAATTCAAAAAACTCCTGAGAGTCAAACGGAGATAGAATTTGCTTTAGGGGGGGGCAAAGTAGTCCAGCTTGACTGGGAGGGTTTTGTTAACTTGGCAACAAGAGAAAAAGGCTTTTCAAGCAGCACGATAACTGAGGTCAGAGAGGCTTTGTTGGACTTTAGCGAGACTATTGAAAAGGCTGCCAAGGGAGGAGAGTTGCCAGATAATTTTGATCTAATAGGTAGTTTGCATGAGAATCTTAAGAGTTTTACTGACGAAGTAGAGCTTTTTACCAGAGGTGAAATCGCAAATTCTATTAAAATAGAAGAATAATTTTTGAAGCTAATTTTTGTTTAAAAAATACAAACTCATTTTTTTAATCGGTTTTGGCTCAGCGTTGCTGAGCTTTTCGGTGTTCTATTTGTGGTCCACCTGGACTTTGATGGTGGCACTTTGGTTGGGGGTGGTATTCTGGGTAGCAATTAAAGGGATAGATCAAAATTTGCCAGAACAAAGTAGAAAAATCTTTTGGTTTACCGTGTTTGTTTATCCTTTGGTGGAAAGTTTTTTAAAGTGGCTGATTGTAGCAGATATAATTCCTTATAGCTGGGACATTATTAATCGAATAGAACATTTTTTGTGGGTGATGGCTTTGGGAGTAATTCTTTTTCCTTTCTTGCGAGGTATTTTAGCCAAGCTAGAATATTTAGAGCGGGTGTTGTTTCTGTTTGGATTTTTAATGAGCCTGGGAATTTTTAATGAGCTATTTGAGTTTTTGTTAAGGATCTGGCAGAACAAGCCTTTACAACTTTTGGGAGCGGACTATTATGTAGATACAGTATTTGATTTTGGAATGAATATTTTAGGAGGAACCTTGATCAGTTTAATTCTAGCTTTGACAGAATTGAAGAGTTCCGATAAAAAGAAAAGGGCTTCTAGCTCATAGGAAGCGAAAAAGTTATTAAATATTTTTAGAAGGCAGGCAAGTCGAGGGCCTGGTTTGTTTTGATTGGAGAGAATTTCGAGAATATTAAGACTATGTAGTTTTTTATAATTTTATTTAATTTTTTAAACTTATGCATGGAGAAGTTGCTGGAGGGGCGTCACAGCTTGCCAACTTCGGAACGGAGGCAATTTTGGTTGCCTTGTTAATTTTTTTAGGAAGTTACGCGGTGATTATGTCGGAAAAAATTCACCGGACCATTATTGCGTTGTTTGGAGGAGCTTTAATGGTAATGATAGGCTCTTTTTTGAAATTTTATTCTCAGCACGAGGCGATCGCGGCGATTGATTTTAATACCGTGGGTCTTTTGGTGGGAATGATGATTGTAGTAGGAATCTCTAAAGACACGGGAATTTTTCAGTATGTAGCTATTAAAGCCGCCAAATTTTCTAAGGGAGATCCCTGGAAGATTATGTTGATGTTTGCTATTATTACCGCGGTCTTTTCGGCTTTATTGGACAATGTTACCACGGTATTGTTGATGGTGCCGATGACTTTTGTGATTTGTGACAACTTGCGAGTAAATCCGCTCCCTTTCCTTTTTGTAGAAATTTTTATGAGCAATGTAGGGGGAACCGCTACTCTAATCGGAGATCCTCCTAATATTCTAATTGGAAGTGCGGCAGGGCTTTCTTTTATGGATTTTGTTTATAATTTGGCACCGGTGGTAGTGGTGATGTTTGTGTTGTTGATTCCTTTGATTAAGTTCCTCTATGCCAAAAAAATCAGAGCTCAAAAGGAAGACATGAAAAATATTATGAAACTGGACGAACGGGAGAGTATCGAAAATCCAGTTTTACTAAAAAAATCTCTTTTGGTATTAGGTTTAGTGGTGGGAGGTTTCTTTTTTCACGGAGCCTTGCATTTAGAGGCGGCTACCATCGCTCTTTTGGGCGCTGGTTTACTGCTCTTATTAGATCGCGGTAACCCCGAGAAAGCCTTGCACGAAGTGGAATGGACTACCATCTTCTTCTTCATTGGACTCTTCGTGCTTGTGGGTGGCTTAGAGGGAGTAGGAGTAATTGAGTGGGCAGCCGCTAAATTGTTAGACCTAACCGGAGGAGATTTGCGAGTGACCGGAGTAGTTATTTTGTGGGGTGCGGCTTTCTTCTCGGCTTTTGTGGACAACATTCCGTTTGTAGCTACTATGATTCCTTTAGTGCAGGATCTTTCTGGTACTTTCAGTAATCTCAATCCGCTCTGGTGGTCTTTGGCCTTGGGGGCTTGTTTGGGAGGTAACGGGGCCTTGGTAGGATCCAGCGCTAACTTGGTAGTAGCGGGCATGGCGGAAAAAGCCGGTTACAAAATCAAGTTCGTGGACTTTATGAAGGTAGGCTTGATTATTATGGTCTTTACGGTGGCGATTGCCAATGTATACCTCTTAATGCGCTATCTGTAGCAGACGGGACTTCCAAATTTTGAAAATCTCGTTGTCAAAAGCTACATTTAGTGTTCGTCGTATCCTCCAGTACGCCTCACACTAAGCCTCGCTTTTTCCTGGAGCTTTCCTGAAATTTGAAAGCCCTGGAACTGGATTGCACGATTAACGCCTTGAATCAAGAAAGATAATTTTCTTAAAAAGCTGCTGGTTTTGGTCGGCAGCTGTTTGTTTTTTAGGAAAAAAGTTGGTAAAATTGAGACACTTAATTATTTAGCATCCATCTAAATGGAAACAGAAAACAACAATGCTGCTGAAACGGATCAGGATCACCAGGAATCGTCTCAACAATCTAATTCGGCAAAAGATTCAATCGAACCGGCAAAATCGAGTTCAGCGCCTGCTGATGCGTCAAGGCGTCCCTGGCAAGGGACTACTTTGGGGGTGCTTCAGATCATAGGACCCGTGATCATTGGTTTGACCACTATCGGAGTATTATTGCTTGCAGCTGTGGGTAGCAAGATGATGGCAACATATTTGGATGACCTGGTTATCAGAGAAATTATGGAGGAAGTCGGGATTTTTATTTTCCTAATTTTTGCTGGATTGGTGGTATTGTATATTTTTGTGATCCGAGGGATTTTTCGGGGATCCCAATGGGCGATTATTGCTTCCTTGATCCTTTCTGTCTTGGGTGTATTGGGTTCTTTAAGCAAAGAAGGGTCGTTGTTTGTGATTACCTGGAGTGGTTTCATGATTTACCTAGAGATTGTTTGCTTGAAGCATCCTTTTTACAAGTCAAAAAAGAGTTAGCAGAATTCTCCAAATGTAAAAATCCCTTGGAAAAACCGAGGGACTTTTGAGGTTTGGTTTATTCAAATAGCTTAACAAGCCCCATCTTATCATGGACTTGATCTAGCTTGTTTTGAGCGAGAGGTGCCAACTTGGCGGCGCTTTGCTTCAAAATCGCTTCTACATCGCTGTTGGGAATTTCGTGATAGCGCTTTTGAAAGGGCCGCAAAAACTCTACGATGGCTTCCGCGAGGGCCTCTTTGAATTCTTTATAGCCTTTATTCTGAAACTGATTTTCTACTTCCAGGGGGTTTTGATCCGTTACTAGCGAGAAAATATTGATTAAGTTTAAAAGAGCAGGGCGAGATTCTTTGTATTCAATAGTGCTTTGGCTGTCGGTAACAGCTCGTTTAGTTTTCTCTCGGATTTGATCGGGGCTATCTAGCAGCTCGATTCGATTATACTGAGAAGGAGCGGACTTGGACATTTTTTTAGTGGGATCATCCAGGCCCATGATGCGCATGCCTTCTTTGCGAATTTTAACTTGAGGCACTACGAAAGTTTCTCCAAAGCGCTGGTTGAAGCGCTTAGCTAGGTCTCGGGCCAGTTCCACATGCTGAGTTTGGTCTTCGCCTACTGGCACCAGATCAGTATCGTGCAGCAGGATATCGGCTGCCATCAAAATGGGATAGTTCAAAATTCCCAAGTCCACGCTTGGAGCATCCTTCAAGGAAGCCTCTTTTTGCAGGCCGGCTTTGTCTTTAAACTGAGTCATTTTAAAAAGCTCGCCAGTCTTAGAAATGGTATTCAAAAGCCACATTAACTGACTGTGCTGAGGCAAGTGAGACTGGACAAAAATGGTGGACTTTTCTGGATCAATGCCGGCAGCTAGATAAATCTTAGCAATTTCCAGGGTCTTGTCTCGTAATTCTGTGGGATCCTGAGTCACTGTGAGGGCGTGTAAGTCGACTACGCAAAAAATAGGGCGATAGCGCTCTTCTTTTTGCAGTTCCACCCAGTTTTTGAGCGCTCCTAAGTAGTTCCCTAGGTGCAAATTGCCGCTGGGTTGGACGCCGGAAAAAATGATAGGCTTAGCTGCGGTTTGATCTTCTGAAGGTTGAGCAGGGGAGATGGGAGCGTTGAGGTCGATTTTGTCTAGCATAATTTAGATGTTAGATCGTCAAGCGTTGTTTACAACACTTTGAAATTAATGAAATTATTGTTAAAGCTTAATTACAGTTTCTCCAAAAAACCTTTAATCCTTCTAGCAGTAAGCTTAATGTCCCTTTCGCTGCGGCCAAAGCAGAGGCGCAAGTGATTTTCGCCTTGAGGACCAAAGGCCACTCCGGGAACTAAGGCTATCTTGGCTTCATAAAGTAAGGCTAAGGCTAGCTTCCAGGAAAACGATTGTGTTTGTTCAGGGCGTAAATCCCATTCCTTTAATTTCTCTTGATTTTTCTTCTCCCATTTTTCAAAAGCTTGTTTTAATTTATCAGTGGCACGAGGGAAAATAAAGTAGGCGGCTTGAGGATTAACAAATTTTAACCAATCTTGGAGGGGCTCAAATTCTCGACAAATCAATTTTCTCCGTCGGTCAAAGGCTGCTCGAAAAGCCAGTTTGTCTTCTTGAGCTAATTCCAAGGCTCCTAAGGCAGCCCACTGAGAAACTACCGGGGCACAAGTCACCAAGGCGTCATGAATCCCAATTATTTTTTCAGTCAGAGATTTATCGGCGGCTAAAAAGGCAATGCGCCAGCCAGTCATGGCATAAGTTTTAGAAAAGGAGAAGATATAAATTAAGCGCTTACGGAAGGCGGAAAATTGGGCTAGAGTAGTAAATTCCGCTTGTTCAAATAAAAAATCTTTGTAAACCTCGTCTGAGAGAATCAAAAGATCGTGTTTTTCGGCCAATTCCATCAGCTGAAGTAATTGAGCTCGAGAATAGAGGGTGCCGGTGGGATTATTGGGATTGCAAAATAGAATAGCTCGGGTGCGAGGAGTTATTTTTTTTCGAAAATTAGCAATATCGAAAGCCCAGTTTTGAGATTCATCCAAAGGAGCAAAAACTGGCTTAGCCCGAGCAGTTTTGATAGCCGATTGATAAGAGGTATAGGTGGGATCGGGAACAATTACTTCGTCTCCAGGCTCCAGAAAAGCTAAAAAAGTGGCAGTAATTGCTTCGATGGAGCCGCAAGTTACAATAATTTCTTTTTCAAAGTCATAGAAGATATTTTCTTTGGCTAAGTTGTACTCAATTACTTCTCGTAATTCTAAAATCCCTGGGGTCAAAGAGTAGCGGGCTACTCGACCTTCCTGAATAGCTTCGATGGCTCGATTTTTAATACAATCAGGAGTGTCAAAATCAGGAATTCCCTGTGCCAAAGACACCACCCCTGGAACCTTGGCGGCTCGAAGCTCCATTTCTTTGATGGGGGAGACATGGAGGAGATTAGATTGAGAAGCCATTTATTATTTAAATTAAAAGCTTTAGAGTAATTTTCGTAATTAGGTTAAAAAAATTAAAAGACAGCAAAAATTTCTAAGAAGTTTTCTCAACCGGATGGTTTTAGCGGAAGTCCTATTGATATTACTAGTTTAAATTTTGGCAGATTTGTATTATTTGGCAAGCAAGTCTGCAGAGGGAGGCCTAAATTAAGGACGAAATTAACGATGGGAAAGAGGGGTGATTTCCGAGGAGTCTCTAGTGGGGCGATGTTGATTGTTTTGACGAATCCAGACGCTTTGAGCTAATCCGAGGGCGGCGAAAGTAGAGACTATGAAGCTTCCTCCGTAGCTCAGAAGAGGCAAGGAAAGTCCTGCTATTGGCAGAATTCCTAGGTTCATACCAATGTTAACGAGAGATTGAAAAAAAATCATCACCATTACGCCTCCCACTAGGAATCGACCAAAGCTATCAGGGGCTTTGTCAGAGGTTTTTTTTAGTCTCCAGAGGAGAAGCAATAAAAGGCCTAGGACTAGAGTGGCTCCTATTAGGCCACTTTCTTCGGCGATGGCCGCGAAAATGAAGTCGGTATGATGTTCTGGCAGAAAATTAAGTTGACTTTGAGATCCATGGCCTAGGCCTTGACCATGGAGCCCTCCTGACCCTACGGCGATAACAGACTGGATGACATTGTAACCGCTACCCAAGGGGTCGCCCTGGGGGTTGATAAAAGTGGTAATCCGTTTTTTCTGAATGTCGTTAAGGATCAAATCATAGCCCATTATCCCCACGATACTTCCTATTAAGATTAGAGCTAGGAGGTATTCTCTTTTTACTCCTGACAAAAAAAGCATGCCTAGCCAGATGGCTCCCATCACCACTACTGATCCCATGTCAGGTTGCTTATAGGCCAAAAAAGCAGGGATGGCGATATAAGCTAAAGAAACTAAAATATGTCGGAGGTCTGTTAAATTTTTTTGGGCCCAAGAGAGGTATTTAGCGAGGGAAATAATTAAAAATAATTTAACCAATTCTACAGGCTGAAGATTAAAAAATCCCAAGCTAAACCAGCCAGAGGTCCCTCGAATAGTTTTTCCAAAGAAGAGTACTGCAATTAATAAGATTACTCCTGCTAAATAAAGAGGTCCCGCGTAGCTCTTCCAGATTCGGTAATCAGTAAGGCTAAAGGAAATAAATAAAAGGGTGCCTAAAAATATATAAAAAACTTGTTTGTGAAAATTGGTCAAACTATCTTCTCCTTGCTGAAAAGAGAGAGAGTAGATGGTAAGGAGGCTAATAATTGAAAGAAATCCGATAGCTGCTATGATCCACCAGTCTAGTTTTAAGAAGTTAGAAAATTTAAACATATTGATTTAATTATTACCCGCCTCTTGCTTAGCTATTGACGAGAACAATGGCCAAAGTATAAATCGCTACCACTAGTTGCATAGTCATTCCTCCAGCAGTAATAAAATAGGTTCCCCAGAAGCTTAAGTCCGGAGGTGGCGGGAGAGCTGAGGGAGTGGCGGGAGAATCGGAATTTGGAAGGTGGTTGGGGTCATCCGAGCTTAAAGGAGAGACTTCTTTTACTGTTTGCTCCTCTGTTTGGGCGGGGGTGGTTATGGGATCTTTGCGGGAGATTGTTTTTTGAGAGTCAGGAATTTGATTTGACTCTTCTGGAGATTCCGGAGAGGATGAGAAGTTTTTAGGGTCGTTAAGGATTTGTCTTCGAAGTTCTTCTTGAGATTGATTTGTTGCTTGTTGCTTTTTTCTTAAGAGGACCAAGTCCTGATTAGATTGAAGGGAGGAGATATAAAGCAAAACACAAGCTCCGAGATTAAGGACTAGCACTCCGAGTGCTTGGAGGGGAATTTGGAAAACTTCCCAGAAAACAACTTCTTGAGAAATGTCTATGATTTGGCTAATTCCTAGATAGGCATTGAAGCGAAAGATTAGCTCGGGTTGATTAAGATTGATTAGCCAAATTACTCCGGCCCAACTTACTAAATTTAATAATAAACTAAGCCATGTAAAAAAAGCTAGAATCTTATTTTTAAAAAATAAGACTATAAAGGCTAATTTTAGTTTAGTAAAAAAATCGCGTAAGGTTTGCATTATAGAGAGCATATCAGTTTTGAGGGTTTATAAATATTTAGGCTTAATCTTCGGAGGGCGATCTTCGTTGTTGGCCTATTTTTTCTACTTCTCCAGGCAGTTTATTGATCAAAATTTGATGGGGAGCCTCGAAGATTTCTAGGATAAATCTATCAAACATGTTTACTCGATAGCGGAACTCCTTATTGTCCATAATGGAATAATTAAATTCTCTGCCTACCTCCATTTCTAGGTCATCTAGTAATTGTCGCATGCGAGCGCGAGAATATTTTTCGGCTACAATTAAAAGGTCTACTCGAGATTGAGGGTTACTAACAAAGATACCACCCACCAGGGCTAAATAAACTTTTCCCAAGGCTTCAATTTTTTCTAAGCTTCCATGTTGGGGGGCGGTGTTAATCTTTAAGAATAGTTTTTTGAGCTCTTCAGTTAGAATAAATTTATCGTTAAGTTTGAGAGTGGTTTTCCTGGATTGATTATCTTTGCTTATTACAAAACCGGCTTGAATAAATTGATTTATCAATTCCTGAGATTTGGTGGTAGAAAGCTCATTTTTTTTAGAAACTTCCTCCAATGTAAAGGGCTTTCCCTCGCTAAAAATAAACATTTTAATTAACTTCCAGCGAATTTGGTCACCAAATAGTGCGTCTAAGTTGTTCTGCATGGTATTCAATTCAGATTAATCCAGGATTTAAATCCAGCTAAATAATTTTCCTAAATAGAATAAATAAAAAAGAATTAAGAAACCTCCTTCCCAACGGGTAACCTCTTTATCCTGAGTAATAAAAAGATATAAAAGAGTGGCAATCAGCATTAAGGGTAATCCGAAACCAATGATACTGGCAGGAACAATAAGGGTTCCAAATAAGCCAGCTATTCCTATTACTCCCAAGGAGTTAAATATGTTAGACCCTAGGATTCCGCCGATTGCTACAGCGGGATTCCCTTTTTTAACAGCGGTAAGGCTTACTCCTAATTCTGGCAGAGAAGTTCCTAGCGCTACGGCACTAGCAGCGATAATTTCTTTTCCGATGGTAAGGAAGTCAGATATTTGGAGAACAGCCTCAATGGTGTATTTGGCGCTCAAAAAAACAAAAAAACCACTAGCTGCCACAACCCGCACTTCTTTCCAGGGAAATTTTCCCTTTTTTACCATAAATTCTTCTCGGAGTTCTTTTTTTAATTCTTCTTCTGTTCCTTTCGTGGCAGCAGAAGGTTTTTTACGACTTCGAGCAGCAGTGTGGAAGAGGAAAATGCCCGCGCCCAAAAGACTCAGAAGAGCTTCACTTCGCGTAAAGTCTCCATCCATAATTAAAAGAGAAAGCAGAAAGGCGGAACTCATTAGTACTGGCAAATCAACACTAATAATTTCGTAGTCGAATTTCATTTTTCGACTGAAAATAGCTACTAAACCTAAAATTAGGAAAATGTTGGTAATGTTAGATCCAACTACGTTTCCACTAACAATTTCAGAAGAGCCCTCCAGTACAGCTAAAATCGAAGAAACTAACTCTGGCAGAGAAGTTCCGATGGCTACGATAGTAACCCCAATAATAAAAGTTGGCAAACGAAAAAACAGCCCGATTGCTTCTGCAGCGTCAGTAAAATAATCTGAAGATTTAAAGAGAACGACGATACTAATTGTTAGTACTCCGATCCAAAAAAACAGCATTGATTAGTTTTTAGTTGGTAATTTTTAGGCTAGTCTGCAGGCAGTTGACTCTTAGCCTCTAGAGACGCGCTTGATACTACAAGTTTGTAGCAGTGGGATGGTATTGCTCTTAGGTATTGCTCTTATGTATAAGGTATCTTTCTTACTTTGTGGCTAATTTATCTCGAAGCCCTTTCATTTTTTCTTCTAGTGCTTTCAGCTTCCAGGCAGCTTCTATCTTGAATTCTCCTACTCGAGTACGCTCTAATCCTACCAAAAAAGCTCCAGTTTGCAACTGGCGGCCTAAGTCTCGAGCCAGGGAGCGAATGTAAACTCCTTTTCCGCAAGTTATTTTTAGTTCCAGAAGGGGCCATTTATAGGTTGAGATTTTAACCTCTTTTATTTCTACTGCTCGAGGTTTTAATTGGACTTTTTCTCCCCGGCGCACCCTTTTGTAAGATTCTTGACCAGAGACCTTTACCGCGCTATAAATTGGCGGAACTTGTTCTGTTTTACCAATAAGACTCTTTATTTTGGCTGCAATTTCTTTTTCTTGGGGGGCGTGAAAATCTTCTTCGATTATTTTCTTATTAATCTCGAAAGGGTCCGATTTTTCTCCCTCGGAGTCGTCGGTGACACTTTCTTGCCCCAAGTAAAGACTGGCATGGTATTGTTTGGTTGCGCCTACCACTTCGACTAGCTTTCGGGTATATTGCCTGCCAATTGCCAAGACCAAGACTCCTGTGGCTAGAGGATCTAAGGTTCCTCCGTGGCCTACCTTTTTGACTCCACTGGCTCTTTTAATCCTCATAACGGCTTGATTGGAAGTTATCCCCAGTGGCTTATTGAGATTCCAGAGGCCCTCTCGGGAGTCATTTGCTTGCTCCGTTTTCATTAATGATTTTTCAAAGTAAGTTATTTTCTAAGGGATAATCTTCGGGATGAGCGGCGGGAGATTCAACAGCGGAAGTTTTTTCTTTAGAAGGGGCTTTAAATTGAATTTTTTGAAATTCTTCTTTTTGAAATTCTAGAATCAAGAAGATCATGGCTAAAATTGCCATAGCAGCGTTCATGGCTAAACCAAAAGAAAAGAAAATAGCTAGATTGTAGATGCCATGAATGAGGGAGGCTAGGATAATTCCTCTTAGAATTAGACCCTTAGAGTGAGCTGGGTTGAATTTAGCTCTTCCTAAGTAGAGTCCTAAGATTCCAGTGGCGGTGATGTGAATTAGAGTGGTAGAAAACCCTCGGAGGGCGATTAGGAAAAGGAAGTCTTCTCCGGAAAAATTCCAATAAATATCAAGAAAATAGCCAGTATTTTCTACAAAAGAAAACCCTAGAGCCAAGACCACTCCATAAACAATTCCGTCGGCAATTTGATTGAAATCTTTTTTAAGATAAAGAGTTTTTTTTAAAACTAGATACTTAACTAGTTCTTCGATGGGTCCTGCCAGGAAAAATGATAGCAGCAATAAAAGGCTGGCAGAGGTGTCGAGACTTCCCAGAGAAATTTTAAAGGGCATGAGAGCGTAGTGTCCATGAACATCTCCCCAGGCGAAGATTTTTTCCAAGAAGAATTCTAAGGCAGCAGCAATTGCCATTGCTAGAAAACCCAGGCGGAAAATAGACCAGAGGAGTTTTTTAGGTTCTGGTTCTTTGCGATCCAGCCAAATAAAAAACCACAGCCAAATCACCGCGGGCGCGACCACGGCTAAAAAATAGATGGTGGAAAGGAGCAATATTTCCATTCGAATCAGTTTTGTTTTATTTTCTGGTCGGGATGCGCGGAATCGAACCGCGACTACACCCACCCCATGGGCGCGTACTACCACTATACTACATCCCGTTAGCTCAGGGCTTCCAAATTTGGCGCACTTCGTTGTTAAAATCTGCGTTTCGTTCTCACCTTACACTCAAGCACGGCTAAAGCGAAACCTCGATTTTTTCTAGAATCGCATCTAAGCTTGAAAGATCTGTTTTGTTGAGGAAATTTGATTGACCCTGGTACAGCCGCTGATTCTTGTTAAGGGATTATTATTTAAGCAGTTCTTTTAATAAATCCTGGAAAACTTTCTCTTTCTCTTTGGAATCGCCTTTACCGAGATCGCCTCTTTTGAGAAAGTCTTCCCCGTAAATACCAATTATGCGGAGGGCAAAGACCTTCTTGATCATCTCTTCGTCAGAGTTAAAGTTCTCATTTAAATTTTCTAACTCCTGTCTAACCAGGTCAGTATTTGCTTGATTGTTGCTAGTTTTTAGTAAAAACCAATCCAGAGAGCGTAAGTAATCATAAAACCAAGTTTTTCCCGGAAAGGGTCGCAAGTCTAAGTTTAACAGATAAATGCCTTCTTCGCTAACTATAATATTATCTCCAATGATGTTTCCATGGCCAAAACAAAAAAGATCGGAATCAACTAAACTTAACAGATATTCTCTCAAGTGAGAAATTTGCTCCGGAGTTACGATTTCTTTCTCCAAAATTTTTTGAGGCCATTCTTCTAAGACCTTATTGATCCAATTTTTTAGTCTAGTTTTTTCTTGATCTAAGTCTAAAGGGTGCTTCTCTTGGAATTTCTCTACTAGTACTTGGTAATCTCGAGCTACTTGCTTACTAATTTTTAGTCCTCGTTGAGGATTTGTTTGGAGAATTTCCTCTAGTAAGTTTCCCTCGATCTTTTCCATCAAAGTGAATTTTTGACCAGTGCGGGTTTCGTAAAAGAGAACGGTGGGGGTAGCGAAAGATAGCCCCAAGCCCTCTGCCTGCAAAGTCTGTCCCAGTTGGATTTGGCAAGGCTTAGGTGGCATTTCTTTGAGGACTAATTTCTGCTCCGGTTCTTTTCCCTGTAAAATTCTAAGGTGGCGTCTGCCTTGGAAGTTTTTTTCTAGTACTGTTAGCCCCAGGTCTTTTTCAGGGTGGTTAGTTATTTCTTCTACTTTCTCCATGATTAAAGTTGGTCCTGGTAGTTAAAGATAGCCTTCATCTCTTCTTTATTAATTTGAGCCAAGGCAATTGGCAAGCTTTTCTCGGGAGTTACCCCTCTCTGCCGCAAGAGGGCGGCTGCACAGCAACGCCGCATGCCTTCCACTATAACGATTCTTTCTTGATCATGAATGGCAATGATGGGTAGTTCGTAGGGGAAATTAGCAGTTATTTGATTAACTACAGAAAAAGTTTCCGGGTGATTGTTTGCCAATAAGTTTTTGCCAATTAGTTCTCCAAAAGTTCTAGTGGGCTTGTCTTTATAGAATAATTTCCGCCAAGTTTTAAAAGGTCCTCCCCAAAAATTGGAGATATTCTCGAAAGGATTTTCAAGCCGAAACAACTTCCAATCCAAGTTTTCTAGGCCTAATTGGTCAATGTATTTTTGACGCCATTCTTCCCAGTCGGAGACAGTGCCTAGCTTGGCTGCTTTTTGCCATTGTCTCCAGGCGACTTCGCTTTTGGTTTCTGCTTGTTTCCAAAAATTGAAAACTTCTGAAAAATCCAGTTCTTTGATTAATTCCAGCTTCTCTTTAAAAGGAAAGGATTCCCGGGGTCTTGTCCACTCCATCTTCTTGAGCTTGTTTACAGTTTTAGTTTACCGGCGATAGCGATGGCGGTTGCCTAAAAAGATTAGACTCAATACTTGAAGCAGAATGTAGCTCAAAATCAAATAAATCAAAATAGAAGCCAGAGTGTTCCACTCCAGGACTAGATTTCTACCAAATTTCCAAGTGGGAAAAATTCCCCCAAACACTTCCAAAAGAGGACGAGTGACATCATAGAGCCAGCCGACAAAAGTGGCTCCGGGGTTGGCGCCGAACAGTCGTAAGAAGAAACGAATTAGCAGTCCGCCGGCAATCACTCCGGTGAGAATTTCTAGGATTTTGATTAGTAGTAGGCCAATCTCTTTCATATTTTTTGCTTTAAAAATTAAAAAAGGCAAGGGGAGTTGTTACAGCAAGTCCCGCTAGGCCTTGATGGCAAAGTTCAATGCTAAGCTAGAAAATTATTTTGTCAGTAATCTCCTGCTTGATTCTACCTAAAAATTCTGAAAACTTCAACGCCTCTTGTTTTTTGGTGCCTCTTTGGTTCACGGAGACGGCTTTATCGCCTACTTCTTTTTCGCCTACTACCAAAAGGTAAGGGATTTTTTGCTGTTTGGCGAGGGCAATACGCTTGCCAAGAGATTCGTCTTGATTGTGCAGTTCTACTCGCAAGTCCTCTGCTTTCAGTTGCCGGAATAAATCTTTAGCATAATCATCAAACTTCTCGCTGACCGGTAAAATGGCCACTTGAAGCGGAGCCAGCCAAAGCGGGAAATTGCCAGCGTAGTGTTCGATAATAAGAGCTAAAAATCTTTCGTAAGAACCGAGAATCGCTCGGTGAATCATGACTGGTGGGAGCTCTTCTCCTTTTTGGTCGGTGTATGATAATTTAAATCTTTTTGGAGAGGCAAAGTCAAGTTGAATTGTAGCAATTTGAACATCCCTACCCATGGCGTCCTTAGAGATGAAATCCAGCTTTGGACCGTAAACAGCTGCCTCACCTTCCCCAGTTTTTGCTTTTAAATCCATCTCATCAGAAATTTCACTAAGCATCCTCTCACACTCCTTCCAATCTTTTTCGTTTCCGATATATTTATCTAATTCCTTTGGATCCCTAATTGAAAGCCTAACCCACTTTTTGTCCCATAAGTTTAAAACTTGATAAAACTCCTTTGCTATTTTTACTAGATTTTTTATCTCGTCTTTTATTTGTTCAATTCGGCAAAAAATGTGGCCGTCTTCTACAGTGATAGCATAGACCCTGTTAAGTCCGCCTATTTCCCCTGGTTTTTCTGCTCTGTATTGTTTGTCGGATTCCATGTAACGGATAGGCAAGTCTCTGTAAGAACGTTTTTTTGAGGCATAAATTTGAGTATGATGGGGGCACTGAACTGGTTTCATTGCAAATTCATGACCTTTAGGAGAAGTGACTTTAAAGTTTTCATCCCCAAACTTCATTGCATGACCTGATATCTCATACATTTTAGGTCTTGCCAAGGAGGGAGCAGAAACTTTTTCAAAGCCATACCTCCGGCAAACTTTTTCTATGTGTTTTTGTAGCTCTTCTCTAAGGATTACTCCCTTTGGCGTGAAAAGTGGTAGTCCTGGACCGACTAAAGCTGAAAAGCAGAACAAGTCTAATTCTTTGCCTAGTTTTCTGTGGTCTCTTTTTTCCGCTTCTTCCATCATGGCTAGGTATTGCTTGAGCTCTTTTTTGCTCTGGAAAGCCACTCCGTAAATGCGTTGGAGCTGTTCTCGTTTCTCGTCGCCGTGCCAGTAAGCACCAGAAATACTGGTGAGTTTGAAGGCATCTGCTTTGATTTCTCCGGTGGATTCCTGGTGAGGGCCTTTGCAAAGATCGACAAAAGAGCCGGTTTTATAGAGCATTACCTGTTTTTCACCTTCTTTTTCTAATTCTTTCAATAGTTCCACTTTGTATTTTTGGCCTAGCTTCTCAAAGTCTTTTTTGGCTTCGGCGATAGGGACCATTTTCTTCTCAAAGGAATGGTTAGTCTGGATGAGGGCTTTCATTTTCTCTTCCAAGAGCGGCAGATCTTCGGGAATCAAGGTCCGAGGAAGTTCGAAATCGTAGTAAAAGCCGTTTTCGATGGCGGGACCGATGGCGAATTTAGCTTCGGGGAACATTTCCAAGACGGCGGCCGCCAAAACATGAGCGGTGCTGTGGCGGAGGATTTCTAATTGACGAGCTTTTTGGTCAGCCTTTGCGGCTTTTGATTGATTTTTGGGCATGGTTTTGGTTGGTTAGTTGTTTAGTTTAGTTAGGCTTAGAATTGTTAGAGTGGGCTTTGTAAAAGTCTTCTTGGGTAATTTCCATTTTTTGAGTGCTACAAGTAATCCAATGGCCTGATTGAAAAATTTTTCGATCAGCAGGAAGTAATTTAGTTTTACGGAAACCTGCTTTCTTATAAAGGTTGATAGCTCCAGTATGGATTCCGCAAGTAGTTAGAGTAATTTTTTTCATTCCCAATTTTTCAAATCCCCAATAGAGCATTTTTTTGGTTACTTCAAGTCCAATTCCTTTTCCCCAGAAATTCTTGTCCAAAATAAAGATATTGAATTCACAAGAGCCTTTTTCCTGAAAGTCTTCTAGGCTGGTATAGCCAATGAATTTATGATCTGGCGAATGAAGCTCAAAATATTTTTCGTCCCCGTCTTCGCTGAAAAGAAAACTCCTTACTTCTTTGATGGTTGTAAATGCAGAAACCTCTTTAGCAAATCCTACGAAATTCATTACTTCGAGATCCTGAAAGCCTGCCAAGATTAAAGGCAGATTTTCTTCGGTGATTCCTTCTTCTAAATAGACTTTATCTGCTGGTTTAAGTTTTTTGGGCATAGGGTTTTAAGGTTAGGTTTATTTTACGCTAGCTAAAATAAATATTCCAATTACGACTAAAACAGCAGAGATAATTTTCTGAAAAGAACCTTTGGTGTGTTTAAGCACGAGGAATTCAAAAAGAATTATCAGAAAAATTTGAGAATTATTAATGGCGTCAATTCTCCCCACTTCTCCGCCTATTTTATAAGCACTAAAGGTGAAGAAGTTGTAGAAAAAGTAGCCGACGCCAGAAAGTATTATTGGTTTATAGGCAGATAACTTCTTGTTTTTAAGGGAATCCTTAAGATCTTTAAAGCCAAAAATAGCTCCAAAAATTGCTACTGAAAGGAAAATCCAAAAGAGGTAAACCAAGGGATGCAAATACATGAGAATCCCTTTATCTAGGGTGTAAGAGATTCCAAAGAGCACGCCGGCGATTAGTCCAAAAAAGTGGTTTTTCTCAAGGGCAGCATTTTTGTAATTAACAATAACAATGGCTCCTAAAATTAAAATGATGCCTAAAAACTTGAGAGGATTGGTAGATTCAGAAAAAAAGATTATTCCTAGAACAGTGGAAATAACCACCGAAAGAGAAATAAAAATGGCAGAAAAACTGATATTTTTAACTCGGAAACTTCTAAAATAGAAGATCATAGCAATGGAGGCAAGAAGAGTGACTGAGAAGAATTTTGGTAAAAGTTGGGATTGAAAGATAGTAAAAATTTCATCTTTTAGGCCCATTGCTAACAGGACCGGAAGGGTAATTAGAGATTGAAAAGCAAAAGTCAAAACGGCACTGGCTTTTTCGTTAAAAGAATCCTTAAGGTTAAGCAAGTGCTGCTGAGTTAATTCAGCAATTGCTAAGGCAAAAATAGACAGTAAACTAAAAGTAAACCAAGTCATGTTACTTCTCTTTAATAAAAGGTAAGAACTTAATTTCTCGGTAAATTACGGTGGCGGAAAAAAATAGAAGGGTGATTTCGGTAAAAACAGTAGCAATGGCAGCGCCTTCGATGCCGAGGCGAGGAATAAGAATCAAATTTAGGCTAAAATTAACTAGAAAACTGAGGGCCACTGCAGCCAAGTAGAGAGTTTGCTTTTTGAGAGCGATTAGAATAGAACTGGAGGGAGCGTTGAGATAGGCAAAGAGAGCGGCCAGCATCAAGATTTGCAAGGAAATTTGGGCACTGAGATAAGGAGCGCCGTAAAAAAGTTGAATCAAGGGCTTAGCCAAAAGAGCAACTATAATAGTAAGAGGGAAAAAGAACTTTAAATAAGTCAGAATGTTTTTACGGTAAAGCCTTTTAAACTTATCTTGATTCTGGGTGACTAATTTAGAAAGTACCGGGAAAAATGCGATAGTCATCATTCCGGAAAGCACCATTAGGTAATCTAAGGGTTTGTAGGCGGTAGCGTAAATTCCCACTTGTTCCTCGCCTAAAAACCATTTGAGCATTACTACATCCACCCTAACATAAAGTTGAGCAAGCAGACCCATTAAGGTTATTGGTAGGGATTGAATAAATAAGGCGCGAAGAGAAGCTTTTTTGACCCAGCGCCTTTGAACGAGTTGGTAGCTTCCAGAGGTGGCCAGAAGAAGGATTCCGCTAATAAAAAGAGAGAGCAGATAAGACCAAAAAACCCAGAAAAAATCAGCTTGAAAAAAGACAATTAGACCAAAAGAAAGCACCAGAATAATTTGCCCCAGACTGCGAATGATCGCGGTTTCTTTGACGCGTTCCTTGCCGACTAAGTAACCCTCGCTAAGCTGAAAAATATCGTATACCAGAAAGCCTCCTAGCACTAAGAGTAAGGCATCTTTGGTTTGAGAGAAATACTCCAGGCTGTAGATAGCCGGAAGTAAAATTAGTCCTCCCAGGGATACCAAGAACAATCTCAAAAAGAAGGCATTAGAAAAAAGTTTTTTTTCAGAAGCTTCTCCTTGGCTGATTTGGCGGACTAGCACGTGGAGCACTCCGTGGGAAAGCGTGAGAGTTTTGACAATCATTACAGCGGAAAGCACAAAGGCAAAATTTCCTACTTGAGCCGGTGTGAAGTAGTGAGTGAGAATATAATATTGAAAAATCGAAGCCAGGACATTAATGACGCCTTCGGAGAGTTTGTAGATGACATTTTGCTTGAGTTTGGTCATAAGTATAGTTTCATTGTTTGCTGCGGTTTTAGCTTGAGGACTCCCGCCCTTGGCGGAGTGTAGGGGAAGTCACTTCTCTTTCTTTATTAGACCTCTTACCAAATTAATTTTCTACTGCAAATCCCAAATCTCGACTGCAAATTTATCAAATCTCGTCACCGTAGCTTAGGTTACAACTTCCTCAATTTTCAAAATTTTCGCACGAGATTATGAAATTTTCGTTAAGAAAATTAATTTTGCAAGAGGTCTATTCACTAAAGCCTGCTTAGAATAGAACGTTTTTTCAATAAAAAACCTCGTCCAACGCTCTCTCGCCCTCGAATCAAGAGTCAAATTGACACTGATTCCAGGGAGAAAAAACACTGAGACGAGGGTTGCTAGTTTTTAGTCGGTAGTTCTTAGTTTTTAGAATTTAAAACAAATATCTCTGCTCTAAAAACCACAAACTATAAACTAAAAACTAGATCGATCTCGCGGTTCCACTCAGCTTCCTCGAGGGGTTTTAAGCCGCTCGAAGCTCTCATGGGAGGTGTCCGGGAAATTTAGTCGAGCTTGAGGCTCGATAGTTCCTTAATTCTCTAGCCTTGAATTGTTTTTTCGAACTGCTAAGCTGCTACTGCAGATCGAAATTCAAGGAAGCAAGTGAAGCAATGCGCTTGGTAGGCACATCAATCATTTCCAGTGAACACATCCTGATTCTACTCTTTGGTTGAATTTTGTCAAAAATTCCAGAAATATGACGCCAGAATTCAGTTTCAGTTTGAAATTAGAAAGAGCAGGCAGGTACAAAGCCTACCTCTACCAAAGGGATAATTTAAGCATTTTTTAAAGTCTGATTTTTATCTTTAATTAGCGCTCCTTAACTGTTTGGTCTCGATTGTAGATCTCGGTAAGAGCTCTAAGATCCCGGACTTATCCTTCGGATAATCCGGGATGACAGTTAATGAAAGTCATTTTTTAAATATCAAATTTATGTCAATTTATAATTCCTCTCAAAAGCCTAATTTTTGGCTGTATTACTCTCCGGCGCTGGTTTTTGTGTTGCCGGGGTTATTTTTGTTAGCCTATTTTTTTAAGGACGATACTGTTGTGATAGAAAAGTTTCAACTGAAATAGCTTTTAGTAGAGATTCGTGAAAGACTAGAAGCACGCTGAGCCTATAGAACTCCTCAGAGCCTCTTTGCATTCCAGGTAGATTTTTAGTTGACAGAAAAGTTTTTTTGGGCTAATTTCTAAGGGAGAAATTACTAAGCAAGCCCCCGGGGCTGTTTTTTGAATCGAGATTAGAATTATTAGAGTTGAAAAAAGAAGGGTTTTTAGAAATAATTTAAAAAATTCTTATGAATAAAGCAGTAAGTTTTGTGGAGGAGGCTTATTCTGAATTAAAGAAAGTCAGTTGGCCTAATCGGAAACAAACTATGAATTATACTGCGGCAGTAGTAATAGCTAGTGTGGCAGTAGCTATTTTTTTGGGATCTTTAGACAAGTTTTTTTCTTCGATTGTGGAAAAAATATTGTTCTGATTAAAATTTCCACACGGGGTAAATTTTGATTTCGGAGCCCATTCTTTGTACTTGTTATATCCGTAGTAAGGAGCACGCCTCAATATAGAGTCTTGGATTTTTTAAAAAAGTTACCTAGATTTGAGTGCGCTAAGCTTTATTTAGAAACTTTTTAATTTTGGTCTGGAGCGGATTTACAGTCTGGCTCAAAGAAGCCTTTTGGTTTTATTTTTAGAGTTCAGTTTTATTTTCAATTAAAGTAACGTTTTAAATTAATGGCTAAACAATCTCAACATCACGGAAAAGCCTGGTATGTTTTGCATACTTATAGCGGATACGAAGATAATGTAGCGCGGAATTTGCGACAGCGGATCGATACCATGAATATGCAAGGTTATATTTTTGAAGTGATTGTTCCCAAGGAGCAGAAGATCAAGATTCGTAATGGAAAGCGTTACACGGTGGAAGAGCGCATTTTCCCGGGCTATGTTCTGGTCCAGATGGTTGTGACAGACGAGTCTTGGTATGTAGTGCGAAATACTCCTAATGTAATGGGATTCATTGGAATGGGAACTACCCCTACTCCAGTTAACCCGGATGAAATGTTGGGAGTTAAGAAGAAGATTGGCCAGCAAGAGCCCAAATACAAATTAGATGTTTCTCTTTCAGATTCAGTAAAAATTACCGATGGTCCTTTTAAAAACTTTGAGGGTAAGGTTTCCGAAATTGACGAAGAGCGAGGCAAGATTAAGATATTGGTGAGCATTTTTGGTCGGGAGACGCCGGTGGAGTTGGACTTTCTCCAAATCAAAAAACTCTAGAGACTTTTAATTTTGGTGAACTTTGGCGTTGATGCCTGTGTTTTGACCTCACCGTACCCTTCAGTACGGCTCAGCCAAAGCCTCGCTTGTGCCCCTGCCCGCCGGCAGGCAGGTAAGTAAAAATTACCTCAAAATTAAAAGCCTTAAGCTTTTGTAGTCATCACAGCCGTTTTTGTTTATTGATCAAAGGATAGCGAGGTCCCTTCATGATTTGTTGGGTGACGAATAAGATTTATTAAATTTAAGTTAAATTTATGGCAAAGAAGTTAAAAGCGTTGATTAAATTGCAGATTAAGGCGGGGCAAGCTAACCCGGCGCCTCCAATCGGCCCTGCTTTGGGGCAGCACGGGTTAAGTATTCAGGATTTTTGTACTCGTTTTAATGAGGCTACCAAGGATAAAATGGGGGATGTGATCCCAGTGGAAATCTCTGTTTATGAGGATCGAAGTTTCGATTTTACCCTAAAGACTCCTCCGGCGGCCGAACTTTTGAAGAAGGCTGCTAAGGTGGCCAAGGGAGCGGGAAATCCCCTTAAAGACAAGGTGGGTACGGTGACGATGGCTCAAGTGCGGGAGATTGCTGAGACCAAAATGCCGGATCTCAATGCTAATGATGTGGAGGCAGCGGCTAAAATTATTGCCGGGACTGCTCGTTCAATGGGGATTAAGGTTAGTGAGTAGTTTTTAGTTGGTAGTCGGTAGTTCTTGGCCTATAGTCTTCAGTTTATAGTAACTGTTTTATGGCTTTTGGCGCTTGAGATGGAAGGTTGATTTCCGAGGAGGGGCAAATTAAGTGTTTAATTTGTTAAAAATAAAAAAGATGGAAGAGCCTACTTTTAAGGAACGCTCGAGGATTCTAAGCCTAGAGCGGAGAAACTTCATCAAGATAAGCAGGCTTTACGGAGAAAGTTTGAAGCGATTGATACTTCAAGGGGAGCGGTGGAAATAACCGTAGACAAGGGCGAGTTTATTTCAGCAGCTAAAGAAAAGTTAGGAGTTGTTCTTGATAGATTTAATAAAATTAAAGGCGAGCTAGGAGTGGAAAAGAAACCTGATGGTAACGGAGATGACTTATATGAGAGATTCCGGGGGGGTAATGAAGGACTTGAAAAGCAATTTAGAGGAGTTGGAAAAAGCTGATAGGCTGGGTCGTTTGCCTAGAACCATTGCTAATAATTTGCAAAGGCTAAGGGAATCTTTGGATTTAATAGGAATGTCTCAGGGGGAATTGACTAAGGAAGGCATTTTGAGCGCTCATGAAGAAATCATAGCAGCTCTGGACGAGTTAGTTGAAAATTTTAAAGCCTAATTTTAACCGTGGGAGAGTTTTGAACCACTCGGCAATTATTGCCAGGAGGTCCAAAATTCGTTGACCACTAAATTTTATGAAGAGAAGTAAGCGTTATCGAGAGGCCGGGGAAGCCCTTGATAAAAACAAGATTTATTCCCTAGAGGAGGCTTTGGAGCTTCTAGAGAAGTTTCCGGCGGCTAAGTTTGATGAGACCGTAGAAGTGCATGTGCGACTAGGAGTTGATGCTTCTAAATCTGATCAGCAAGTGCGTTCTACTGTGGATTTGCCACATGGAACCGGTAAAAGCAAGCGGGTAGCAGCTATTACCTCTATTCAAATCAAAGAAGCAGAGGCGGCCGGTGCCGATTTAGCTGGTGAGTTGGACTTGGTAGAGAAAATTGCCGAAGGTAAGGAAGCCGTCGATATTTTGGTAGCTACTCCAGAAATGATGCCTAAGATTGCTAAGTTTGCCAAAGTGCTGGGACCGAAAGGCCTAATGCCGAATCCTAAAAACCAGACCGTGGGACCTAAGATTGCTCCTATGGTAGAGGGCATCAAAAAAGGTCGAGCGAGCTTTAAGAGCGATAAGAGCGGCAATGTGCACCAGGCGATTGGGAAGCGCTCTTTTGGTAAAGAAAAGTTGGCTGAGAACTTTAAAGTATTTATTGAAACCCTAGAAAAGAATAAGCCAGCAAACTCTAAGGGTAAGTTGGTTAAAAGTGTTTCGGTTGCTGCTAGTATGAGCCCGGGAATTAAAGTTGGTTTGTAGACTTCCATTTTTGGCAAAATTCGTTGTTGCGGCTTCCGCCTTCGGGTGGGGCAGGTAGAACTTTCCTCAAAAATGAAAGCCTTAGCCTCTCGAAAAGAGAGTTTTAAGATTTAAAGGATAGATTTTTAAGAATATTTAGTTTTAATATTATGGCTCAAGAAAAATTAATTTTATTGCGTTGCAGTGTTTGTGGAAACAAGAATTACTATACTTATCGAAATAAGAAAAAATTTCAAGATCAAGCTTTCAAGTTAAAGTTGAAAAAGCACTGTCCTGAATGCGAGACTCATACGGAGCATAGCGAAGGAAAGGTTAAAAAGTAGCAGAGATAGCTTCTAAATTGAATTTATTTAAGGAGCTTCAAGGACCTTGATTGAGAGCAGTTTGTTTTTTATACAGAGGTGTCCTGCTGGGATGCCTCTGCCAGCTACTTCGATTTTTGCGGGCGTCGGTCAATGGTGAGCCGGGGTCTCTCTTTGATAAGCGAATAAAATTTTGTTAATTGCGGGTGTCGTATAGTGGCAGTACAGAGGTCTCCAAAACCTCTAGCGGGGGTTCGATTCCCTCCACCCGTGCATTCTAGTCCTTAATTCATAGTCCATAGAGATGTCAATAGTTCAATGAATTTAGGGAATCGAAGGGCGCACAAAAAAGCAAACGACTTTGCTTTTTTGAAGACCGGGCCCAAAGGGGATTCCCTCCACCCGTGCATTCTAGTCCTTAATTCATAGTCCATAGAGATGTCAATAGTTCAATGAATTTAGGGAATCGAAGGGCGCACAAAAAAGCAAACGACTTTGCTTTTTTGAAGACCGGGCCCAAAGGGGATTCCCTCCACCCGTGCCAAGTTAGTTTGTGAAGATTAGGGGCTTATAGTATAATTTAAGAGTGAACTGCTTGGTGACTTTGTTGGAGGTGCTTGATCAAGCAGTTTTTATTTCCTTATCCTTTTTAAGTAGAACTCTTCTTTATTTTGAAAATTTTAGTATCTTTACGAGAAAAACTCTTCTGTGGAAGAGGAGGGCAGAGATAGGTAAAATTTTCTAAAATAAGAAAACTTCATGGATGTTGTGGGAGGGATTTTCATTTTAAACTAGGATTTAATCTAGAAATTAAAGAAATGAAAAAACGACTTAGAAAAAAAATAAGAATCGAAACAAAACAAAAAAACTATTTAAAAATTTTTCAAACTTATACTCAACGCTCGCTGGCCGAGATTATTTGTGCTGGACTAGATCCTCGCAAGTTAAGGATTAAACAGCAAGAACGAGCGGTGCTCTTTTCAGATATTCGCAACTTTACTTTGCTTTCAGAACATTTAGATCCAGTTGAATTAGTAGCTATTCTTAATGATTTTTTTAATCGGATTAATCAGGTGGTGTATCAAAATTCCGGTGAAGTGGATAAATTAATGGGTGATTGCGTAATGGCCACTTTTTCCGATTCCAATCAAGCAGTGGAAGCAGCTATTGAGATTAAACTGAGTATTCAGGAGATGAACCGTCAGCGCTTGGCGCAGGGCTTGGAAAAAATCGAAAATGGCGTGGGTGTCTCTTATGGAACTGTTACAGTCGGCAATGTCGGTTCGGCCCTCAAAATGGACTACACTCTGGTTGGGGAAGTGGTTAATACTGCCGCTCGCCTGGAGTCCCTTACTAAGCACTATGGAGTGGGTATTTTAGTTTCGGAATCCGTGCGAGAACATCTTCAAGAGGGGTTTAAAAATCGCTTTATTGATTTAGTTCGTTTAGGAGGAAAGGGAGAGCCGCTTAAGGTTTACGAGATTTTTAATCACGAGCCGGAAATGGTGAAGGCTAAAAAGTTTTCTTTAAACGAGCCCTTTTCGGAGGCATTTGATTTTTATCGGGAAGGTAATTTTAACCAGGCCGAGGGAATTTACGATTATTTAATCGAAGAGGTGGGACCGCATTGTTATGTGCGAACTTGCTGTGCTGATCCAGTCTTGGAGTTCTATAAAGATCGTTGCAGCGGCTTGGAGCGAAGGCTGCGTCAAGGGTTACTTTCTGTTAGTAATTGGCAGCCAGTGCAGGAATTTTCCCAGATTTAGGGCTAAGCCTTAGAGGGTATATAGTCCCTGCTAGTTTTTGAGTTGGTAGACTTTTGTTTTTGATGGATTTCAGAATTTTTTGTGGACAAAGAAGGATTATTGGGTAATTTACAAAGGTAATTATTTATTATTCAATAATCCAGCGGTCTCCTTGTTGTTTGAGTTTTCCCTTAATTTCGAATCCGCTAGATAGTTGGTGACCCCCTCCTTGAAATTGACGAGCAATCTGAGCTACGTCGACGCCTTTATGCTTTTCGCTCCGCAAGGAGGCCTTAATCTTGTTATCGGAATATTCTGATAGGACTAAAGAGAAGCGAGAGCCGGCAATGGTATTGAGAATTTCTGAAAGTCCATTTAAGTCTTCGGGAGTGGCGCCAATTTTCTTAAGGTCTTCTTCAGTTATAAAGGAAGCTGCCATCCCGGTCTTGGGATTTACCGTAGCTCTTTCTAGGGCAATAGACCAGATTTTAAGAGTGCGAAGGGATTTTTTTTCCAATAAAACCTTTTTGATCTTACTAAGGCTAGCACCTCGAGACATTAACTTTCCGGAAACTTCTAACACTTCTGGATCGGTGTTGCTGTGACGAAATCCCCCAGTGTCGCTAAAAATTCCGGCTAGGAGGTATTGAGCTACAAAAGGAGGAAAAGAGAAGTTAACAGCCTGAAAAAATTGATAAATTAAAAGACAAGTGGCAGCCGCTTGATTGTCGATGAGATTGATAATACCTCCTTTTAAAGGGGGGTCATTATGGTGATCCAAGTTGATGATAGTAGGCTTAGAGGAAAGAGATTCTAATTTTTGGGGAAAATTAAGCTTATTGAAAGTGTTTCCTCGATCTAAGAAGATGAGGAGGTCAAAGTTCTCTAAGTTAGGCAATCGGGTAGTAATCTTTTCGATGGGGAAAAGTTCTTGTAAGGAGAAGTGAGGAGGGTCTATACTGTAAAGAGTGATGTTTTGATCAGGCGGGAGGTGATTATTCTTGAGATGTTCTTGACAATAATAATTCAAAGCAAAAATACTTCCCAGGGCGTCGGGGTCAGGGTTGGGGTGGACAATGAGTAAAATTCGTCTACCTTGGAAGATCTTTTCTTTTAGTAAGGAGAAGTCTAGCACGGTTTAGATTTAATAAAGGGATTCTATAAGCTTTAGGGCTAGTTTTTGAATCCGATCCGAGGTGGGTTATTTGAAGCCTGGATTTCTAGGAGGATTCGTTTGTTTTTTCGGATTTAATTTTTTCAAAGAGTTCTTCTAGCTGACTAATTTTTTCTCCAGTTTGATCGTGGACAAATTTTAGACAAGGAATTTTACGAAGTTTTAGTTTTTTGGCCAGTTTCTTTTTAAGGAGAGGAGCTTCTTTCTTCAAGGTAGCCAAACAATAAGGGGCCTCTTGAAGAGGGAAGATGCTCACCAGGACGCTACTCTGAGAAAGATCGGCAGAAGTTTTTACTTTAGTGATAGATACCAAGACTTCTGGTTTTAGAGATAGCTCTCTACTAATAGCCTGAGACAGCTGATCTCTGATTAGGTCGTTAACCTTTTCCATCCTTAAAGACATGTGCTAAAATTCTTAGATAATTAATGGGAGCTAGAATTTTCTAGCTGGTTAGTCTAACAGATAATTCTAGATATTTCAAAGTCCCGTAAGCTTTTTTAAAGAGAAGCTCTTAAATTTTCATTAAACTGGCTTTATGTCGGAAAAGATACTTGGGGAAAAATATAATTCTAAGCAGTTATCTCGGCCTTGTTTTTACACAGTGGCTACTCCTTTAGGAAATTTAGGGGATTTTACCTTTAGGGCAGTAGAGGTTCTTAAAGAAGAAGTAGATTTGATTCTTTGTGAGGATACCAGGAGAAGCAAGAAACTCTTAGATCACTATCAAATCAGTACTCCTACTGTTAGCTATCATCAAAGAAGTAAGGCTAAAAAATCTAGTCAGATCGTTCAGTTTTTAAAGGAAGGAAAGTCTCTAGCCTTACTAACAGATGCTGGTACTCCAGGTATTTCCGACCCTGGAAATGAGTTAATAGCGGAAATTTTGCAAATTTTGCCAGGAAAGGTTTCGGTGGTTCCTTTACCGGGAGCCTCTGCCCTAACCGCCTTAGCTCAAGTGGCAGGTATTAATCTTAGTGAGTTTTGTTTTTGGGGATTTCCTCCCAATAAAAAAGGTAGAAGAAAATTTTTCTCTCGGATATTGGGATTGGAGGGGCCAGTTTTTTATTATGATTCTCCTTATAGGATTAAAAAAAATCTGGATCTATTGACGGAACTGGCAGGAGAGGAGGCCGCTGATTTAAAATTGGTAGTAGGAAAGGAGCTTACTAAATTTTTTGAAAAAATTTTACGAGGATCTTTGACAGAAGTCAGTGATTGGCTGGAAAAGGAAGATTCAGTTGTCAAGGGGGAATTTACTGTTTTACTGTATCGCTAATTGCTTTGAGATAAATTTTATTTGTGATATATTTATAAATACTAGGGCTTATTTTAAAATCTAATTTCTATTACAATTTACAAATTTTGGCTATATTTTCTTGGAATTTTTTCGATTTAGCCATTTACCGCTAAAGCTACGGTAAGGCAGGTAAAGACTTCAAAAAAATCTACTTCAAATTTTGAAAATTTCTTTGCAAAAGTGATTTTTAAATCAAGCTCTTGAAAATAGTTAAAACAAAAACAAAAATGAAAATTTTGGTTAATTTTGGAAAAAAAAATAAGAAAGCTGAAAAAAATCAGGTTGGACAAAAAAATGTTCAAGGGGGCTATTTTTCTGAAGAAATTACTGATCAATCAACAAATAAGCATAACAAGAAAGCCGCTTCTGAGGAAAGGGATTCCCGCTCTAAGAAAGCTCAGGAGGATCAAAAAAGAGAGAAGCGGGAGGATCAACCTCAAGCCATCACTATTAACAAATCCGAAAAAGAACAACAACAGGAAAGCAACGATAAAAATTCTCAACTCCGACAAGATGTGGTTACAGAAGATTGGGTGGTAGTTGCCGCAAATCGAGAAAGTCGGCCTTTTGATCATAAAAAAATTAAAACCGCCTGGGATCCGGATGAGATTCCCAGTGAGGAAGATTGTCTTTTTTGTGATCCCGAAGTCAGCGGCCAAGAAAAAGATGTTTTGCTTTACAATACTTCAGACGGAGATTGGACTTTACGAGTTTTTCCTAATAAATATCCAGCCTTTTCTCGGCCTAAAGGAGGGAAAATTAAGCACGAAGAAGAAGGGCCTTATTTTTGGATGGATGGAATCGGCTATCACGAAGTGATTGTGACAAAAGATCATTATCGACACTTAGGGAAGATGAATCCGGTTTTGGTGGCGGAAGTTTTGGATGCCTATCAAACTCGTTATTTAGACTTGATGAGTAAGAAATCGGTGCGTTACGTGGAAATTTTTCATAATCACGGCAAGGAGGTGGGAGGATCAATTTTCCATCCTCATTCTCAGTTAGTGGGGATACCGGTAATTTCTCCCTATATCAAATTAGAGCTAGAAGGAGCGGAACGTTATCATCGCTCTAATAAGAAGTGTGCGTATTGTGATATGATAACTTGGGAAGAGGAGCAGCAAAGAAGGGTTATTTTTGAGAATGAGCATTTTGTGGCCTTCTGCCCCTTTGCTTCTCGGAGTTCCTTTGAAGTTTGGGTATTACCTAAAAAACACCAGCCTTATTTTGAGAGAATTACCGATGAAGAAAAGGTGGCGGGAGGAGAGGCTCTTCACCAGGCGATTCGGAAAATTGGAGCAGTTTTAGGGGAACCGCCTTATAATTTCTACCTTCATACTGCTCCTTGTGACGGCAACGATTATCCTCATTATCATTGGCACATTGAGATTTTGCCTAAAACTTCCATTTGGGCTGGTTTCGAGCTTTCCACTGGAGTCGAAATCGTGGCAGTGGCACCGGAAGACGCAGCGGAACAAATGAAGACTGCTTGATTTGCGGATAAATTTCTGCCTAGGTATTTATCAAGAATATCCTAAGAATTACTAAAAAGATCTAGTCCATTTATGTTAATTGATACTCAGGCAGCAGCGGATTATTTACAAGGATTGCCTCCGGAGTTGGCGACTATGCTATTGGCCATGACACCGGTTTTAGAGTTGCGAGGGGCGATTCCAGCTGCTATTATATTTTATAAAATGCACTGGGCCAGTGCTTACTTTTGGGCGGTATTGGGAAACATCGTGCCAGCGGTATTCTTTATTTTTGCTCTGGAGGGAATTTCTGGTTTCGTTATGAAGCGTTCTGATTTAGGAAAAAGATTTTTCGATTGGTTGTTCGATAGAACTCGTAGGAAGGTGGACCAAAAAATGAAAAAATATGGCCGGTGGGGGTTGTTTTTTTTGGTGGCGATTCCTCTTCCTGTAACGGGTGGTTGGACCGGGGCTTTAGCGGCTTTTTTATTTGGAATTAAAAAGCAATACTCTGCTTTGATTATTTCCCTGGGAATTGCGGCGGCAGGGGTTATTATGGTGCTGGTAACTATTTGGGGGGATTACCTTTGGAAATTTTTTACGGGGTGAATTTGGGGATTCAATTATATAATCAGGCTTAAGAATGTGAGGATAAAAGACTGCAGGTATCTCATGAGTTTTAATCGTATTGACTGATTTGTTTTTTAGCGCTATAATCTTTTCGAAATTTAAGTGGAATAAGAAAACACAGAGTAATAAGCTATTAACATAAATTTAAGCAAGCCTGGAAGGGCTTTTTTGATTATATTAACAGGGCTTTATTGTTTGACTTCCAGGTTCGTAGAGAAGAGATTAAGGGTAGCTAATTGTTGGCATGAATCTAATTTGATAAATTTAAGAGATAATTTTTAATGTCTGTTATGATGAAATATTTGACTAAAGAGGGGATGAAAAAGCTTCAAGAGGAATTAGAGCATCGCAAAATTAATTTGCGCCGGGAAATTTCTTTGGAAATTAAAGAGGCTAAAGAACAAGGAGATTTAAGCGAAAATGCTGAGTATACCGAAGCTAAGCGCAAACAGCGAGAGAATGAAACTCGAATTATGCAATTGGAGAACTTAATTCGAACCTCTAAAGTGGCGGATGAGCAAGGACCTTCTGGAGTAGCTAGGATAGGTTCCGAGGTGAAAGTGAAAGTGGGCTCCAAGGAGCAAGATTTTGAGATTGTAGGAGCCAACGAGGCCAGTCCCAAGGAAGGCAAAATTTCCAACGAGTCTCCTATTGGCCAAGCACTCCTAGGAAAGAAATCCGGTGAAAAATTTGAGGTAAAGCTGCCTAATGGAAAGCAA
Source organism: uncultured Bdellovibrionales bacterium (assembly GCA_964346295.1). GTDB lineage: Bacteria > Patescibacteriota > Minisyncoccia > Moranbacterales > DUUL01 > CAYFUG01. Next base: position 42,674 of record CAYFUG010000008.1, read on the forward strand.
GTTGAGTATCAAGTAATTCAAGTTCAGTAATTGAGCAAAAGGATTCTTTAGTCAGGAGGGTTGATTAGGAAGTTATGATTAAAGATAGAAAAAAGGAGCTGGAGGGCAATTTTTCCAAAATGTTTTGGATTGAAACCTTGTGAAATTTTAGCAATCTCAAGAAGGTTGCTAATTTTGTTTTTAACAATTTATCCCCAGCCATATATTTAGTAATTTTATTAACTGTTTTAACGGTAGCAGAAGAGTTTAGATGGCCTTTGTTCTGAGAGATTTTCAATAAAAACAGTCTTTCTTTTAATCGCTCGACCACTTTATCACTAGCGAATTTTGTTAAAAGTGTTTTGGATGTTCCTGCGCTGTTACTGACGGCCTTTCTGGTAAGCAGAAATCCTCAAGGAGTATTTTTTATTGCCTTTATAATGGTATTTGTTGGCACTTTTTTCTTTCGTCTGGGGCCTCTTTGGGAAGAAGGAAGGATCAAAAAAGTGAAGGAGGTTTTGCGGTAATTTTGGATAGGACGATGAATTTTTTGAAAATAAATTTGACAAAACAATTTTTGTTTGATAACTTAGCTAACGCCAAGGAATTGAACAGGGGGTGGCCTGAAAATGTTTTAGAATTTTTTTGGCTAAGATTTTTGGTGTTTTCCGTATTTATTTCGTTGTTTGGTTTGTCCTTTGATAACTGAATACCTGAACAGTCTATTTTTCACAGTTTTATGCGGTCAACCAACCTGGTTGGCTGGTTAATTAGTATTCTAGTTGACTAGTTTAAACTAGGTTTTTGAGTCAATCAAACCTTTTGATTTTTATTTTAGCTAAATAATACTCTAAAAGAGCAGTTTAGTTAAATTACATATCATATTCATACTCAGAGATTCAATGATTTGAATCTCTAAATTTTACTAAGAGTTTGATCCTGGCTCAGGATGAACGCTGGCGGCGTGGATAAGGCATGCAAGTCGAGAGGGTTAGACCCTCGGCAAACGGGTTAGTAACACGTAGGAATGTACCTCGAAGTTAGGGATAATCCGGAGAAATCCGGGATAATACCTAATAGTCTCTTTGGAGTAAAGATTTATCGCTTCGAGATCAGCCTGCGTCCTATCAGCTTGTTGGTGAGGTAAAAGCTCACCAAGGCAATGACGGGTAGGGGGCGTGAGAACGTGATCCCCAACATTGGCACTGAGACACTGGCCAAACACCTACGGGTGGCTGCAGTCAAGAACATTCGGCAATGGGCGAAAGCCTGACCGAGCGACGCCGCGTGCGGGATGAAGGTCCTAGGATCGTAAACCGCTTTTGTGAAGGAAGAATCCCACACTTTTTTGGATTTTAAATAGTAAGACTTTCTCTTGGTTATAAAAAAGAGGGTAGGTGCTTGTTTAATTTCTATATTCCTTACGGCATCTTTAATAGATGACCAAGGTAACTATGACAAGCTAGAATTATTATTTTAGCAAGGGGATTATTTAAAGTTAATCAAAAAAAGTCCAAAGAAGTGTGGGATGACATTACTTCACGAATAAGGAGCTGCTAATCTCGTGCCAGAAGCATCGGTCATACGGGAGCTCCGAGCGTTATCCGGAATTATTGGGCGTAAAGGGTGTGTAGGCGGGTTTAATAGTCAGATGTTAAATCACAGAGCTCAACTTTGTGGCTGCATCTGAAACGTTAAACCTAGAGGCAGGCAGAGGCTAGCGGAACTCATGGTGTAGCAGTGAAATGCGTTGATATCATGGGGAACACCAAAGGCGAAGGCAGCTAGCTGGGCCTTGTCTGACGCTGAGACACGAAAGCGTGGGGAGCGAATGGGATTAGATACCCCAGTAGTCCACGCTGTAAACGATGTGCGCTCGGCATTGGGAGTTTCGACCCTCTCAGTGTCCAAGCTAACGCGATAAGCGCACCGCCTGGGAAGTACGGCCGCAAGGCTAAAACTCAAAGGAATAGACGGGGATCCGCACAAGCGGTGGAGCATCTGGTTTAATTTGATAGTAAGCAAGGAACCTCACCAGGACTAGAAATCTAGCTGCATCCCGATAGAAACATCGGGAGCCTTCGAGGGTGCTAGACAGGTGTTGCATGGCCGTCGTCAGCTCGTGCTGTAAAGTGTTCCATTAAGTTGGGTAACGAGCGCAACCCCTACTGTGTGTTACATGTGTCACACGGAACTGCCCAGCACTTTGGGCGTAAGAGCAAAGTTTTTTACTAGACTTTGAGAGCTTGCGAGCAGAGTGCTGGGAGGAAGGCGGGGACGACGTCAGGTCCGCATTGCCCTTGACGTCCTGGGCTACACAGGTGCTACAATGGCCGGTACAGTGGGTCGCGAAGCCGTAAGGTGGAGCCAATCCTCAAAACCGGTCCCAGTTCGGATTGGGGTCTGCAACTCGACCCCATGAAGTTGGAATCGCTAGTAATGGCGCATCAGCAATGGCGCCGTGAATACGTTCCCGGGTCTTGTACTCACCGCCCGTCACACCAAGGGAGCCGGGGGCACCCGAAGACTCTTCGCAAGAAGGGGCTACGGTGAATTCGGTAACAAGGGTGAAGTCGTAACAAGGCATCCGTAGCGGAAGCTGTGGATGGATCACCTCCTTTCTAGGGAGATACGGTGAACTGGTTCGAATTTTTCGAACTAATCATCTATATTGGTCGGACTTATTATTGGCCTTTAAGGCTAGTAATAAGCATTTTGATTCAAAAGAGGTTGATCGCATAAAGTTGTGAACGATTGTTCAGGTTTCAGTTATTAAAGGAGAATTTCTCAAGCGCCTAAAAAACACCCTTCCGGGTGTTTTTTAGTAGGAGGAGTTGAAGATTGGGAAGAGTAAGGAAAAAGATTGAGAAGACTTTATCTTTTTAAAAAGAAGATTAAAATGTTTTAGTCAAGTTAAGTAGTTAATTTTTAGATGGGAAGAGTTTCTAGCACTAAAATTAAAGATAACTCAAGCTCTGATCAACAGTCTTGGAAGGGAATTAATCCTCAGCGCAAATGGGGGCAACATTTTTTATTGGAGGATAAAGTTCTTCAGAAAGAATTAAAGCAAGCTCAAATTAAGCCAGAAGAGACAGTTTTAGAAATTGGACCGGGAGGGGGTAATTTAACGGAGCTTCTTCTTAAAAGAGCTAGGCGAGTGATTGCCATTGAGAAGGATCTTCAATTTAAGGAAAAGCTGGAAGCTCTCCAAGAAGAAAATCCCCATCTTCAGTTGATTTGGGGGGATGCTCGGTATGTTAAATGGCCTCCAGTCGATCAATTAGTGGCTAATTTGCCGTTTAAGGTGGCCCTACCAGTTACTTTTCGTTTTTTAGATCACCCTGCTTCTAAGGCCTTGTTGGTTTATCAAGCTTCTCAGGCTCAACGGCTATGCGCTAAGGCTGGTAAAAAGCATTATGGGAGGTTAAGTGTCCAAGTTAGTCAAAAAGCGGATCTTAGGATGATAAAAAAACTTCCCAAGGAGCTTTTTCGGCCGGCTCCTCAAGTGGACTGTGCCTTAGTGAGAATAGTAAAAAAATACTCCAAAGAATTGAACAAGAAGGCCCTTGAAGAGGAATATTTTCGACAAGCTCTAGAGTACTTTTTTTTAAAGAGAGAAAGAAGGTTAGCGGGGTCACTTTCGGGCTTAGGTCGTTTTAAGAATGATTCCCGGGCAATAAAAAGAGTACTTCGTAAATTTAAGAAAAGTAGGAACCTCAAATCTTATCAAATAGATCCTTTTACCTGGAGGGACTTGATTAGTGAAATGGAAAAGGAAGAAATAGCAGTTCCTTTTATTGATCAAAGAGCTAAAAAAAAGTCTCAAAAGATCTCTTTTTAGGCTTAGAGCAGTGTTCTTTTTGTTAAAATGTGTTATGATTTAAAGAGAATGTAATATGTTAGTTTTAGTGTAATGAAAGCAGAAATAAAAAAAAGTAGTCTTTTAATTTCACTGAAAATTTTGTTAGGGATAAATTTGGTTCTACTGGGAGCAGGTTTGCTTTATCCTCAAAAGACCCTGGCCGCCAGTTATGATTTTTATGTGGATGGCAGTTATGAAGAAGGCGATAGTGATGGAAGCGAGGACAAGCCTTTCATTAAAATTAAAGACGCAATTGAGGCGGCTCTAGAAGAAGACTCTAGTAAGCGAGAGGTTTTGATCAAAGAGGGAGACTATTCGGAAGATTTAAATGTTGGTAGATCAGTGAGGCTGGTGGGAGAAAACAAGGACAAAGTCAAAATAAGGGGAAGGGCTGTACTAAAAGACGGAGCTTCTTTGGAGAGGCTTACTTTTTTGGATGCTTCAAAACCAATAGCGGTGGAAAGTGGAGCTGATGGAGTGATTAATGAATGTGTAGTTAGGGATTTTGAATCTATTGGAATTCGAGGTTATCCGGGCTCGGGTAAGATTACAGTAAGGAATTCCAAAATATATAACGGATCGGGAAAAGGAATGTATATTGAAAAAGGAAGGGAAATAGAAATTATAGGCAATGAAGTCTATGACAACTCAGAAGAGGGGATAGACTTGCGAGCTAGTTTAGAGGGAGTGATAAAAAATAACAATATTCACGATAACGGAGAAAGTGGAATAGAAATAATCTTGGGTGATGCGGAAGTGGTAATTGAAGACAATGAATTAGAGGACAATGGTTCTAGTGGGATTTCTACGCAATTTTATGAGTCTACGGATGAAGATGGAGAGGTTACAATTAGGGATAATTATATTGGGGAGAACGAAAAATACGGAGTAGATTGTGGCTCTCCCAGTGGAGGAAGTTCCGGGGGGGATTATTGGTCTAATTCCATGATCTTAGAGGATAATATTTTTGAGGACAATGAGTTGAATACCATTAGTAGTACTTGTAATATGGATATCAATGGTGATTCTACAGATTCCGACGAGGAAGACCAGGCTCCTGAGCCAGATCCTACTCCTTCTCCAAGACAACCAGAGCCTCAAGAAGAGGAGCCACCAGCGTTGGAAGAAGTTCCAGAGAGAGAGGGACCTACTTTTAGGGAATTACAAAAGCAAAGAGAACGAGAGTTATTAGAGCAGGAAGTGGAAGAAATTATTAGCAAAGAAACTAACTTAGAAAGAGAGATAAAGAAAAAAAAGGAGCAATTAGAAAGCAGGAGCAGTTGGAGTAATTTTTTTTGGGGCCCAGACTGGAGATTGATTCAAGATGTAGAAGAGAAAGTGAGGGAATTAGAGTCGCTACAAGTAGACCTGGAACGATTATCTCAAGGAGTCAGCTTTGAAGATAATTGGCCCTTGGTAGAGGAGGCTAATTTAACAGTAAAGCCAGCGGTAGAGCAGTACAAGGATTTAACGAATCCTTACAAAGAGAGGTTTAGTTTATTGGGATGGTTATTCAAGTCTTTTTATTTTAAACAAGCAGGTTGAGGACTCGTTTTAGAAATTTAATTTCTAGTGCAGTTCCTAGTTTTTATCCGTATCCTCAGAAATTCTTGGATTTATTGAAAGCTATGGCAAGGTAAAAAATTCTGAAAAATCCTACTTTAATTTAAAACTTGAAAAGTTCTTCGCAAAAGGGATTTTAAAATAAGCGCTAAGTATTAATTAAAATCAAATGAGAAATTTTTCAGCAGTTTTAGTAATAGTGATATTGATCGGAGGATTTTTTATTTGGAATAAGTATGGTCCTGGCAAAGAGGAGGCTTCTAATGTTCAACAAGACCAAACAGAGGAGCTAGAGTCAGAGCGATGTGGTTGGGAGGCTCGGATCTGTCCGGATGGGTCTCGAGTAACTCGAGTAGGGTCAGACTGTGAGTTTGAGAAGTGCCCGGATGGAAGTGTTGCTCAAGAGAAGACCAAAAAAGAAGCTGAGCCAGTCAAGGTTACGCTAGAAAAGTGCGATTTGGAAAATAAAGAAGTAATGCTCCGACCCACCAATCGATATGGTGTTTTTGGTAATGATGAGTTTGATACGGTGGTGTGTGGTTATCTGACCAGTCAAGAGGAAGAAGTTTTTGGATCAACTGAAAAGTTAGCTTATTTGAAAATTGTGGAATTCGGTCAAGAAGGATTTAAAGAGAGCCTAGAAGGGGAAATTGAGGCTGGTAACACTGTTAATCAAAAAACTACGAGCGGCATAGAATTTAACCTGGGATGCTTAGGAAAAGATCGAATTGTTGGTGGCGTCAATTATGAAGAAGAAGACTATTTGGATGAAGCTACTCAAGAAGCACTTTTAGGTTCTTCTGCGAGCAATCCAGTTGCCTTAAAGCTCTCCTTTGGTTATCACGACGGCAAAGGTTGCTCCTGTTGCAATACCGCTCATCAGGTTTGCGTGGTAGAGTAGTAAGCTACGAAGCAGCTTGGGGCTAGTAGAGTCAAATAGGATAAACTCAATCTAAATCTAGTCAAATCTAAAAAACTAACCACATTTATGTTGGTAATTTACGCTCATCCTAATAAAGAAGGTCACAGCGGTTTCTTTTTGCAGACAGTAAAAAGAGAAGCCCGGAAGCGAGGTTGGGAGTTAGAGATGATAGACCTTTATCAGATCGGTTATGACCCTGTTTTGAAGCCCGAGGAGCACTATACCTCAGGTAATAAAGAGGTTTCTCGTCAAAATTTAGAGTTTCAGCAAAAAATTAGGAAAAACTCTCGGATGGTAGTCATTTTCCCCCATTGGTGGCAAGGGACCCCGGCTATTCTCAAGGGTTTTTTCGATAGAGTTTTAACCCCAGGATTTGCTTTTAAATATGAAGGAGTTTTCCCTAAGAGATTTCTTAAAGGGAAAAGAGCAATAGTGTTGAGTTCTGGAGGTGCTCTGCGCTGGATTAATTGGTTGTTGTTTCGAGATAGGGGACTAAAAGTGGTAACTAGAAACACCTTGGCTTTTTGCGGGATTAAAACCAGAGGTTATTTAGTGGGTTCAGCTAGAAGGATTTCTTCTAATCAAAAACAAAAAATTGATAATCTAGTTAGAAAAGGAATGGATTTTTTGGGGTAAATTTCCTTGCAAATGCTTGACATTTTTATTTTGGTGTGCTATAGGTTTTCGTATGTTAAAGGCAGTCCCTGGAAAAATTAGTTAGATCTCGTCGAATCAGGGAATCCGGGATTTACTGGAAGGTGCGAGCGAGAAGCTTTTCCCCAGAGGACAAACCACTCGAATTTGGAGGCTTCATAGAGTGGGAAGACTAAAGGAAGCTATTCGAAGACTGAACGCATATCCCTATCTCCCTGCACTTCCACCTCTTCCTCTTCGACTTCTTCAATTTCCTCTTCTTCTTCCAGCTCTTTTAGAGCTTCTTCAATCTCTTCTTCTAATTCCTCCTCTTCTTGGGATAATTCTTCCGAATTGGTTTCTTCGTAGTCATTCATGAAGCGAAAGGCCCAACCTAAAAGACTAAAACCCTCTTCATTTTCTTCGATAACAACCCGCATCCTTTCTCGTTCTTGCATTAAGGATTCAATTTGTTCCGCGATCACAGCCTGATTCTCAGGATCTGAAATTTGTTGCATGGTCTGAGTTAACTGACGAATTTGGTTGCGGTTGTGAACTAAGGAGCTGCGAAGTTGGCCTAAATTTTTGTAGTCAGATCCTGCTAGAAATCTCTTGAATCCGCCTCTTTTTTCAATTTCTTCGATAGAGTCGGCAGCTTCTTCTACAGTTTGTTCTTGTTGTTGAGCAATAGATTCTAACTTTTTGGCTACTTGGGGGCTTTCTTTTTTGGCTACTGCCTTAATTTCACTGGAAATTTTTTTGTTTTTGGCTTTAATTTCTTGGGCATTTTGACCTCGAGGAGCTCTAACATCTTCCCCGGGAAGAATTTCTAAGTCCTTTTTGATTTTCTTTTTAGAAGGGGATTGTTTTTGGTTGTTTCCTTCGTTTACAGAAGATTGTTTTTCTTGGGCAGAGTTAGCAGGCCTAGTGGAGCCGTTTTCCTTATCGTTGTTATTGCCTCGAGAGGAAGGGGTGCTATCAGAGCGGGTCGGTTTTTCTTTGTCAGGTTTTCCAGGGCTATTGTCTTTGTCGCTATTGCCCCTGTTTTTAGCTTTATCTCCTAGGACCACAACAGGATCAACGGGTCCGTAGGAGTCATTAGAAGAACTTTTCTGGAAAGATAAAGTTCCGGGCAAAGCGGTTGCCATTAGAAGGAGGCCCATAAAAACACTAGCTCCTAAGAAAGCCAGATTTTTTTTGAGCTCTTGTTTTTGTTTTTCGGTTAATTGTTTCATGGGATTGGTTTATTTATTTTGAAGTATTGAGGTTATTTTAGTAAAAAAAGAGTAGGTTGTCTAGTTTCTGTCTTAATTTAGGGTAACAAAACCAAAAACGCCCTCGAAAGGGCGTTTTAAGGTAGTTGATCAAAGTTATTTAGAGGTGTTTTTGCTTGCGATAGCTTAAGTAGAACATTGACAAGAAGGTCAGCACAAAGGAAATACCTAAGATCAGAATAATATTGAAAGCCGGACCAGTTTCTGGCGATCCCTCCGCACAAACATCATAACCAAAGTCAGCTTTACGATAATCCTCGT
>CAYFUG010000009.1:0-48487 GCA_964346295.1 uncultured Bdellovibrionales bacterium
CAATTTCAATAATTAACTCAAGGAAAGTTTAAACAACGCTGGACAATCTAACAAATAATCCATGAAAAACTTAACAATCTCAAGTTAATTAACTTTTAAAACATAAAATTATGAATTTATGGCATGATTTGGAGCTGGGAGAAAAGGCTCCGGAACAATTTAATGTGATTGTAGAGATTCCCCGAGGATCTAAAAACAAGTACGAGATCGACAAAAAAACCGGTTTGATTAAGCTGGACCGGGCCATGAAGAGCGCCCAGGATTATCCCTTTGATTATGGATTTGCTCCTCAGACCTATTGGGAAGATGGCGATGCCTTGGATGTGGTAATTTTAACTACTTATCCTTTAAGTACGGGCATCTTAGTGCAAGTGCGCCCGGTGGCAGTAATGCGAATGATTGACGGCGGAGAAGGAGATGATAAAATCTTGGCTGTGCCGGTGGATGACCCGCGTTGGGACGAAGTTCAAGACCTAGCGGATGTTAACAAGCACACCGTAAAGGAGATTCAGCACTTTTTCGAAACTTACAAAACTATCGAAAACAAGAAAGTAGAAATCAGCGGATTTGAAGGTAAGGAAGCGGCCAAGAAGGCGGTTTTGAAGAGTGTTAAGTTGTATCAAGAAAAATTCAGGAAGTAAATATTCAATATCCTAAACCTTAAATCAATTTAATTTAGTATGCCAAAAAACATTACTAGTAACCAACAAAGTAAAAGTAGCTCTGACGATAAGAGCCAGTCAGCTAAATCAAAAAAGCGGGATCAAAGTAAGCAAAGCAAGCAGACTAATCAGTCAAAAAAAGAAAATTTTCTTAAGAAAACCGAGCAACTTCCTAATTCTCAGCTCAAGTTGATGTTTGAGTTGCCGCAGGCTAGAGTGGAGAAATATTTAGAGCAAGCTGCTCAGGATTTGTCCAAGGAGTTGAAGGTGGATGGTTTTCGGAAAGGAAAAGTCCCTCGCAAAGTAGTAGAGCAGAATGTAGGCGAAGAGCGCTTGATGCAGGAGGCAGCCGAAGTGGCTATCCGGGAAAATTACATTAACGCGATTTTAGAAAAGAAAGTAGAGGCGGTAGGGGAGCCCAAAGTTGAGATTGCTCAAATTGGAAAAGATAAAGATCTCGCTTTTACTGCTATAGTGGATGTGCTTCCAGAGGTAGACTTAGGGGGTAAGTGGCAAGAAGAAGCCAAAAAGATTAATCAAAAGTTCGCCAAAGAAGGTAAGATAGAAGTAAAAAAAGAAGACATTCAAAGAGAGTTGGATTTTTTGGCTAATCAGAGGGCTAAGGTTGCAACAGTGAGCCGAGTTGCTAAAAAAGGCGACCAGATTAAAGTGGATTTTGAAGTTTTTCAAGGGGGAGTGGCCTTAGAAAATGGAGCAGCCCAAGATCAAGCAGTGGTAATCGGGGAGGGCCGCTTTATTCCTGGTTTTGAAGAGCAGTTGATTGGTCTAAAGGCGGGCGATGAGAAGGAGTTTGAGCTGGAATTTCCCAAGGAATACCATGCTAAGCACTTGGCGGGTAAAAAGGCTACTTTTAAAGTGAGGGTGAAATTGGTCCAGGAGCGTCAGGTGCCAGAAGTTAATGAGGAATTTGCTAAGGGGATTGGGAAGTTTGAAAACCTTCAGCAGTTGAAAGATAATTTAGAAAAAGGAATTAAACAGGAGGCGCAGAATAAGCAGGCCGAGAAACAGAAGAAAGAGTTGGTCGATAAGTTGATTGAAAATGTGCAACTAGAGATTCCGCAAGTTTTGATTGATAGGGAGTTAGATCGGATGATGGCGGAGTTGGAAAATAGCTTAACTTCTGGGGGCTTGCAAAAGGAGCAGTATTTTCAAAATCTCAATACTACCGAGGAAAAGATTAGAGAACAATGGGAGAAAAAAGAGGCTCCAGATCGAGTGAAAGCCGCTTTAATTTTGCGTCACTTGGGCAAGGAGAATCAACTGGAGCCCAAGCCAGAAGAAGTAGAGGCAGAAGTGAATAAGTTTACTCAACAGTATCAAATGATGGGAGGCAAGGTTGATCAGTTGGATGTCACTCAGGTTTTTCAGTCTGCCAAAGGAGAATTGACTAATCGGTTGGTGTTTGAGTGGTTGATGAAATTGTGAGATTTCCATTTTTGGTGTGCTTTGGTGTCAGAAACTGCGCTTAGTGCTCACTGTACTGATCAGTACGGCCCAGTCGTCGCTAAAGCTATGGCACGGCACAGTCAAGTGAAACCTCGCTTCTTTCTAAAATCGCACTCAAAAATGAAAGCCCTAGGAATCATTGATTTGTTGATAATCTTTCAAATTGATTAATGCCTAGGGGTCTAGCTTGAATCAGATCCTGTTCTGTGGAATAGGACTGGAAATTTTCAGAAAGTTAGTTATACTGTGATAAGAGAGCTCTGAAGAAGTGAGAAGAAAACACAGAGATCTCGACAAGAAAGCCTTCACGGTAGAAACGCGAAAAATTGAAACCCACCTGAAACTTTTGGGAAAATTAACTTTTTCCGATATCATTTCCAAAGGGATTCACGCGCGTTTTCTCAAGTTGAGGGCTTTTTTGTTTGGATTCAATTCAGTGCAAGCTAAGAAAAATAAGCGAGAGTAGCGGCTGAAAGGCGGTGATTTTTTTGAATCATGAGAAAAAGCAAGATCTGTTTTGCGCCTTAGTTCTTTAATTTTTTTAATCTCTTGATGCTGTTAATTTTTCGTAGCTTTCCGGTGAGGTGATTTTTTTAGTTTAATATTTAAACCTTAAAAGTACTGATGTTTTATTAAACGGATCCTTTAAAAAACCTGCCAGTTTTTGAAGGGCTAGCAGGTTTAAGTATTTAAGCGGAAGAGAGTTGGTTTTAAAAGCGGCTCTCTTTGGTTTTCTCTTTAATGGTAATTGGCGGGGTTATCGTAGTAGCTTCTGAATTCATCTTTGCGAATCTCTCTCCCTTGAGGATCTTTAACTACTTGATAAAGCACGGTATTCATGCGTCCATCCTCAGTACGCTTAGTGACTCGAGGTCCGACTAGCTCTACTTGGCGACCATCGGGAGTGCCGTAAAACTCAAAATATAATTTATAATCTTCTCGGTGAGCCTGGATTAAGACATGGCGAGAGGTGTTGTTAATGAACTTGAGGTCGGGACTAGGAATATAAATAGTAGCGTCGGTTCCTTGGGGAGAGTAATATTGAACTGGATAAGCGTGATTTCTCCTTTCAGAGATTTTAAAGCCGGCGTTGAGAGCGGCTCGAAAGACAGTAGTGGAAACTTGGCAAACGCCTCCGCCGAACTCCTTAATAGTTTCATTTTTCTTGATGACCAGTTCTTCTTTGTAACCGGTACTGGCGTCGACCGGACCTAAATTCTCCACAAAGGAGAACTCTTCTCCGGGGGCTATTACTAGGCCATGAAATTTACTAGTAGCGACTTCGATGTTGTGAACTCGATTCTTAGGAGAGCCAACGAAATTGGATTCTCCTTGGGCGATTAATCCTTCAATTCCTAAATTATCTAGATTTCCTTCTGAGGCGACGGGTTCTATATATTTAACAACTAAGGCAATTTGATAGGCTTCTTCTTGACCGATCTTTTGGATAGACTGAGAAATTTTTTTAATTGATTGGTCGATGTCAAGACGATAACCGGCGGTACCTTTTTCGATGATGGCTAAATTCCCCTGATTATCAATTTCTAGGCGGCTATTGACGGGTGCTTTTTTGAAGAGGCCGCTAGTTTCTTGGAGAAAGTGGGCGATTTTGGTTTTATCAATAAAAAGAAAAGCAGCTTTTTGAACTTGGGATTTTCGGAAAAGAGGGGAGGTTAATTCACAACTAAGACCAGTTCGAGAGTCTTCCAGGCAAAATGCTATATTCTCTATTTCACTGGTTTGGTGAGGATTTTTGAAGAGGATGGTTTTGGTGTCGGTAAAGTCTCGAGCGTGAAAAGTTAACCTCTCCTTTTCAAAAACCAGGTCATAAGGAGTGAGGAGAAGTTTTTGAAGTTGGGGATTGGGAAATAGCCCCAGATTTTCTCCTTGGGAGTCAGGAGGGGAAAGAGTTGAGCCTACAAAAGGGGAGTTGTCTTGGGCAGAAGCAGGTAGAAAGAAAAATAAAAAGTTGATTGCAAGAGTTGACAACAAAAAAAAGCTCCTCCATAGAGAGGTGTTAAAAGAAAAAGCTTGCATCAAAGATTTGAATGAATTTTTAATTAGGGCTTACCTCTTTGGCAAATAATTTTGCTTAAGAAAATTCTTTCAGAGAAGTAAGGTCTAAAAAGATGATTAGAGATAGTGTGTTAGTTTTTGCTGACTGTTTTTATAGAATTATAGGAAATATTGACTATTTTTTGTTTTTGTTGAATTCATCGGCAGAAGCGGGGGTGGCTAGACTTTTTCCTATAAGGTATTGGTTGGTGTTGAAGTTGATTAAGATGAGTAGGCCTCCCAAGAGAAAAACTAGCACAAATAAGGCAAATAAGGATTCTCTGGTTTCCTCAGAGCCAGAAGACTGAAATCGAGACATGATTCAAGTGAATTTACGGAGGTTATTAGTTATATAAAACAACCGGCAGCTGAGAATCTGCTTAGGAAGTTTAATAAGGATACTTAATTTAGTTTATAATATTTTACAAAATAAAGCAAAGGCTTGGAATAAACAAGAGACTAAAGGATGGTAGGAGTTAAAAACAGTGACTTGGCTGGCGGATTTGTAGATATCTAAGTGCTTTTTAAAATACTTTGTAGTTTGAGGAGGAATGTGTTAAGATGAAATCAGTATTTTTTATAAGGAGGATCATACAGAACAACAGAATATAAAAAAACTAAAACTAAAGGGCCCAACGAGGCCTGAAGGAGCATAGGAGGCGGAAGTGCAAGAAAATATTGAGAGGGATCTAGGGAGAATTTTCAAAAAAATTCACCCTGGGATTGACGAGAGAGTGATTGACCTCACTGTCAATCACTCGGTGAATATGGCCGCTTTGGCAGTAAGATTTGTCGAGAAGCTTTCTTTGGGAGAGGATGAGCTAGGGAGGATCATTCTACTCGCCTTGATCCACGACCTGGGAAAGGTTTATGTGCCGGCAGATTTGATAATGGCAAAGCGAAATTTTACTACTAAAGAGTATCGACTGGTAAAATTTCACCCGCTATGGACAGGAAGAATTGCCGGAGAGTATTTCCCAGATTTAGAAAGAGAGATCTGGGAGGCAGCCGCCAATCATCATGAAAGACGGGATGGAAGTGGGTACCCTCGTGGAGTGGGAGGAGAGGAACTCTCTTCGCTCGACCTAGCGGGGATAGTTCTGGATGTTTTGGAGGCGATTACCAATAATCGGAGGAGTTTTTATCGGCTGCGACCTGTTCCTCCGGAGGAAATCAGGCAGATTTTCCGGAGTGAGAGATTTTATTCACAGGAGGCGGAAGTGGTCTTGGAAATGTTCAATGAGGGGGTAGAAGGCTTGATTGAGGACGCACTTAGATTGAGAAGTGCCTTAATCGGGAGGGCCTTGGAAGAGCTGAATGCTTCTCTAGAGAGATCTGGGAAGTTGGAATCGCAGCGAAGTCCTCGTTCTTTTTTTCGCTTTCTCTGGCCAACTTGCTCCCCCCCAATCTCAGGGATGAGAGGTGTTCCAAACTAAAAATCCGGGGCTGCTGGAAAGACAGTGCCCCGGATTTTTTTATTGAAATAGATAGAAATCCTTTAAGGAGGACTTTGCTTTTCAGTGAAAATGCGCTATAGTTTTTGGTAGATTATTTGGTTTGCGTTAGACTTTTTAAATGGAAAATGTGGCAGTCTAGTTTTAAGGTGTTTAAAATAAATGCGGTTTGTTTTTGTACCCGGAATTGTATCTCCGGTTTTTTATCAAAATGGTTGGAAGAGGGACTTGGAAAGGATTTTTCCCGAGGAAAGGGTTGTTTTTGAACAAGCCTTTTATTTGCATTTTCAATATTCTAAAATAGAAGAGATAATTGAGCGGGGTCGCGAGATGTTGGAAGATAATCTTCCTACTACTATTTTAGCTCATTCTTTTGGAGGTATTTTGGCTAAATTGATGCTGAAGAGAGCTAAGCAGCATCAAGTCAAGAAATTAGTTACCATGGCCTCACCTCACCAAATGGAAGCATTTGGTTTGAAAAATTTTAAGAATCATTTTGAGGTGCCCCAGGAGCCTGCTGGGATAGAGTTGGTAACCTTTGGGGGGCACTTGGATCCGATTGTACCTTGTGCATTAAGTCGTACTGCGCATTCTCGTCATCAAGATTTCTGGTGCGGGCATGCTGCTTTTTTGCATCTGCCCAAAATTCGGAGGAAGGTTTTGAAGGAAGCGGGAATTTGCTAGCGATTCAGTAAGTTAAATTAATTTGAATAAGTGTATGTCTAGAGTAGAAAGTTTAAAAAAGAAAGCCGAGGAGCTATATCAGTCTAGAAATCCTAATCGAGCTGATTGGGCGATTATTTATTTGCAAAGCATGTTTTTGAGGTGGCTGATAAAGCCAGAGAGGAGATTCGGGGGGGTAAGAGCTAAGATCAAATTTCAACGAGTTACGAAAGGAGGAAAAGGGGGTTTAAGAGTAAAGTAGACTTAAAGTATTTAAAATTAAATTTTAAAATTAACACTATGAATTCCAGGGAAAATCATCAGCAGTTAGAAGAGAATGACCCAGAAGTTTATTCGGCGATTCAAGGAGAAGAAGAGCGGGAAAAGAAGGGTGTCGAGTTGATTCCTTCTGAAACCTACACTTATCCGGAGGTGTTTGCGGCTCTGGGAAGTGTTTTAACTAACAAATATGCGGAAGGATATCCGGGTCGACGCTATTACGGAGGCCAGGAATTTACTGATCAGGTAGAAACCTTAGCGATTGAGCGAGCCAGGGAGCTTTTTCGGTGCGATCACGCCAATGTTCAACCACTCTCTGGGTCACCAATGAACCAGGCGGTTTACTTAGCTTTTTGCAAGCCTGGTGATACAATTTTAGGAATGGAGCTTTCTCACGGGGGGCACCTAACACATGGAGCGCCGGTTTCTCATATGGGCAAAATCTTTAATTTTGTTCGCTACAAAACTAATCCGGACAAGGAGGGTAAGATTGACTTTGAAGAGCTCATGAAGGTGGCTAAAGAAACTAAACCCAAGATTATTCTTTGCGGCTACACTTCTTATCCGCGGGATTATGATTATGCCGATTTCAAGCGAGTAGCGGATGAAGTGGGGGCGATTACAATGGCAGATGTTTCTCATATCGGAGGCTTGATAGCGGCGGGAGCAATGCGTAACCCTTTCGATTATGGCTTTGATATTATAACTACCACCACTCATAAAACTTTGCGGGGTCCGCGAGCGGGAATGATTCTTTCTCAGGGCAAGGTGGGTAATCCTTTGCGAGAAGTGGAGATGACTAAGGAAAATATTCCTACAATTCTTGATCGTTCTGTATTTCCCGGCCTCCAAGGTGGCCCTCACATGAACACTATTGCGGCAGTGGCGGTAGCATTAAAAAAGGCTCAAACGGATGAATTTAAGCAATACGCGCAGCAAGTGTTGGCTAATTCCAAGCAGTTAGCGGAGACTTTGATGAAAGGAGGAGGGAAATTAGTAACAGGAGGAACTGATAATCATATGATGGTAGTTAACACAGTAGAGAGCTTTGCGATCGATGGAAAAGTAGCGGAGCAAACTCTGGAGAAAATCTCTCTCACGGTTAACAAATCAGTGGTACCGGATGATCCTAATCCGCCTTTTACGCCTAGTGGGATTCGCCTAGGAACACCTTGCGCTACTATTCGGGGAATGAAAGAGTCTGAAATGGAGAAAATCGGAGATTGGATTTTGGATGCTCTTAAGAATCATACTAACCCAGTTAAACTGGAAGAAATTAAGGGTAAAGTGGAGTCATTTTGTCGTAGTTACTCTGTTCCGGGACTGTAGTCTGCCCGGACTTTGGTTTTTAGTAATAATAAATATCAAATCTTAATTTATTCCCAGGGGTTAGTTTTTGCAATTTTTATAAGAAATAACACTAATCAATTAACATTAATTTTATGTCCAAAAAAGACGATCAAGAAAAAGTTACAGAACCGGATATTTCCGTCGATTCTAATATTTTAGAGATAATCCAAACTTACCCGGCATCAGTAGAGGTTTTCATGAAGCACGGTTTGCCTTGTGTGGGTTGTGCGGCGGCTCGTTTTGAGTCGATTTCGGACATTTCGGCAGAATTTGGAGTTGATGGGGAGGAATTGGTGGCGGAGATTAAGTCCAAAGTTGAGGATAAATCTAAGTAGAGACTGCTATGAAATTACTAAAAGAAATCAAGGACAAAGAATTGCCCAAAGACCAGGGCAATTTGAGGATTAGGGAGTCATCGAGAGCAGTTCTTTTTGATGAAAAGGGACTAGTGCCTTTGCTTTGGGTTTCTAAGCAGAATTATCACAAGCTGCCAGGAGGCGGGATTAAGGAAGAGGAAGATCAAATTACAGCCTTAAAAAGGGAGTGTTTAGAGGAGGTAGGTTGTAAGATTGAAATCACTGGTGAAGTAGGGAGGATCGAAGAATTCCGGGAGAAATTGAGCTTAAAGCAAACCTCTTTTTGTTATTTAGGCAAGGTGATTGCTAAGGGCGCGCCCACTTTTACTGATAAAGAGCTTAGATTAGGCTTTAAAGTCGTCTGGGCGAGCCTAGAAGAAGCGATTTCAATGATTAAAAAAGACAAGCCAGAGGGCTATGAAGGCGCACTTTTTATTCAAGAGAGAGACCTGGCTTTTCTTGAGGAGGTCAAATCCCTTAATGAAAAATGAAGATGAGATAGTAAGTTCTTAGAAAGGACTAATTTTCATGATTAAAGTTTTGAGGAAATATTGGGCGAATGGAGAAAAAGCTTCTGAGTCAATCACTCAGAGTGCTTTTTTGTTGGCGGCTATGGGACTAGCTAGTCGGTTTTTAGGGTTGATTCGAGATAGAATGCTGGCTGATAAATTTGGGGCAGGAGATATCACTGATGCCTATCATTTTGCTTTTAAAATTCCAGATCTGATTTATAGCTTGATGGTGCTAGGGGCATTATCAGCGGCTTTTTTGCCAGTTTTTACCGCTCTAAGGACCAAAGGAGAGAAGCAGCGAGCTTGGCAATTGGCTAACACTATGTTGTCGGTGGGAATAGTAGCATTGGCAGTTGTGGCAGTTATTTTATTTGTTTTCACCCCTCAGATAATTGGTGTGGCAGCAGAAGGTTATAGTGAGGAAAAGCAGCAATTAGTAGTGCGATTAACTAGAATCATGTTATTATCTCCTATTATCTTGGGAATTTCGGGGGTTTTCGGGGGGGTACTTAATTCTTTTCGGAAATTTTTCTTTTATTCTTTGGCTCCCATCTTCTATAATTTAGGGATAATTATAGGGATTGGGGTCTTTTATGACTGGTTAGGACCGAGAGGCTTGGGATTGGGAGTGGTGCTAGGAGCGTTATTGCACATGGGAATTCAATTGCCAGAGGTGTTGCGGTGTGGATTTATTTTTAAGTTTAATTTCAAGCCTTTAGACAAAGATTTTAAACGGGTCTTGCACTTGATGATTCCTCGGGCGATGGGGTTGGCAATTGCCCAGCTCAGCTTATTGATAGCGGCAATTTTGGCAGCCAATAAGTTAATTTCAGGTAGCTTGGCAGTTTTTACTTTTGCTAATAATCTTCAAAGTGTAGCTTTGGGATTATTCGGGGTTTCTTTCGCAGTGGCAGCTTTTCCTACACTTTCTTGTTTGTGGTCAGAAGGGAAAAGAGAAGCATTTGGAGAGCAGGTGATGGTGATTCTTCGAAAAATACTTTTTTTTATCATTCCTTGTTCGATTTTAATTTATGCTTTAAGGGCTCAGATAGTCCGAGTAGTCTTAGGTTCGGGAAAATTTGATTGGCCGGCAACAGTAGCCACCCTAGAAACCCTGGGAGTATTTGTACTTTCCCTGTGGGCTCAAGGAATGATTCCTTTGCTAGCTAGGGCTTTTTATGCTTTGGGCAGCACGCGTACACCTTTTTACATAGGACTTTTTTCGGAAGCTATTAATTTGACCTTGGCCTTGCTTTTGATTGAGGAATTCGGAGTTTTGGGTTTGGCGGGGGCTTTTTCTTTGGCGAGTATCGCCAATGCTTTGTTACTCTTGATAGTATTGGCTTTGAGGATAGGAGAACTTAGGATTAGTAAGGGATTTATTTGGGAGGTCAACAAGATTTTACTAGCTTCTTTGGTGATGATTCTACTGGTTCAGCTTACTAAAGAAGTAATTAGTGACGACCCCTTCGGTGAGCAACTGACTTTTTTGGGAGTATTTACTCAATTAGTAGCAGCCTTGGCGGTGGGTGGAGTAAGTTTTGTGATGGTGGGAAAGCTACTTAAAATTAAGGACTTGCAGCAGTTTTGGTTGGTGGTTAAAAGTCGAATTAACAATAAGAGGTCTTCTTCTGAGTTAGATAAAGAGAGTGGCTAGGGATTGACGGAATGCTTTAGTTGCAGGGTGAGTAGTCATTGACTGTTTTGGAGGTATAAATTAAAATGAGGTTGTATGAAGGTGTTATTTTGTTAAGAGAGTTAACTAGTCAATAGAAGTTGTGATTAACGACAAAGACTATACATTACATTACATTATATTTCATCATATTATTTTGAGAGATTCACCAATAAACTTGTAATTTTAGATTTTTTATGAAATACTTTAACACTGAGACAACTCTAGTGCATTGTCCGGCTTGTGGAAAGAAGAGTTCTCAAGAAGAACTTAAGGTTTTAGGTGGCGAGGACGATGCAGCCTTGATTCATCTTACTTGTGCGAATTGCTGGGCGGCTTCTCTGGCTGTTACTTCTCGGGATAACAACAACCAGGTGATGACGGTGGGGATGTTGACAGATTTAAACCGAGAAGAGGCTCTAGACCTCTTAAGTAAAAAGGCTTTGTCAGTAGATGAGGTTTTGGATATGTACGAGCAGTTAAGTTAATGGTTGAAGAGCTTAGTTTTTAGTAGAGATGGATGGTTCCGGGTATGGCTTTTAAAAAGGAGGCGCTAGAGTTAGTTAGATTCAGAATTATCAATTAGGTAGATCGAGCTTAATTTAAATCTTTATTTTTTATGGTTAATATTTATTCAGATGATTACATTAAAATCAGTAGAACGAGAAGGAGGGGCTAAGAAAATTAATAATAGAGTTATTCCGGCAGTCCTTTACGGAGGTGAGGCAGAAAACAGAAATCTCTGGATAGATTTTAGGGATTTTAAACGAACTTATGAAGAAGCAGGGGAGAGCACTTTAGTGGATTTAAAAGTAACTAAAGAAGGAAAAGAGGGCGGTGAAGAGAGCGAAAAAGTCTTGATCTATGACACGCAGTATCATCCCGTGTCAGGAGCGGTAATTCATGTGGACTTTTATCGTGTTACCATGGGCCAAAAATTAGAAACGGAAGTTCGGTTAAGTTTCGTGGGAACCTCTCCGGCTGTTAAGGAGCAAGGAGGAGTTCTGGTTAAAAGCGTTCAGGATGTTGAAATCCGTTGTTTGCCTAAGGATCTGCCCAGCGAGATTGAGATAGATGTCTCTTCTTTGGAGACATTTGATGATTACATTTATGCCAAAGATCTTCCCGCGGGAGAAGAAGTAGAGGTTTTGCTGGAGCCAGAGACGGTAATTGCCTTTGTAGCTGCTCCTCGTTCGGAGGCAGAACTGGAAGAATTAGATCAGGAAATAGAAGGGGATGCTTCTGCGGTGGAGACTACCAAGGAAAAGAAGGAGGAAGAAGAATCCGAGAAGGAGTCAGAGAAGTAAATTTGGAATCTTGGAGATGCAAGTAAGTGATTCTTTGGTTTTAGCTTGGTTAGAATAGTTTGTGATATAAAAACCTATTATCTTTAGGTAAAATGAAAAACAAAAAAAGACTTTTAGGAAGCAAGGCTTTGTTAGTTCTGTTTATTAGTGGGGGGTTCATTTTGGGGGGACCGCCTTTTTTAACTGATCAACAAGGCTTGGTATGGGCAGAAAGTGATAAAAATGATGAGGAAATTGAAGAAACTGAAGAAGAAATTGACGATCTTCAAGATGAATTAGAAGATGCTAAGGATGAGAAGGAAAAGCACGAAGTTGCCAAGCAGCAAATTGCTTCTGAAGTGGCCTCTTTAAATAACAGTATTCTTTCCGTGGAAACTAAAATTAGAGCAACTGAAGGGGAGATTGAGAAGTTAGAACAGGAAATCCAGCGGACCAAAGAGAGTCTAGAGGAAAAAAAGCGGATGCTGGCGGAGGCAATTCGGGTTATTAACCAAGTGGAGCGGGAGATAAGTTTGATGGTGCTGGCCAAAGGAGGCAATTTGAGTGAATACTTTTCTATCTTAGACGATTTAGAGCAGGTGCAAGAAAGAGTTTTGAGACTAGCAGATAGTGTGCGAGCGGAGAAGAAAGTTTTCGAAGGCAAAAAATCTCAACAAGAGGCAGCTTACGCATCTCAAGAGAAGCAAAAGAATGAGTTGAAATCAGAAAAAAGTAAAAAGGCTTATTTACTTAGTAAGACAAAAGAAAAGATCAATCAGCAAGAGGTTACTATTAGTCAATTAGAGGCCAAGGTCTCTAAGTTAAAAACGGAGCTTTCGAGTCTCTTAGGGGATAGTTATGATGCTGAAGATATTGAAGACGCCGCAAAGTATGCCAGCAAGGTAACTGGTACCAGGAAAGATTTTATTATGGGAATGTTGGTAGTGGAGTCTGATTTAGGTCGTTATACAGGAGGGTGCACTTATGAGGAGGTGGAAGATGGGGCAAAAGACGCCTACAAAGATGGCCGTTTGAGTCAAAGATCTTACAATACTTTCAAGCGACGAAGGGAAACTTTTAAAGATATTTGCGAAGACTTAGATTATGATTATGAGGATCAAAAAGTTTCTTGTAACCCGTCTAGTTATGCGGGGACCGGAGGAGCGATGGGAGTAGCTCAGTTCATGCCGGATACTTGGATGGGGTATCAAAGTTCTATTGCCTCAGTGACCGGGCATAATCCGCCTGATCCCTGGAATTTGACGGATGGAGTGGTGGCTATGGGATTGAAATTGGCTAAAGTGCCGGGGGTAAGTAGTCACAAACGTTCGGCAGAGTGTGACGCTGCCAAGTTGTACCTTTCGGGAACCACTTCTTCTCATTACCAATGGTATTGTGACAAAGTCCTTTACTGGGCGGATAATTATGATAATTTATTGGACTAGGAGGAGTATGATCGGAGTTGTTTGAAACTGGAAAACGACAAACGGGACGATCCTTGGTTGCTTTAAAGTTTTAGTATTGACATGTTAGAATAATTTATTTCGGTTGGTCTGAGAAGTTGAAAGATAATTTTAGAAATAAGCTTAAAAGCTTTTAAGGAACTTTTTACTCCAAAGCCCTTGCCAAAAGTACGGGGTTTTGTTACTTTATCAAGGCTTACGCAAGCTTTTGATTAGCTAGAGAAAGTTTAGGGTAAAATTTTTGGGGAGTCGCCAAGTGGTAAGGCACATGGTTTTGGTCCATGCATGCGGGGGTTCGAATCCCTCCTCCCCAGCACGCAAAGATAAAAGAAGGTCCGGAGGGCCCTTTTTTGTTTTTGGAGGAAAGCGGAGACAAGATTCGAACCGGCAGCAACGAGCAAAGAGCGAAGCGAATTAGCGAGGGTCGCCGGAAGCGTCTAGCTTTCGGCGCTGCCGGGGACAACGAAGTTCGAGCCTCAGCGAGAACGAGGCGAAAATCCCTCCTCCCCAGCACGCAAAGATAAAAGAAGGTCCGGAGGGCCCTTTTTTGTTTTTGGAGGAAAGCGGAGACAAGATTCGAACCGGCAGCAACGAGCAAAGAGCGAAGCGAATTAGCGAGGGTCGCCGGAAGCGTCTAGCTTTCGGCGCTGCCGGGGACAAGGATTTTTGCCTTCGCTTAAGGAGGTAGGATTTAGGGCCGCCTACTGGGAGTGACTTTTCTAGGAGAATTTGTTTTTTGACAAAAACTTTAACGACAGTTTTTTGCGAGTAAAAAGCTCTTTATAAAGGTAAAAATAAGCTAAACTGTTGATAACTTAACTTGACAAAAGAAAGTGTTTTAAGTTTTAATGACAAATAACGGCGACAGAAAGGAGTAATTTTATGTCAAGTGAAATTGATGTTAAAGAGCATAATTGCCCTTTTGGTTTTGGGGAAGAGAGCCCTCTTTTGTCTGCTCAGGAAAAGAAGGCTGTGAAAGAATGGCAGCTTGAGTCAGGAGGTACTAAGGCCAGCCTCTTTTTTTATTTAGTGGCAGGTGCTTTTTTAGAAATCAGGGAAGAAGCTATAAGAGGGAAAGGAGGGGAAGAGGCAGTTTATTAAGCGCAGTGAAAAAATAACCTTGTCGCCGGAAAGAGGGCCATGTCAAGATTGATTTGACAGGCTCTTTTTCATTTGGTTTTGAACTAGAATGGATTTAGTAGGGGACAGGTCTGTAAAAAATAGAAATTTGTTTGACACTCCAGTAGCAGGAGTCAGACTAAGTGCTAGGTCAGGAACGGTTCTGGCCGGGAGTTGTTTATTTTTCAAAATGATAAAAAGGAGGTCTTGCCTCCTTTTTTGTTTAGGAATTAGGCTTTTGGAAAATTTTAAAATTGAAGGGGGTGATTGCTGTTATTTTCAGATTATTTTCAAAAAAGTGTCTTTGGAGTAGCAAACAAAAATTAAAAACATCTAATTAAAAGTGAAAAATGAGCTAGTGTTTTGAGCAGGGTTGTGTTATTATTAGATAGGAACAATCTATCATTAGTTTTATCAGAAGCAGAAAAAAGCAGGCAGGGATTTGCTGTTAATTATTTCAATAGTCGTTGCAAATAAGGAGGGTGTTTGTGGCGATACTCCGTTGTTTTATGGCGGTTACAGCTAACAAGCTTCAGAAAAGGAAAATGGCTTGTAGGTTGATGCCAGAAGTAGACTTTCCAGGACTGGAAAAACTTTCTCTTTCGGGAATCAACCAAGAGATTTGCGAGAGATTTTCTTTTTTTACAGGCGACTCGGAGTTGTTAGCGACGGCATTGGTCCAGAATCCCTTTGGGATAACCAAAGAGCTGGGAGAAATTAAGCAAACTCTAGGGAATAAAGTTTACAAAAATTTAAAAATTATCAATCGAATGCAGGCGGGGGATCATTCTTTGCGACTGAGAAAGGAGCGCAAATTGTTAATGATCCTTTTTTTAATTAATTACAGACTGATTTTAGAGAAGTGTGAGCAACTTCCTCCAAGAGGAAAGCGGTGTCTTTCTAAAAAGAGAATCGCCTATGCTTCTAAATTACTAGAAAGGGTTGACTATAGTAGCATTCGAAATTACTTAGAAGATCGTTTTTTTGAGATTCTCGATCCTAAATTATACAATTATTATGCCTCCTTGGCAAAGAAAGGGGTCTCGTCTCGGAAGGAGATTCAGATCAAGAAGGAGCTTCAGGATTTAGCTGAAAAGAATCAATTAAAAGCTCGGATAGAATCTCGATCAAAATCAATGTGGAGTATGCATAAGAAGGTTTTAAAAAAAGATATATTGCCTGACCAGATAACGGATGTAATTGGCTTAAGAGTGATTACCCAAAAAAAACAAGACTGCTATACCATGATGGGAAAGTTACTTTCTCGGTGGCCGATGGCAACTAGGAAAGTTAAAGATTATATTGCTCTGCCAAAAACAAATGGCTATCAGAGCATCCACCTCACTTTCTTTCAGGAAGGACACTCTATCGAAATTCAAATTCGAACCAACAAGATGCATCAAGAAGCTCAATTTGGCCGGGCTAGCCATAAAATTTACAAAAAGTAATGACTGTAGCAAAAAATTCTCCCAAAAGAATTGGTACACAGGAGCTTTTAGATCAATTGCCAGATTTGATTTGGTTTAAGGACAAAAATTTAAAGTATGTGAAAGTTAATCAGGCTTTCGCGGAAAGGATGGGGGCAAAGTCTCCACAGGATTGCATAGGAAAGAAGCCGGAGGATTTTTTTCCGCAGAAATTTGCGGGGCGTTATCAGCGAGACGACAAAGAAATTATGACGACTGGTAAGGTTCAGAGGCGAGAGGATAAGTTTTGCGACAAAGAAGGGGCTAATAATTACTATCAAAAGATTATCGGCCCTACTTACGATGAAAAGGGGAGGGTGTCGGGGACTTTTGGAATTTCTCGGGATATCTCTGATTTAAAAAACGCTCAACTAGAATTGGCTCAGGCGGCAGAGATTGTGAAAAATATTCAAATTGGCTTGTATGTTTATCGCTTAGAGAATCTAAAGGACGATCGGAGCTTGCGGCTAATTTCTGCCAATCCTGCTTCTGAAAAATTTACAGGAGTGCCAGCGGAGAAAATTTTAGGGAAGACCATTGACGAGAACTTTCCGATGTTACGAGGGCGAAATATTCCTCAAATGTTTGCAGAAGTAGTTCGGAAGGGAGAGGCCTTAGAGTTAAAAGAAGCTCTTTATTATGAAGATGATTCAGTAAAGGGCGGGGCCTTTACGGTAAAAGCCTTTCCGATGGAAGATGATTGCGTGGGGGTTTCTTTTGAAAATGTTACCCAGCAGAAAAAAACGGAGGAGGCATTGGCTAAAAGTGAGGAGCGCTACCGAAGTTTAGTAGAAACCTCTGGGGATCTGATATTTGTAGATGATACCGAGGGTAATATTTTATTTGTGAATCAGATAATAGAAGAGATGCTTGGTTACACCGAGGAGGAATTTTTAGGTAAGAATGCTTTTGAATTAATTCATCCTGAGGATCATCAGAAGGTATTACAAGACAGGTTGCCTTTATTTGAAGGGGGGAAGGTGCGCAATGCGGAGTGTCGCATAAAAACGAAAGAGAGGGGCTATTTACATTTTTCTATCAGCGGGTCGGCTTTATTTGATGAAGAGGGTAAGGTCAGGGCTTTCTTGGGTTTTGCTCGGGATGTGACCGAACGAAAAGAAGCGGAGGCTCGATTACTAGAATCTTATAAGCATTTAGGAGTGATTAACAGGCGCCTAGCTATTTTGTTGGGATTAAAAAAGAATAAAAGTCGAGGAGCTGAGTCCGAGGCTGCTTTTGACATTCTGGTAGAAGCAGCTCTGAGTCTCTCCAATGCGCGGGATTGTTGGTTGTATTTTTATAGCAAGGAATTAGAAAAGTTTCATTTGATGGCTTACAAGCAAAGTAGTAATCCGGTGAAAGAAAAAACTCAGCTTTCGGTCCAATCTTTTTCGGGGGCTTCCTTGGGAAAAGATTTAAAGAGTAAGTTGATAAAAAATAAGCGGCGGATTCAATTAACTAAGGGAGAGTTAACTAAAAAGAAGATTCCTATTGCTAAAAATTTAGGGCATGTGTTGATGGTACCGCTGGTGATTGGCGAGGAGTTTTGGGGGAGTCTGGTGATTGGTTTTGAAAAAACGGAGGATGTTACAACTCAGGAGTTGGATTTTTATGATGCCTTTGCTTCTCATGCGGCGGTGTTTTTGGAAGAGAATTTGCATTTAAATATGAAGAAAGAAGATTAGATTAGTTTTTGAGACAGCTTCTTAAACCTGCTAGGCTTTAAAAGTCTGCAGGTTTTTAATTTTAAAAAATGAAGCTCATTTTGTAGTTGGTGGCTTATGCAAATTTTTGCTACCATAAGCGTATTAATTAAAAAGTAAGTACTAAGGAAGTTTCTTAGAAGTTCAGGTTTTATCTTTTGGAGTGGATTAACTTTAGTTGTGAGGGAGTGTTTTTTTGAAAAAAGCGTGTAGCAAAATAAAAAGCAGGAAAATTTTATGATAGCAAGTAGCGCTAGTGGGCAACTTTCTGATGAAAAATTAGTGGAGTTGGCTAAAACTGATCCGGATCAGTTCGGAATATTGGTGGATCGTTACGAGCAAAAGCTGCATTTTTTTGGGCGGCGAATTTCCTACTTTGAAAAAGAAGATATTGAAGATTTAATCCAAGAGGCTTTTATCAAAATCTACCGGGGCCTCAACAGTTTTGATGAGAGCTTGAAGTTTTCTACCTGGGCTTATCAAATTACTCGCAATGTAGTGATTGACGCTATTCGAGCTAAGCAGCGGCGGCCTCAGGCTCTCAACCTAGAAGATCAGGATTTGGCTAAAATCTTTCAGTCTGGAGCGGACCTGGAGCGGGAGGTGATTAGCAAAGACGACCTGGCTCAAGTGCAGGAAGTGATCAAAAAAATGCCTTTCAAATATCAAGAGGTTTTAATACTGAGGTTCTTAGAAGAGCGCGATTACGAGGAGATTATGGATATTGTTAAAAAGCCCAAGGGGACGGTGGCAGCCTTGATCAATCGAGGGAGGAAGATTTTAAAGAAGGAGCTAGGGAGTTAGAAGCTCCAAATTTTATTGAATTAATTCTGGATTCCCGTTTTTGCGGGAATGACAACCGATTGTAATATGAGCAAAAAGAAGTTTTCTCAAAAAATTATAGACAAAATCAAGGCAGAAGACATTAAGCCAACTTCGCCTTGGAAGAACCGAATCAAAAACGGGGGTTTTTGGGCGATTTTGGGAGCAATGGCCCTACTGGGAGCGGTGTTTTTTTCGATGATTATTCTTTCGATTTCCGGTCTGGATCGTGATTTATGGCACTATTTGCGTTTTAGTCGTTGGTTCCAGGTTTTTATTGCTGCGATTCCTCTCATTTGGCTCGGTCTTTCGGTAGCGGCAGTGGGCTTTGGCATCCTAGCCTTGCGAAAGACTCGTCACGGTTATCGCTATAGCTTGTTAGCAATTGCGGCGGCGGCGCTGCTGCTGATCGGTCTTTTGGGAGCGGCGGTCCATTTCCTAAAGTTCAATAATCATCTTAATCAAGATTTGGCTCAGCGAGCACCCAAGCTTCAAAAATGGTTGGATGCTCGACAGCGGCCCTGGCAGCAGATGGGGGCTGGCTTGGTAGGCGGCCAGATTGTAGAGCTAGAAGAAAACTCCCTTATCTTGGAGTCTTTTGAGGGACAGCAGTGGCGGGTCAACTTCTCCGAGCAAACGCCGGTGCGGGGTCGAGGAGGAGTAGAAATGAGTCTGGAGAGGGGTGCCTTAGTGGGAGTGGTAGGCGAGAAGCAAGGAGAAGTTTTTGAGGCGCAGTTGATAAAAGTGCTTCCGGATGATTTTATGCCAGGGGGAATGCCAGGATCCGGCCATCAGCCGGGCAAGAGGATAAATCAGCCCGGAGAAGGTCGAAAAAGAATGCCCTTGGAGGATGGTCGTCCTAGGATCAAGGGAGATCGGGATATGCGAGATTTTCAATAGACCTCTTGCAAAATTAATTTTCTACTGCAAATCCCAAATCTCGACTGCAAATTTATCAAATCTCGTCACCGTAGCTTAGGCTACAACTTCCTCAATTTTCAAAATTTTCGCACGAGATTATGAAATTTTCGTTAAGAAAATTAATTTTGCAAGAGGTCTAATTGAGATAGTAGGACTTCAAATTTTGCAAACTTTTGAAACTAGGTTCGTATAACTTAACCGAGAGCGAAAAAAGAAACTTCTCAAATTGAACATCGGCGCCTACCGCAAATCGGATCAAATTAATAAAGTATAAAAATCGATCAGTTTAGTGGTAAATGTTCAAAAGAGTCTTTTCTGATCGCAATCAGTTAAAAAATAATGCTAAAACCATGAATGCAAAAAAAACAACTAGCGATCAGGCTAGTAAGACTGATTCAAGTGTCATAAGTACAAAAAGTGAGTCAAAAAAATTCGTAGTGGGTTCTTTGGCCCTGGGAGCTTTGGCTCTAGTAGGTTTGGGAGTATACGGAATTCAGCAAGCAGGTGCTTTTGGTGGGCTTAAGGATCGAGAGGAACGGGCTCAAGAGTTTGCGGAACATTTTAATCTCAATCAAGAAGAGGTTGATAGTTATTTTGAAGAGTGTCAGACAGAGCGACAAACTGAGCGCCAGGCTGAAATGAAACAGCGGCTAGAAGAACGCCTGAGTGAATTAGTTTCCGAAGGTAAATTAAGTGAAGAGCAAAAAGCAGCTTATTTGGCTAAGCAAGGGGAAAATCAAGTGGATCGTCAGGCTAATCGAGAGCAGTGGCAAAATCTTTCTCGAGAGGAGCGCCAGACTCAAAGAGAGGAGCATCGAGCAGAAATGGAGCAGTGGGCCGAGCAAAACGGCATTGACATTGATCTGATTCACGAAGCGATGGGTCCTAGGGGTCCTCGAGGCGGCAGTGAAGGAGGAATGCGGGGTCAAGGTCAAGGAAAAGGTGGCGGAATGGGAATGAGCCGGTAGTTTGCTAGTTTCTTAGTTAGGCAAAGGATTAAGCAGAGGTGGGTATTGAGCTCGCCTCTGTTTTGATTTAAGAAGAGTGGTGGTGCGTTGATACTCCCTGTGGAAAACTCTTGTTTTTAAAAACTTGACGAAGGAGATAAGTTTTGATAAATTGTAATTGTTATGAAAATTCAACAAAGTACAACTACATATTTGTTTATTGGGATTATTGGGTTGGTCACTAAGTGGATGACCAGCTTTGTTTTGTTGAATAAGAGAGCGAGATTCTAAGGAGAGCAAGAAAAATCAGCAAAACAAAGCCGGCACCGTAAAAAGTGACCGGTTTTTTGTTAAGAAGCTTTCAAATTTGGCAAATCTCGTTGTTGACGCCTACGTTTCGCTTTCACTGGACCATTCAGTACGCCTCGCTCGGTGCTCGATTTTTCCTAAAAATTTCCTAAAAAACAAAAAAATTGCTTCATTTTTTCTCTTTAAAAGCGTTATTAAAACTTACATTTGAAAATTGAAGCTGATCAATGGGT
This sequence comes from uncultured Bdellovibrionales bacterium, assembly GCA_964346295.1. Lineage (GTDB taxonomy): Bacteria > Patescibacteriota > Minisyncoccia > Moranbacterales > DUUL01 > CAYFUG01. Next base: position 20,743 of record CAYFUG010000009.1, read on the forward strand.
AGTTTAGTGACTGGAAGCTATTGGTTGATTGGCTTCAAAGCAAGCCAAAGTCTTAAATTCCCCTAGTCCCCTTTTGTAAAGGGGGGACTAGGAGGAAAGTTTCTTTGAAAAATTGCTTTCTTTTTCTTTTCTAGTCTAGTTTAAGGTTTTTGGTCTGGTTGGTCGAAAGGTGGCTTTTGAGGATTATCTCAGAGGTTAGCTTTTGGCCAACGGGTCATAAAACTTGGGCTCCGCTGCTGGCAGCTGAGCGTCGGAGATCCTAGCGCTCGAAAGGGCGGAGCCCAAATCACCAACCAAGCCTCGGAAATCCGGGGCAAAACGAACGAAAGGGATTGAGAAATGACATTCGGAACAACTGACGCGACTGACTGGGTATTGAAATTCCACCGCCTTTCTCAGGAGAAGAAAGCTGCCGAAGAAAAAGGAGACGAAGGCCTTGTTTTTCATGTCAAGGGGAAAATGCGACGCTTTTTAGATCGTCGCCCAGAGCCACATTTTTGCGAGGCATGAGTTCTTCCGTTTTGTCTCTTTCCGGGGAGGGTGCTATCACGGACCCTCCTCTCGTTTTAATCACAGATTATTTTTATATAAAAACTTGTCATTCCGACTGGAACGAAGCGGAATGACAGTAATTTTTATCATGAGTGTTTTAGCTAGTAGTTACAATTTTAGAAAGGCTCAAATTATTATTGAGATTATTATCCCCTCGTTAGCGGGTCGGTTTTGATTTTTAGAAAGTTTGAAAATCAAGATTGGTCCCGCTAATGGCGGGATTTTTTGTTTTTTGGGCAATCTCCCTAGTCCCCCTGCCTTGCCGGCAGGCAGGCTTTCGAGGGGGTACTTGCTAAGGCGCTTTTCTTAAATTTGAAAATTTTATGGGAGGTATGAGATGAGCGAAGAAATGTTTGCCGTTTTGTTTTGGAAGGGGTTGGAGTATATCCCTCCGGATGATTTGGCAAAAGCAATTTTGGCAGGTACGATTGATTTTTCTGGGCCGGTTCTTTCGGTGACGCCTGAGTTCTTTCAGCGGGCGGTGAAACTGGCTCAAGGGAATTTATCAAAATTTCCAAATTAAATTAGGAGAGGAGGTGAGGAAAATGGCAGAAAAGAAAAAGCTTAAACCTGTTACTGAGGCAGAGATGCATCGAAAGGTCGCGGCCCGAGAGGCGCCGCAGAGTCCTAAGCGCAAGGGGTTGCGGTTAAAAAACTAGCGCTCCAAGCCGCCGAATGGGAATTCCTGTTCGGCGGCCTTTCTTTTTTAGGGAGAAGTGTTTTATAATGAGAATATAATTTAGTAAAACTTTTTTATGGTTAAAGAAGGAGAATTTCCCAAAAGAAAGCCCAGGCAAGAAACGAAAATTGCGACTAGAGGGACTTTTAAGGATGAGAATAATTTAAGGTATCAATTGAACGAGTTAGCGAAGAATAAAAATTTAAGAGCTGGTGACAGGATGTTGGTGGCGATAGTTTTTAACCCGAAGATAAGTGCAAGGAGCTGGTATTTCGACAAAATTATTCCTGAAACGGAGTGGAATGGCCGGGGCTTTGATAAGTCAAGGGCGAGAAGAGAGTTTTTTAGCAGATCAAGAGGAGCAGTAAAGAGTACTAACGCTGTTGTGACTGGTTTGGTGGTAACTAAGAAGGAAGTAGGGAAAGGGATTGAGATTGATAAAAAAAGCTTTGCAGTTTCGCAGGGAAGATAAAATCAAAAATTTGACAACTTTTGATAGTTTGATAAAATCTAATCGTTATGAAACAATCAATTACCCAAAATTTGTTGCAGTTGTTGCTTTTGAACCGAACTTCGTTGGGCGATTGTTGGCGTGCATAGAATATTGAATGTTAGAGAATTTGAAACAATCCGCCCAACTGAGGGCGGTTTTTTGTTTTTGGGCTAAACCTTCCAAATTTGGCGCGCTTCGTTGTTGCGGTTTCCGTGTCTCGCTTGTCGTACCAACTAGTACGCCTCGCTTCGACACTCAGCCGCGCCTAGAACCGCACTCAAATTTGAAAGGTTTATGGAGCTTGGAGACTCATTAGATTATCGCTTTGAAGTTCGAAATTCTAAAATTAGGGATTAGTCTCTAGCTTGATTGATGCTTTTGGCTGGAGAAGATCTTCGGTCAAAAGGGTCAATGAACCCGAAACCACAACAGAGGCGACTTGGATCGTCTCAAAACAGAAGGAGGACGGCATGGGGAAGATCAGGGTGATATTCGAAGAGGCCGACAATTGGAAATTTCCTGCAAGTAATAAGTCTCAGGGCCCGGGCATTGAAAGGGGAGAGGAACATATCCTTGAGTCAAGAGGGCTTGTTGATGAAAGCTCAAGACAGCAGGATATTTGGTGGGTTAAGGAGCTATGCGGAGAAACAGTTGGATTTTCTGATTGGGAGTTGGTCTCTATGAGAGAAGCCGGCCAAGTTTCCTGGATTCAGATTGATCAGCAGGCGGCGTAGCCCCAGCGCGGGCGCGTCGGAGAGCAGGGATTAACCGATATCGGTCGATCCCTGTTTTCAATTGTTTTTAGGCGATTGGATTTTTTGGTGGGGCGTGGTAAAATTATTATATGAAGGCAAAAATATTAGAGAAAAATTCTTTGTTTTGGGATGTTGTAGAGGTCGATCCCCAGAAACATGCCCGGTTCGTAATCGAGCGAGTGCTTAACTTTGGTGATCAGGAAGATTTTGCCTGGTTGCGAGGTTTTTATGAAGACGATCAGATTAAAGAGGTGGTTAAGCGGAGCCGAAACTTGAATGCTAAATCTCAAAATTTTTGGTGCCTATATTTCAATATTAAACCCGAAGAATGTATCCAGAAACCATCAATTCAGCGACAAAGCGCGTTTGGGAGAAGATTGTCGAAAACTCCCTAGCCAAGGATTTTTACCTGGTAGGAGGAACGGCCTTAGCTATTCAAATGGGACACAGAGAATCTATTGACTTGGATTGGTTTGGTAAGGGTGATTTTGATGTTAAGAGGCTTAAAGAGAAGCTCTCCGATTTGGGTGAGTTGCGAATAGAAGCCGAAGAAGAAAGCACTTTGCATGCTAGCTTAGACCGAGTAAAAGTGACTTTTTTGAGTTATTCTTATCCGCTAATTTTCCCTTTGATCGATTTTGAGGGTGGTTTTTTGGCTGACAAGAGGGATATAGCTACTATGAAGTTAGATGCGATTTCTTCTCGAGGGAGCAAAAAAGATTTTGTTGATCTTTATTTTTTATTAAAAGAGTATTCCTTGGGAGAATTACTGGGTTTATTCGAAAGAAAATATCGAGGAATCAAATATAATCAGCTGCACTTAATTAAAAGTCTTACCTACTTTAAAGATGCTGAGGAAGAGCCACTACCTAAAATGATTCAGAAGGTGAGCTGGGAGGGCGTTAAAAGCACCATTCAGAGGGAGGTTAAAAAATTAGTTTAAGACAGTCTCTAAAATTGAAAATAAAAGCATGATTGCCAAATTAACTGGAAAAGTAGACAGCGTGCGGGATGAAACAATTGTTCTAGAGGTAGGCGGAGTGGGCTATCAGGTGTTTTTGACGGGAGTGGCGGTGGGACGAGTAGTCCGATTAGAAGAGGCGCAATTATGGATTCACACTTATGTACGCGAGGACCAGTTGACTCTTTACGGCTTTGAGACAATTGCTGAATTGGACTTTTTCAAGCTGCTGATTTCAGTTTCCGGAGTGGGACCCAAAGCGGCTCTGGGAATTTTGACTATTGCTAGTGTAGCTACCCTCAAGCAGGCCATTTTGGGGGATGATCCCACGATCTTGACCAAAGTCTCGGGAATTGGGAAGCGTACAGCTGGCCGGGTGGTGCTGGAACTCAAAAATAAAGTTAAGGATCTACCGGTAGGTGAAGGCGAGGAGTTGACTGCTGAAGCCAGCGAAGATTGGGAGGCTCTAGAGGCTTTGATGGCGATGGGCTATTCGGCGGCCCAGGCTCGAGCAGCTCTGGACAAAGTCCCAGAAGAAATCAAAGGACTAGAAGGACGAATCAGGGCAGCCCTGAAGGCTAGCTCTTAGGTTACTTTGGTGTTTCTGTTGACCTGCTAAGTGGGGCAAACAAGGAGATAGACAAAATGTTTTTAAGATAGCTTATAAAATGATCGGCTAAGATTATTTATTGCTATGAAACAACTTATTCGAGAACAAATTGAATCTGCTATTAAGCAAGCCTTTCCAGAATTGAGTGGAGAGGGGCAGGTTTTGGGTGAGCAAGAAATTGAAGTATCTCAACCGCTGGAGCAGTTTGGTGATTATGCCACTAATGTGGCTCTGAAATTGGCAGGTAGGCTGAAAAAGAACCCGTTGGAGATTACTGGGGAGATTCAAAAAGTCCTAAAAAAAGACGACAAGAGCGCTTTTGCTAAGATAGAAGTGCAGCCTCCGGGGTTTCTGAATTTTTTTCTTGGAGAAGAAATATTAAATTCTCAAGTAGGCGAAATTCTTCAACTTGGTCAAGAATACGGTTACTTTCAAAAAGGTGAGGGCAGGCAAGTGATGGTAGAATTTGGTCAACCCAATACTCACAAGGCGGTGACGGTGGGGCACTTGCGAAGCGCGATTTCTGGTTTAGCGGTAGTGAGGCTTTTGGAGAATCTGGATTATCAGGTGGTAAAAGCTAATTATTTTGGCGATGTAGGGATGCATGTGGCCAAAGCCACCTGGGCGGTAGCTCAGGCGGATCTTCCGGAAGGCTTTGAGCAATGGGATTCTTTAAAGCGCATGAACTGGATCAATCAGCGCTATGTGGAGGGGGCGGCAGCCTTCAAAGTCGATTCTAAGGCCGAAGCCGAAATCCGAGCGATTAATAAGGAGGTTTATGCCGGAGAGGGTCCGCGTTATGATCTTTATCGTCAATTACGCCGGTGGAGTCGAGAGCACCAGGCTGATTTTTTTGTCGATCTGGGAATCCAGTACGATCGAGAGTATCCCGAAAGCGAGGTTTATCCGGAGGCGCGGCGAATTGTGCAGCAATACCAGGGTGATATTTTTCAACAAAGTCGAGGGGCTTGGATCTATGATGGAGAAAAAGCGGGGCTGACTACTTGGGTCTATTTGACCAGCGAGGGCAATCCTACTTATTCTTCTAAGGATTTAGCTTTGGCTCTGAAAAAGTTTGAGGAATATCCTGATTTAGAGCGGGTAATTGTTACTACTTCAGTGGAGCAAGCTGATTATTTTAAAGCGCTAATTTATTGTCTGGAACAAATTAGGCCCCAGCTGAAAGGGAAGTATCAGCACTTGCCGTTTGGGTGGCTATTGATGAATCATAAAAAAACCAGCTCTCGAATGGGAAAGACGGTTAAAGCTCAAGAGCTGCTTCAGGAGGTCCAAGAAGTGGCGCGAAAAAAGATTTCTGAGAGTAAGGGCTATGGCCAAGAATTAGAGCAAGAAATTGTTAAAAAAGTAGCCTTAGCAGGTTTGAAGTTTCTGATTCTCTCTCACGAGTTTCGTAAGGATATTAATTACGACCCGGATAAATTTTTGAGCCTCAAGGGTTTTTCTGGGCCGTTTGTGCTGTATGCTTATGTACGAATTCAGTCTGTTTTGGCCCAGGCTTCCTCGGATTGGAAGGAGCCTGGGGGTCGTCTTGAGCTAAAAGAGGCGGCAGAACAGCGACTAGCCAAAAAGTTGATCGTCTATCCCGATGTAGCCTGGGAGGCGGGGGTGCAGTTGGCACCGCATTTGTTGTGTATCTATTTGCACGAGGTAGCCCAACTTTTTAACACTTTTTATGAGCAGTGCCCGATTCTCAAAGCTGATAGCGAAGAATCACAAAAAACTCGTCTAGTATTAGCCAAAGCGACCGGCCAGGTGCTAAAAAACGGATTGGGATTATTGAGTATTGAAGTGACGGATAAGATGTGAGCTTTCCAAATTTTTAAAAATTTTGGTGTTGCAAGCTGCGTTTGGCACTCAATGTACCAACCAGTACGGCTTACACCAATTCTCGTTTGTACCCCTGCCTGCCGGCAGGCAGGTAAAAATTTTCTAAAATTTGAAAGCCTCATAATTTTTGATGGAGGAGAAGAACTCCTTCAAAAACGAAAGCCTCTTATGGGGAATATTTTTAGTTGCTGTGTTTTTGGTTTTTTGATTTGGCAAATTTAAAAAAGTATGGTAAAAAAAGTTGCTGGGAAGACCGATGACAAAAAGTAATCGGGCAGCGGCTCATAATCTTTGGTTAGTTCTTAAAATCTTTGGAAGGGATCAAGTTTATTGATCCCGGGGAGGGAGTATGTCTAGGAAAGTCATATTGGCTTTTTTTATGGTTGCGGGGATGTTTTCTTTAGTAGGAGCAGAGGATAATTATGAACTTCAAAATATCCCTCATTATGTGATTGTTCAAAAAACCACTCTTCCGGATGGAGCAGTGGGATGGAGGAAGCCAGGAGGAGCGGAGGTTCTTAAGGCGGGAAATGGAGAGACTTACCTGGGGACTGTTGCCCATGTTGTTTATGAGGGCGGTAAAATTAAAGAGGGCCTTTTCCTGGTTTATGGAGATGATGCCTATAGCCTCTGGCTTACCATGAATAATCTCGTGAAAGGCGACGAGAATCTGGTTTCCATGATTCCGATTAATCCTGAGAATGTTTTTATTCCCGAGGAGTATGTTAAGGGGCTATCAGGTGAGGAATTGGAATATCCAAGAATCCAGTGGGACCTGGCCATTTTCAAAGTAGCTAAGTCCTTTCCGATTACTTTTGAAATGGTGGAAACGAGTCGGACTTTCTCAGGCAGTGATTTTTTCTGGGTCAATTACAGGGGTGAGCCTTATTATGTTCCCCAGAAAACCGAGGCCTTTTTTTATGATGTCACTGGCCGAAATAATTTTCGAATGGCTGATGCAGAAAGGACTCGCATCAGCGGCTGGTACAATCTTTTTCTCGAGCTCTCAATCGACCTCAAGCTTCCTTCTGGTAGCAGTGGAATGTCGGCAATTATCTGGGAAGGGAGCAGGCCCCTTTTGATTGGGTTCAACATGGGAGGGGTTAGAAAAGCAGTGGGCGAGAGTTATGCCATTGTCACAAAAATCTCTGATCCTCAAATCCAGGAGTGGATAAAAGGGGTCTTAGAAGGAAAGGTGGTGCCAGGGGTTTCGGGTCTTCCAGAGGAGCCTCCAAAGGCCCCGCCACAGTTTAACTCGGGCGACGCCGTTAGAGCGCTTAAAGTTTTAACGAGCATAAGCCCGGATTTTTCTGAAGGCTTTCCTGATCTAGACAAGGATGGCAAGTTTGGATTGCCTGATGTCATTTTCATTCTTCGGGCGTTGGCAGCAGAATCTACCTGAGGCCTGAAATAGGAAGGCTCTAGACGACCAAAAATCAAACAGACCTCCTGGGACATTGTCCTGGGAGGTCTGTTTTTATTTCTGTATTTCCCATTTCCCCAACAAAAAACAGGGCTGCACACACCCTGTTTTTTGTTTGTTTGTCCGAATCTAATATCTAAGCTAAAAAAGAGACTTTGATAACTTGACTAGTAGCGATCGTTGCGGGGCTTAGGAGGACGAGCCTCATTAACCACTAGCGGACGACCGTTTAATTCGTACTCGTTCAGAGCTTCGACGGCTTTATCAGCATCTTTTTCGTTAACAAAAGTTACGAATCCGAAGCCTTTGGAGCGACCGGAGAATTTGTCGGTAACAATTACGGCACCTTCTTTTCGGCGACCGGTTTCTTCGTCTACCTCGTCAGCAATTAGTTCTCCGTACTGGGAAAAGAGCTCGCGTAGATCGTCTACGGTAGCGCCCCATTCAATGTTTCCCACGAATAGTTTTTTTGACATGCGTTGTTTGCGTAAATAAATAAAAATAAAAAGGCAAGCAAGGAGCTTGTCTTTATTAACGAACAAACAAATAGTTTAACTGTGCACCTTAACTAAATGACCGGTCGCGAATAAGAAAACTCTAGCTTACTTGAAGGAAAGTGTAACAGATAAAATTGTTTTTGACAAGAGGAGAGCTGATTGTCTGGTTTTTAGGGCAAATTCAAAACCCAAAATTTAAATAGGCAAAAATGTACTTCAGAAAATAAAACTAGTAAAGTCGGGAGGGGAAGAGGACGAAAATATTTCTCCGCTATAGATTTTTAGGTTTGATCTTATTCTTCATTAACTAATACTTGGCCGTCTTGGTCGACGATAGGGGCAGGTTTTTCATTTTCGGGTTTTTGAGAATTCTGATCTTGATTTTCTTGGGCTTCAAAGTAGTCAAGACTTTCTTCTGTTAGGCAGATTACAATGTCGTAACTGGAAATTAAGTCCTTCCGATAAATCACTCGGGTTTCCAGTTTTTCTGCCAGGTCGCTCAGGGTATAAGCCTTAGTAGGGTCGGAGAAGCTTACCAGGGCATCTTGACCCACACAAAGCCCATCTCCAAAGGAAGGGCTTTTGAAGGTTACTTGAGCATAACCAAAATCTCGGAAAATTTTCTCAGTGCGGTAGTAATGGCCACCGCGAGGGGGTACTACTGCTAAATTGGCAGCCTCTTTTTGGATGGCAGCTCGTTTTTGTTTGATTTGATTCAGGTCGAAAATATTTTCTGCCACAGCTTGAACTTGACTGTAATTGCGAGCGCGGGGCAGAAGAACATAAGCGGATACCCCACCTAAGGGCACATGAGAGGAGGCTAGGAGGGCGTCTTTGCTCCAGGCATCCAAAACATAGTTAGTGGTCTGATAGACATTAACATTGCGACCTAGCTCTAAAAAAGCAGGAATTTCCGAAAGTTGAATGTCAGTTTTAAGATGCTTGCCTAGAGTTTTGACCAGACGATTAATACGAGCCGGGTTGGTTAAAGTGCCTAGAGAGAGAGCTTTCTTTTTAGCAGCGGCGATCACTTGCTGTTGGCGAGCAGCTCGGCCAAAATCTCCGCCGCTAGTGTGGCGCACTCGGGCATATTTAAGAGCAGTTTCGGCATCTAGATGTTGATAGCCTTTTTCAATCTCAAAAGTCTCGTAAGAGTAATTGGGTCCCGGGAAGCGGGGATCATAAATATCTTTAGGCACCTCCAGGTCAATTCCTCCTAATTCCTCGATGATTTGCTGAAATCCCTCAAAGTCTAATGCCACAAAGTAGTGAATTTTCTGAGCGGTGATTTCTTCTACGGTTGCCTTGATGCCGTTGATAGCTTGGGAGTCACCTAGGTTTTTATTACGGCGACCATAGGCATAAACAGCATTGATCTTGGTGTGTACTCGGGTCTCAGGAATATTTACATATAAATCTCGAGGAATAGAAAAGAGACTGGTTTGATAAGTCTGGGGATTAATAGAGGCTAGCATGATAGTATCTGTCAGGTCTTTCCCTTTGTGACCTTCTCCTCCTAAGCCTAAAAGTAAAATATTAATCCGACCCTCTTTTTCTCCTCGCAGAGGACGGTCACTTTCTCCTAGAAAAGCCTTGGCTGTGTCAAAAACTCCCTTCACTTGAGGATTGGGATCTTCGGCGTAGGAAGAAAGGATTTTTTGAACTTGAAAAGCCTGGAAACCCAAAAAAACTCCGTAACTGAGGAGGATTAAAAAGCAGACTGTTAACAAACGGAGGATGAATTTGAACATGGGGTAGGGAAATTTCAAATTTCAAACTTCAAAACAATTTTAAATATCTAAATAAACAAGCATCAAAGGCCAGCTGGTTAACTAAGGTTTCTCCCTTTTGCTTCGCTTTAGAGAAAGCATTGGTTATTTTTATTTGATCTTATCCCAATCAAAGTTCCAAGGATCAGTTTTGCGGTCGGGGGCAATGTCGTTATGGCCCAGGGTGTATTTAATAGAATATTGATCTTCTAGATAATTCAAAAGTTCATTTAAAGCTTGATATTGGGATTTAGTGTAGTTTTCCTCTTTGGTGTTCATTATCTCGATTCCTAAAGAGAAACTGTTGACGCTGGTACGGCCATCGGGGACTTGACTTTGGCCGGCGTGATAGGCGATATCTTGGTCTCGAACTAGTTGATAAATTTTACCCTTGCGGTCAATCAAATAGTGGGCGGCCACACCGTACTGGCGGTATTCTTCCACTAATCCCGAATAACTGTAAGGTTCGTCTCCCAAGGCGTCATAAGAAGAATGAAGGATTATAGTGTCAATTTTTCGCCCGGAAGTTTTTTGATGACCGAAGCTTACTAAGTCTTGTTTGATGGGGGGCTTTTCAGCAGCATCTTCTTTTTCATCTTCTTCGCCATTTTTATTTTTCTCACTCTCGTCATTTTCTTGATTCGTCTCATCTTTTGGATTCTCTGAGTCTTGAGTTTGATTGGAGCCTTCTTTTATTTCAAGAGTAGAGTTGCTTTCCTGGGGATTAGAATTCTCCCCCGAGTCACTTTCTGCTAGGGAGGAGTTATGGGAGTTGTCTTTTTGACTCTCTTTTTGCTTGCCTAACACCTGCGGATTAGGTTGTTCTTTTACCTCAGATTCTGCTTCTTGAGAAATATTATCGATGATAATATTTTGATCAGTGGCGTTTTTTTTAAACAAAAACCATCCGCCCACAATTATTAGCAGGAACAGCAAAAATAAACCCCCTCCGATTTTTAAAGGCAATCGGCTTTGGTTATTTGGTGATATTTTCATTTTTAAATTTGTTTGCAAATAAAACCGTCTGAAAATATTGTGCCAGAAAAAAAGTTGTCTGGCAATGATTCTTTTAGCCTAAACGATTTCGAATAATTCCTGGATAGCCCCGGATAAAGTCGGCGGCGGAAAGCATTTTTTTTCCGGCTAATTGAATTTTTTGAGGCACAATCAAATTCTTGTCTCCCGTGGTAATAGCCAATTGTTTTTGGTAGGGAATTACCGTGCCAGGCTGGCTACTGGATTGCTCAACTTCGAAAGAATTCAACATCTCTAATTTGTCCAAAGTAAGTTTTTGGTTAGGTTTGTTCTCCTGAGGCTGCCAAAACGAAAACATTCCCGGCCAGCGATGGTAGGCTTGATATTGATTGTAAATGACTTGAGCAGGCTGACCCCAGTCAATTTGGCCATCTACTTTTTTGATCATTCGGGTAAGTGTGGCTTGGGAATCGTTTTGGGGCTGAGGAGTGATTTCTCCCTGATTCAGGCTCTCGATTGTTTCAGGTAGCATTTCCAGGGCTGTTTGAACGGAGCGGCGCTCTAAATCTTCTAGGAGATCATAAGGCTTGATAGGGAAGGCTTGCTGGGTCAGAATAGGGCCAGTATCAACACCCTTGTCCATTAGCATTAAAGTAACTCCGGTCTCGTCTCGACCTTCTAAAAGGGCAGTTTGCAGGGGTGAGGTGCCGCGAAATTCCGGCAGCAGCGAGTAGTGAACATTCAAGCAACCCAGGCGGGGTAGCTTCAAAAGCGCCGGGGAAAAAATTACTCCAAAAGCGGAAGTGATGATCAGATCTGGCTTAATTTCCTGGAAGAAATTCAACTCCTGAGGGCCTACTTTGTCAAAGGTTTTCAGGGCTAATTTCAGTTCCGAGGCTAATTGAGCAACGGGGCTTTCTCGAAGTATTTTTTTGCGCCCTACCGGCTTGGCGGAAGCCGTTACTACTTGAGTTATAGGCAGTCCCAAATCAAGCAGGCCTTTTAGAAGGCTTTGGCCTAATATTTTGGGGGTGCCGCAAAAGGTGATTTTCATGGTTTTAGGTTTCTAGGGTAAGATCATGTTAGCTTTTGGTTCCAGGAGCTTGATTTGTCAGAGGGAGGATTTATTGATACAATCTTAGCAGATGTTTTTAAAAATTTAAACAAAAGATATAATGAGTGAAAAATTTCCAGAATTTGATTCTAAAAGGTCTCCGGATGTGAAATTAGATGATTTAGGCTTGGGAGCAGAAAGTTTAGAGGGCGGCGGAGGGAAGCTTGAAGTTGATTCTGAAGTTGAAGAGGTGTTGAAAGAAATAGGGATTGAAGGTGAGGGGAGAGAGGTTAGACTCGAAGAAGGAACCATGGGTTCGGTGGAAGAAAGAGTGGGCAGGCTTTCTGAAAAAAGAAGAGGGCTTTTGAGTTGGATCAGAAAGTCTCCCAGATTGCAAAAAGTTGTGAAGACGGCTATTCTCTCAATTATGTTGACAGGAATTGCTGCACCAGCTTTTAGCGCAGAAAAAATGGAAATTCCTCCCGATTTAAAGAGGCAGGGGATAGAAAGAGTTGAAGATCTAGAACTATATAATTCTTTTAGAGAAGCGGGTTTTTCAGATGAAAAGGCTCTGGAAAAAACCTTAAAATTTAAGGGGTTGAGCGAACAGCATGACTTAGAGGGGGGCAACCTAGAGAATCTAAAAGCTCAAGTTGACGAAGTTGTAGAAAATTCAATGACTGAACAGGAAGCCAGAAGGCTTGTTGTCGAATCTGATAATTGGGAAAGAGATGCAGAAGAGATTAGAGATTTAATTAAGAATCAAAAAGAAAAGGTTTCGAAATTAAGATCCTTGAAGAGTAGTCTTTTAGATTCAAAATCTCCGGATGCTAATGATGCCGCAAGAAAACTAGTGAATGAAGCTTATATTCCAAATATAATTTATCTTAATAAGCTGATTGAGGCATGTAATGAAAATGTAATCGATGCAACCAAAGAAAGACCTTTGGGTTATTACAAGTTTATGGACGTGGCTCACGGAGTTGACGGTTAGTGTTGTTTGTTAATTGATAAAACCGGCTCTTCTTAAATAAAAGCCGGTTTTTTGTTTGATTTTGAGTTTTGTAATCACTTTGCTCCGCTATTTCTTTTCAGCGCTAGCCAGAATTTGCTCTTGTTGGCTGGCAGGGTCAGCCTGTTTTTCTAAGTGTTCTTCTGGGCCGCGGTCTACCAAGAGCATTCCGTTGAGGTGGTCAATTTCGTGCTGCAGAGCTCGGGAAAGCAGGCCCCGAGCGCGGATGATTTGGCGTTGGCCATTGGCATCCAAAGCACGCACTTTGATTCGCTCAGAGCGTTCAATCGGCAGATATTTGCCAGGAAGAGACAGGCAGCCTTCCTCCTGGGTGATCAAATCGCCTCCGGCACTTTTGATTTCCGGGTTGATCATAACAAATAATTCGTCTTGAATTTCTATCACGCAAATCTGCAGGCTGTGACCCACTTGAGGCGCGGCTAGACCTAGTCCGTCATGAGCCCGCATGGTTTCTGTCATTTCGGCAATGAGCTTTTTGATGCTGGGATCAGTGGGATTGACAACCGCCTGAGCCGGTTGGCGTAATATTTTATTGGGGTAGGTAATTATTTTGAGCATGTTTTTTGAGCTACTGGGTTTACTGGGATTCTTGGTAATTTCTCTAGTCTAAGAAGCTGTCCGGAAATTATTCTCTTACTGCAAATTCCTCAAATCTCGTCACCGTAGCTTAGGCTACAAATTCCTTAATTTTCAAAATTTTCGCACGAGATTGTGTAATTTTCGTCGACAAACAATACTTCTCAGACAGTTTCTTAGACAAGGGAGTTTTCTTTTTTGTCTTCTCGCTTCTCAATTGTAGGGAAGGAATTAAAAGATCCGTCGTTTAGGGTCTAAAAAGATCTTCCGGGTCAACATCAACGCTCCAGCCAGTTTTAAGTCCAAGGATAAACTTGCTTAATTCCTGGTCCTCTTTCTGGTTTTTTTGAGGAGGAGCAGTCTTTAGCAAAAGAGCCTGGGCGAAAATTCCACCTTTGATTTTTTGAGGTTCACCGGGCAAGATACTAACTTCCCACAAATTTTCTGGTTCGGTCTGTTGAAGATTTTTTTGCAGCTTAGTCACTTCCCGGGTAGTTTTTCGGCTACTCTTATTTTTATAGCTTAATTTGATAAATCTCGCAAAGGGGGGATAATTGAGGGCTTTGCGAGTGGCTAAATCTTCCTCGAGAAATTTTTGCCAAGCTTTTTCCCACTCTTCACTTAAAAGAAACTCCCAGCGCGGATTGACTGGGTCGTAAGTTTGAATCAAACAGCGGCCTTGCTGGTCGCTTCCAGGGCGGTTGACCCGGCCGACTAGTTGAAAAAGCGTGGCCAGGAAGCGCTCGTCAAAACGAAAATCAATATTACCCGGCCAGTCTTCGGCATTGAGAATGGTGGTCAGTCCTAGGCGGGGGTCGTCTAAGCCCTTAGCAACACCATAAGTACCCACCAGTACATCCACCTGAGCTTGGCGAATTTTCTTTAGCAATCTCTGGCGGGTTTGACGAGTAGCGAAAGTTGCTACATCCAAGGCCTCTACAGCTTGATTAGGAAAGCGGGTTCGCAAAGCAGCAGCTACTTTTTCCACCCCCATTCCCAAATCTTTCAGCGAAAAGCTTTGGCACTGACTACACTGCGAGAGGCTGGATTGCTTAAAGCTGCAGCTGGGGCAACGGTAAAAATCCTTTTGATGAATCAAATTGCGTTCGCACTTGGGGCAGCGCAAAATTACCTGACAATCTTGGCAAATTATTAGCTTACTTTTTCCGCCTCGGGGCACTAAGACAGTCGCCAGCTCCTCTTTGGCAAAATTTTCTTCCAGGGCCTTTTCCAGTTCTTTAGAAATCAAGCGAGGGTAATTTTTAGAAAATTTCCCTCTAAGAGTTATCAGCTCAATATTAGGTTTTTTTACCTCAAGATTAGATTTCCTCAGGCCAGGTAGCTGGATTAATCCGCCCTGTTTTTTGACTCGCAAATAGCTGGAAGCTTGAGGGGTGGCGCTGGCCCCAACAAAGCGGGCCAAGTGGAGGCGGGCCAAGTGGCGAGCGATTAGTAGTCCGTTGTAACGGGGGTGCTTGTTCCATTCCTTAAAGGCCCAATCGTGTTCTTCGTCAACTAGGACGGCTCCAAGCTTTTTGAAAGGCAAGAAAACACCGCTCCGAGTGGCTAGTACCACCCGAGCTTTTCCGGACTGAACTTGTCTTCGGAGGGCGGAATTTTGACCGGCAGTGTTTTGAGAGTGAAAAAGCACTGGCTGATATTTTTTAAGCCAGTGTTGGTAGCGCTGAATTTCGTGATAAGAGAGAAAAATTTCTGGGAGTAAAATTAAAACTTGGCGGCCGGCCTGGGCTTCCTGGCGGGCTATTTCTGCCAAAAGGCGTGATTTACCAGAGGCTGCTGGCCCAGTGAGTAGAAATTCTCTGAATCCTTCTTTTAGTACTCCCTCTTTCTTACTCTTGGCTCCAGCTTTATCTAGGGCTTTTAGGGCATTTTTTTGGTCGGAAGTGAGGCGAAAGCTGGGATCTTGGTTTGGTTTTTCTGGTGTCAGAGTCTTTTTAGGGGAGGGTTTTGCTAAAAATTGTCGAGAGAAAAATAACTCCAAGGCTTGATTGAGAGAGCAAAAATTATCTTGGGCGATTTTTTCCGCTAATTTAAATTGCTTGTCATCAAGAAAGCCAGGGATTAAAATTTTAGTAATGTCTTTTACCCGGAAACCTCGAGGAGCGGGTGTTTTAGATTGAATAATTCCCGGTAGATTGTGTTGTTTGCCAAAAGAAATCTGTACCAAATCGCCCGGCTGGAGCGGTTGTTGACTGCGGTAGGTGTAGGCACTTTTGCCTTGAGAGAGATTGGTGAGAGGGAGGATGAGAAAGTACATTGGTTTTTGAAGCGCTTCCAAATTTCGAAAATCTCGTTGTTGCCGCCTGCGTTTCGCCTTCACCGTACCAATTAGTACGGCTCAAGCGAAGCCTCGGCGCTGCTTTTTCGCCTTCGACGAAGCAGGTAGAACTTTCCTGAAATTTGAAAGCCCTTTTTCGGTGGTTAACTTCGTACAGTTTTTATTGGGCCGTAGTCTTTAGGTAGCGTCTTAATGGTTTCTAAAGGTTGCTAAGAAATAAAAAAGGTGGTTTAATGCGGAAAATGTTCTTTAGTCAAAACCTAATTTCTTTGAGGGAGAGTGTGAAATGAGAGAGAGGGAAGTAAAAAGAATAGAGAGGAGAGGCCTCTTTTTGATTATTGCAGTGGGAGTTTATTTTACCAGCGAGTTACTTGGAATTCCCTTTTTGCTAGGAGATGGCAAGAGCGTTGAAGGGATTCGGAGGTATGGAGACGGAGCTGGTGTCAGCGCTATCTTGGCACTGGGGAGCTTCGTGTTATTTTTCTTCGTGGATTATTTTTTCACAAGGATAATAAAAGTTAACTTTTTTCAGAGGAGGTAATGATGAACGCAGGAACCTTTTTAGTAATTGTCAGTATCTTTTTGGCTTTTTTGATTCGCCTTTGGGCGGCTTATGAGGAGCCGAGGAAAAAGGAAGAAGTTGATGAGTAGCCCCGGATGGATTTTATGGGGTTTAATGGTTGTCGTCCTTGTTGCCCTTTTGGTTTTTCTGGCGCTATTGACCGAATGGGGACAAGGATTTATCGATCGGCTTTTTCCATCGCCGGTTGCCGACAACGAAGAGCACAAAACCTAAGCGGACTGAGGAGCAGCGTTTCCCGGTCCGTTTTTGTATTATTTTAAGAATGAGGGCGACTGGGGTCGCCCCTACGAACAACAATTTTTCTTGCCCTTTTTACGAGAGAGTTTTTATCTTATCTTCCATTTACCGACCAAGTGGCCGATACCAAAGGGAGCCTCATAGGAGATTTGTTCGAATTTAGTGCGGAGCTCGGAAATAGCGCCTAGGGCCATTAAGATGGCTCGGAACCCACATTCTCCCGCTTCTTCGCAAAATTCCGGGTTAAGATATTTAATCTTTTCGTTGTCATTTTTTTTGAGAAGGCTAATTAAAGTTTCGTCAAATTTGGCGCCGTAAGAAGAGTAACCGGCGGGAGAATCTTCGGTAAGTCGATGAGAGAGATCGGCACTGGCTATAAAAGCGATTGTTTTTTCGGTCTCGGCGAATATTTCTCCTAGCACTTGGCCAAAGCGAAAATGAGTTTCCCAGTCTAAGGCGGTGAAGGTGAGAGGAATGAGGCGGGGCTTGGTTTCTAGTTGAGAGGTGAGGTAGGCTAGAGGAATCAGAGAACCGCGATCAATTTTAGTTTCCCGAATCAACTCTAAAGGAAAGTGCTGGTTTTTTAAGAGAGAAAGAATAGCCCGAGTAAGTTGAGTGTCGTTAAGAAAACTGTATTCGGGGCTGTTGTCAATAAAATCGGAGAAGCGTCCAGAAAACTTTTCTTCTAGGTTAACAGTGAATTTATCGTAGCGCATGGGGCCATGAGGCGAAACTACTACAATAGTGTCGGGTTTAAGTTTCTTGAATTCTCCGGCTAGTTTTTCCATGGCCTGGAGAGTTTTTTTCATTAAATGTTTCTGAGAATCCTCAATGCCAGGCATTAAGAGAGAAGGATGGGGGGTGATGGCGGCTAATTTAAGCATTGGTTCTAGGTTTATATTTCTGAGTTGGCCTTGAGGAGGATCTAGCGAGATTTATTCCAAGGGCTAGAATTATGGTTACTTATCGTCAAAAGGAGAAAGCTTCTGGTTGACGGAAGTTTTTAGTTCTAAGTTTAGTAGGGGTAATTTCTAGGAATCGAAAGTTCAGGCTGAAGATAGAGCGGCAGAGGCGGATACTTTTTAGGAATTGTTTTTATTTTCAGATTTCAGATTTGAAACGATTTTACTCCTTACTCTTTTAAGTATAACGAGGTGGAACTTAATTTTCAACCGGTAATTTACAGATGAGATGTTGGAAGGCCTAAGGTGAGTTGCATCAGTTACCTTAGAAAAGATATTAAATAGATAATCCTTGACAGAATTTTGGGAGGCAAGTAAAATGATAGTTGTCAAAACAATCCGAGGGGCACAAGATGTTGTGTTTTTTTGTTTTTTGAGGCATAATTAAAGTATCTTAATTTACAACTAAAATTGAAAAAGAGGTGATTTAGCTAGAGAGTTTCTGGATGAAATAAAATAACTAATTTTTATGAAGTGCCCTTATTGTAAAAATCAAGACACTCGAGTGGTCGATTCTCGAGAAATTGAAGAAGGGAAGGTGATCCGGCGCCGCCGAGAATGTCCAGGTTGTGAAAGAAGGTTCTCTACTTATGAACAGGTAGAGATTTTACAATTAGTAGTTTTAAAAAAGGATAGCAAGCGAGAGGATTATGACAAAGGGAAACTACTAGAAGGTTTGCGACGAGCTACTAAAAAGAGGATAGGGGAAGATAAATTAGATAAGTTATTCGGTGAAATAGAAAACGAGATTCATTCTTGGGGTTGCCAGGAAGTGAGTTCTCGAAAGATTGGAGAGGTGGTAATGAAAAAACTCAAAAGAGAGGATGAAGTTTCTTATTTGCGGTTCGCGTCAGTGTTTAAATCTTTTGGGAGCGGGAAGAGGTTCCTAAAGGAATTGAATAGATTAGAAAAAGAAGATAATTGAAAACCAAGAAAGCTACAATTTTTTAAATAAAACTAAAACTAAATTAAAAAACAATTAGGCTTTAGGCTAAAAATCTAACTTATCTCTCAGAGAGAACCCGGACTTTTTGAGATCAAGTGAGTTTTGGGCGTAGGGTTTGATGAAGAAGGGGGTTATAAAAAAATATGGAGACAACAAAACATTCAAAATCAAAGGCAAAGTCGACTAATCAGTCTCAAGAGAGTCAGAATTCAACTAAAAAAGATAAACAAAAAACAGCCAATAATAAAAAGGTTTTAGTAAAGAATGTTATCAAGAGAGATGGTACAGTGGCACCTTTTGCTAAAAAGAATATCGAAGAGGCAGTTTACAAAGCCTTCAAGGAGACCGGAGAGGCGGGAAGACGGGAGGCGCGAGCAGTAGCTGATAAAGTCACTAAAATGTTGGCCAATGGCAAAGGCTATCGAGCGGCGGTGGATATCGAGGAGTTGCAGGATATGGTGGAGAAAGTGTTGATGATTTTAGATTTTGAAGACACTGCTAAAGCCTACATTCTCTATCGAGAAAAGCGTCGAAAATTACGAGACACAGAAGCCTCTCTAAATGAGGCAGTGGATTTAGTGGATGATTACATTCGGGAGATGGATTGGCAAGTCAAAGAAAACTCTAACATGGGCTATTCTTTGCAGGGCCTTAACAATTATATCTCTTCTATCGTGAGCGGGAAGTATTGGATGGAGCGGGTTTATACTAAGAAGATTAAGCGATCTCACGAAGAAGGAGATTTTCATATTCATGATCTGGACAAAATTTCTACTTATTGTTGCGGTTGGGACTTGCAGGATATTTTAACCAGGGGCTTTACCGGGGTAGCAGGGAAAATTTCTTGTAAGCCGGCTAAACATTTTCGAAGTGCTCTGGGGCAGATTGTTAATTTTTTCTATACCGCCCAAGGAGAAGCAGCGGGAGCTCAGGCCTTTTCTAACTTCGATACTTTGATGGCGCCGTTTGTTCGGTCGGACAAATTGGACTATAGGGGAGTGAAACAGGCTATTCAGGAATTTGTGTTCAACCTCAATGTTCCTACTCGAGTAGGTTTTCAAACTCCTTTTACTAACATTACCATGGACTTGGAGCCGCCTAAAAATTTACGAGATCAAGCGGTAGTCATTGGAGGAGAGCCTCAAGACGAAACTTATGGAGATTTTCAGGAGGAAATGAATGTAATTAACCAGGCCTTTGCCGAAGTAATGAGCGAAGGCGATGCCTTGGGGCGAGTTTTCACTTTCCCTATCCCTACTTATAATATCACTAAAGATTTTGATTGGGAGAATAAAGGACTGGATAAGGTATGGGAAATGACCGCCAAGTACGGAATTCCTTATTTTGCTAATTTTATTAATTCCGAAATGGACGCGGATGACGCTCGGAGTATGTGTTGTCGACTGCGCTTAGACAATCGAGAATTAAGAAGGAGAATGGGGGGATTATTTGGAGCAGCTCCACTCACGGGTTCAGTGGGAGTGGTAACTATCAATTTGCCTCGAGTGGGATTTTTAGCTAAAAATGAAAAGGATTTCTTTAATCGCCTAGAAGAATTGATGGATATGGCCAAAGAGTCTTTGGAAGTGAAGCGCAAGACTATTGAAAATTTTACCATTAAAGGCCTTTATCCTTACTCTAAGTTTTACTTAGATAGTGTTTATCAACAAACTGGTAAGTACTGGACTAATCATTTTTCCACCATTGGCTTAGTAGGAATGAACGAGGCGCTGCTTAATTTTATCGGGGAGAAAACTTCCACCAAAAAGGGTGTTAAAATGGCCGAGAGAATTCTGGATTTTATGCGAGAGAAGATGATTAACTATCAAGAGGAAACCGGGAGTCTTTATAATTTAGAAGCTACTCCCGCCGAGGGTACCAGTTATCGATTGGCCCTCAAAGACAAAGTGCGTTTCCCGCAAATGTTATTTGCTAATAATGGAGCGGTGGCCAAGGGGGCTCCTCCTTATTACACTAACTCCTCTCAGCTTCCGGTGGGCTTTACGGAGGATCTATTTGAAGCCTTGGATTTGCAAGATAAGTTGCAAACCAAATATACTGGCGGCACAGTCTTGCATAGTTTTCTGGGTGAGCGGTTACATGACCTAGAAGCCACTAAGCAGCTAGTCAAGAAAATTGCCTCCAATTACGAGCTGCCTTATTTCACTTTTTCTCCCACCTTCAGCATTTGCCCTACTCATGGTTACTTGGAGGGAGAACACGAAACTTGCCCTAAGTGTGTGATTGAACAAAAATGTGAAGTTTATTCTCGCATCGTGGGATATATTCGACCGGTGAGTCAGTGGAATATTGGCAAATCGGAAGAATACTGTGACCGGAAAGAGTTTAAGGTCAGCTGAGTTAGTTGGAAACCTTTGAAGGTTTGCTGTGCTGATCGAATTTTCTAAAAAAGAGGCGCTTTAAGCGCCTCTTTTGCTTGTTTTTTTGCTTGAAAATGTTAAAATTGAATTGAATTACTAAGTATTTGGCTTATTTTTGATGCGTCAAACTTTTAAAAAAATAAAGGACGAGGAGAGGTTATTGAATTTTATTAGAGACAGGAAGCCCCTTTTTTGGGATGTTGGATTTGGTGACTTAAAGAGCTTGAGCGAGGAGGCTGTTTTAGAGCGAGTTTTGAATTATGGCAGTTTTGATGATTGCAAAGAGCTGCTAGGTATTTTAGGATTAGAAGAAGCAGCAAGAATTTTTCAGAAAGAGTCTCAAATGTCTCGTTCTAATTACCTTCCTGCAATAAAGAATTACTTCACTCTATATTTTGAGAAATATGTCTCCAAAAATTAACAAAGAAATTCTAAATTCAGACCAAGTCAATTTGTTGAAGTTGTTAGATCTCTTTAAGGACAAGTTTGGTTTAATTGGCGGTACAGCCTTGGCTTTACAAATAGGTCATCGTAAATCAATTGACTTTGATTTGGCCACCAATAAAGAATTTTCCAACCAAGAAATCAGTAATAAGCTGATTGAGTTTGGATATGAAATAGAGCAAGTTTTGGTCGACAGCGAGGGAGAGTTAACAGTTTTGATTCAAGGAGTGAAGATAACTTTTTTGTTTTATCCTTTCTCAATTGATTTTGAGGTAGAGTTTGAAGGGGGATTAAAGTTGGCAAGTGTTCTAACTATTGCTGCCTTAAAAGCCTATGCTCTGGGCAGAAGAGCCAAGTGGAAGGATTATGTGGATTTGTTTTTCGTGATGAAAGATTATTATTCCTTGCAAGAGATTAACCAACGAGCAGAAGAAATTTTTGGCAAGAGCTATAATGAAAAACTTTTTCGTTCTCAGTTAGCATACTTTGAAGACATTGATTATTCTGAAAAGGTGGACTTTGAAGAAGGTTTCTCTGTTGAGGACCAGGTAGTGAAACAAGCATTGATAAGTTTTAGCTTGAGCTAGGTTAGTTTGTAGTTTTTAGTTTTAGGCTGTTGCAGGAGTGGGTTTTTAGCCCGCTCCTGTTTTTCGATCTAGAAAAGTAAAACGCCCCACGGACCGAGGTCTGCAGGGCGTTGTTGAGCGGATTGGGATAGTGACTAGTCGTTTTCGAGCAGCACATTGCAATATATGTCCCAGAAGGCCCCTCCAAGACCGGGGCATTCCATTTCTGGGGTTGATGGCTGATATTTCCATAAAAAACAACAAGGAGCGGGTTTGCAAGTCCACTTTGGTAAGATGCAAATTAATTTGTAGCATTTCAGCCTCGCCTACCCTTCCAACCTAAAGCTAGCAGCAATAGCTTCCATCAAATCAGCGATTTCCTGGTTGCCGTTGATATAAGTGAGGTTGAAAAGATAGAAGAGATTGTCTTTTTCAAATACAATCAGCGATTGGTAGTTGCGGCTGTCTTCTTCTTGAGAAGTAAACTGGGTGCCGGTTAATTCTTTAGTAGAAAGCTCTTGTTTTTCTAGCTCATTAATTGGCAGGTTGAGTAACTTGCTGGCCAATTCTTCGGCACTATAATCATCAGTGCGAGTCAAAGTGAGACGCAAAAGATGAAAGTCCATTGGGCGGGTGTTGGGAGTGTATTTTTCTAAATCTGGTTGATTGGACCAAAAAGCATAGCCGCCTTCCTGGATAGCTTTGCCTTCTTCTAGCTCCTTAGGCTCCAACTCTTTTTCAGCCTCTTCGGTAAAGGAGTGCCAACTTTGGGGGATTTCCAGGGAGTAGTTGTGGGTAGCGTTGGTGTAAGTTTCCGTCTTGCCTTCCTTCAATTCGTCTTGAGCCTCTTGAGCCTTCTGAGAGAGTTCTTCTTGGGGATTTCTCGATCCTTTGACGGTAATTTTTTTAGAGTCTTCTTGATTCAAAAAAAGCCAGATACTGCTTGTTAAGATAATAAGGGCCGCCAGAGTTAAGATGGGATGGCGAGAGAAAAGTGATATTCTTTTTGTCTTTCGGGGGCTCATTAATTTTGGTTTAGTAAATATTAAAACTCGCCAAGAAATTACTGAGCAACTCTTGGTTAGTTGAAGATATTGTAGC
This sequence comes from uncultured Bdellovibrionales bacterium, assembly GCA_964346295.1. Classification (GTDB taxonomy): domain Bacteria; phylum Patescibacteriota; class Minisyncoccia; order Moranbacterales; family DUUL01; genus CAYFUG01. Next base: position 43,487 of record CAYFUG010000009.1, read on the forward strand.
AGGTGCCTGGCAAAAGGCAAAAAAAGCAGAAGATTGGTTAACACCGACTACTTCCCATTGGAGAAAGGTTTGTTCTTCTGGTCCCGGATAGGTTACCTTGAGTGCAGCTCCAGAATTATTAGAGGAGAACTTTACTTCTCGGATATTTTCTAGGTTAGCCTCAGGAGAATTCTTCTTAATCTCTTGAAAGGTGCCTTGAGCTAAATATTCCCAGGTTACAGGCTGAGGGTCAGTTCGGGGAGTTTGAGAAACAAAGCATTGAATTTGCTGATTGTCGGTTAATTGAAATCCGTAAAGAAGGTTAGGGTTTTGTTTGGCTATTTTTTGCTGGGGAAGTTGTTGAAATTGGGAGGGGACTTGAAATTCTATCCCGAGAAGGTCGTTTTTAACTTGTGAGAAGTCACGCTCTTTTTTTTCTGGGGAGGTGTTTTGTTGCTGGAGCGCGGAGGGATCCGAGTCTGGATTGCTAGTATTAAAAAAAGACCCGGAAAAAGCTTGAAATAAAAGCAGTCCCATTCCGAGAAGGATAGTGAGAGGGGCTATGATAAAAGTTAGTGCCCTAGAAGAGGAGGTGACTTTTTTCATGTTAGTTAGTTTTGATTTAAAAGTATGGAGAGGGTGTTGAATTTCCTCAATCAATTTAGCATTTTTTTACTTATTTTAAGGCAATTTGTTGGAGGGCTATATTTTTTGTGCACAGTTTTTCCCCAATTGAAGTGTTTGTAGATATTTTCAAAGAAGGTGATTTGAGTTATACTGGTAATTGTTAAAAAGAACTTGCACTTACAAAGGTGATTGATGATTGATATTATAGCGGCAAACACTGGTAACTATCTGTAAGGATACTTTAAAAATAATTAATTGCAAACAAAAATGCAAATCAAAAAAATCTCTCTCGGGATTAGTGCGCTAGTCCTGGGAGCTGTAGCTTTGGTAGGCGTAGAAGGAGCAGAAGCTTCTAGCTACGACAAATACCAAGATTGGGTGATGACTTTTCAACCCGCTCATCACTCTTCTGACTTTAATTCTTATAAAGAACTCCGCTCTTTTGTGAAGGATCGAAGTGAAACTTATATCTCTCGGGCTTTTGGCGATGAGGACGGTGACGAACTAGAAGAGTTCGTGATGGAATACGAACGAGTGGACTGGGAAGATCTTGATGAATGGTTTGAGGATCACGGCACTCCCGATAAAGAAGATGACGAAGAGGAATATTATTTTATTAAGGCAATAGAAAAAGCTAGTGCTAATGGCACAATTATTCCAGGCGACAATACTGTTACCAGCGCTAAGATTGTAGACGGCACAGTAACTTCGGCGGACATCGCTGACGGAACTGTGGTAGGAGCGGATTTAGCAACTGATTCAGTAGGAACTTCCGAAATCGCCGATGGCAGCATCGTTAATGCGGATGTGAATGCTTCTGCGGCAATTGCGGCTAGTAAAGTTAATTTTTCTGGTGCTACTATTGCTGGCATAAGCAGTCTTTCAGCAACCAATATTAGTGCTATTGCTGTTGATTCTGCTGGATTTAGTGTAAGTGGAACTGCGGGTTACAGCGGAACTCTAATTATGCGAGATTCAGCGGGTACTGGTACCTGTACGATTACTGTTTCCGGAGGAATTATTACTGCCTCTACTTGTTTATAGATTTGTAAAATATTTTGAAACTTTAAAACCCTCGTTTCCAGCGGGGGTTTTTGTTTTTGGTTGAAATAAAAACACCCTGAAAAAGGTGTCAATTGCTATTGTCTTGCTTTTCACTTTAATCAATCCTCGTTTAAAAGCAAGGTAATTTGCTTTTTTATTCGCCCTTCGATTCCCAGTTTAGTGAACTATCCATCTTTCTAAAAACTATACACTATAAACTAAAAACTAACTCAGTAGCCTTTAGGGATCTAGGATGGAACACCATTAAGGAAAGCATAAAGAAATATCTTGAAATTTTCAATAACCTAGGACTTAGCTCAATAAAGGGGCTTAGCGAAGGGGGGGTTAGCCTAGTTATATAATACCGTAAAGAGAATAGAACCCTTTTGCCCGTAAAGGGCAAAGTGGGGGGGGGTGTGAGGGGGGGTATCCCCCACCTTACTTCTTAACAAGAGAAAAGCCTAAAAAAGCAACCACTTAATTTTTCATAAGTTACGATGAAGTGCGCCTTTATCAAGTTAGACAAGAAGCAATGCAGAGCCAACGCCCAAAAGGGAAAGCAATTTTGTTTTATGCACGATCCGGAAATTAGCAAAGAAGAAAAAAGGGCTATCCAATCAAAAGGGGGGAAAACAAGCTATAAGACAAGGCAGTCCTTCTTGCGGGCTTTAAGTTTAAAAGATTCAAAGGATGTTGTTGTCCTGTTGGAAGACACCATAAACCGAACTAGAAACGGCAGCATAGAGGCTAGAATTGCAAACTGTCTAGGGTTCTTATCTGGACACCTCCTGAGAGCCCTTGAATTATCCGAGATGGAAAAGCGACTAGAAGAGATAGAAAAACACTTAGAAAAAAAAGATGCTAACAAGATCTAAGATTAAACACCTAGAAAAGAAGGTCTTTCCGAATAAGGAAGGAGGCATTCAATGGAAGATTTATTTTAAAGATGGAAGCGTTGAAAGTGGTAGTTTCGAAAAAGGAGAAAGTTTAAAGGTCAACTCTTCGGAAAGTTTCTTATCAGGAGAAGGCAAGATTGTTCATCTCGATCCTATTCTTGTTGAGAAGTATGGAAAAGCTGAAGTCTAGTAGAAGTTTTCCATAACAAAACGAACCTTGAAATTGCAATTAGCGAGCCCCGAAGCCGTCGCCTAATATCGCATTATGCGACACCGGCTAAATTTAAGAGAAAGATTTTGACCAAGTTACTTTGACAACTTAATACAAATCCAAAAGAAATTTCTAAGTGTCGCTATAATGACTTATTGGGCGGGAGCAAGTCGCCCGCCGCTCTCTACGAGCGGGCGCGCAGCTCCGGAACGACTGAGGGGCGAGCGGAGATTCCTTGTATTTTTTGAAAAATAATCTCGTCTTGCTTTTTTCCTAACTTCTAGCTAACTTAAGCATAGGCAGAAATCTTTGATGTCTAATTCTTCAATCTTCAAAGTTTAACAACAAAAAAATGAAAGATCCCAAAAACTCTCTCAGTTCTCAAAAATTCAAAACAAGTCTCTTGCTAACAGGCCTACTCCTCCTAATCCTATCTTTTAGTTTTTCTGGTTGTGGCAAAGAAGAGACCGCTACTAACCCAACTTTGGAGGGTGAGGAGGTGGCAGTGATGGATAAAAGTGAACTGGAAGACAACACGAAGGAAGGTGTAACGGCTAATAATTCAGAACAAGGACACGAAAGATATGGCTCCTACGAAAAAAAAGATGGCCAATTATACTTTATTGTCAAAGAGCTCGGAATTAAGTTTCCTGTCCTAAATGATGCTGAAGGCCAGATAGTTTATTTTTATGATAATATTATAATTCATCATCAAGATGGCTCCAGAGAAAGCTTCAAAAAGGTTCTTTTTTCGAATAGGGAATTACTCACCCTAGACAAAGCTTCTTGCGACCCCTTAAACATTCCCTGCGGAGCTGTTTACAGATACGAAGATAGTGCCTTGGAATACCCAACAAGAGGAATAAATCTAAAACCAACTTATTACGAAGAAGATGATCGGATCAAGAAATTTGATGGATTCTTTGTTGTAATAGAACCAACATATGCCAATTGTCTTTCTGATGAAAATGAGGAGATTTTTATTGAAAAATCTAAAATATGGCCTGAGATAAACAGTTCTTGGATTAGTAACTTGGAAAAAATATAAGTTTATAAAATTGAAACTGTTAGCGTTGCTGCCAATTAATAATTTATCATGTTGGCAGTAATCTGCCGGTTTTGATTTAATCTCAAGTCAAAATCGCATTAGTTCTTTAACAAGGCGCATTGCGCCATAATAACGAAAGGAGGTAAACACAAAGAATTGCGAGGTGTTGTTTTTTGTCCACTTGATCAATTTATCAAAAAGGAGTTAGCAATGAGATCTTCTAACAAATCTGGCAAGGGTCTGAGAATTTTTTTGTTTTTAATCCTAGTTACAATGCTCCTCTCTTCATTTCAAGTGTTTGCATATGATGATACTTATCCCTACAGGGGGAAGTGTCCCAAGGGGGACAATCCCCCGGAGGGAGCTAATGTTTGCGGGCACGAATGGGAGAGAGGCGTAGAGCAAGCCGGAGGAACTCTGGAGGGCGAAAATGTGCAATGGGTCACAGGTTGTGGCTCAGATTACTACTACTGGAAGGATCGCTGGGGATTTGCCCAATGTGAGTGCACTTCTTATGCAGCACACAAGGCGAGTGAAGTGGGCGCCCCTGATTTTAACATTGCAGATTTTAGCAATTCCTATCACGGACAACATTTAGGAGATGGGGGACATTGGGGTGCGGCCGCTAGGGCTGCAGGGGTTCCGGTTGATAGCACGCCTCTTCCAGGGGATGTTGCCTATTGGACGGCTAGGGATATTGGAGGAGGAGTCGGACATGTTGCCTTTGTAGAGAAGGTGATTTTTAATGATTCAGGAGAAGTCACGAATGTTGAAATTACTGAATATAATTATCCGACAAGAACAAGCAAGAATGATTTTAATAGCCGCACAATACCCGTCAATAATCCAACAGGATATATCCACTTTCTCGTAAAAGAGTTTGGCTATATCCAATACTTCAGCATTTTTGACGCCTGTTATGAAATGGGCGGCTATCTGGATGAATACGGTTCTAATGATGACGCACTTTGCGATTTATTCGATAATCAAAGCATTCAGGAATGGCAGTGGATATTTAATATTCTGGTAGAGAACTACCATGATGTTAAGCCTTTTTATTCAACTTACAGCCCAGAGGAGGTCGCAGCCCTTGAAAGTCGTTATCTGGGAGGAGTTTTCGGTGGCGGAGACACTTCTCCCTCCACCCTCTCCTTCCAGTCCTTCAAGCTCTCTTCCAGAAAGAAGGGTCCTTGGTC